>BTXY01000007.1:0-8550 GCA_036987155.1 Candidatus Microsyncoccus archaeolyticus | reverse complement strand
CCCACGAATACCAGCGCGGTCATCGGCTTTCGTTGTGCCCGGTAGCTTTGGAATCTTGAAAGTCTGAACGGTTCTTGAGTGTTTCCTTTGAAACGCTCAAGAATCCCGAGCACCTCTTAAAAGAAATAATTGAATATGTATAATTACAATGATTTAATTTTGTTTCAGAAAATATACGATTTAATTCTATGGCTTCATCCAATATTAAACAGGTTTCCCAAGAGTCAAAAATTTGTTTTAGCGCAAAGAATAGAAAATTGTTCTTTGGAAATACTGGAAAAAGTAGTAAAAATAAATTCTTCGAAGACTAAAAGCACTTTTCTTTTTGAGAGTCTTAATGTTGATGTAGACAAATTAAGAATATTGGTTAGACTATCAAAAGATTTAAAATTTATTAATATTAAAACATACGGACTTTTTTGCGAGAAGATTACAGAGATAGGAAAATTATTAGGCGGTTGGAAGAAAATAGTAAATTAAAATACTTAAGCAGGGATAAAGTCGCACAACGTGCTTTGCAACGCGGTGGCAATTGGAACAATACTTCTAATGCTGGAGTGTTTGCGTTGAATACGAACAATGGGCCCACGAATACCAACACGAACATCGGCTTTCGTTGTGCCCGGTAGCAATGGCTACTAGCTAGATATAGCATGTTTACGGATATGCTATCAATGCAATTATTAGCTACTGATTTTATTCCTTCCCGAGTATTTTATTAAAAAGGGAAAATATTAAGCCCGTATCCCTGATTAGTTTTAGTAGCTTAAGTGAAACATCTAATCAGGGTTAATAGGCGAAGTAAAAAATGAAAAGAAAAGGGAATCTATTTGAAAAAATATGTTCTTTTGAAAATATTTATCTTGCATACTTGAAAGCCAGAAAAGGGAAAAAAATTAAGAGGGACATTTTAGAATTTAATTATTATTTAGAGTATAATTTAGTTGATATTAGGAATAGTATCGAAAAACAAAAATATATTCATGGTATATATAAAGAATTTATGGTTCATGATTCAAAGAAGCGCTTAATCAGAGCGCCTCTTTTTAAAGATAGAACAATACATCATTCTTTATGTAATATTATTGAGCCAATATTTGAAAAGTCATTTATTTTTGATTCTTATGCTTGTAGAAAAAAGAAAGGATCTCACAAGGGTATTAAAAGATTAACGTTATTTTTGAAAGATAATAAAGAAAAATATTGTTTAAAGTGTGATATTTCAAAGTATTTTGATAGTATTGATCAGATAATTCTTTTCAGCTTAATCAAAAAGAAAATAAAAGACAAAAAGACCATATGGCTTATTAGTCAAATAATTAATTCTTTTAACAAGGAAACAAAAATAGGTATTCCTATAGGAAATTTAACCTCTCAATTATTTGCTAATATTTATTTAAATGAGCTAGACCAGTTCGTTAAGCATAATTTAAAACAAAAGAGATTTATTCGTTATATGGACGATTTTTTAATTTTAGGCAAAGAAAAGAGAAAAATGCATTTTTTAAAAGAGAAGATTAGGGGCTTTCTAAAGAATAATCTTAAACTAAAATTAAATCCTAAGAAAGCTAACGTTGCACCATTATTTAAAGGAATAGAGTTTTTAGGATATGTATTATTCAGAAATTATATTTTATTAAGAAAAAGCACAATTAAAAGATTATTAAAGAAAATAAAGAAAGAATTAATTTTTAGTTCTAAAAATCATATTAATGCATGGTTTTCTTATTTTAAGCATGCGAATTCTTTCAGAATAACAAAAGCTTTTTTAAATAAATTATATTTATATTAAAACAGTACAATTTTGACTTAATGCCCTAAATAATATATATTTAGGGCAGTGTAATGCCCCAAATAATATAATTATGGATAATTTAATAAAAAGAACAGTTTAAAAAATAAAAAAGATTTTTAAGAGAAAAGTTATTATTTTATAACATGAAAACAAAAGAAATTTTTAATTTAGGAATAAAGATGGGAATAGACTCTGACTTTAGGGGGAAACAAGGAATTGAAAAAATGCTTTTAAGAAAAAAGAAAAACTATGATTCTTTGAATGAAGAAAAGAAGAAAGACTTTGATGTCGAAGCACTAGACAATCCTTTTTTAGATTCAAGAATCCATAATATTTCTGAAGACAAGGAAGTTAAAAAAATTATTGCTGGAATTGATATTGACACATCAGAATTATTACTAGCTAAAGAAATGAATGTTGATTTAATAGTAGGTCATCATCCAGTTGGCAGGGCTTTGTCTAATTTGGCAGATGTTATGGATTTGCAAAGCGATGTTTTAAATTATTATGGAGTTCCTATTAATATTGCTGAAAAATTAATGTCTGTAAGAATTAGCGAAGTTGCTAGAGGAGTTAATTCTTCTAATCACAATAAAGTAATTGATGCAGCTAAATTATTGCATCTTAATTTTATCAATCTTCATACTCCATGCGATAACTTAGTAGCAAAATATTTAAAAGATTTAATTGAAAAAGAAGATCCAGAAAGAGTAGAAGATTTAATAAGCTTACTAAAAAAGATTCCAGAGTATAGAGAAGCGTGCAAAATCAATGCTGGCCCTAAGATTTTTTCAGGAAGCCCTGAAAGCAGGTGTGGAAAAATTGTATTAACTGAAATAACAGGTGGGACAGAAGGATCTTCTAAGTTGTATGAAAAAATGGCTCAAGCAGGAATAGGAACTGTTATTGGAATGCATATGTCAGAAGAGCATAAGAAAGAAGCAGAGGCTGCTAATATTAATGTGGTTATTGCTGGACATATTTCTTCTGATTCAATTGGTATGAATTTATTTTTAGATGAACTAGAAAAACAAGGAATAGAGATTGTTAGTTTTAGTGGGCTTACCAGGGTTAAAAGGTAAGTATATTTTTAGTAATGTGCACTTGACTAAAAATAATAAAAGTAGTAAAGTGTAGTTAACTAAAATATATGAATAAAACCGAGCAATTAATTAAGGTTATTAATTTTTGGCAGGAATCTGCTCTAAGGAATAATCTTTTCAAAAGGAATTTAGTCGAAAGAATAAACCTTAAAGACAAGGAGGTTGTTGATATATTGGGAGCCCGTAGAGTTGGAAAATCTTCAGTTCTAAAATTAATTATAAAAGAATTAAAAGATAATGATTGGCTTTATATAAACTTTGAAGACCCATTTTTCATAAAAAATAGAAATCCATCAATAATAGAAGAATTAATAGAAACATATAAAAATTATTTTAGTTCTTCTTTGCAATATTTATTTTTTGATGAAATACAAAACATTAAAAACTGGGAATCAGCAATTAGAAAGTTTAGAGATGGATCAGATTATAAAATATTTATTACAGGTTCTTCCTCTAAAATGTTAAGCGGAGAGTTGGCGACTCTTCTTTCTGGCAGGCATTTCTCTTACGAGCTTTTGCCTCTTTCTTTTAAAGAATATATAGCATTCAAAAATGTTCTATTCGAAAAGCAAAAAGACAATGTTCTTAATAAAGAAAAAATTATTATGCTTTTTAACAATTATCTTAATATTGGAGGTTTTCCAGAAATAGCGATAACGGAAAATAAGGAATTATTAAAACAGTATTTTAATGATATTATAGAAAAAGACATTATCGCTAGGCACAATGTAAAAGACAGAGAGGTTTTAGAGAAAATGGCGTTTTTTCTTTTGAGTAATAGTGCAAAAATTATATCAATTGCTTCTCTTAAAAAAGCATACGATATTTCTTATCAAAAAGCAATTAATTATCTTAAATATTTTAAAGAAAGTTTTATTGTTTTTGATGTACCGAAATTTTCATATTCTTTAAAAGAACAACAGAAATCACAAAAGAAAATATATTCTTTAGATACTGGGTTAAGTAATAATGTTGCTTTTAAATTTTCTGAAGATAAAGGTAGGGCATTAGAGAATTGTGTATTTCTAGAATTAAAAAGGAAAGAAGGAGATATCTATTATTTTAAAAATAATGTTGGCGAGGTTGATTTTGTTATTAAAAAAAATAATGGATCAATAGATTTAATTCAAGTTGTCTGGGACTTAAGTGAAGATAATAAAAATAGAGAGCTAAAGGGCTTCAAAGAGGCATTAAAAGAAATAAAGAAAATAGAGAACTTAATAATATTAACCAATGATCAAGATGGAGAATTGAAGCTTGATGATAGAAAAATTAAGATTGTGCCTGTTTATAAGTGGTTGTTAGGTTTTTAACCATATAATTATTTTTTAATTTATAGCCTAGTTTTCTATAATATCCTCTTACTCCAACACCAGAAATAATAGAAATATTTTTAATATTATACTTTTTTGTTATTTTTTCTGCTTCTTCTATTAATTTTTTACCCAATCCTTTGTGTTGTGTTTTATTAGATTTTTCACTGATAGACAATGCTTGACCATATGTATGAAGTTCTCTAATGATGGCATTATTGTTTTCTATTCTTAATCTTAAAAGAGAATAAAGATTTTTTCTTTGTTTATCTTCAAAAGAAAGAAAGAATTCTTTTCCTTCAGAAGCATTATATTCATCTTTAAAAAGATAAACTTTTTCTTTTTTGTTTAAATCTTTTATTTCTCTACACCTAATACATTCACATTTCCAATTTTCATTTTTTATTTCTCTGTCAATTATTTGCCTTAAATTAGATGTTTTTGCTCCACCTTCTACTATCAGCGGAGAAGGAATATCTCTTATAATTCTTTCAATTCTAACATACCTCGGAACATTTTTTTTAATTTCTTTTATTGTTTTAATTAATGTTTTTTCTGTGTAAGGCTTGTATCTATTTTTAAGATAAAGTTTATAGAGAGGAGCTTCTTTAACTAAAGCGCAAGGATATATTTTAATATAGTCTGGCTTAAAATTATCATTATTAAATAATTCTTTAAACATTTGAATGTCTTTTTTAGGACTAGATCCAGGAAGGTTAAGCATTATCTGATAAGCCACTTTAAATCCTGCATTTTTTAATAATCTAGTTGCTTTTATGGATGTTTCTATGTCGTGTCCTCTTTTGTTTAACTTAAGAATGTCATTATAAATTGTTTGTATCCCTAGTTCTATTTTTGTTGCTCCTAATTCTCTCATTTCTTCAATTTCTTTTTCATTAATAAAATCAGGCCTTGTCTCAAAAGACATACCAACTATTCTGTGCTTAGCAGTTTCGTTTCTTTTTTGAGCTATTAATAAGTTTTTGCTTGTTATTGAATTACAAGCATCAAAACATCTTTTAACAAACCATTTTTTATATCTTTTATCATAACATGACCAGGTTCCGCCAATTACCCTTAGATCTATTTTTTGAGTTGGGTGACCTGACATTTCTAATACTTCTATTCTTTTTTTAACCTGTATATATGGGTCATATTTCAATCTTTTCGCTCTTTCTACTGCTGGTTCTCCTGATAGATAGCTTTTAGGGATATTTTCTTCTTTAGGACAGAAAATACATTTTCCAGGGCAGTCATATGGTTTAGTTAAAACAGAAACATTGACTACGCCCGATAAAGATCTTACTGGTCTTGTTCTTAATAATTTTTCAATTTTATCGTTTTTTTTAATGCTTTTTTTGTGAACTAATTTATGATATGCTTCAAGTAGCTCAATATTAGTAGGATAAAAACCTCCTATTAATCTTTTGGCCAAAGCTAAATCATCAGAGTTTTTTGCTTTGATTTCTATCAGTTTTTTAATTATTAATTCTTTTCTATCCATATGGATTCTAAATCTATATTAAACAAATTAAAGGAAGATTACAATAACATTGCTTTGAAATATTCGCAAGTTAGAGAAAAAGAATGGAAAGAAATGGATTTTCTTTTTGATAAGATTTTAGAAAAAGAAAGAGTTCTTGATTTGGGTTGCGGGAATGGAAGATTTTACCCTGCTTTTGAAAAAAGAAAAGCTAATTATTATGGAATTGATTTTTCTTCTAAGTTAATCGAACTTGCCAAAGAAAAATATCCTTTAGGAAATTTTTCAGTTGGAGATGCTTTTGATATAAAATTTGAAGATGAGTTTTTTGACAAAGTTTATTCAATTGCAGTTTTGCATCACATGCCATCAAAAGAATTAAGAATAAATTTTTTGAAAGAATTAGTAAGAGTTTTAAAAAAACAAGGACTGTTGATTTTAACCGTCTGGGATTTAAAAGAAAAGAAAAAGAATGACGAAAACGATGTTTTTATTTCTTGGTATGGAGCAAAAGATTGTTATTTTCACATTTTTACTTTAGAAGAGCTAGAAGAATTAATAATTGAATTAGGATTGAAAATTATTGAAAAAGGAGAGATAATAGTAGGACAAAGGCCTTATAATAATTTTTATATAATTTGTCAAAAAAATGATTAACAAAAAATACAACATTGTAGTTTCTGGGGCAGCAGTATTGAAGCCATGCTGTGATAATATTAAAGAAATATCAAAAGAATTAGGAAAAGAAGTGGCTAAAAAAGGACATACCTTGGTTACTGGGGCTACTTGCGGGGTTCCATATTATGCTGCTTTAGGATGCAAACAAGCAAAAGGATTTAATATCGGTTTTTCTCCAGCCTCTAGCGAAAGAGAACATTTAAAAACATATAAACTTCCAATAGATGTTTTCGATATCATGATTTATACTGGAGGCGATTATACTGGAAGAGATGTTTTAATGACCAAATCAGCTGATGCTGTAATTATTGCTTGTGGCAGAATAGGAACCTTGCATGAGTTTGCAACAGCAATTGAAACAAAAAAACCAGTAGGGGTATTAGAAGGAACAGGAGGTACTGCTGATAGAATAAGGGGGCTTATTGCTGGAGTATATAGTAGGGTTTCAAAAACAATTGTTTTTGAAAGTGATCCAGATATTTTAGTTGATAAATTAATTAAAATAGTTGATAAGAACAAAAGACATAATTCACACATAATAAAATGAAAAAAATAATTAAAAAAGAAAAAAGAATAGGCAAGATTAAACATTATTTTGGAAAAATAAAAGTAGGAGTAATAAAATTAAGTGATACGTTATCAGTAGGAGATAATATTATTGTAAAATCAAAAACAGAAGAAAGATTTAAGCAAAAAGTTGCTTCGATTGAAATTGATGGAAAAAAAGTCAAAAAAGCTAAAAAGGGGCAAATTATTGGTTTAAAATTAAAAGACAAAGCAAGGGAAGATTATATTGTTTTCAAAGCATGAAATTTATAGCTGATTTCCATATTCATTCTAAATATTCTAGGGCTACAAGCAAAAATACAGATTTAGACAATATTGCTAAATACGCAAAGATTAAAGGAGTTGATGTTATTGGCACAGGAGATTTTACTCATTATTTGTGGCTTAAAGAAATAAAAGAAAAATTAGAACCATGTGGCAGTGGAGTTTTTTGTATTAAAGGGGACCCAAGCTTGAAATTTATTTTAACTTCAGAAATAAGCTGTATTTATACTAAAAATGGAAAAACAAGAAAAATACATGTTGTTGTTTTTGCTCCTAGCATCGAAGTAGTAGAAGAGATTAATTCTAAACTTGGCAATATTGGAAATATTAGATCTGACGGTAGACCCATACTAGGAATAGATGCAAAAGAATTATTGAAAATCATAATGAGCGTTTCTCCTGATTGTTTTTTTGTTCCTGCCCATTGTTTGACCCCTTGGTTTTCTGTTTTTGGATCAAAATCAGGATTTGATTCTATTGAAGAATGTTTTGAAGAAGAATCTAAGCATATTTATGCTTTAGAGAGCGGATTGTCTGCTGATCCTTCTATGATTTGGAAAATTCCTGATGGGAGAAGACTATCTATTATTTCTAATAGTGATGCTCATAGTGGAGAGAAAATCGGAAGAGAAGCTAATGTTTTTGATACAGATATAAATTATTATTCAATTGTTGATGCTATTAAATCAAAAGACCCGTCGAAGTTTCTTTATACAATAGAATTTTATCCAGAAGAAGGAAAATATCATTACGATGGACATAGAGATTGTGGAGTAAGTCTATCTCCAGAAGAATCAAGAAAGTACAATGAACTTTGTCCTGTTTGTGGAAAGCCCTTAACCATAGGCGTTCTAAACAGGGTTGAGGTTTTAAGTAATGGTGATTTGCCAGAAAAAATAATTCCTTTTAAAAAAATAGTTCCATTGAAAGAAGTTATTAGCGAGTGCTTGGGTGTTGGCGTTTCAAGTAAAGCAGTTAAAAAAGAATACGATAAGTTAATTGATTTATTTAAATCAGAATTTAATATATTATTAAATATTCCTTTAGAAAGCGTCGATGATAAAATTATTAGAGAAGCTCTTAAAAAAGTAAGAGAAGGGGATCTTAATATAGCTCCTGGATTTGATGGAGAATTTGGAAAAGTAAGCATTTTTTCTAAAAGAGAAACTCCAAAGAAAGTCTCTCAAAAAATACTATTTTAAATAATTTCCATTGACAACAAATATCGGGGGGGGTATAATTAATTATTAAAAGTAAGTTAGAAGCTAATGTCAAAACTAAAACAATCCTTTACTTTAATTGAAATCTTAGTTGTGATTATTGTAGTTGGAGTCCTTTCCTCGTTTA
>BTXY01000006.1:0-43563 GCA_036987155.1 Candidatus Microsyncoccus archaeolyticus | reverse complement strand
TTGGACATCTGGCGGAGAGGGAGGGATTCGAACCCTCGAGCCGTTTTCACAGCTAACACCTTAGCAGGGTGCCCCATTCGACCGCTCTGGCACCTCTCCATAAGTGAAATTATTCTATATGAAAAAATGTTTCTGGTCAATGTTTTTTAATAACCAGTCCAAAAACTTCAATTGGTTTTAATTGTTTTGATATTTTTTCTATTTCATCACTATATTCAATATCAAGAAGCAGTATTTTTTTATCTTTTATTCCTCCAGGATTTTCTATTAATGGTATTTTTAATTTTTCAGATATTATTTTTCCTATTTCTTTTGTTTTGTCAAAGCCAGTTCTTCTTAATTCCTTTTTATTTTGAGGCAGGGGGTATATTACAAAATCACTAAAAGACTCCTTTTTTAATAAAAGAAAATGTGTTAAAATTATTAAAGACAAGGAAAAAGAAAGATCTTTTATTTTTGGATAAGAATTAATTATTTTATCAACAATTTTTTGGCCTTGTTTTGTGCAAACAAAAATACCATTAAGATTAGAATTACAATCATTGCATTTATAGTTTCCCTTTGTTTTTCCACAAACACAATATTGAAAAGGATTAATTTCAATTAAAGAAAAACAATCTTCACATAAATAATTTCCTGCTCTTTTGCAGAAAATACAGGTTTTAGGAAAAAATATGTTTAATAGGGCTTGCTTCATTTGTGTTTATTGTGGTATATTATAATATGAATTCAAATATTTTTAAATAACATCAAAATGATTCTTTTTGGTAAAAAGAAAAATCAGTTTGGGCTTGGAGTAGATGTTGGAACTAAAGCAGTAAAGGTTGTAGAGCTCTCCAAGAAAAAAGACAAATTTGTTTTAGAAAATTATGGAGAAATAAACCTTGATATTGCTGGCAAGCAGTTTTTTAGATATTTTGATAAAAACACTCTTAATCCTTCTGTTGATAATATTACCAGAGCAGTAAGAGCAATTATATCTGAAGCAGAAATAGAAACAGAAAAAGCAGTTTTTTCTTTGCCTGATTTTGCAACATTTTCAATTTCTTTTGATTTGCCTCCAATGACAAAAAAGGAACTTAACAATGCTGTTGCTTTTGAAGCAAGAAAATATATTCCACTTCCTTTGTCTGAAGTAGATCTAGATTGGCAAGTTATTCATTCTGATCCTAAAGAAGGGAAAACCAAGATTTTAATGATGGCAATTCCTAAAATATTAGTTGAGCATTATAAAAAGATTGCTAGTAATTCTGGGCTAGAGCTTGTTTCTTTAGAAGCAGAAGCCATTGCCTTAAAAAGAGCTGTTATGGATCCAAAAGATCCTCCTACTTGTTTAGTAGAAATGGGGTTTCAAAGTACAAATGTTATTATTGTTGAGAATGATACAGTTGAAACAACTTTTAGTTTTGATATTGCTGGAAAAGATTTAACATTAACTTTAGCTGAAACATTGGGTATGGAAGTGCCAGATGCAGAGAAATTGAAAATAAAGAATGGGTTATCTTCAGAAAATAACGAATGTGCTACTATTATTGCTTCAGTTTTAACTTTAGTTGTTGAAAAAGTCAAAAGAGCAATGAGAGATTACCAGTCAAAAGAAAATAAAAGAATACAACAAATGATTTTAAGTGGGGGAACAGCTAAAATGATAGGAATGGTTGGTTTTTTTGAAGACATGCTAGAGGGTAGCGAGTTTTCTGAAATTAAAGTAAAACTAGGAGATCCTTTTAGAAATATAGAATATCCACCTGTTTTAGAGGAAAAAATTAATAAATCTAGTCCTGTTTTCGCAATTGCTTTAGGAGAAGCCTTGAAAAAATTTGAAAAGTAAGAGAAAATATAATAAAATATAAATATGGCAATTGAATTAAAAGAAAAAAAAGAAGAGGAAGATTCAATTAGTAAAAAAATAGTATTTTTGATTGCATTTCTTTTGTTTGCTTTAATGGTTTTTAGCTATTTCTTTTTAAAAAATGTCATAATTGTTAAAAATGAAGCAAAGATTACAGAGATTAATCAACAAGTTTCTTCTCAAAAATCAATAGAAATGATTGAAATGGAGTCGAGCGCTAAGGAAGCAGAAATATTAATAGGAGATTACAAAATTCTTTTTGATGGAAGAGCAAAAACTTCCAATTTTTTTAAAACTTTTGAAAATTGGGTTCATCCTCAAATATATTATTCTGATTTTTCTTTATCGACTGACTCTAGAACAGCAACAATGAAAGGGGCAACTGATTATTTTGGCCCAATTATCCAACAAATGGATATATTAAAAAATCAAGCATTGGTAGAAAGCTATACTGTTTCTAATGTAAAGTTAGCTGATGTGGGTGGTGTTACTTTTGATTTGTCTATTACTTTTAAACAAGAATTATTAAAATAATTATGGAATACAAAAAACCACAACCATTATTAACTCTATCTTTTTTTCTTATAATAGGAGCTGTAGCAATTGGCTATTATCTTGATGCACCTCTTTATAAGGAGATGCAGACTCAGCAAACCCAGATTAACAACTTAAGTAGTACAAACAATCTAAGAATTCAGTATGAAAATAAAATAAGAGAAATCGATCAAAAGCTAAAGGAAAATAATTGGGAAGCAAAAAAAGAAATAATAAAAGGTAGTTTTGAATCATCTCCTTTTTATCTTTCAAAAGTTGAAATATTCTTTAAAGATATTGTTTTGAAAAATGGATTGAGTTTTGGAAATGTTTCCATTTCTGCACCATCTTCAGTTAAAACTGCTTCTTCACAGCAACAGACAACTCAACAAAGTAGTGCATCAAAAACAACTAATTTTAAGCCCCAAGAAGAAACAAAACCAGTAGCTGAAGCAACTGGTTCTCTTGCTAGCATTCAAGGCCCAGTAAATAAATTAGATTTTACTTTAACTGTAAGCGGCAGTTATGAATTTTTTAAAATGTTTTTAGAATCAATGGAGAGGCAAGCATTTTTAATTTCAGTTAAAAAAATAGGATTTAGTGCTCCTGATTCTAGCGGTAAAATGACATTTACCATAGACGGAGAAATTTATTCTTATTAATTTTAAAAAATATGGATATATACGTAGAAAAAAAATTTGGCATGGATAAATTAATACCATTTATTATGCTGGCAATAATAGGTGTAATTATTTTCTTTGTTTTTCGTTTTTTAAACACCAAAGAAGAAATAATAATTAATTCCACGCCCATACCAACCCCTCAAGTTAATTATGATTTCTTGGTTTCTCCTGAGTTTAATTCTTTAGAAATTTTTCCTCAATATAGTATTTTTATACCAGGGGAGAGCGTAACACCAGGAAGGTCTAATCCTTTTGCTCCTGTTTCAAAATCTAAATAAATATATTATGAGTTTAATAGAAAAATTAGTAGAAAAGAAAATAATAACTTCTGAAAAAGCAAAAGAGCTTGAGAGTAAATTTAAAGAATCCGATGAGGAGGAAGATATTTTTCTTTTAGAAAATAAAATTATAGATGAGGTAAAGTTAAACGAGATTAAATCAGAGCTTTCTGGGGTCCCTATTTTCGAAGGCTCTGAGACAATGGAGATTCCTAATAATATTTTATCATTAATTCCAGAAGAATCAGCAGCTTTTTATAAGGTTGTACCCCTAAGTATTAAAGAAGATAAGCTTGAGGTTGGTATAGTTGATCCTGAAAACATTAAAGCTAAAGAAGCAGTTAATTTTATTACTAGGCAAAAAAAGTTAGGTTTTAGATTGTTTTTAATTAGCGAAAGGGTTTTTAATAGTTTTTTTAAACAATATAGAAACATTAAGGAAGAAGTTGGGAAGGCTTTGAGCGCACTAGAAACCGAGATAGGGAGTGGAGACAATGTTGAAATATTTTCCTATGATACTAGGCCAGAGCAGCAAGAAAGACTATCAGAAGAAGCGCCTATTATTAAAATGGTGGATGTTATTTTAAGGCACGCTGTTGATGGTAGAGCTTCAGATATACATATTGAGCCAGAAGAAAAACAACTGCGTATACGTTTCAGAATGGACGGAACTCTTTATTCTTCGCTTTATTTGCCCCTACATACTCATCCTTCAATTGTTGCTAGAATTAAAATATTATCAAATTTAAGAATTGATGAAACCAGAATCCCTCAAGATGGAAGATTTTCAGCAAGAATTGATAACAAAAATATTGATTTTAGGGTTTCAACTCTTCCAACTAAGCTAGGAGAAAAAGTTGTAATCAGGGTTCTTGATCCTAATGAGGGGCTAAGAACATATCAAGATATTGGATTAATTAGCAGGAATTTAAAAATTGTAAAAGAGGCAATCAATAAGCCCTTTGGTTTAATTTTAGCTACTGGTCCTACTGGTTCTGGTAAAACTACTACTCTTTATTCAATCCTTCAAGAGCTCAATAGGCCAGAAGTAAATGTTGTTACTTTAGAAGATCCTATTGAGTATTATGTTCCAGGAATTAATCAATCACAAATAAGGCCAGAGATTGGATATGATTTTGCTTCAGGATTAAGACATGTGGTAAGGCAAGACCCGGATATTATAATGGTGGGAGAGGTTAGAGATGAAGAATCAGCTTCACTAGTTACGCATGCAGCCCTAACTGGTCATATTGTTTTAAGTACACTTCACACTAATAATGCAGTTGGTATTATTCCGAGATTAATAGATATGAAAATTAAGCCGTTTCTTTTGCCTGCAACATTGAATATTGGTATTGCTCAAAGATTAGCTCAAAGGCTATGTCCTTACTGTAAAGAAAAAATAAGACCAAGTAAGGAAGTAGAGAAAATGATAATAAAAGAGCTTACTAATTTACCAGAGCAAGTTAAAAAGGACGTAGAGATTCCAACAGAAATTTATACTTGGAAACCTAAGGGTTGCCCTAAATGCAACATGAAAGGAGAGAAAGGAAGACTAGGAGTTTTTGAAGTTTTAAAAATGACACCAGAATTAGAAAGAATAATTGTAGAAGATCCAACAGATCAAAAAATTAGTGAAGAAGCAAAAAGGCAAGGAATGATTTCAATGAGACAAGATGCTGTTATTAAAGCAGTAAAGGGAGATATTTCAATAGAAGAAATATTTAGAATTTCTGAAGAATAAAATGGATTACCAACACTATTTAAATCAGCTTTTACTTTTGACGATTGACAAAGGAGCTTCTGACTTGCATTTTTCTGTTGGGCACCCACCTGTTTTCAGAATTAACAGAAAGCTCATCCCCTTATCAAAAGAAAGCCCTTTAACAAAAGAAAGTGCACAAAGTTTAGCGTTTTGTTTAATGAACGAAAAACAAAAGGAAAGATTTTTAATAGATAAGGATATAGATTTTTCTTATGACTTTGATAAAAAAGGAAGATTCAGGGTTAATATATTTTATCAATCAGGGAACATTTCTGTAGCAATGCGTTTAGTTTCAAGTTATATTAAATCAATAGATGAATTAAATCTTCCGCTTCAGGTTTATAGGTTTTGTAACGCAGTAAATGGTTTTGTAATTATTGCTGGTCCTTCTGGGCATGGAAAAAGTACGACCATGGCAGCAATGATTAATGAGATTAATAAAAACAGAGCTTGTCATATTATAACCATTGAAGATCCAATCGAGTATATTTTTAATGATGAAAAAGCAGTTATTAATCAAAGAGAGTTAAATTATGACACACTATCTTTTTCAAGAGCATTAAAAGCAACATTTAGAGAAGATCCTGATGTTATTATGGTTGGTGAAATGAGGGACCCTGAAACAATTGCTACTGCTATTACTGCAGCCGAAACAGGACATTTGGTTTTGGCTACTCTTCATACTAATTCAGCAGCCCAAACAATTCATAGAATAGTAGATACTTTTTCAGGAGAGCAGCAAAATCAAATTAGGGCTCAATTATCAGGATCGCTTTTAGGAGTAATATCACAAAGATTGATTCCAAGCATAGATGGGGGAGTGGTGCCTGCTTGCGAAATAATGTTTAACACAGGCGCAGTTTCAAATTTAATAAGGGAGAATAAGGTATATGAAATACCATTAGTTATTGAAACTTCTTCTGATGTGGGCATGGTTTCTTTAAACAGGTCTTTGTCAGAATTAGTAAGAAAGGGTAAGATAACAATAGAAAGTGCAATGGCTTTTTCTCCAAACACAAGAGAACTTAAAAAATTAGTAATGTAATAATCATGAAATACTACTTTAGCGCAAAAGATTCAAAAGGAGTAAATCAAAAAGGAATCATAGAAGCTTCTTCAAGAGATGCGGTTTTGGATATTTTAGCAAGTCAGGGTCTTTACCCGATTTCTATTGAAGAAGATACTGCTAGTAAGAAGCTAATGAATAAAAAGATTGTTTTGTTTGGTGGTATTTCACATAAAGACATAGTAATGTTTACAAGGCAATTAGCAATTATGGTAGAATCTAATGTTTCTCCAGCAGAAGCATTAGATACTTTGGCTAATCAAACCAATAACCAAACACTTAAAGAAAAACTATTTAATATTGCTAAAGACGTTAGAGGTGGAACAATTTTATCAAAAGCATTCGTTAAATATCCAGAAATTTTTTCTCCTTTCTATGTTAACATGATAAAATCAGGGGAAGTTTCTGGGGACTTGCCAAGAATATTAGAAAGAGTTGCTCAACACCTTGAAAGTGAATACGCCATTCGATCAAAAACAATTGGAGCAATGGTCTACCCAGCAGTTATTTTGTTTGTATTTGTTGTAATATTCATTGTTATTATGGTGTTTATTATCCCTGGCCTTACTGAGATTCTTGAAGGGTCTGGACAAGAACTTCCAACAGCAACAAGAATAGTTATAGCTTTGTCTAATTTTTTTGTTAAATTTTGGTACTTGGTCGTTGCTTTAATTGCTGGAATTATTTCCATATTTGCTTTTTACATTAAAACAGAGGAGGGAAAAGAGCTGATGGATAGCGTTATTTTAAAAATACCTGTAATTAATGTATTTGTTAAAAATCTTTTATTATCACGTTTAGCTGAAAACTTATCCACATTAATATCTGCTGGAATTCAAATTACAGAAGCTCTAGAAGTTATTTCTGGTCTTATTGGAAATAATTTGTACAAAAGAGCACTACTTGAAACAAAAGATAGGTTAATAAAGGGGGAGAGCTTAAGCAATGTATTATCTACTTATCCCAATATTATTTCTCCACTTTTTGTTCAAATGGTTTCAGTGGGAGAAAAAACAGGAAAACTAGACTTTGCTCTTTCAAACATTGTTAAGTTTTATAAGCAGGAAGCAGAGACATTTATTAATTCTTTATCAAGTATTATTGAGCCAGTGCTGATGATCGGTCTTGCTGTTATGGTCGGATTTTTAGTTGCTTCTGTAATATTACCTATTTATCAAATCACAACTACTATTTCCCAATAAAAAGTATTTGACAAGAAATGAGTATATTTGATATGATGTTAATATAATAATAAAAATTTCAAAAGGTCGTCCATATTCTTTTGAATATGAATACTTAAATTTTAAAAAATATGGTTATGAATAAAAAAGGTTTTACTTTAATTGAATTGTTAGTTGTTATAGCTATTATCGGTATTTTATCAGGATTAATTATCGTTAATTTATCAGGAGCACAAAATGCTGCTAAGGATGCTAAAATTAAAGCTAGTTTAGATCAACTAAGAACAGCTGCTGAGGTTTACAAGGCAACAAGTGGTAATGGTGCATATAAAGCTGCTACAGATGTAGATAATGGTTCTTCTTGTGATGTCGACGCTTCATTTTTAGATGATTCTCCACAATCAGATGCAAATAAAGCTTGTGAAGCTGCTGTAGGAGAAGGAGCAACCGTTCGTGTTCAAGTAAATGCTGGAACATCAGCTCCTGCATATTGTGTTTGCACGACCCTTCTTTCCGGAAGTTATTTTTGTGTAGATTCTACTGGTTATGCTGGAGCACCGGCTACAGATTGTAGTACTGGTTGTGATTCAACAAATGCAGATTGTCTATAATTGATTTTTTTAAAGCCCCTCTTTATGAGGGGCTTTTCTTTTTAATAAAATATGTTAAAATACACAATATGATAAGCATAGAACAAACAACAATTTTATTTTTTATTTTCATTCTAGGAACAATAGCTGGTAGTTTTATTAACTGCTTTATCTATAGAATAAGTCAAAAAGAAACAATTTTAGGAAGCTCTTATTGTCCTAAGTGTAAACATAAATTAGGGGTTTTTGATTTAATTCCCTTAATAAGTTTTGCTTGGCTTAGAGCAACATGTAGATATTGCAAAGAGAAAATATCTTGGCAGTATCCAATAGTTGAAATATTAATTGGTTTTCTTTTTGTTTTTATTTATTATGTTACTGGTTTTGATTTGTTAACCAATGATTTTACAAACATAAAGTTTTTTGAGTTAATCTTTAGATTTATTTTAGCTACTCTTTTAATGAGCGCTTTTCTTTATGATTTAAAGCATTATATTATTCCAGACAGGATTACTTTTTCTGGAATTGGCTTAACTTTTATTTGGATTATTGTTGCATTTTTAAATGGATACTATACAGAACATCAGATTTTAGGTTTTGTTTTTTCTGCAATGGGTTCGGCTTTTTTTATATTCCTAATTTGGTTTTTTTCTCAAGGAAAAGCAATGGGATTCGGAGATGTTAAGCTAATATTTCTTTTAGGATTATTTCTAGGTTGGCCCCTTATAATCCCATCAATATTTATTTCATTTTTTATTGGTGCAACTACAGGAATACTTCTAATCCTATTAAGAAAAAAACAAATGAAATCAGAGGTTCCTTTTGGTCCGTTCTTAATTTTGGGAACATACATTGGTTTAGGATGGGGACAAGACATTCTTTCTTGGTACCTTTCTTTTATGAAATAATTAAGTTATAATATTCATAATGAAGAATAGTTTTCAAAAAGGATTAACTTTAGTAGAAATGCTTATTGTTATTTCTATTGCTGTTTTGTTTTCAGCCATGGTTTTTGGTAATTACAATGTAGGAAAAGAAGGTTTAGCGCTAGAAAGAGCAGCACAAAAATTATCTCAAGACTTAAGAAGAGCTCAAGAAATGGGGTTGTCGGGTTATTTTCCAACTGGATTTAATGCTGCTGGTCTTTATTTTGATGAATCAAGCCCTGCTACAAGCTATATTCTTTATAATAACTCTACTTCAGATGCAACTAATTATTATTATCAAAGCTCAACAGACTCTATAAGGGAAACAATTAACATTGAAACAGGAATAAAGATTTGCAATATTATAGATGATGACAATGGGTCGATTACTTATCCAACAACAAGAAGTGTTTCTTTTGCCCCTCCTGAACCAGTTACCCGTATTGAAAACGATAATACTTTGCATAATGTTTCTATTGTTTTATGCATTATTTCTGACAATACAAAAACAAGAACAATAAATATTAATAATGTTGGAAGAATAGATGTTAATAATCCATGATTATGAATAAAAAAGGATTTACCTTAATAGAGATGGTTGTTTCTGTTTTTATGATTACAATAGCAGTTGTTGGTATTGTTCAATTAACAACAAAATATATTCAAACAACAAAATTTGAAAAAGAAAGCTATACAGCAGCTTTGTTGGGACAAGAGGGGATAGAGATTATTAAAAATATTAGAGATACTAATTGGGTTGAAGGAGCAGCAACTTGGAACGATGGATTATCAACAGACGGTGATTACGAGGCTGATTATAATGATTCTTCTTTGAGCTCATATGATTCAACTCATTATTTATACGTTGATGGTAGTGGATATTATAATTACTCTTCAGGTACGAAAACTATCTATAGAAGAAAAATTACTTTAGCAAACAGTTCAGACAAAGTATCAATTACAGTTACCATGTATTGGAGAACAAATGAATTATCAGTAAAACAAGATATATATAATTGGAAACCATAATATTATGAATAAAGGATTAACATTAATTGAATTATTAATTGCCATTACTATTTTTGGTGTATTAGTTACTGGATTAATTAATCTATTTATTGCAGCCATGGATGCTCAGGCTTCTGTTTTGCAAAACCAGGAAATTTTAAATCAAGCAAGTTATTCAATAGAATATATGGACAGGGCAATTAGAATGGCATTAATAGACGAAACAGGTAATTGTACAGGCAGCGCCAATACTAATTATGGGACATCAGGAGGAATACTTTTTCTTTCTTTTGACACAACAGTTCCTTTGCCAGATGCTTATGACGGCTATCGTTGTAAGAAGTTTTATTTAGAAAACAATGTTTTAAAAGAAATGAAGTCTTCAACAAATTCTGCGGCTAATTTTCCTGCTTCAGGAACAGAGTTAACTTCTTCTAAACTTAAAATCAACTCTTTAAACCTAACCGTTGCTGGTGATGTTATTGATACAAGTCAGCCACTTGTAACTTTAACCATGAATATCCAATCTAATAGTACAAGAAGATTAAATCCAATACCAAGCATGATATTACAAACAAGTATTTCGCAGAGAAATTTAAATATTAGTGAATAACATGAATTTAAAAAAAGGAGTTTCAATTTATTTAATAGTAATACTTATTTCAACACTTTTAGCTGTTTCTTTAAATTTAGCTGCATTAATTATTGGTGGAACAAAAACAATATCCAACTCTGCTGATTCAGTAAAAGCATTTTATGCTGCTGATTCAGGAATAGAAGCAGCGCTTTATCAATCACTTAAAACTGACTGTAGCGATCCTTCTGCTGGATATTGTTGTACTGATATTTCTTCTGGCAGCGTTAATAGTGACACAAAATATAATTATAGCGTAGATATAAGTTATACTGGTTCTAGCTGCGAGGAAACAGGAACAACAATGACATCTGTGGGTCAGTATAGGCCAGATTCAACTAACGCAACATCGACAAGGAGGATTAGCATAGGATATTAACATGCAGAAACAAGAAGTTAAAAAAAGAATTGAGAAGTTAAGAGAACTTATTGATCATTATCGTTATTCCTATCATGTTTTAGATAAAGAAGAAATCTCTCCTGCTGCTTTAGATTCTTTGAAAAAAGAACTCTTTGATTTAGAAGCAGAATATCCAGAATTTATTACTTCTGATTCTCCAACTCAAAGAATAGGAGGTAAGCCCTTAGATGAGTTTGAAAAATATGAAAGAAAAAAGACGATGATGTCTTTTGATGATGCTTTTTCAAGACAAGACATGGAAAACTGGGAAAAAAGGAATTGCAAATTATTAACTGAAAAAGAAAAAGAATTAATTGATTATTATTGCGAACCCAAATTAGATGGATTAGCAATTGAACTAGTTTATATCAATGGTTTGTTAGAGGTTGGAGCAACCAGAGGAGATGGAAGAGTAGGGGAAAACGTTACTCAAAACATTAAAACAATAGAATCCATTCCTCTTAAGATAAAAGAAGAGTCTTTTGAAAAATTAAAAAAGCAAGGATTTAATATCACTAAAGAGATAATCGTAAGAGGAGAGGCAGTGATAAGTAAAAAAGATTTTGAAAAAGTAAACAAAGAGAGAAAAAAGAACAACCTTTCTTTGTATGCTAACCCTAGAAATTTAGCTGCTGGTTCAATTAGGCAATTAGATTCTAAAATTACAGCAGAAAGACATTTAACCGGAGATATTTATGATATTATTTCTGACTTAGGGCAAAAAACTCATAAGCAAGAGCATGAAATATTAGAGATATTAGGCTTTAAGACAAACAATAAACACAATAAGCTTTGCAAGAACTTAGATGAAGTATTTGATTTCTATAACGCATGGATCAAAAAAAGGGAAAGTTTGCCTTATGAGATAGATGGAATAGTTGTTTCAATAAACAACAATCAAATTTTTGATAAATTAGGAACAGTTGGTAAGTCTCCCAGGGGAGCAATTGCTTTAAAGTTTCCCTTAATAGAAGCAATAACCATTGTAGAAGATATTAAAGTTCAGGTTGGAAGAACAGGAGCAATAACTCCAGTTGCTATTTTAAAGCCAGTTGAGGTTAATGGGGCAACCATAACTAGAGCCACTCTTCATAATGAAAAAGAAATACAAAGACTAGGACTGAAGATAGGGGACACGGTTATTGTGGGAAGAGCAGGTGATGTTATACCAGAAGTTGTGAGAGTTTTTCCTGAATTGAGAACTGGAAAAGAAAGATATTTTGAAATGCCAAAATATTGTCCATCATGTGATACTAAATTGATTAAGCCAGGTAAAGATGTTATTTGGAGGTGCCCTAATCCCAAGTGTTTTGCAAGGAAACTAAAATATTTCAATCATTTTGTTTCAAGAAGTGCTTTTAATATGGAAGGACTTGGACCAAAAATAATAGAAAGACTTTTAGATGAAGGCCTTGTTTCAGATCCAGCAGATTTATTTGATTTAAAAAAAGGAGACTTGTTTGACTTAGAAAGGTTTGGAGAAAAATCAGCGGAAAATATTATTGAATCAATTCAAAAAAGAAAAACAATAACTTATTCTAGGTATATATACTCTTTAGGAATAAGAAATGTAGGAATAAAGACAGCTAATGATTTATCGAAACAATTTAAATCAATTAAAGAGTTTCAAAAAGCATCGATTGAAGACTTAGAAAAAATATTAGAAATTGGTCCTATTGTTGCTAAATCAATTTTTGAATGGTTTAAAGATAAAGACAACATTGAATTTATTGAAAAATTAGAATCAAAAGGAGTTGTTTATGAAAAAACAAAACAAGCAAAAGGAAAGTTAAAAGGATTAAGCTTTGTAATAACGGGTACACTTAATAGTTTTAGCAGAGAAGTAGCTAAAGAAAAAATAGAAGAATTAGGAGGAGAAATTTTTGGCTCTATTTCTAAAAATTTAGATTATTTGATAGTCGGAGAAAACCCCGGATTAAAATATGACAAAGCAAAAAAATTAGGCATTAAAATTATTAAAGAAAAAGACTTTTTAAAAATGTTATGAATGTTAATTTAAGGAAATTTGACTTAACCATTGTTTTTACAAGTCTTTTACTTTGTGTTTTTGGATTAGTGTCGATTTATAGTTCTTCTAGTGGAGATTTATCAAATTTTTATAAACAGCTTTTCTTTGTTTTTTTAGGTTTTGTTTTAATGTTTTTGATGAGTTTTTACGATAACCGTAGCTTAAGAGAAAATCCAGTTCTAATCCTTTCTTTTTATTTTATTTGCATAATATTTTTAATAGGTTTATTCTTTTTTGCTCCAGAGATTAGGGGAATTAAATCTTGGTACAAGTTGGGAATATTTTCTTTTGATCCGATTGAGCCCATGAAGCTTGTTTTAATAATTCTTTTAGCCAAGTATTTTTCAAAGAGGCATATCGAATTGTATAACTTAAAACACATAATATTTTCTGGTATTTATGTTGCTGTTCCAGCAATTCTTATTTTTCTTCAGCCAGAATTTGGCTCTGTTGTTATTCTTTTAAGTATTTGGATTGGGATTCTTTTAATATCAGGAATTAGGGTTAGGGAATTTGTAATCTTGTCTTTAATATTTATTATGCTTTTTAGTGTTATCTGGACATTTTTTTTGAAAGATTATCAAAAAGATAGGGTTTTTAGTTTTGTTGCTCCTCAAGAAGATTTACTGGGTCAAGGTTGGAGTCAAAACCAAGCAAAGATCAGCATTGGTTCTGGAGGTATTTTTGGCCAAGGTATAGGCAGGGGTTCTCAAACCCAATATGGGTTTTTGCCAGAAGCACAAACAGATTTCATATTTTCAGCAATTGCTGAAGAAATGGGCTTTATTGGTGTATTTATATTGTTTTTTGCGTTTTTTCTTTTGTTTTTAAGGATAATTAAAATTGCTTTAAATGCGCGGTCTAATTTTTCTCGTTTATTTGCTTGCGGGCTAGCTTTTAGTATTTTTTCTCAAATGGTAATTAGTGTTGGTATGAATTTAGGAATACTGCCTGTTATTGGTATTCCTTTGCCCCTTGTTAGTTATGGAGGAAGCAACCTTATATTCACTTTTATGGGTTTGGGTATTTTACAGAACATGAAGATTACGGAATCGTGATTATGTCTGTCAAGCCTTGACAAACAATGTATTTATTGATAGTATAGCAACATACTTTTAATAACGATATTAATAGCTTGACTACAGATTTTTTCTTCAATTAAATTAAAAGACGGTTCACCCTAAAAATTAAAGAATCAGGGCATTTTTTTGTTGCAATGCCCAGGATTAGTTTTTAAAACAATATGAAAAATAAAGTCAAGGATTTTTCAAAAAGCCAAATTTCTTATCCTTTGCCAAGTTTAATCTTTTTGCAGCAAGAAAGCGGAAGACAATTTTGGGAAGAGGAATTAAAGGATTTATTTGCTGAAATATCACCAGTTAAGGATTATACAGGAAAAGAGCTTGAGCTTTATTTTTTAGACTATAAATTCGGTAATCCTAATTATGCTTCTGGATTTGAGGCAAAGGAGAATAATGATTCATATGTTGCTCCTTTAAGAGTAAGAACAAAGCTAGTTAATTTAAAAACAAAGAGAGCTCAAGAGCAAGAAATATTTTTTGGAAACTTTCCTCTTTTAACAGAAAGGGGAACTTTTGTTTTGAATGGAGTTGAAAGAGTAGTTGTTTCACAACTTATTCGTTCTCCTGGAGTATTTTTTCCTTTAAGCATAAACAGAGGGAAAAGATGTTTTGGAGCTAAAATTATTCCTAATCGTGGTTCTTGGCTTGAGTTTGAAACAGAACATACAGGAGTAATAAGTGTTAAGATTGACAGAAAAAGAAAAGTTCCAGCAACAACAATTCTTAAAGCTTTGGGAGGATATAGCGATAACGATATTTTAGACATGTTTGTTCCTTTTGACCAAGGAGAAACAAAATACATAGAAGAGACAATAAAAAAGGATCCAGCTAAAAACCAAGAAGAAGCATTACTAGAGATTTATCAAAGACTAAGATCAGGAGAGATGGCTAATCCAGATTCAGCCAGAGAATTGATTTTTAACATGTTTTTTAATTTTGAGAGATACGACTTATCAAAAGTAGGAAGATATAAGATGTGGTCTCGTCTCCCAGAATTAAAACCAGAAAAAAATAGAGATATTAAAAAAGAAGATAGGGTTTTGTCTATAGAGGACATCATTATTGTTTTAAGAGAGATAATTAGACTTAACAATAATCCAATTTCTAATCCTGATCAGATTGATCATTTGGGCAACAGAAGAGTGAGAAACTTTTCAGAGCTATTATCTAGTAAGTTAAGGGTAGGACTAGCTAGAATGGCAAGAATTATTAAAGACAGAATGTCTACCTTAGAATTTGAAAACATAAGCCCAGGACAATTGGTTAATCCAAGGCCATTTATTGCTCAAGCAACTCAATTTTTTACAGCTAGTCAGTTTTCTCAATTCATGGACAATGTCAATCCTTTATCAGAGCTAGAACATAAGAGAAGATTAACAGCCACTGGTCCTGGTGGACTAACAAGAGAAAGAGCTGGTTTTGATGTTAGAGACGTACAGCCTTCACATTATGGAAAGATTTGTCCTATTCAAACCCCAGAAGGTCCCAATGTAGGACTTGTTACTCATTTGGCGTTATACTCAAGAGTTAATCCTTATGGTTTTCTAGAAACGCCATACTTTAAAGTTGAGAATGGAAAAGTAACAAAAGAAATTCAATATTTAGACGCTAATGCAGAAGAAAGATTTAACATTGCTCCAGCTAATATTGCATTGGACGAAAATGGAAAGATTATTAACGAAAGAGTGGAAGCAAGAATAAGAGGAGAAGCAGGAGAGATTGAAAGAGAAAAAATTGACTATATTGATGTTTCTCCTCAACAATTTACTTCTGTAGCAACATCGCTTATTCCATTTTTGCAAAATGATGATGCAAACAGAGCTCAAATGGGTTCTAATATGCAAAGACAAGCAGTTCCACTCGTTAATCCAGAAGCACCTCTTGTTGGAACTGGAATGGAGCCATTTGTAGCAAAAGATTCAGGGCAGTTGATTGTGGCTAAAGAAGCAGGGGAGGTTATTAAAGTTGATTCAAAGGAAATCAAAGTTAAAGGAGAATCTGGAACCACTACGTATCCATTAAGAATATTTGACAGAACCAATCAATATACGTGTTTTCATGAAAGAGCAGTTGCTAACAAAGGAGAAAAAGTTAAAAAAGGAGATGTTTTAGCAGAAGGAGGCTCAATATCTAATGGAATGTTAAGTTTGGGAAGAAATCTGTTAGTTTCTTTTATTTCTTGGAGAGGAAATACTTTTGAAGATGCAATTGTTTTATCAGAAAGATTAGTCAAAGAAGACGTGTTTACTTCAGTTCATATTGAAGATTTTTTCTGTGATGTCAGAGAAACAAAACTTGGACCAGAAATTACAACTTCAGACATTCCTAATGTTGGGGAAGACAAATTAAAAGATCTTGATGAAGAAGGAATTGTTAGAATCGGAGCAGAGGTGGGTCCAAATGATATTTTAGTTGGAAAGATTTCTCCTAAAGGAGAAGCAGAATTAAGTGCAGAAGAAAGATTATTAAGAGCTATTTTTGGTGAAAAAGCAAAAGAAGTGAAAGACACCTCATTAAGATTAGAACACGGTAAAAGAGGAAGAATTACTGATGTCAGGGTGTTTGCTAGAAGTGAAGGATATTCTTTAGACCCAGGAGTTATCAAAAGAATCAGAGTGAGAGTTTCAGAAGTAAGAAAAATTCAAGTAGGTGATAAGTTAGCAGGAAGACACGGTAACAAAGGTATTATTGCTAAAATTTTACCACCAGAAGAAATGCCATTTTTAGAAGATGGAACTCCAGTTGATATTATTTTAAATCCTTTATCAGTTGCATCAAGAATGAACTTAGGGCAAATTTTAGAAACTCATTTTGGTTTAGCAGTTAAAAAACTTGGATACAATGCTGCAACACCATCTTTATCTGGTGCTAATGAGAAAAACATTAAGCAAGAATTAAAAGAAGCAGGATATCCTGAAAATGGTAAATTAACATTACTTGATCCAGAAACCGGAGAGCCGTTTCCAGAAAAGATTACAGTTGGATATATTTATATGATGAAATTAGCTCATATGGTTGAAGATAAAATCCATATGCGTTCTATTGGTCCTTATTCATTGATTACTCAACAGCCTTTAGGAGGAAAAGCACAATTTGGAGGACAGAGATTTGGTGAAATGGAAGTATGGGCATTAGAGGGATATGGAGCAGCATATACTTTGCAGGAAATGTTAACCATTAAATCAGACGATGTTTTAGGTCGTGCTGCAACTTATGAATCAATTCTAAAAGGAGAAAAGATTAAGAATCCTAATATTCCTGCATCTTTTAATCTTTTGCTTGCAGAATTAAAAGCCCTTTCTTTAAATGTAATTATTAAGGGAAAGATTGAGGAAGAATAAATTATTAATTAAAGAATAAATTATGTTTGTTTCTGATTTAGAATCAATAAAAATAAAGTTGGCTTCTTCTGAAGAGGTTTTGAATTGGTCTTATGGAGAAGTAACCAAACCTGAAACAATTAATTACAGAACACAAAGACCAGAAAAAGATGGTTTATTCTGTGAAAAGATTTTTGGTCCCACTAAGGACTACGAATGTTTCTGCGGAAAATATAAAAGAATAAGATATAAGGGAATTATTTGTGATCGTTGTGGGGTTGAAGTTACTAAATCTTCTGTTAGGCGTGAAAGAATGGGGCATATTAAACTAGCTACACCAGTCTCTCATATATGGTTCTTAAAAAGTATTCCATCAAAAATTGGAATGACTTTGGGTATTTCTTTAAATAAAATCGAAGAAGTAATTTATTTTATTTCATACATTGTAACTAAAGTTGACGAAGATTTAAGAGGAAAAATTTTAGAAGAAATAGATGAAGAATTTAAAAGCAAAAGTAAAGAATCTAAAAACGACAAAGATGCTTTAGAAGAATTAAAGCAATCTAAAGAAAGAGCAAAACAAGAAGTTTCTTCAATTAAGAGATTAGCTGTTTTAAGTGAAATTGATTATCATAGGTTATCTTTGAAATATGGGGAAATGTTTGAAGCTGGAACAGGGGCAGAAGTAATTAAAGAATTGTTTAAAAAAATTAATTTAGATGAAGAAATAGAAAAATTAAAAGCAAAGCTATTAGAAAAGAAAATAACAGAAGAAAAAAGAAATATATTGAGAAGATTAAAGCTTTTTCAAGAAATGAAACGTTCAGGCGTGAGGCCAGAATGGATGTTTATAGATGTTTTGCCAGTTTTACCGCCTGATTTAAGACCAATGGTTCAGTTAGATGGAGGAAGATATGCTTCTTCTGATTTAAATGATTTATACAGAAGAGTGATTAATAGAAATAATAGATTAAAATATTTATTAGAAATCGGAGCTCCAGAAGTTATTGTTAGGAACGAAAAAAGAATGCTTCAAGAAGCAGTTGATGCTTTGATTGATAATAAGATGAGAAAAGGAACAACTACTCAGGCAAGTACCGGAGGAAAAAGACTGTTAAAGAGTTTGTCTGACATGCTTCAAGGAAAGCAAGGAAGGTTTAGGCAAAACTTACTTGGTAAAAGAGTTGATTATTCAGGAAGAAGCGTAATAGTAGTTGGTCCTAATTTAAGATTAGATCAATGCGGAGTACCAAAGAAAATGGCTTTAGAATTATTTAAACCATTTGTTATTAAAAAAATATTAGAAAAAGAATGGGCATTTAATGTAAGAGGAGCTTCTAGATTAATTGAAGAAGAAACAGACGAGATTTGGGGCTGCTTAGAAGAAGTTGTTAAAGAAAAACTAGTATTATTAAATCGTGCACCAACCCTTCATCGTTTAGGTGTTCAAGCATTTTATCCTGTTTTAATTGAAGGAGAAGCTATTAGACTTCATCCCTTGGTTTGTACTGCTTTTAATGCTGATTTTGATGGAGATCAAATGGCTATTCACGTGCCATTATCAGAAGAAGCTCAAGCAGAAGCAAAACAAAGAATGCTTTCAAGTGTTAATTTATTAAAACCATCAACCGGAGATCCAATTATGATTCCTACCAAAGACATGGTTTTGGGTTGTTACTATTTAACTAAGATTATTCCTCAAGCAAAAGGAGAAGGTAAAACATTTAGTTCATTTGCTGATGCTCTTGTTGCATATAATTTAAAGAAAATTGATTTAAGAGCCAACATTAAAGTAAGAAAAGACGATGAGTTTATAGAGACTAGTGTGGGAAGAATTTTGTTTAACGAAGTTTTACCAGAAGGATTTGATTATCAAAATGAAACAATGGATTCAAAAAATGTAAAGAAAATGATCAATAGAATTGTTGATGTTCATGGAAATGCAGCTGCTGAAACATTGGATAAAATCAAAAACTTAGGTTTTAGATTTGCTACTAGGTCTGGAATTACTTGGGGCATGGATGACTTAACTGTTCCAAAAGAAAAAGAAGAGTTAATAAAACAAGCAGAAGAGAAGATAAGAGTGATAGAAGATTATTATGAAAAAGGGCTTTTGTCTCGTGATGAAAAAGCAAACCAAGTAATTGAAGTTTGGAAAAAAGTAAAAAATGAGATTGAAAAACTTGTTCCTCATGCAATATCTTCTGATAGCCCAGTATTTTCAATTGTTGATTCTGGTTCAAGAGGTTCTTGGTCTCAGCCAGTTCAAATGGCTGGAATGAAAGGTCTTGTTGCTAATCCAGCTGGAAGAATTATTGAATTAGCAATTAAAAATTCTTTTAAAGAAGGATTTAATGTTCTTGAGTATTTTATTTCTACTCATGGAGCTAGAAAAGGTACTGCTGATACAGCTTTAAGAACATCAACATCAGGGTATTTAACAAGAAGACTTGTTGATGTTGCTCATGATGTTATTGTTACAGAAGAAGACTGCGGAGACAAAGAAGGATTAATAATGTCGAGAAAGGAATCAGAAAATATTAATCAAGATTTTGTTCATAAGATTTTTGGAAGAGTTTCTATGGAAAAAATTGTTGACCCAAATACAAACGAGACAATATTAAAATCAGGGGAGGCAATTGATTTAAAGAAAGCGCAAAAAATTAAGGAATTAAATATTCCTGAAATTAAAGTAAGGTCTCCTTTGACTTGCAAATGTAAAAGAGGAATTTGTCAAAAATGTTATGGGCTTGATTTAGGGTGGAAAAAAATAATTGAAATGGGAGAAGCAGTAGGAGTTGTTGCCGCTCAAGCAATTGGAGAGCCAGGAACTCAATTGACCATGAGAACCTTTCATACCGGAGGTGTTGCTGGAGAAGCAGATATTACAAGAGGTCTTCCAAGAGTTGAAGAGGTTTTTGAGAGAAGAGCGCCTAAAGGAGAAGCAGAGATTTGTCTTAAAGACGGAAAAGTAATTGAATCTGATGAGAAAAAAGGATTAATTAGAATTGTTCCAAACAAAGAAGAAAATTCTAAGAAAAAAGCAGAAGAAGCAATTGAATACAAGATTTCTCCTAATAGCGAAGTTTTGGTTAAGCAAGGAGACATGGTTAAAAAAGGTGATCCACTAACTGCTGGTTCACTTGATCTAAAGAAATTATTTAAACTTGTTGGGACAAGACTAACTCAAAAATATATAATTGATGAAATTCAAAAAGTATATATTTCTCAAGGTGTTTCAATTCATGACAAGCACGTAGAGGTTATTGTAAGGCAAATGTTTTCTAGGGTTAAAATTAAAGATCCAGGAGACAGCTTTTTTGCTCCAGAAGAAGTAACCTCAAAAGCAAAGCTACTCGAAGAAAACGAAGAGCTTGAAAAACAAAAAAAGAAACCAATTGAATTTGAAGATGTTATTTTGGGAATTTCTAAAGTTGCATTAAACACAGATAGCTTCCTTTCAGCTGCATCATTTCAAGAAACATCAAGAGTTTTAATAGAAGCTTCTTTAAGAGGAGAAGAAGATAACTTAAGGGGCTTGAAGGAAAACGTAATTATTGGTAAACTGGTTCCAATAGGTACAGGAATTAAGAAGAAATAATTCTTATGAAGAAAAGAAAAAAAACTAAACCAGTTTCAAAGAAAAAGAATCAAAAAAATCCTTTAATAGAAAAACCAAAAATTGCTTTAAGTGAAGAAGTGAAGAAATATGTATTGTCTTCGCTTTGTTTTCTTTTAGCTGTTGTTTTTGTTTTTTCTTTTACTAACAAGGCAGGATTTATTGGTAAGAGCTTGAAAGACTTCTTTTTCTTGCTTATTGGAAACGTTTATTATATTACTCCAATTATTCTAATTATTTCTGGTATAGTTGTTTTAAAAGAAGAAGATGATTTTAGGCCAGTAAAAAATGCTTTAATTCTTTCAGTATTATTTTTTATTTTAGCTGCGTCAGCAATGTTTAGTTTGGGAGAATTAAGATACGACGAATCAAAATTTGATATTACTCATGCAGGAGAGGGAGGGTGGTTTGGTTATATTATATCCTGGCCAATGCTTATGGGTTTTGATTTTTGGGTAACCTTTTTCATTTTAGTGATTATAATGTCTTTTTCTACTGTTATTCTTTTAGATCCAATTTTAAAAAAGAGAAGAGAGGAGGCTCTAGAGGAAGAGGAAGAAGAGGAAAGTCTACCAGAAATTAAAAAAGAAAAACAACCCATAATTGATTTAGTAAAGAAAATAGAACCAAGACCAGAAAGAAAAGAAGAGCCAGCTTTGGAAGCATTTGGATTTAACAGAAAAGGAAAAGGATTTGAAGAAAAGAAAAAAGAGAATCCTCAGTATAAATATCCACCACTTGATTTATTATCTTCTAAAAAAGGAATAGCTGAAGGAGGGGATATTGAGTATAATTCATCTATAATTAAAAGAACACTTCAAACGTTCGGCATTCCAGTTGAGATGTCAGAAGTTAATATTGGTCCAACAGTTACTCAATATACTTTAAAACCAGCAGAAGGAATTAAATTATCTAAAATTACAGCCCTTCAAAGCGATTTAGCTCTAGCTCTCGCTAGTTCAACTATTAGAATTGAAGCACCTATTCCAGGAAGGTCTCTTGTTGGAGTTGAAATTCCCAATAAAAGGAGAGCGGTGGTTGGATTAAGAGAAATATTAGATACAGAAGATTTTAAGCAAGCTCCTAATTCTTTATACATGGCATTAGGAAAAGATGTTAGGGGAATTAGTGCTTTTGCTGACTTAGCTGAAATGCCACACCTTTTAGTTGGTGGAACAACTGGTTCTGGTAAAACTATTTGTCTTAATTCAATTATTTTAAGCTTTTTATACAGAAATAGCCCAGAAGAATTAAAATTAGTATTGATTGATCCAAAAAGAGTAGAGTTTCCAGTTTATTCAACTCTTCCTCATTTATTATGTCCAGTTATTTATGATGCTCAGCAAACATTAGTTGCTTTAAAATGGCTAGTAGGGGAAATGGAAAGAAGATTTACTGTTTTAGCAGGAGCAAATAGTAGGGATATTCATAGCTATAATTCTAAAATGGAGAAAAAGGGAGAAGACAAGCTTCCATACATTGTTTTAATTATTGACGAATTAGCTGATCTAATGAGCGTAAAAGGAAAAGAAATTGAATCCTATGTAGTAAGATTAGCTCAAATGAGTAGAGCAACAGGAATACACCTCATATTAGCCACTCAAAGGCCTTCTGTAGAGGTTATTACTGGTTTGATTAAAGCAAACATTACATCAAGAATTGCGCTTAAAGTAGGGTCATTAATTGACTCTAGAACCATTCTTGATTCTTCGGGTGCAGAAAAGCTTTTAGGCAAAGGAGATATGCTTTTGTTAACCAAAGAACATGCTAAGCCAAGAAGAATTCAGAGTCCATATATTTCAGAACAAGAAATTAAAAAAGTAGCTACTTTTATTGTTTCTAATGAAGAAGAGGAAGAAATTAAAGAAGAAGAAGGATATATTGAAACACCAAAAGAAGAAGATGAAAATTCATTAACAAAAGAATTAACTAGAGCAATGGAAACAAAAGAAGTTCAAATGGATAGTTTCTTTTCTAAAGAAGATCCTTTATACGAAGAAGCAAAAAGAATGGTAATTGTTTCTAAAAAAGCATCAGCATCACTTCTTCAAAGAAGATTAGGAATTGGTTATGCTAGAGCAGCAAGATTATTAGACATATTAGAAGAAAGAGGAGTAGTTGGACCAGCTGAAGGAGCCAAACCAAGAGAGGTTTATGTGAATGATGGGGAGATTGAAGAATAATTTTAACAAGATTAAAGAATGAAAAAATCATTTACTTTAATCGAAATATTGGTAGTAATCATTGTTGTGGGGATTCTTTCTTCTTTTATTATCGTAGGAATGAGTTCTATTACCAATAATGCCAATATCGCTAAATCAAAAGCATTTTCAGATTCTTTGAAAAATTCATTAATGATGAATTTAGTTTCCGAGTGGAAATTTGATTTAGGAACAACAGGAAACACTGTTTTAGCTTCAGAGGTTATAGATTCGTGGTCTAATAAAAATGCTAGTCTTGTTAGCAGTGACCCAGTTGTTAGAGATGGGTCAGATTGTTTTGATGAGAAATGTTTAGAGTTTGATTCTAATGATTATGTTCAATTTTCTAGTTATAATATTAATATAGATGAAATAACAGTAGAATTTTGGATGAAAGATTTAGGCTCTACAATTCTATGGTATGATTATTTAGGGATTCATGTTGATGCAACAACAAGAATTTGTTTTGAGCTTTCTTCAGTGAGTCCTAAAAGATTTTTACCAGTAACCAGATTAAACAATGTTAATTACGATGGTTCTGTTATGGATATAGGGGTAGGGTTTAATCATTATGCGATTAGTTTTTCTAAAACTGGGAATTATAGAAAAACATATAACAATGGCAGACTTATAGAGTCAAAGGTTGGTTGGCCAGGAGGATATACTGTTTCTTATGTTAGATTGGGTGACGTCTTAGCTAGCATTTTTGTTTTGGACACAACAAGAATATATGATTCTTCGTTGAGTTCTTTTAAGATAGAAAATAATTATTATTCTGATTTAAGCAGATTCTTAATTAAGGGGAGAATTACTAATCAGGAATATTTATATAAACTAAGTGAACTATAGTAGAAAAATATAATTTATGGTAAAATATATTATATGGCAAGAAAAAAAATAGAAGAAAAAGAAAAAATTAATTTAGCAGAAGCCATCTCTGAAATTAAAGAGAAGTTTGGAGAAGGCGCTATAATGAAACTAAGAGAAGCTGAGAAAGCTAATGTTGATACTATTTCAACAGGATCTTTAACTGTTGATTTGGCACTGGGAGTTAATGGAATTCCTCGGGGAAGAATTACTGAAATATATGGTGGAGAGAGCACTGGTAAAACAACGCTTGCTTTGAATGTTTTAGCAGAAGCTCAAAAAGCAGGAGGAGTAGGTGCTTTTATTGATGCTGAGCATGCATTAGACCCTGATTATGCTAAGAAAATAGGGGTTAATACAGATGACTTATTAATCTCTCAGCCTGATTCAGCTGAACAAGGGCTGCACATTGTTGAAAGCTTGGTGAGATCAGGAGAAGTAGATGTAATTGTTGTTGATTCAGTAGCAGCATTGGTTCCTAAAACAGAAGTAGCAGGGGAAATGGGAGAGCTTCAAATTGGATTACAAGCTAGATTAATGTCTCAAGCTTTAAGAAAGTTATCAGGAATTGTTTCAAAAACTAAAACAGTTCTTATCTTTTTAAATCAAACTAGAATGAAGATTGGAATAATGTTCGGGAATCCTGAAACAACTCCAGGCGGTCTTGCTTTAAAATTCTATAGCTCAGTAAGAATTGAATTAAGAAGGGTAGCTCAAATAAAGCAAGGAGAAAATATTATTGGTTCTAGAATCAAAGCAAAAATTGTTAAGAATAAAGTAGCTGCTCCTTTTAAAACAGCTGAATTCGATATTTATTACAACGAAGGAGTTTCTAGAGCTTCAGAATCAATTAATTTGGGTTCTAAGTTAGGAGTAATTACGAAGTCAGGTTCTAGTTTTGTGTATAATGGAGAAAAGATAGGGGTAGGGATGGAAAAAGCAAAAGAATATCTTAAAGCTAACCCAAAAATACTTAAAGAAATACAAAAAGAGATTACTCAAAAGTATAATGATTAAACAAAAAACCCGCTCTCAAAGGAGAATGGGTTTTTTGCTCAACCCGGATGCTAATTATTTTGCTACAAAGGGAAGCAGACCCATTATTCTGGCTCTTTTAATCGCTCTAGATGCTTCTCTTTGATGTGTTGCACAAAGCCCTGTTTTTTTTCTTGGCTTTATCTTTCCAGATTTAGAAATTAATCTTTCTAGAACTTCTGTGTTTCTGAAATTAATTTCTTGTATATTTTTTTTACAGAAAAAACAATACATATTTTTTAGAAAGGAATGTCCTTAATATCGATTTCGTCTCCGTCTTCGATAACAGGAATATCTTCATCATCGTTTATTTCTTTATTTTGTTCTTTAGGAGGTATTTTTTCTCCTCCTTTTGGCCCAAGCTGGAAGTTTTCACCAATAATTTCAGTGGTGTATCTTTTGTTTCCAGTTTTATCTTCCCATGATCTGTTTTGTAATCTTCCTTCAATTAAAACTAAAGAACCCTTAGCCATAAATTGAGAAGCATTTTCAGCTTGCTTTCCCCATAAAACAATATTATGGAACTGGGAATCTTCTTTTCTTTCTCCTGATTTATCTCTCCAAATTCTATTAGTTGCTAATCTAAAAGTGCAAACGCTTTGGCCGGTTGTAGTGCTTCTCATTTCAATGTTTGAAGCTACACGACCTAATAATATTACTTTATTGAAGTTCATGAATGTATTTTTATTCTTCTAATAATTCATTTATTTTATCTTCAACGTCTTTTAGTTCAACTTCTATCTTGGGAGCGTTTTCAACAGGTTTTTCAGAAGGAGTTTTTACTGGCATGGTTCTTGTTTTTTGAACCTTTTTCTCGTCTTTTTTAACAATTAAATGCCTTAAGATATTTGCATCTTGTTTTAAGGTTTTTTCAATCAAATCAAGAGATTCTTTTAATGTTTTTTCTTGATTAGGGAAAAAATTGAAATATGAAAACCAAGCTTCTTCTTGCTTTTCAATGTCATAAGCTAATTTTTTTCTATCAGCTTTTGTTTCACTGATAATTTTTCCTAAATCTTGAAATTGATTTTGCAAACTTGATATAAAAGTAATGGCCTCCTCCTGGGAAAGATTAGGCGATATCAATATGTTTATCTCGTAAAACTGCATATATATTATATTTAATTATCCTTTAGCGAAGGCAATTTATGTTTGTAATGTAGCATTTTTTAGGCCCTTGGTCAAGCTATATTGTCTTATTCTATTAATTTTAGTATAATTTATTATATGAATAAAAAATCATTTACTGTAATAGAAATATTAGTAACAATTGTTATTGTTGGAGTAATATCAGGCATTGTTTTTGTTTCCATGGATAATATTACTGATTCTGCAAAAGATAATCAAAGAAAAAATGATATAGAGTCATTAAGAACAGCCATTGTTTCTGCTGGTATGTATGGTTTTCCAGTAGAATCTTCGTTGTGTAATGTTGGCTCAGAGTCTACAAGCCCTTGCAGCACTCTTCACAGTGCTCTTGTCCCTAAGTACTATAAAACAGTGGCAGCTATTCCAAGAGATCCTTCAGGAGAATACTATACATATCAAGCAACAAGTGGAACTGATTTCACAATTAAAACAACCCTATCTAATAATTATACATATCAATATCAATATAGTAATGGTTTTTCTGAAATAGAACCATTTACATATGTTGAGTTTACTTCTTCTACTTCTTGGCAGGTTCCCGGTGATGTAACATCTATTAATGTTATTGTTGTTGGTGCTGGTGGTGGTGGAAAAGGAGGACACAATTGGCAATATGGAGGATCGTATTATGGTGGAGGAGGAGGAAATAATGGAACAACAACTACTCAAAATTCTATTTCAGTTACACCAGGGCAAACTCTTACAATAACCATTGGTAATGGTGGAACAGGTGGAGCTGGAGGAACAAGTACTTGTGGTAATGGATTAGCGGGTGGACAGTCTTTAATTTCTGGTACTGGAGTTTCTGTTAGCGCATCAGGTGGGGCAGAGCAATCTAGTGATTATAGTGGCACCATGAATGGAGGGCCAGGATCAAATGGTTATGGTTCTGGAACTTATGCTACTGCTGGAAGCAATGCTTATGACGGAGACGTATGGCATTATGGTGGAGCAGCCGGAACAGGACGTGGTGCTGGTGGGGGAGGAGGAGCATCAAATCAGGAGCAGGGTAATCCTGGTGGTAATGGTGGGAATGGAGCTTCAGGGTATATAAAAATAACAAATAATAATTAATTTAAATGAAAAAATCTTTTACATTAATAGAAGTTTTAGTTGTTGTTTTATTAATAGGAATTGTTTCTTCTTTTGTTTATCTTTCAACAGAGTCTTTTAGGCAAGATTCTAATCAAGCAAAAGTTTTGATGTTTTCTGAAAAAATAAAAAGTTCTCTGGCTCAAAATATTGCCGGAGAATGGAATTTAGATGAGGGGACCGGTAGTAGTGTTTATGATTTTAGTGGAAACGGGAATACTGGTACGATAACTGGAGCTACATGGGAGACTAATAGAGCTAATTGTGTTTTAGGAAAATGTTTATCTTTTAGTGGGAGTAATCAATATATAGAAAAAACAAGCCCATCTGACTTGCCTTCTGGACAATCTGCAAGAACAATTTCAGTTTGGATATATCCTAATAATGTTAATCCTGGAGGAGTTCTGGTTGCTTTAAATAATTCAGCTGGATCTTCTCAAAGTTTTATTATAAATACAGCCTATATTTCATCTAATACGTATTTATTTACTGATGGGATAAATTCTAATAATAATATTACAATTTCTGGAACAGAAATAGCTCAAACAGGTAAATGGAACCACGTAGCTTTTGTTTTTGATGGTAGCACTGGTTGGAAGTATTATTTAAATGGTGAAAACAAAAAAAGTGGTAGTTTTAGTACGACAATTAATACAGTAGTTACTAGTTTTAGTATAGGAAGAAGGGGAGACGGAGCAAATACTGGTTATTATTGGCCAGGAAAAATAGACGAGGTTGTTGTTTTTGACGGTGCAACAACATCAATTTTTATTAAAAATTATTATGTTTCTAGTCTTAATAAACTATTTATTGATGGACAAATAGCAAAAGAAGAATATTTAAATAGAATCGGATTGTCAGGAGTAGGGTATTGACAAATATTTTATAGTATATTATAATATAAATATAATAGGAGGACAGAAATGAACTTTATTCAAGCACAAGAATTTCTTGTATCGCAGTGTGGACAGAAGATTTTCACGCCAAGAATTGAAAAAGCATGGCACGCCCATGATTCTTGGAGGGAGCAGCAAAAAATGAACCATGAAAAATTGGTTCAGCGGGTCAAAGACCTAGAAAGCAGAGGAAAATTTCCTCAAGCTTCCTAGGTCCTTTTTTTATACCTCAATAATTACTGGCAATACCATTGGTCTTCTTTGTGTCTTTTCAAATAAAAAGTCACTAAGAGTATTTCTTACATTATCTTTAATGTAGGTCCAATTAACTACGTGTCCTGAGGCAGTTGCTTTTTCAATGGTTTGAATTACTTTTTTTCTTGTTTCGTAAAGTAAGTTTTTAGATTCTCTTAAGTAAACAAAGCCCCTAGAAATAATATCAGGTGATTCTTGGACTTTTCCTGTTTTTCTATTAACCACAGCAATGATTACAAATATTCCATCTTTGGAGAGCATTTGTCTGTCTCTTAAAACTACTTCTCCTACATCTCCAACTCCAAGACCATCAACCATAATATAATCAGAAGGAATTTCTTTCTTTTCAATAATAAATTTTTCTGGATAAAGGTCTATAACCTTTCCATTATCCGTTAAAATTACATTTTGTTCTTTTATGCCACATTTTTCTGCTAGTTTAGCATTAGCGTACATCATAGAAAATTGTCCGTGAATAGGCATAAAAAATCTTGGTTTCATTATTGAAATCATTTCTTTTAATTCTTCTCTTTGAGCATGTCCTCCAGCATGAATATCCATCATCTTATAATGAAACACATTTGCTTTTTGTCTTAAAAGATCATCTTTAAGCATTTGAACTGTTCTTTCATTTCCAGGAATAACTGAAGAAGAGAAAACAATAGTGTCACCAGGTTTTATTGTAATTGAAGGATGTTCTTTTGTTGCTATTTTCATTAATCCTGCCATTTCTTCCCCTTGAGCGCCAGTACAAAGAATTGTTACTTGTTTATCAGGCAAATTATTTGATTCAGCTACTTTTTTAAGAAGTGTTCCTTTTTGGGATTTTAAATATCCCATTTTTTTAGACATTTCTACATTAGTTTTCATGCTGTGCCCAATAAAACCTACTCGTCTTCCATATTTTTCTGATAAAGTAATTGCTTGCTGAATTCTATTAACCAGAGAAGAAAAAGTAGCAAGAATAATTCTTCCTTTTGCTTCTTTAAAAACTTTTTCAAGGTTTTCGAATATTTGTTTTTCTGACAAAGAGTGTCCTTCTTCTTCTGCTCCAGTTGAGTCAGACATTAAAAGGGTGATACCTCTTTTTCCAATTTCATTTAATTTTTTAAAATCAGTTGGTTTTTCATTAACTGGAAAATCATCAAATTTGAAATCAGAAGTGTGAACAATATTTCCTACAGGCGTTTTAATAAATATTCCCATGTTATCAGGAATATTGTGATTCTGTCTGAAAAATTCAATTTGAAAAACTCCTAATTTAATTCTTGATCCATCATTAATTTCATTCATATCTATTTTTGGTCTGTCTGGAAATTCTTCTTGTCTTTTAATTATTATTCCTTTGGCTAGTGGGGCAGCAAAAACTGGAGGATTTCCTATTCTGTGTATAATGTAGGGGATTGCTCCAATGTGATCATAATGTCCATGAGTAATTAAAACACCAACAATATTTTTATATTTATTATTTTGCAATAGATAAGAAATGTCGGGAATGATATAATCAATTCCCGGCATGTCTTCTTCTGGCATTCTAAAACCAATATCCACAATTAATATTTGGTTTTTGTATTCGAAAATAGTCATGTTTCGGCCGACTTCGCCTAAACCACCCAAAGGTATAATCTTTAGATGGTCTTTAACCACTGGACCTTGTTTTCGAACAAACGTCCGGGGTCTTTTAGTAAATTGTTTTTTATCCATATATTTATTTTAAAAATGTGAGATCTTTAGGAATCTCTTTTAAGGGCTCCTCTTTTTTGAGTTCAGGAACCTGTTTATAATTTTGGTTTTTAATCCAACCTTTTTTAGTATAGTAATAACAAGCACCTTTTTTGATTTCTACTGGCTTATAATCAAAAACAGAATTAACACTAGACCAATTAGCTAACTCTAAAACAGTGTCTTCTGTGGGGTTGATTGTAAAATGTCCTGATTCTTTAGGAATAATTATTGAATCTCCTTCGTTAGCTTCTATGTAATATGCGTCAGTTATTTCTTCTAATCCTCTTTGTATAAAAAATATAGCTTTACCTTTTAATACAATATATAATTCTGGATGAGAATAATGATAGTGCCCTTTTGTTTTATTGTATTCATTGCCAAACATTAATGGTGGGATAACAGTAATGTCATATCTTAAATCGTCTTGGTTTTTTACTCCCCTATACATGTAATAAAGGGGGGGATTGTCAGTTCCAGTAGCCTCACTAAACATTTCCCTCATATCATTTAAATGTCTTATGTCTGGTTTTATTTCCATATACGTTTTTGGTAAATGAACCAATTAGAAATATCGATAAATCTTTTTTCAATATCAGATAATTTATCTAATTGGATTCCTTTTATATTTTTATTAATTATGTATGCACTATATGAAGAGTAAAGAAAAGTAGCTGGATAATCTTTAATTAAAATGTTTTGAAATTCTTCCAGTGTTTCTTTTCTTTGATTTGAATTATAGTCAGAATATAGTCTTGCTTTTTCAAGAGCTAAATCCGCTTTTTCATTTTTATACATTGAAATATTTAATCCTGGATCAATAATATGAGAAGAGTGCCAGAAGGGGAGAGGGTCTGGTATTCCTCCTAATTTTTCTCCAAAAAGAAGAATATCAAAATCTCTGTCTCTTATGGTTTTTTTAATTTCAGTTACATCTAATTGTTTTATTTCTACTTTTACTCCTATTTTTTCCCATTGTTCTTTAATATTTTCAGCAGTTTTAATTAAAGAAGGACTTTCTGTTGTTTTAATTGTAAAAGAAAGTTTTATTTCTTCGTTAGGAACACTAAAGCAAATTTCATTTAATTTTTTAATTGTGCTTCCTGCTACTTTTCCTGTTCCTTCCTTTAAATCATTTGGAATTAAAATATCTTCTTTGTATTTTTCTTGAAAACGAATTACTGCTTCTTTTGTCTGCGTTCCGAAATATCCGCTAATTTCTCCATCATATATTTCTGGGTCTTGCTTTAAGCATTCTTGAAGCTTGGAAACCTCTGCTCCGCTACTCCCGACATTTAAAGTACTTTTAAATTCAAATCCCGATGTTTTTTTAATGGTTTTCACCATTATACCATCTTTTTCTTCAAAACCTTGTTTTTCTAAAATAGTTTTAGAATCTTGTTCTGTTGTTTCTTTTTCTTCTTCGCTAAAACCGTAAAAAGAGGGTAGTATTGGAGAATAAACAATTTCTCCTAATTTATTAAGTCCTTTTTCTAAAACTTCTTCCTTGTTTAAAGCAATATCTAATGCTTTCCTTATTTCAACATTATTTAAAGGACTTTTTGAATTATTATAAAAGAGACTAAAATAATTAGGGGTTTTGATTAAATATGTATTAGAGCCTTTAAATTCTTCTAAATTATACTCTCCAGCTGTTTCTAAAAAGCCCGCATCAATAATTCCTTTTTTAAGGGCATTAGTTAAATCTTCTTTTTTATCAAAGAAAACAAATTTTATGGTTTTAATGTTTGGTTTTTGTCCATAATAATTTTTATTTAAATTCAATTCTATTGATTTAACATATTTATCGCTGTCTTGCTCAACTTTTTTAATTGTATATTTTCCAGAACCAATAGGGGATAATAGATTTAATTTATCACTACTCATTATTTTTGAAGCAGTAATTTCTTTCCAAACATGTTTAGGCATTATTTTTAAATTAGTAAGATTTTCTAAAAATCCAGAATATGGTTGTTTTAATCTGAAAAGTGCTTTATGGTCAGACATTTTTTCTATTTCTATGCCAGAAAAATTAGCTCTTAAAGGACTTAAATAGTTTGGGTCTTGAATGAGGTTTAAAGTAAAAACAATATCGTCAATTGTTAAGGGCTCATTGTCTTGCCATTTAACATTTTGTTTAATAGAGAATTCAATATTTTTTCCATCACTACTTATTGTGTAGGTGTCTATTAGATCAGGAACAATGTCTCCTTGAGAGTTATAATTAAAAAGACTAGAAAAGCACAATTCAGCTATTTCTCTATCTATTGAAGAAGAATAAGCATAAAGAGGATTAATGAATTGTGGTTGCCCTAATAATCCCTCTTTTATTTCTCCTCCTTGGTTTGGGACCAAAGAAGTGTGGTCATTAATAAATTTTGAAGAAATAAAGCAGAAAGAAATAAAAGCTGTTAATAATAGAATTGCAAAAATAACCTTTTCTTTAAAGTTTAAAACCTTCAAAAATTGGGCCCATTGCTTTAAGTTGGGCATTTTGTGCTTTTTTCTTGAAAACATTATTTCATTAGGTTATACAAAGCAAGTCCTAGAAAAATGACAGTAAAAATAATTGTTGCCCAAAAAATATATTTTTGAGCTCCACGCCTTGTGCTGTAGGATTCTCCGCCTCCCCCAAAAGCAGAACCAAGTGCAGTTCCTCTTTGCTGAAGAAGAATAAGAACAACCAATACTACAGAGATAATTGATTGAGCAATTAAAGTAATATTATTCATTATTAGTAGAGAACAGGGCATCAGAACCAAGAACTATCAGGGACATCCAGAATACTCCTGAAATCCCGTTAATTTCAAACATAGTGCTCGGAAAAATGCAGTCAACTGTCCAAATTAAAAACATAATTATTATAAAGGAAAAAAGGTTTAATGTAATAATTCTTAATGGCAAGGTAATGGCATTAAGAATTGGCCTTACAATCATCATTAAAAGACCTATTGCGATTCCTACTATTATTATTGTATAAATACTATCATCGTATGTAATTTCTTTAATAAAATACAAGGATAAGGCTGTTCCGACAATTCCGGAGATAATTTTAGATAGGAAGCTATACATTGTTTAAATGATAACAGAAAACATAATAAAGTCAACCCTTTGCGTATTTAATATTTTAGAGTATAATATATAAAAATATGAAAAAAGAAAAATCATTTACTTTAGTTGAAATACTTGTATCAATTCTTATAATCGGCATTCTTTCTGCTTTTGTGGTCACTAGATCAAGCGATTCTACAACTCATGCAGAATTAGCACGAGCAAAAGCATTTGGTTTATCTATTTTAACTAATTTACCTTCTAATTTTGTTTCAGAATGGAAGTTTGATGGCCCAACTTCAGCAGGATCGAATGCAACTACAAATGACGTAAAAGATACTTGGGGAGCAAATGATGCTTCTATTAGTAGTACGCCAATAGTAAGAGGTGGAAATGATTGCATTTCTTCTAATTGTATAGAATTTGATGGTACAGATGATTATTTAACAATTACTGATAGTGATACATTAGATTTAACAGGCAATTATACTTTTTCTTTTTGGGCTTATAATAGCAATGGATCAAAAACTTATCCAACTTTCTTTAATAGGGCAGCACAAGCTTCTGGAAATGGTTATTTTTGGTGTTATACTACTGGAACAAATGAAGTGGATGTCAATTTTCAATGGGCAAATGGCTCAACAAACACAGCAACATTTAGCAATGTTTTTCCAGTCGATGCTTGGACTTATTTTGTTTTTACATTTAAAAACTCAACAAAAGTTTTAAAACTGTATAAGAATGGAGCATATACCAATGACCCAAAAACATTAACATCTGCTTATGCTGTAGATGATGGTGCTTTGTATATAGGAACATATGGTGGCTCTACGGTTAACTATCCCTTTAAGGGTAAATTAGATGAATTTAGAATATTTAATGATGTATTAGCTATTGCTAGTATTAATAATAATTATTTTATTGGCATTAATAAATTATTATTAAATAAAGAAATTAGCATCAATGACTATAATCAAAGAATAGGGGAATTAAAATTAAACTTAACAGAAAATGAATAAAAAGATATTAATATTTTCAATAATAGCTCTTTGTTTTGTCCTAGGTTTTTGTTCTTATTATTTAATGCCAGAAAAAATGGCTTCTCACTGGAACATAGAAGGAAACGTTGATGGATACGTTTCAAGAGATTTTGGAGTTTTCTTTTTACCAGTGTTTCTTTTAATTTTAGCAATAATCCTTTTGCTAGTTCCCAATATAGACCCTTTAAAGAAAAATATTGATAAGTTCAAAAATAACTACGAAATGTTTATTGTCTTATTTACGGTTTTCTTTTTCTATTTGTATGTTTTGACTCTTTTGTGGAATATGGGAGCTGTGTTTAATATGAACAAAGCATTAATGCCCGCTCTCGGACTTTTCTTTTATTACATAGGAATTTTATTAGAAAAAGCAAAGAGGAACTTTTTTATTGGTATAAGAACGCCATGGACACTTTCATCTGACAAAGTTTGGGATAAAACTCATAGATTAGGAAGTAAATTATTTAAAATATCAGGATTATTAGCTTTAATTTCAATTTTCTTTTCAGAATACGCGTTTTTCTTTGTTTTCATACCAATAATTTCTTTTACGATTACTCTAATTATTTATTCTTATTATGAATTTAAAAAAGAAGAACTGTAAATCATTTACTTTAATTGAAATATTAGTGGTTATAGTGATAATAGGAGTTATTTCAGCTATTATTATCTTTTCTCTTTCGGGTATTCTTAATTCAGCAAACGATTCTAAAAGAAAGCATGACATGGATACTCTTCAAAGAAACCTTCTTTTCTATAAGTCAATTAATGGTTCTTATCCGACAGAAGCTACTATTTGTAATATAGGGGTTAATTGTAGTAATTTGGCTAGTGCTCTTATTCCAAATTATATGGCCCAGTTCCCAACAGATCCCGATTCAAGTAAGCACTATCAATATGTTTCTGCTGCTGGTTCTGATTTTACAATTCAATCAACACTTTCGAATTCTTATACCTATGGTTATTCTAGTGATACGGGTTTTTTCTTAACAGCTAATGGTGTGTGTGGTTCTGCAAATGGAGGATCATTTTCTTCGCCACCAGATTCTAATTTATGCATTTCTGGAAATCCTTCTTCTGTAACTACTGACAGCGACCCAGATTATATCTGGACATGTAGTGTGAGCGGAGGAACAACAGCTAATTGTACAGCCAATATCTCAAAACCAAGCCCTTGCGGATCATTAGGAGATGCTGATGAAGATTCAAGTGTTACGAAAAATGATTATTCTGTAACTTATTCCTATGTTAATGTTACTCCATATCCTCCAGGAGCAGATGTAAACAACAATGCAAGAGTTGACTATGATGACGTTGTTCAGATTTATGATTATTTAATTGGGGGGCAAAGTAGCTTTTCTGGCTGCCCATAAATATTTTTTTAATAATTTTTTATAATACAATAATTAAATGAATAATAAATCATTCACATTAATAGAAATTTTGGTAGTAATTGTTATTGTTGGAATTCTTTCTGGTTTTATTATTATTATCACAAATGATGTTACTGAGTCTACTTATGATGCAGAAAGAAAACATGATATTGATAACTTACAAAAACTAATTCTTTCTTACAAAACACTTTTTGGTACTGCTCCTGTTGAACCAACAGAATGTGACATTAGAAATGATGCTTCTGGATGTACAACATTAAAATCAGCTCTTATTCCAGATTACGCTCAAGCTTTTCCTACAGATCCCTCTGGAGCATACTACAAATATCAATCAGCAGATGGAAGTGATTTTACAATTAAAGCAACGTTATCTAATGATAATTTATATAAATATACTTACAGTTCTGGTTTTTCTGAAATCACTCCTCAACAAATGATTATTAATGGTGGATTTGAAACAGGGAATAGTAATGGTTGGACAAAGACAGGAAGTTATGCTTATGCTGATATTATGGGTGCAGGCAAGTACTCCGGTTCTTATGGAGCAATTATTTATTGTGAATATGGAACAGGAACTTTTTATCAAACAGTTGATTTAACAAATGTTTCTCAACTTTCTTTTTGGAGCAAAAATGGAACCGGTCACAGTTTTAAAATTGATTCAGATGTAAAAATAGCTAATCTCTATACTTCTTCTTGGACCCAACATATAATTGATGTGTCTAGTTATTCTGGTTCGCATACTATCACTTTTTCTTTTGATAATACCGGAATGTTATATCTTGATGACGTTAGTGCTATGACAAATTAATCAATAAACAGGTCCTAATATCGTCCAGCAGCCCTAGCAATGATTCATGCGACGATAATTGTTGTCATTCTGGTGGGGCACTTGGAATAGGTACGGTGCTGTTGATGGTGGTGGAGAGGGACCCTCGGAGTATATAAAATAATGAACGATCTTTAGTTTTAATAAAAAACCCTTAAAGGGTTTTTATTATTATCTGAATAATATTATTAGAGACAACGCATATATAAAATATGCAACATATTGTTAGACTCATGCAATAGTAGTCTCTTTTTTTATTTAATTCTTTAATTTCTACATTTTTAAAAATAAAAGAGCAAAGAATAATTAATATTAATCCAATAATTTTTAACATGACGTGATTAATAGGGGAAGAGACAATAAGATTCATTATTGGATTTTTCTCTGTGTGATTGTTCTCAAGCGCTATATGTGTTGTTACTACATCTAGCATCATTAATGATCCTAGAATAATAATTAAACACACTGCAATTTTGTTCATGATTTACCTCTCAAGTTGCTATTAATAGGTTAAAAGAATAAGATAATGTTGTCAAATTGACAAATATTAAAATTTAGAATAAATTATCATTAGCACTCAAAGGTCATAATTGCTAATATTTTTAAAATTATTTTATGAAATTAAAACCAGTTTCAGATCATATTATTATAGAACCTCTTAAAGAAGAGGAAAAAACAAAAGGAGGAATACTTCTTCCTCAATCTGCAGGAAGAGAAAAACCAGAGCAAGGAACAGTTATTGCTGTTGGCCCTGGGAAAACTCATTCTTCGGGAAAAGTTATTCCCATGGAAGTTAAAGAGGGAGACAAGGTGATATTCACTAAATATGGTCCTCAAGAAATCAAGGTCGGGAATAAAGAATATTTAGTTGCCAGTCAAGATGACATTTTGGCAATAATTGAATAAACATATGGCAAAACAAATGTTTTATGGAGAAGAAGCAAGAGCTAAATTAAAAGCAGGCGCTGATAAATTAGCTAATGCAGTAACAATTACACTAGGCCCTAAAGGAAGAAATGTTGTATTGGGTGAAAAGTTTGGTTCTCCGACTATTACTAATGATGGAGTTAGTATTGCTAAAGAAATTGAATTAGAAGACAAAGCAGAAAACATTGGAGCTGAAATAGTAAAACAAGTAGCAGAAAAAGCAAATGATGCTGCTGGAGATGGAACAACCACTGCAACACTGTTAGCGCAAACCTTAATTAGAGAAGGATTAAAAAATGTAACAGCTGGAGCTAATCCATTAGCCATTAGAAGAGGACTTGAAAAAGGAGCAGAACTAGTAGTTGAGGAAATTAAGAAAATGGCTAAGCCTATTTCAACTGAAGAAGATTATGCTAGAGTAGCTACTATTTCTGCAGAAGATAAAGAATTAGGAATACTAATTGCTAAAACAATTACTGAGGTAGGAAAAGATGGGGTTATTACTATTGAAGAATCAAAAACACTAGGAATCGAAAAAGAAATTGTAAAAGGTCTTGAATTTGATCAAGGATATATCTCTCCTTATATGGTTAGCGATGTAGAGAGAATGGAAGCAAAACTAGAAGATCCATATATTTTAATTACTGATAAAAAAATATCTTCAATTCAAGAAATGGTTCCTGTATTAGAAAAAATAGTTGCTACAGGAGAAAAGAACATTTTTATTATTGCTGAAGACGTTGATGGAGAAGCTTTGACAACATTAATTGTTAATAAACTAAGAGGGGTGTTTAATGTTTTAGCTGTTAAAGCACCTGGTTATGGAGACAGAAAAAAGCAAATATTAGAAGACATTGCTATTGTTACTGGGGGTCAGGTAATTTCAGAAGAACTAGGAATGAAAATTGAGAATATAGAATTGTCTCAATTGGGAAGAGCAAGAAAAATCATTGCTACTAAAGAAAAAACAATAATTGTTGAAGGAAAAGGGAAAAAAGAGGATGTTGAAAAAAGAATTTCTCAATTAAGAACTCAAATTACAGCAGAAGAATCTGATTTTGATAAAGAAAAGCTTCAAGAAAGATTAGCTAAATTATCAGGCGGAGTTGCAGTAATTAAAGTAGGAGCAGCTACTGAAATAGAGCAAAAAGCAAGAAAACATAAAACAGAAGACGCACTTTCAGCTACAAGAGCAGCAATAGAAGAAGGGATTGTTCCTGGAGGAGGAGTGGCTTTACTTAGATGTCAAAAAGCATTAGACAATGCTAAAATTGAAGGTGAAGAAAAAATAGCAATAGAGATATTACAAAAATCTCTTGAAGAGCCAATAAGGAAAATTGCTGAAAATGCTGGAAAAGACGGAGCAGTAATTTCTGCAGAAGTTAAGAAACTATCTTTTAATGAAGGATATAATGCTTTGGAAGATAAATTTGAAGATTTTATGGAAACAGGAATTGTTGATCCAGCAAAGGTTGTAAGGTCTTGTGTTGAAAATGCAGTTTCTGCTGCTTCAATGCTTTTGACCACAGAATGCATTGTTGTTGAAAAACCAGAAGAAAAAAAAGATATTGTTAATGATAGACAAGAAATGGGATATTAATACCATCTTGTAATTTAATTAATTTTTGTTATAATAATTCTAATGGAAACCAATATTATATTATTAATAATGTCTCTTTTTGTAATATTGGCTTTTAACATCTTTTATTTATTAAACAGAATAAAAAAGCAAACCCAGAGAGCAAAACAAGAATTCGAAGATTGCTTAGAAAAGAAAATACAATTATTTTTAGAGCTCATCGAAGAGGCTAGAAAATATGCTAAGCTAAGCCAGAAGATCGAAAGCAATATCAAAGAAGTAGTAGAGGGGATTAAAAAGAAAAAAGGGTTTAAGGATAAAAAATCGTTAAGTAAAAAAATATCTTCTGTTGCTGATTCTGTTTTCGAATCAATAAGCAAGCATTCTGAGAAAATAAGTAAATTAAAAGAAGATTTAAAGGAAATAGAAATTGGAATGGAGTCTTTTAAGAATTTGTGGTCAAGTTTTTTTAAGAAAAAAGAAAAACAAGAGATTTTTGAAGAAAAAAGGGTAAAGGTCAAAATTAAAAAGAAAAATAAATAATAATATATGGACTTATCAATAATTATAATTGGTTTTATAGGTATAGTTGTTTTGTGGATAGTTTTCGCCTATAATTCCTTAATTGTGCTTAAAAATAGAGTTAAAGAGGCTTGGTCAGACATAGACGTTCAATTAAAAAGAAGGTATGACTTAATACCAAATTTAGTTGAAACAGTAAAAGGTTACGCTTCTCATGAACAGCAAACCTTTGAAAAAGTTATTCAAGCAAGAAATGTTGCTATGAATGCAAAGGGAGTAAAAGAAAAAGGAGAAGCAGAAAATGCTTTAGCAGGAACATTAAAAACAATATTTGCTTTAGCAGAAAACTATCCTGATTTAAAAGCATCGGTTAATTTCTTGGAATTACAAAAAGAATTAAGCGACACAGAAAACAAAATTCAGTCTGCTAGAAGATTTTATAATGGCAATGTTATAGAATTAAATAACAAGATTGAAACAGTTCCAACAAATATTATTGCTAACATGTTTGGATTTAAATTGGCTGAATTCTTTGAAATAGGAGAAGAAGAGAAAGCAGTTCCAAAAGTAGATTTCAACAAGTAAATATATGATGAATATTAAAAAGATTATTATCAAGCAAAGAAAGAAAAAAAGAAAAAAGCTTGGCAAAAAACTAAGCGAAAGAGATCAAAGAAGATTGGGGATCCTAAAGAAATAATATGGCAACCCTATATTCTCAAGCAGAATCCAATATTAGAAGAACATGGTTTTTAATCACCATGTTTTTCATCTTTGTTATTTTAATTGGTTGGCTTTTTAGCTATATTTTTGATTCTACCTTAATTTTATACATAGCTATTGGATTAAGTACAATTATGAGCGTTTCTTCTTATTGGTTTTCAGATAAGATTGTTTTATCAATGACTGATGCTAAATTAATTGAAATGAAGGATAATCCAGATATTTATAGATTAGTTGAGAATTTATGTATTTCTACTGGTATGCCAATGCCAAAGATATATATTTTAGAAAACGAAGCTCAACCTAATGCTTTTGCAACAGGAAGAGATGAAAAGCACGCAGTAATTGCTTTGACAAAAGGAATACTAATGAAACTAGAAAGAAGTGAGCTAGAAGGAGTGATTGCTCATGAGTTGTCTCATATTAAAAATAGAGACACTCTTTTACAAACAGCAATTGTTGTATTGGTTGGAATTATTGCTCTTCTCTCAGATATTTTTTTAAGAAGTAGTTTTAGAAGAAGCAACGATAATGACAGGGGAGGCAATGCAATAATTTTAATTTTAGGAATTGTTGCTGCTATCTTAGCTCCAATTGTTGCTCAAATTATTAAAGCAGCTCTGTCAAGACAAAGAGAGTTTCTAGCTGATGCATCTGGTGCATTAATGACAAGATACCCTGAAGGATTAGCTAGTGCTTTAAAAAAGATTGCTTCTGATCCAAACCAAATGATTAAAGCCAACTCTTCTAATGCCCATTTGTTTATTTCCTCTCCGTTTAGAGGAAAAAGCATTAATAATCTTTTTATGACGCATCCTCCAGTAGAAGAAAGGATAAAAGCCTTAATGGGAATGAAGATATAGAACTGCTTTTTAAAAGCAGTTTTTAGTTTGACAAAAATATTTTTCGTTATATTATTTTAATGGCTTGATTTTCTAATTAGGCCCTAGCTCTTTGAGAGGTAAATCATGAAAAGATCTTACTTTGGCGGATTTGTAATTCCCAGAATGCTACAGATTAAAGACGCACCGTCTATAATAGCAAGCGAACTAATTTCTGGAAATTTTCCAATAATTATTCTTGTTGCTGGAGGCTCTGCATCAGGAAAAACAACTTTTGCTAATAAATTAGTTGAGCGCCTTCAGAAATTATCTTTTGATGTAATATTAATATCAATGGATGATTACTATATTGGTAAAGAATATTCAGAAAAATATGGATATAATTTTGATCAACCAGAATCAATTGATATATTAATGCTTAAAAGGCATTTAGATGATCTCAAAAAAGGAAAATCCATTAATAAGCCAATTTATAGTTTTATTGAAGAAGGGGGCAAAAGAGTAGGCTATGAGAAAATAAATCCAAGACAAATTATTGTTGTTGAAGGACTTTTTGCTTTAAATAGAAAACTGACTAATGCTGGAGATTTGAAGATTTTTGTCAAAACAAATTGTCATGGCCGTTTTGTTAGGCGCATAATGCGCGATTCAAAAAGAACAACTTGGAGTCAGAAAGATATTCTCGGTTATTTTCTTTCAGTTGTTGAGCCAATGCACATTAATTATATTGATGTTCAAGAAGACAATGCTGATATTATAATCAATAATCCTTATGATCCGATTATTGAGCCACATCAAGCAGGATGCAATAAGGAAAAACAAATAAAGGTAATTCTTGATAGCCCAATATCAATTGACGAGGTTCAAAAATCTGGAGCAGAGTTTCTTGCTCACACAATTCAAGAAGACCATTATTTTATTGGCTCTGGTCAGCTTGAGGGAGAAGTTGTAAGAATAAGAAGAGAACAAGGCAATCTTATTTTTACTTATAAAGCTTTGGAAATTGATAATGAGATGAGAATAAAACATAAATTTGAATTTCCAATTTCCGAACAAGAAAGAGGGGATGTTGAAAAAATCTTTAAAGAAAGAATAACCATTGTTAAAATACGAGACATTTTTGTTCTCAATAATCTTATTTTTTCTCTTGACAGGATTGTTCTTGAAGGAAAAGATCTCCACTTTTTTGAAATTAGGGGAGACAACATAAAAGAAGCCAAGAATTTATTGAAAAAGCTTAATATAAGCGGAGAGTTAACAAGACAATCGTATTTTGAGATTTTTTCTTGATAATATTTTAGCCGTAATAACGGCTTTTTTTATAATATATTTTTTTAAGAACGATATTGATAATAATATTTTTATACGCTATAGTATCGAGTGATGACAATAAAAGAAATATTATATGTTTATGAAGGAACGAAGGCGTGGAAGATTTAAAGCAAATTCATGGGGTACTTTTAAATTAAGATATAGTTGTAAAAGTGATTTTCTAAAACTATAATCAATAATAGAGAAAATATGGAGAGATGCAAGAGTGGTTTAATTGGCAGTCCTGGAAAGACTGTGTATGTAATGTACCGAGGGTTCGAATCCCTCTCTCTCCGCCAAGTTTTACATTCAGCGAAATTGAAAGATGTTGCCTCGGCGCAAAGCGCCTCGGCATGGTATTTTTCCGCAATTTTGAAGGAATTTTTGAAATCCAAAACCAAAGTGCGGTCGGCAATACGGAAGTTCGAACCAATCTTTTTGAGAAAATCCCGAATCCTTTCGGGATTTTTTTGTTGAGCGTATTTTTCGGCTTGGTTGGTGTCTTTTAGAAAGGCAATGGCAAGTTCGAACCGATTATTGCTCTTTCGCCCAAAAGCATGGATTTTTTCTTCCAAATTTTTTTTAGCGAGAATGAGCTTGTACTTTTTGGCAGTATATTCCATTTGCGACAAATTGCCGTCCAGTTGTAAATCAAGCAAACGATCAAGTTTTGTTTCTATCTCCACAAGCTCATTTCTCGCTTTTTGGGCGAAAGAGCTTTCCGCTTGGGCAATCTTCATTTTTTCATTTTCAAAATAATTGATTGAAGCGTTTGCCCAAGCGGAAGACAAAGAAACTTTTTTTATTTCCTCTCGGATTTGAGAAGTGATGGCGTCCTCTCTCGCATACCTTTGCGAACAAGGATTTTTCCGTTTGGTACATCGCAAATAGTTATGTCCTTTTTGCGTTTCGGTGGTAATAAAGCAACCACATTCTCCGCAACGGAAAAATCCTCTAAAAATGTATGGTTTCAATTTTGGCGATTTCGGTTTGCTCTTGTTCGCCATCACTTCTTGAACAGAATCAAAAAGTTTCTTTGTGATAATCGGTTCGTGCTTTCCGTCATAAATTTCGCCGTTGTATTCAATCATTCCGTAATAGATTTTATTTTTCAGCATATATTGATAATTTGAGACTGAAAGCATTTTGCCTTTCTTGCCA
>BTXY01000005.1:0-47737 GCA_036987155.1 Candidatus Microsyncoccus archaeolyticus | reverse complement strand
TTCTGATATGCAAGCTGATTTTGATGACTTAAGGTTTACTTCTGGAGATGGAACAACAGAATTAAGCTATTGGCTTGAATCAAAAACAGATTCAACCTCAGCAATTGTTTGGGTAAAGGTTCCATCAATTCCAAATGGAGATTCTACAATTTATGTATATTATGGGAATAATATTGCTATTACTGCTAGTTCTGGAGCTAATACATTTATTCAGTGGCATGGTTATTCAAATACAAATTTCCATGACGAAAACGTAGCCTCCAGTCCATTTGTCTATGAGGCTAAAGTTAACACCTTTTCTAATTATAAAGATTGGGGCACAGGAAGCACTACTTCGTCAAGCAGTGGGGATAGCGTGTATCTTCAAGTTTCAACTCGTTATTTATGTAATGTAAACGATAGTAGTGGAAATTGTTCTGCTACTGATGGCTCTCTTAATTTTAATACAGTTTATAGGGTTAAGATTATTCTCACTAGTTCATATTCTGAATTATATATTGATAATAATTTTATTAAAACTTATTATACTACTGTTCCAGATGGGTTGATGGGACTAGCTTCATATAATTTTTCTGGAGGTACTGGAGAACAAGATTGGTCGTTTATTAGAAAATATGCAGCAACTGAACCAACAACAAATGGATGGGGGACGGAAGAAAATAGTAGTGCAGGAACAACAGATAGCTGCTCTGCAACGAGAACTTTTAGTGGTCCTTATGCAACCAATCTTAAATCACCACTAGATATTAATAGCAATTCTTCTTGTTGGTATTGTAACGAATATTTAAGCGCAGGGAATATAGTTTCTGGAAATTCAGAGAATTTACAATTTAAATTTACATATAATGATATTAATCCTAGCGCATTAATAACTGGATACCAGTTTGCAATTGGAACAGATGCAAATGTTAACAATGCTTTAATTACAACAACTAAAATTCCAGTTGCTTCTTTGCCAGTCGAATCAGAAATTACATATAGTAGTTGGGGAGGAAATAATATTTCTGTTAAAAGAAGTGCATCTTCTATTTTAAATCAAATACCATATAATCAAACTTATCATTGGTGGGTTAAAGTATATACTGGTGATGAATTTACAGATCCTATTGTCAACGGTTCTTTTGATGGAACATGGACTGGTTGGTCCTCTGCTGGAGGAGCAAGTACAAAATCTGTAAGCGACACTAGTGCTTATGCAGGCAGTTATACAAGTTTTATTGATTATTCAATAACCCTTGTTAAAGAAGAGATTTATCAAAATATTACAATTCCTAATGTTTCTGGAACAATTAATTTAGATTTCTGGGAAAGAACATATTTCCCTTATTGGGCTGGTCCTGCGGGAATAAAAATTAATGATGATTGGGTATTTCAAGTTTCAGGGCAAGTAGCTGGTCGTAATTGGGTTACAACCAATTGGGCAAATCACGTGATTGATGTTAGTGCATATAAAGGACAGACAGTAAAATTAGCAATTGTTTGGGAAGATTATTATTATGGCTCAGACCATTATGGGTGGATTAGGGTTGACGAAATTAAGTTAACCAGGTCCGGAGGAACTGAATCTGCAAATTCTGATTGGATTGAAGCACCAACTACTTTTGCTACCCCTGAACATGCATTTCCATTAGTTAGAATTGTTCCAAAGAAAACAAAGCTTGCTTTGAATGAAAGCACAACTCTTTGTACAACAATTGACGTGGCCAATGTTTCTGACCCATGTTACACAACCTGTTGGACTCCTGGAACAGGAACCCCAGACTTAACTTCAGAAAATTGGAAATGTAGTGTTTGTTATGATTCAAGCAATAATCCTGTTTATTGTTCTACAGAAAATGTATCACCAAATACTTTTACATGGTCACTTATAAGTGGAACAGGAAATTTAAGTGCTCTTGATGCTGAAAATCCAACCCTAACAGCAACAAATATTGATACTCAATTTAAATCAAGATTAATAATTACTGGCTCTGAGTGTGGGGGAGAAGGAGGAGAAATAGGAGGAGCTGCACCTCTTCCAAAGTGGAAAGAAATTAATCAATAACAATATAAATAAACAATAATATGCAGATTAAAAATATATTTAAAATATTAATAATTGGTTTAGTATTTTTTTCTCTTTCTGCAAGCCAAGCCTTTGCTTTAACAGCTTGGTGTAATTATGGGGAAACTTGTTCCTGGACCTGTCCATATACAGATGTTTCTTCCGTTACAGTCACTGCTTATGGAGCTGGTGGTGGTGGTGGAACCGGAGGAGGAAGAACTTTTGATAATGGTGGTGGTGGTGGATCTGGTGGAGGAGCAGGACAAATAGTTACTCAATCGACAAGCATAACACCAGGAGTAGCAATTACAAATATACATGCTGGAGCTGGTGGCGCTGGAGCAACAAATGGTGGCGGCAATGGTTCAGCTGGAATTACTGGTAGCGCTGGAGGATCATCAAATTTTTTAACTGTTGTGGCCAATGGTGGATCTGGTGGTGCCGGAGGTACTGTTGCTGCAAGCTCTACTGCTAATGGTTTAGCAGGGGGGAATGGAAGTGTTGCTTATGATAATGGTGTTACTTATAGTACAAACGGTACAGTAGGAGGAAATACAACTGGAACAACTGGTGGCGCTGGGGGAACAGGAGGAAAAGGATATGGAGCTGGTGGTGGTGGTGGTGGAGGGTCAGCATATTATTATGCTTATGGTGGAAACGGAGGAAATGGAGCCAGAGGTATAGGGTGGAGTGGACCTTTACTACATCGCAAAGCAGATCTAAACCTTGTGGTAATTATGGAGACGCAGACCAAAACGGTGTTATTAATGAAAATGATGTTAACTATGCATTCTCTAATCTTTCTTCTTTAGCATTAGATATAATTGATGTTAATGCTAATGGAAATAAGGATTATGATGATGTTGTTAAAATTAATGAATATGTTGTTGCAAGAATTAATACTTTTACAGCTTGTACAGTAATAACAAATGGTGTTTGTGGTTCTTCTAATGGAGGAACATTTTCTACTGCGCCATCTACAAATCTTTGTAGTGCAGGTAACGCATCTTCTGTAACAACTAATACAACTACATATACATGGAGCTGTAATGGAATAAATGGAGGGACAACAGCAAATTGTTCAGCAAATAGAGTTGTTAATGGTGTTTGCGGTTCTTCTAATGGAGGAACATTCTCTACTGCGCCATCTACAAATCTTTGTAGTGCAGGAAATGCATCTTCTGTAACAACAAATCCAACTACATATACATGGAACTGTAATGGGATAAATGGCGGAACAACGTCTAATTGTTCTTCGAATAGGCTAACTGATGGTACTTGTGGGTCTGCAGCTGGAACCTATACCTCAACTTCTCCATCAACTAATCTTTGTTCAGCAGGAAGTCCTACGTCGGTAAATTACTATGCTCCTAGTTATTGTTCAGATTCTAGTTGTAACAATAATAACTGGGGTTGGAGTTGTCAGCCAGTAAACGGTGGAACAATTAGCTCTGGTTGTGGCGCTTATTTACCTGCTACTTGTGGATCTGCTAATGGAGGAAGTTATTCTTCGGCTCCGCCTGATGGGAATTTATGTTCTGTGGGATATTACGCAACATTTGTTTGTCCTTCATGTACGCCGAATCATACATTAACAAGTGATGCGAGTCATTGGTATTGGAGTTGTACTTGGGCAAGTAGTAGTGTTAATTGTTCTGCAACAAAATTAACGCCAGTAGATGGAACATGTGGCACAGCCAATGGACATATTTTTGCTTCAACCGATTCTTCTTGGACACCATACACGCAATGTGCTACTGGTACGCCTTCAAGCACAACATTTCCTTCAATAGGTGGATCTGCAAACTGGACTTGTTCTGGTATAAATGGGGGAGCAACAAGCCCGACGTGTAGTGCCTCAAGAACAGTAGGTCTTTCTTGTGGATCTTCTCACAACACAATTAAAAAAGATCAACCATCTACAAATCTTTGTGTGTCTAGTACTAACACGGCATTGGTTTTAAATAGCAACATATGGTACTGGAATTGTGAAAATAGTCCAGAAGTGCCTGCTGCTTGTTATACTTATAAGACAAGTTGTGGATCTGCAAATGGTAGTTCTTTTGTAGATCCTCCAGAAGAAAATCTTTGTACATATGGAACAGCATCTTCTGTAACAACTACAACAACTTACAATTGGACTTGTACGGGAAACGATTCTTTAACAGTTAGTTGTTCGGCAAGCTTGACTCCTGTAAATGGTACTTGTGGCACAGCTAATGGACATATTTTTAGTTCTTCTGATTCTGAATGGGGAGTATATACTCAATGTGAAAATGGAAATCCATCAAGCACAACATTTCCTTCAATAGGTGGATCTGCAAACTGGACTTGTTCTGGTGTAAACGGAGGGTCTACAAGTTCTACTTGTACGGCTACAAGAAGCTCTGTTAAGTATAGACAATATTATTATTCAGAATCAACTGCTTTGTCTACTTGGAATACAAATACTGATTATCAAGATAAAACAACATTAACATTTATCCCAGATCCAAATTCTACTTATTTGATTATTGCTTCTTGGCTTATGAATGAAAGTAGTGTTTCTTATGGTGTTCAAGGAAAATTGACTAGAACAACTGGAACAGTTAAAGATTTTAGCGAACTAATTTATATGCCAAAAGACCCATCTGACTATATATCTGGAGGAGCAATCGGAATTGATTCTTTTGGATCTTCTCCAGAAGCACAAACATATAAGATACAATATAAAACTAATAATACTGCTGCTATAGGGAGAATTAAAGATGCTAAGATAATAGCCATTAAGATGAATAGTGCTGATCAATATGCTCAATTAGAAACAAGAGCAACGACAAATTCAACTGCTTATGTTGATTCAGCTAATTTAACATTTACCCCAAGCACTGCAGGTGACTATATTATTATTGCTACAGCAGATTTAGATGGAGCTAATAATACAGTTGATTTTAGGGCCCAGTTAAATATAGATAGTTCTATTTATAGTAATTATAATATAGAAACATTTAATCCGATTAATAAATATCTTTGGGGAATGGTTAAGAAAGTTAATCTAACTGCAGCATCTCACACAATAAAAATCCAATATAGCACAGAAAATGCTTCTTATGCTGCAGGTATAGCAAATGCAAGAATCATTGCTTTAAGGGCAGATGAGTTTAATAATAACTACTACGACTCAGCAGAAGGAAGATTAACAACAACGTTAACGTCATACACTAATTATTTAGCACTAACCCAAACTACTCAAGAAAGTAATCATTTAATAATTGGATGTGCTGGAATTGATGGTGCTAATGCCTCATATAGTAGTTATGTGCAGTTATCTAAGGATGGTGCTGGTTATGGAGAGTCATTAATAGAAACAAGAGATATAACGAACAGAGGTTATCCGTATTTTACAATTAAAAAAGAATCTTTGACAAATTCTCAGTCTATTTGGAGAATGCAGTATAGAGCAGAGAATGCTTCTTATGCTGCTGGAATTAATAATGCAAGAATAGCAGTTTTGGAATTAATGCCAGATCCAATTATTACAATTAGTTCTACTGGAACGCAAATAGCGAATGTAAATAAAAATACAACTGATAATTATATTGGAGGAGCATTTACTTTCCAATCCAATTTAGGATCAGTTAATTTGAATCAAATCACGATTAGCGAAACAGGAACAATAGATGCTAATGCTAACCTTTCAAATTTAAAACTATATTATGAAACAGCAGCTACTTGCAATTATGATGGGGACGAAACATTATTTGGAACAGCAGCTTCATTTGACTCTTCGCAAAAAGCAATAATTACTGGAATAATGCCTATTGTTTCTTCTAGAGTATGTATTTATCCGGTCCTAGATATTGCTTCTGGTGCAACAGCTGCTCAAACAATAGAATTAGAAATTTCAAATATTTCTACTGAAGTTATTCTTTCTTATGGAACAATCAATGGGACTTCTCCAGTTCAAATCAATGGGACTTCAACAATCTCAAATTTAATTAATGGTTCTTGTGGTTTATCTGATGGACAGAGTTTTTCATCAGCTCCAACAGAAAACCTTTGTGCAGAAGGAAATGCTACTGGAGTATTAGGAACAGGTCCTTGGACATGGACGTGTACGGGTATTGATGGTGGAACAACAGCAAATTGTTCTGCAAATAAAATGATTGTTGGTTCTTGTGGAACAGCAGAAAAAACCTATGCTTCAGCTGACACAAGCTATGGTACAGATACTTTTTGTGCAACAGGAACAGCATCTCCAATAAACCCAGCATTTCCACCACAAGGAGGGTCAGAAAGTTGGTCTTGTATAGGATCTTCTTCATCGTGGCTTTCTGGTTGGTTAAAAAGAAAACCAGTCACCGTTTCTTCTTCTGCATCGTTAACAGATTATCAGGTTAGGATCGATGCTACTTATGATTCTGACATGTTAGATAGTTTTAATGATATAAGGTTTACATTATCTGACGGTGTTACAGAATTAAATTATTGGAACGAATCTGTAAACACAGGAGTTTCAGCTACTTTTTGGGTAAAAATTCCTTCTTTGTCTTTGGGAGACAATACAATCTATATGTATTATGGAAACACTTCTGTTTCTACAACTTCTAATGGAATTAATACATTTGAATTTTTCGATGATTTTAATAGGGCGAATAGCAGTGATGTTGGAAATGATTGGGTAGAAGATGTTAATATTTTTAGTATAGAAAACAACATGTTAAAAGGCAGTTCTATAGGAGGAACAACTGATACTGGTATTTATAAAAACCATACTTTTGGATCTAATTATGTTCTAGAGACAAGAATGAAAGCAGGTTCTACTGGTTCAGGAAGCGTTTATCAAGTCAGGGCCTTTAGAAACGCAACAAATACTCGTTCTACAGCTGCTTTTAGAAGTGGCAATATTAATTATCTTAATTCTTCAGATTGGGGAGTGCTTCAGTCATATACTGCTGACCAATGGTATAAATTCAAGATAATAGACAATGGATCAAGTCATGGTTTATATGTAGATGGAGGGTCTTCTTTAACAGGAATCTCTTATTACAATTGGTCAATTACAAACAGAATAGAATTCTCTGCATATTCTGTTACTGGTAATTTTTATTCTGACTGGATTTTTGTTAGAAAATACACTTCTTCTGAACCAACGATATCTTTAGGAGAAGAGGATTCTGATTTAGCAAGCGTGAGTTGTACGGCTAGCAGATTAGAATCTGGTCCATCAGCAGAAAACCTTAAAGCCCCAATTGATATTAATTCAGATGATTCTTGTTGGTATTGTACCCATTATTATGTTAATCCACTTGATGCAACAACGATAACTTCTGGAAGAAATGCTGATTTAGAATTTCAATTTACATATACTGACTCTAATCCATTAGCAACAATAACAAGTTATAAGTTTGTGCTTGACAATGCCGATAATGTTAATAGTCCGAATTTAGTTGAGACTGATTGGATATCGACATCAGGAGCAGTTGATAGTGTTATTACTTACAACAAAAATACAGCATCTTACGGAGTAAGCGTTAAGAATAATCCAACTCTTTCAGGTCAGATTTCATATAATGGTATATATTATTGGTGGGTTAAAGTTAAAAATAATAGTTCTCAAGAATCAGAATGGATAAAATATTCAGGAACATTGTCTACTCCTTCTCATCATTATCCAATAGTAAGAATTGTTGCTGATAAATCTATTGCAACAATTGGTTCAGATATAAGGTATTGTTCTACGGTTTCGACCATTGGAGGAGTAATAAATACATCTGATCCATGCTATCCTATTTGTTGGACCCCAGCTACAGGAACACCAGTATTAGATCCAGATGATTCAAGATGGAAATGTAGTATTTGTTATGATTCTTCAACAAATGCACCAGTATTATGTGGAACTGGAGCTGGAACTGGAAATAATACATTTGCATGGACAATGCCAACAACAGTTGGAGTAACATATCAAGAATCCACAACATCTTCCAGCCTAAATACAGTTGTTAAATATGACGGAATAGAGATTGCTTTAAAGCCAAGATTAAAAATAACTGGTTCAGAATGTGGAGGAGAGGGAGAAGGGACATTATCTATTCCAATTTTGCCAAAATGGAGAGAAATTAATCCTTAATTATTGAAATTGACAAAAGCCCTTGTCTTTACAAGGGTTTTTTGCTATAATACCTTTAGATTATTAGATTAATTTGAAATTTTTGGTAAATATTAATTTGTTTTTAAATGATGAAAATACTAAAAAATATAAGTTGTAGGTAATTTTATGTGCCAAATTTTCAATTACATATATGTTAAACACATTAACGCCAGTAGTGCTTATTACGATTTCAGCAATCGTGGGGGCTGTTGTTGGCTATTATGTCCGCCAATCGATTGCAAGAAAGAGGGCAGGAACAATAGAGGCTGAGCTTCAAAAAAAGATTGTTCAAACCAAACAAAATGCTGAAGAAATAATTAACAAAGCTAAAGAAAAAGCAGAGGGTATTGAAAAGAAAACTTTATCTGATATAGACGAAAGACAGAAAATAATAATTAAAACAGAGGCAAGAATCTTAAAAAAAGAAGAAGAAATAGATGTTAGAGAAATAGAAACACAAGGAAAGGAAAAGGAGATTGCTTTAAAACTAGAGAAATTAAAAGAAATAAAAAAGGAAATAGATTTATTAAAGGAAGATACATTAAAAAAGCTTGAAAAAATATCAGGATTAAGCAAAGAGCAAGCAAAAGAAGAATTATTAGAAAAAACAGAAAAAGAATATAATGCAGAAATATTAGAAAGAATAAGAAAAATGGAAGAAAGGGGAGTGGAGCAATATGAAAGAAAAGCAAAAGAAATAATAGGAACTGTTATTCAATCATATGCTTTGCCTCAAGTTCAAGAATTGACTACTTCCTCAGTTGCAATTCCATCTGACGAAATTAAAGGAAGAATAATTGGAAAAGAGGGAAGGAATATAAGAGCTTTTGAAAAAGCAGCAGGAGTTGAGTTAATTGTTGATGAAACTCCAGGCATGGTTATTCTTTCAAGTTTTAATCCAGTAAGAAGAGAAATTGCTAAGATTGCATTAGAAAGACTATTAAAAGATGGTAGAATACAGCCAGCAAGGGTTGAACAGGAAATAGAAAAAGCAGAAGAAGAAATTAATAAAAAAATCAAGGAAGCAGGAGAAGCAGCAGTTTATGAAACAGGAGTCCTTGATTTGCCTGATAAATTGATTCAAATTTTAGGAAGACTTCAATACAGAACAAGTTATGGCCAAAATGTATTGAATCACAGCATAGAAGTATCACTTTTAGCAGGTGCAATTGCCGGAGAATTAGGTTTAGATGTATCTTTATGTAAGAAAGCAGGACTGCTTCATGATATAGGAAAAGCCCTTGACTATAAGATAGAAGGGTCTCATACTGATATAGGAGCCAAGATTTTAGAGAAATTTGAAATAAGTGAAAAAGTAATTAATGCTGTAAAATCACATCACGAAGAATATCCATATGAAAGCGTGGAAGCAAGAATTATACAAGCCGCTGATCAGATTTCTGGAGCAAGGCCTGGAGCAAGGAAAGACTCTTTAGAGAATTATTTAAAGAGGTTAGGAGAATTGGAAGACATAGCAACGTCTTTCCAGGGTGTTGAAAAAGCTTATGCTATTCAAGGAGGCAGGGAAATAAGAGTATTTGTAAAACCAGGGGATGTAGATGATCTGACTGCTCATAAAATGGCAAGAGAAATTGCCAAAAAAATACAGGAAGAATTAAGGTATCCTGGTGAAATCAAAGTAAATTTAATAAGAGAAATGAGGGTGGTAGAATATGCAAAATAATAAGACAAAAGGTCGACGTTAATTCTAATTAGATTTTAATTTTGAAAGTTAACTAACAGTTAATTTTCAATCTTAAAATTTTTTAACAATATGACAAAAATGACAAAAGAAGATGTTGTTGAGGCTATAATTAAAAAGACTGCAATGGCTAAAAAAGATGCAACTGAGGCCTTGAACACTATTATAGAAGAAATTACAAAAACCCTTTCAAAGGGAGGAGAAGTTGTTTTAACTGGTTTTGGTACATTCAAAGTTGGTGCTAGAGCAGCAAGAGAAGGAAGAAATCCTAAAACAGGAGAAAAAATTAAAATTCCAGCAATGAAAAGTCCTAAATTTAAAGCAGGAAAAGCTTTAAAAGACGCTGTAAAATAATTTAGCAAATTAAGCCGCTCTCTTTTAGGAGAGCGGTTTTAATTTGACAATATTATATTTTCTGATATTTTTTACATACAGTACATTTAAAGGAGAAATGTGTAATGAACATACTAATTAGGAAGGTTGAAAAACAAAAGATTATTTCCAATAAAAGAACGCTCCTGTTTTTTATTGATGGAAGCAACATAATGATTCGCGCAGGGGATTTTCATGCAACAATGATTGATTACAGAGATGCAATATTAATATTTTTTAAAGAAAAAGCAAAAATTCAAGAAATCATGATTGCAAAATGTTTAGATAAAAGATTTTATTCTAATTATTATGCTGTTCTTTTAAGAGCAAACAAAAAAGGAAGATTCTGGTTTGATCACAGAATAGATTCACCCTATTATTTGCCTTACTATTACGGCAATTGCGAAGCAATTGACTTCAGAGAAGGGTTTCCTAAAAAAATAATAATACCTAATTTATAGCCACGATCGTGGTTATTTTTTATTGTGGACCCGAGGGGATTTGAACCCCTGACCTCCTCTATGCCATAGAGGCGCGCTGCCAACTGCGCTACGGGCCCTTTATTGTGTCCCCGAAAGGAATCGAACCTTTATCTAGAGCTTAGGAGTCTCTTGTTCTGTCCGTTGAACTACGGGGACATATATATCAAATATCATATTTTTATATTGTTATCAATCTTTATTTATGATATTATTAAAGAAAAATAACATTATTAACATATGAAAAAGTCTCCAATTGTTTCTATAGCTAAAAAAGTATGTCCAGCAGTAATAACCATTGTTGCTTCAAGATATTTACCTGAAATAGAAGAATATTGTTTTCTTCCATTTAAAGGAGAAAAGATTGCCTTTCCAAAAAAAATAAAAGGCAATCATAAAACAAAGATAGGGGGAGGGTCTGGGTTTATTATTTCCAAAGATGGATATGTTTTAACTTGCAATCATGTAGTTGAAGATAGAGAGGCTGATTTTACTGTTATTATTGATCCAGATCATAAATACAAAGCAAGGGTTTTAGATAAAGATCCTTTAATTGATATGGCGATTCTTAAAATACAGGGAAACGACTTTCCGTTTTTGAAATTAGGTGATTCAGATAATTTAGAATTAGGAGAAGAAGTATTGGCTGTTGGTAATCCTTTGGGAGAATTTGAAGACACGCTTTCTTTAGGAATAGTTTCTGGTCTAAGCAGAAAAATTAATGCTTGCAGTAGTTTTAATGCAAATATAACTCCTTTAAGGGGATTGATTCAAACAGATGCTGCTATTAATCCAGGAAATTCTGGGGGCCCTTTGGTTAACATGAAAGGAGAAGTAGTAGGAATTAATACTGCAATGATTATGGGAGCAGAAAATATTGGTTTTGCATTGCCAATTAATTATATTAAAGATGATTTAAAAGAAATTAAAAAACAAGGAAAGATAAAAAGACCTTATCTTGGGGTTAAGTATATAATTTTGAATCCAGAAATATCTAAGACTAATAAAATAAGCGTTGATCACGGGGCTTTAGTTGTTAGAGAGATGTTTGGAGAATCTGCTGTTGCAAAAGGTTCGAGCGCTGCTTTAGCAGGAATAGAAGAATATGATATTATTCTAGAGATAAACAAAGAAAAAATTACTCAAGATAATTCTTTGGCAGATGTAATATCTAAGCACGAAGTTGGGAATACGGTTAATTTAACCATTCTAAGAGAGGGGAAAACAATAGAACTAAAAACAGAGCTTAAAGAAAAGAAATAAAAATCAAGTATTAAATTTAATAATACTTGATAATATGTTCTTCTTTCTTTTCAATCTTTCCATTTTTGCTGGATTTTTCATTGCCATTATAGCTGCTATGATAATCATTGTTCCCGTTATTATTGTTGCAGCAGTTAGCATTAGAATCATTAATCCTATTGCTGCTACGATTCTTGGCTCTTGGACAATAAGATAAGATGAGATTATAGAAAGTGGAATAGCTACAACAATAACCAGATTAGTTGTTTTAACTGGATTAGATAAAGGAATTTCTTCTTCCTTTTTACTTGGTTGGATTTTGTCTAGGTATCTAGACAAAGGAACAAGTAATATAGATGAAAGAATAATAACAATGAAAGAAGCAGCCATGAGAAGCAGTTTTATTTCACTAAAACTCAGCATTTTCAACACCTTTTTAATTTTTAAAGACATTTAGAACATATATCCATTGTATTTTTTTGTCAAACTTAATAGCTCTTGAAAAATTATATAATTAAGATAGACTTAATATGTAAACATAATCTTAAATTTAATGAAAAGAAAGAAGAGCTTTTTAAATGTTGCTATTGAAGCAGCAACAGAAGTAGGAGAAATTTTATTAAAAGATTTCAATAAAACAAAAATTTTAAAATACAAAGATAGACAAGACATTGTTACAAATGTTGATATTAAGGCAGAAACATTGATAATTAAAAAAATCAAAGAAAATTTTCCAGATCATAATATCTTTTCAGAAGAAAAAGGAAGAGAAAATCTTAATTCAAAATATACTTGGGTAATCGATCCTCTTGATGGAACAAAGCATTATCTTAGGAAAACGCCAATTTTTTGTACATCAATTGCATTGCAGAAAGATGGGGAAGTTATTTTAGGAGTTGTTTATGCTCCAATGCTTAAATCCTTTTTTTATGCTGAAAAAGGAAAAGGAGCTTATTTAAATAAAAAAAGAATAAAAGTTTCTGAAACTAAAAATCTTAAGAATGCATTTATTTATATGGAATTGCCTAATTACAAATTGTCAGAAAAGGAAGCTAAGGAAAGCAATAAAAAATTAGCCAAATTTTTTAAAGAAGCATATAGAATTAGGGCTTGGGGAGGGGGGCCACTAGGAATGTGTTATGTTGCCTGTGGATCTTTTGATGCATATTTATTATTAGGTACGAATACTAATTTTTGGGACATTGCAGCTGCATCAATTATTGTAACCGAAGCTGGAGGGGAAGTAACAGATAGTAATGGTAAAAAGTTTACTGAAAAAACTGGAAAGCCAGTTGCTTCTAATGGAAAAATACATAATCAAATTTTAAATATTTTAAAAAAATGATAAACAAGGATATTTTTAGATTGTATGATATAAGAGGAATTTATCCTCAAGAGCTTAATCAAGAAACCGCTTATCAAATAGGCAGATATTTTATTCATTTTTTAAGAAAGAAAAGTAAGAAAAGTAAATTTAGAATTGCAGTAGGCAGAGACATTAGAAAATCTTCTCCAATTTTGTTCAAAGCTTTTTCTGATGGAGTTAGGGATGAAGGAGGAGACATCATTGATTTAGGACTAATTACAACCCCCATGCTTTACTTTGCAGTTTCAAAGTTTAAATATGATGGTGGAGTCATTATTACAGCTTCGCATAATCCCAACCCTTTTAATGGTCTTAAAATGACAAGACAAAAGGCAATTCCTTTTGCTGGAGATACTGGAATTTTTTGGATAAGAGACCAAATTTTAAAAAAAGAGCTTGCTAAGGGAAAAATTAAAAACATTAAAAGAGGAAAAATTTCAAAAAGGAATATTGAAAAAGAATATATAGACGCTACCTTAAAACTAGCAAAAATAAAAAAAGACGAACTCAAGGGGATGTCTTTAGCACTTGATGCTGGAAATGGTGTTGGTGGGCCAATAATCCTTAAGATTCTAAAGAAAACAGGAATAAAAATTTACTCCCTTTATTGTAAACCAGACGGATCTTTTCCAAATCATGTACCAGACCCAATGCTTCAGAGGAACTTAAAAGATATTATTTCTTTAGTTGATAATAAAAAAGTTGATTTAGGCGCTGCTTTAGATGGAGACGCTGATAGAGTTATTTTTATCAGCGAAAAAGCAAAGTCTATTTCAGGAGACATAATAACTGCATTAATGGCAAAGATTATACTTGAAGAACTGCCGCTATCAAAAAGAAAAAAATCAAAAATTCTTTATGATATCCGTTCAAGTAATATTGTAGGGGAAAGTATTAAAGAGGGGAAGGGGATTCCTTATTGCATAGGGCATTCTTTAATTAAAGAAAAAATGAGAAAAGATAATATTATTTTTGGAGGAGAAATGTCTGGCCATTATTATTACGGAGAGAATCTGTTTTATGAAATTCCTTTTGTTGTAATTTTAAAAATATTAAAAAGAATCAAGAAAGGAAAACAGCTCTTTTCGGAAATGGTTGCTCCATTCCAAAAATATTATCATTCAGGAGAGATAAATTTTTTGACAGAGAAAAAAGAAGAAAAGATTCAAAAGCTTAAAAAAATATACCAAAAAGGGAAAATAATAGAAATGGATGGCTTAAGGGTTGATTTTGATGATTTTTGGTTTTTATTAAGACCCTCTAATACTGAACCAGTTTTAAGGTTAGTAATTGAGGCAAAAGATAAAGAAGTTTTTAAAAAAAGAAAACAAGAATTAATTAAAGCTGTTGATGCGCCTATTTTAAAAGAACCCTTGATTTATAAGAAGAAATAAAAAAAGAGAATTTGTTTCTCTTTTTAGCCTGGAACGAATTTTGATAAAGTCCAGGTCATTGTCATTTTTCCGTCAACTCTCTGTTCTAGTCTGATTAGACCTGTTCCTCTTGCGAACCAAAGGTCTTCGGTAAAGCCCTTTCCTATAGAAGAGCCCGATATTCCTTTTCCTGCATTAACAGTTCGTGTGTAATGTAGGCATTCTTTACCAAGATAGTTTTCAGGTCCTATAAACTGGAAAGATTGATCTTCTGGGTTTTTGTTTGCTCCGTGTACTCTTACAACAACGACTCCAGGATCTTCCTTGAAAAGTAGCACTGTATCAGATTCTCCTGATTGTCCAAAGTAATACATGCTTGACAGAGGAGAACTATATCCTGGGTATACCTTTTCTTGAATGATTATTGGATAATCAGAATTTCTTCCAAGTTCTTTCCAATACATTGTTTCTATGTCGTCAAAAAGGTCAAACGTATCTTCGAGAACCTCTATTTCAGCAGTGATTTGAGATTGAGTTTCAGCTTTTTGAGAAACCTTAAGTTTCAAGCTATAAATCCCAGGATCTTTAAGGGATACGCCTCTTGTTGAATAATATTCAACCGAATTGCCGTAGTAGGGCCATTCTATTATTTCGTAAGAAAGAGGTTCTCCGTAGTTTTCGACAACATAATGCCATTCTGAGTTAGTGTTCATTGGAAAGTATTCTTCAAACTTTCCAGGAATGCTGTTTTCTTTTATGCAGCCAGCTGCTAGACAAACGAAAACAAGCATAGCAATTAATAGCAATATTTTTTTCAACGCCGCACTTCCTAGCCCGAAAATTAAAAGGGCTGATACTTATGTATCATATTATTTTTTAAAAAACAATATCTTGAAAATATGCAATTAATTTAGTAAGATATTAATGTGTAAGAATATAATTAATAAATTAAGAATATGAATTTTGAACAACCAAACATTGAGAATACAGAAAATTATTTAGAAAAAGAACACAGTCAAGAAGAGTTAGTAAAAATAGGAGAAACAGTATTAAAGAAGATAGAAATGATTAAAGAAACAATTAGCAATTTAGAGAAGAGAAGGAGCAATATTGTCGAAAATGTTCCAGAGGGGGAGGATTATAACTTGAATCCAGATTTTAAATACATAGAAAGTACTTTACCTGCTTTTAGAGCAAAATTAGAATCTTTAGAAGAGTTAACTGGACAAGATTAAAATAAAAAAGTGAATTAAATAAAATAATTCACATGTTTTTATTGATTAAGGATCTCATTTCTAAAAAAGCTAAATATCTGGAAGATAGGGGAATGTCATTATCTTCAAAAATAATTTTATTCTCGTTAAAAGTATTTGCTGTATTTAAAAGCCTCATTTCAAAATATTGTTTTAAATGGGAACTATTTGGAACCTTTTTGTATGTATTGTATATTTGCTGAAAAGAAGCTTCTGATTCATTAATTTTAATAAAGGTTATTTCTTTAAAATTTGGCTCGTCTAACATTAAGTAGAGATTAAGCCATCCTTCTATTGACCATGATCCTTTTTTGATTATTTCAAAGATCTCTTCGCGATCTTTTCCAGTGGTGATTTTATAGATTTCAATTAAAGTATTGATTTCAACTTGATCAATATATTGCTTTGATAGTTTGGGTAAGAGTAATAAGATTGCTAAAGTTTCATTAATCTTATACTTAGCCATTATTTTTTTGACCAATTGTTTTGTCAATTAAACCAGCCCCTGTTTTAATAGGCAAAAGCCTATGCTAAAACTCTAGCATAATTGATTATTTTGTAAAGACAATTAATGGGTGACTAACGGGATTTGCACCCGTACAAATACCTTCACAGGGTATTGTGCTACTATTACACCATAGCCACCATGAATGTGTCCCCGGCGCGAATCGAACGCACAACCTACAGATTAGAAGTCTGTCGCTCTGTCCTATTGAGCTACGGGGACAAGTAATATATTAATACCAAAAATATACTTAAAAAGCAAGATTAGTATCCTCTTTCATCAATGCAAAAATATCCACCTGAAAGATTGTTTTCGTTGTAAACCGGGCAACTTCCACAGATACAAGACTTTCTTTCTATTTGACAAGAAGATTTTTTATCCATGCAAAAACCTTTTTCGTCTGCTCTTTGAGCACATTCGTTATATGACGGACATGCTTTGCAAATACAATTATTATAGTTTTTTTCGTTGTGTTCTGGTCTCATATATATTCTTTTATTATAATACAATATTTTAACATAAATATATTAAAAGGTAAAAAAGCTTTGACTGAAAATTAAAAAAATGGTATATATTTATTATTCTGCGGGGCATAGTGAAACGGCTATCACGAGTCTTTTGGGAAGATTTATTCTGAGTTCGAATCTCAGTGCCCCGACCAGGAAATATTTACGTGCGGGTGTAGCTCAATGGTAGAGTGTCGGCCTTCCAAGCCGTTTATGAGGGTTCGATTCCCTTCACCCGCTCCATGAAGAAAGTAGCAGTCATTGGAGGCGGCATTATTGGAATGTATGTTGCCTTAAAATTAAAAGAAAAGAATCTTGATGTTTTTTTATATGATAGAAAAAATCAAGACAATATTGGACTTAAACCTTGCTCAACATTAGTTTCAGAAAGAATAAAAGAGTTTATTAATATTAGCGATGGATCAATAGAAAACATTATTGATATTTGTAAAATTAATTTTCCTAGAAAAACAATAGAGCTTTATTTTAATCCTAAGCATCTTGTTTTAAATAGAAATAAATTAATTAAAGAGCAATTAGAATTATTAAAACAAAAAGGAGTTAATGTTGTATTGGGAAAAAACATAGATACAATTCCTAATGATTTTGATTATATTATTGGTTGCGATGGGCCCAATTCAATAATTAGAAAAAAACTAGGATTAAAGAATCCAGAAATGAAAGTTGGAATGCAGGTTTTCATAAATCAAAAAGATGCGTTTCATTACACAGATGTTTTTCCAATTAATTCTGGTTTTATATGGAAAATACCAAGAGGAGAAACAGTTGAATATGGCATATTGAGTAAATCTATTAAAGCCAAAGAAATATTTTTAGATTTTTTGAATAAAAATAAAATAGAGCAAAAAGAAATTATTGTTGCGCCAGTTCCTTTTGGTTTTGTTTTTTCAAAAGACAAAAAAGTAGCATTGTGTGGAGATTCAATGGGATTAACCAAGCCCTGGAGTGGGGGAGGAATTATTTGGAGTCTTTATGCAGCCAGAATTTTAGTAGAAACTTTCCCTGATTTTAATGATTATGAAAGAAAAACCAAGCAATTTTTTAGATTTAAAATAATTAAAGGGGTTATTGCTAATAGAATAATTAATTTTATTGGTTTTAATTTTCCTTTTTTTATACCAAGAAAGATTAATTATGACAATGATTTTCCTAATTTTTTTAAATCTATCATTGATTTAATTAAGAAAAAGTGATAACTTTAAATATTACTTTAAATTAAGGAGAGGTGCCTGAGCGGCTTAAAGGGATGGTTTCGAAAACCATTGTGGACTTACCACCGTGAGTTCGAATCTCACCCTCTCCGCTCCTGAAATATGTTTTCATTAGGGAGAAAAAAGAAGTTGCAGACTCTTGAACAAGCAATAGAATATATTAAAAAGTTAGAAAAAAGGATTGATGTAATTCAAGAAGATCTGTATAAGGAAAAAGAAAAGAATAATCTTGCCTTAAGAAAATTAGGCATATTAAGGTATAACCCATTTAAAGAGAGCGGGGGAGACCAGAGTTTCTCTTTAGCTCTTTTAGAGGATAACGACAATGGATTTGTTATAACCTCAATTTATACAAATGAAGGAGTAAGGGTTTTTGCAAAACCAGTAATTAAAGGAGATTCAAAATATCAATTATCAGAAGAAGAAAAAGAAGCAATAAAGAAAGCTAAAGAATATTATGGAAAAAAATAAAGAAAATTTAATTGTAAGGCCTCCAGTAGTTGTAATTTTAGGTCACATTGATCACGGTAAAACCTCTTTATTAATGGCAATAAAGAATTTTAATATATTAGAAAAAGAAGCAGGCGGAATTACTCAGCATGTTGGAGCATATCAAATAGAGCATAAAGATAAAAAAATTACTTTTTTAGATACTCCTGGACATGAATCTTTTTCAGCAATAAGAGCAAGAGGATCTAAAGTAGCAGATATTGCTATTTTGGTTATTGATGCATGTGAAGGAATTAAAAAACAGACCAAGGAAGCAATAAATCATATTAAAGAAGCTGGAATTTTTACAATCGTTGCTTTAAATAAAACCGATAAGCCTGAATCTAATCCAGAAATGGTAAAACAACAATTAGCCAAAGAAGACATTGTTGTTGAATCATTTGGAGGAGACGTTTTAAGTATTGAAATATCTGCTAAAACAGGAAAGGGTATAGATGAATTAATTGATTTAATTCAATTAGCTGCTGACATGAAAGAATTAAAGGCAGATACAAATGCAAATCCAGAAGGAGTAATTATTGAATCGTATTTGGATAACAAAAGAGGACCAGTAGCAACAGCAATTGTAGAACAAGGAATTTTAAAAATAGGGGATATTGTTGGCACAAATTCAGTTTTCGGAAAAATTCGTTCTATGGAAGATTTTCAAGGTAAAGAAAAAACAGAAGCTTATCCTTCTGATCCAGTTGTTATAATGGGATTAAATAATGTCCCAGCATTAGGTGAAAGGTTCTCATGCTTTAAAACAATTGATGAGGCAAAAGAAAAGATTAGCAACAAAGAAATATTTGTAAGCAACTTCAAATGTGTTGAGACTGATAAGCCAATATTAAGCATTATTATTAAAGCTGATGCAATTGGCTCTCTTGAGGGGATTGAAGAGCTATTTAAAACACTGCCTCAAGAAGACGTCTGTCTTAGAGTAATTAAAGCTGATGTGGGGAATGTTAATGAAAACGATGCCAAGCTTGCAAAAAGTTCAAAAAGCGTAATATATTCTTTTAGGGTTAAAAAAGATAAAACAGCAGAAGTTTTAATAGAAAGAGATAAAATTAAATTTTTTGAATTCGATTTAATATATGGACTAGCTCAGAAAACAAGAGAATTAATGGAAAGAAAAATTAAAAAAGAAAAGATAAGAGAAGATATTGGCAAAATGGAAATTTCTGTAATATTTAGAACAGAAAAGAATAGACAGATTGTTGGAGGGATGGTTACAGAGGGGGAAGCAAACAGAACAGCTACTGTTGAGATAATAAGAAATGAAGAGAAGATAGGAGAAGGAAGAATAATTGATTTGCAAGCAAACAAGAAAAGCTTTGAATCAGTTAAAACCGGTAGAGAATGTGCTGTTCTTTACCAGGGGAATGAAAGAATAAAAGAAGGAGATGAATTAGTATTTTTCAAATATGTGGAAGATTGAAAAAGTTAATGCATTTATTCAAAAGGAGCTAGGGAGTATTATTTTAAAAGAAGTAGATATTTTTCCTGGTATTTTGATTACAATAACCAGAGTAGATACGTCTTCTAATTTGATTGAATCCAAAGTATATATTTCTATTTTGCCAGAAGACAAAGATGAAGAGATAATGGGCCTTTTGAATAGGAAAATATATTTTATTCAGCAGTTCTTAAACAAAAAATTGAAAATTAGACCAGTACCAAAGATTATTTTTAAGAAAGAAAGCAAAACATCCGAAGCTTCAAGAATAGAAGAATTACTTATGGAAATAGACAAGAAAAAGGAAATATGATAAACTTTTTTATCATTGGCGTGGTGGCCAAGCAGTAAGGCAAGAGTCTGCAAAACTCTTATACGCGGGTGCAATTCCCGCCCACGCCTCAATGATTTATTTATGCCTCGGTGATGAAATCGGCAAACATACAGCACTTAAAATGCTGCGGGCAAAACCCTTGTGGGTTCGAGTCCCACCCGAGGCACATAAACTAAAAACCGAGATATTTTCTCGGTTTTAGCTTTTTAGAACTTCTATATATGTTCGGACCGCCCCGAAGTTAATTGCTTGTTCTCTGGAAGGAAACCATATATCAACATGGTAATACCCCTTTTTATAATTCATTCTATCTTGAACTACAAACACCTTGTTTCCATATAATTCAGGTATTCTAATCTTTGTACCAAAAGGAAGTAAGTTGTTGGCAACAATACCTTCTGCCACCTGAGATCCGTTAGCTGTAATTAATGGGGTATCATCTGTTTCAAGAGGGCAGGAAGAATAAGCTGTAATTACTACTTTAATGGTTTTTTTAACCTCTTCTTCTTGAGTTTTAGCAATAGGTTGAGAAGCAAGGGAAATAAAGGAATTATTATCTTCAGGCTCTTTATTGCTTGTTTCTAAGCCTATAATGCTGACTCCTGCTATAAATAAGGATAATCCGACTATAAATATAATGTAATTGTGTATTTTTTTCATAAATAAAATCCCTTTCGCAGGGATACTAACATAGTATCCTAAAACCTTAATATTGTCAAAGCTTTTGTCCACAGGGATTAAATAGTAAAAAAACTTGCTTTCTTTTTCTTTTCGTGATATATAATTGCATATGCAAGCTGAATTAATGCAAAAACTAAACGATACAGTACAAACCTTAAGAGAAGGGGATATTGTTGATGCCAAAGTTTTGGCCATTGAAAACAATGCTCTGTATTTAGATATTGGTCCTAGAAAAACAGGGATTATTTATGGTGCTGAATATCAAAACGCTAAGAATGTTTTAAAGAACATTAAAAATGGAGATGTAATATCTGTTAAGGTGGTTGATTCTGAAAACGAAGACGGCTTTGTTGAAATGTCTCTTAAAGAAGCTGAAAGAGACATGGCTTGGAAATTAATCAAAGATAAAAAAGAAGAAGATAAGCCATTTACAATAAAAGTAACAAAAGTGAATAAAGGAGGATTATTAACAGACGTTTCTGGGATTCCAGCATTTTTACCAACTTCTCAATTGTCTCCCGAGAAATATCCTAAAGTTCCAGAAGGAGATAAAACCAAGATTTTAAGAAAATTGCAATCATTTATTGGGATGGAAATAAAAGTAAAGATTCTTGATTTTGATGAAAAATCAGGTCAAATTATTTTAACCGAAGAATCAAAAGAAAACGAACAAATTAAAAAGATTTTACAAACATTAAAAGTAGGAGATAGCGTAGAAGGAAAAATTTCAGGAATAGTTAACTTTGGCTGCTTTATTAAATTTGCTTTACCAGGAAAAACACTAGACGAATCAAAAGAAGAAGATTTGTTAGAAGGATTAATTCATATTTCTGAATTAGACTGGCAACTCATAGAAGATCCTTCTCAAATTGTTCAGGTTGGTGAAAAAGTTAAAGCTGAAATTATTGATATTTCTCAAGGCAGAGTGTCTTTATCTTTAAAGAACTTGAAAAAAGACCCATGGCAAGAACTAACCTTAAAACAAGGAGACACTATCAAAGGAACAGTCGTGAGGTTTAATCCTTTTGGAGCATTTGTTCAAATAAAAAGAGAAAACGAGACAGATGACCAATCTAAAATTCAAGGATTAATTCACATTTCTGAATTTGGCACTGAGGCTAAAATGAAAGAAAAAATAGAAACAAACAAAGAATACGAATTTGAAATATTAAGCTTTCAGCCACAAAGACATTGGATGTCTTTAAGATTAAAATAATATTTAAAAACGCATGAAGATCTCTCTTCAGGGTCTTTTTAAAAACATTCTTTTTATTATTTTTGTCTTTTTCTTATTGGGAATTGCTTTTAATTTACTTAATGTTCCTGTAGAGGAAATAAGAGATATTTCTATTACTCAATTAGTTCAAGATATTAATAATGAAAAAGTAAAAGAAATAAAGGTTTTAAATAACGATGTTACTATTATTTACAACGACGGAAATACATTTAAAACCAAAAAAGAAACAGGGGAAAGTTTGAGCCAGGTTTTAACTAATTTTGGAGCAGATAAAGAAAAGATTAAAAATGTTTCCTTTATATTCGAAGAAGCAGACACTACGGGGGATTGGTTATGGCCACTTTTATTATTTGTTGTCTTGCCGTTTTTAATGTTTGGTTTTTTCTTTTGGATGATATTTAAACAAGCTAAATCAGGAGCAACCCAAACTTTTGATTTTACAAAACCAAGAGCTAAATTATTTGGAGCAGAAGGACAACCAAAAGAAAAGATTACTTTTAAAGATGTTGCAGGCTTAAAGGAAGAAAAAGAAGAACTAGAAGAAATAGTAGATTTTCTTAAAAATCCAGACAAGTATTTAAAAATGGGAGCAAGAATTCCCAAGGGAGCACTTCTTGTTGGTCCAGCTGGTTGTGGTAAAACATTATTAGCTAGAGCAGTTGCAGGAGAGAGCAATGTACCATTTTTTTCAGTTGCTGGGTCTTCTTTTGTGGAAATGTTTGTTGGCGTAGGGTCAGGAAGAGCTAGAAACTTATTTGCTGTTGCCAAGCGCCATCAGCCATGTTTAATTTTTATTGATGAGCTTGATAGTATTGGAAAAACAAGAGGACCAGCTATAACAGGAGGGAATGAAGAAAGAGAACAAACCTTAAATCAATTATTAACTGAAATGGATGGCTTTGAGCAAAATGATAAAATTATTGTTTTAGCTGCTACTAATAGGCCCGATGTATTAGATCCTGCTTTATTAAGACCAGGAAGATTTGATAGAAAAATAGTTATTCATTTACCAGACATTAAGGAAAGAGAGGAAATTTTAAAAATTCATTCAAGAAACAAGATTCTTTATACTGATATTAATTTAAGAGAAGTAGCAGAAAGAACACCTGGTTTTTCAGGAGCTGATTTGTCCAATGTTTTTAATGAGGCCGCTATTTTAGCTGCAAAAAAGAATTCAAAAAATATTATTCAGCAAGATTTATTAGATTCGATTGAAAAAGTATTATTGGGCCCAGAAAGAAGAAGCCATATTATGACTGACAAAGAAAAAGAAATTACTGCTTACCATGAAGCAGGACATGCTTTAGTTGCTGCTTTTACTCCTAATGCTGAGCCAGTAAGAAAGATTTCTATTATTTCAAGGGGGATGGCAGCGGGTTATACCTTGAAGGTTCCCAAAGAAGATAGGTTTTTAAGAACAAAATCAGAATTTTTGGCTGAATTGTCAGTTCTTTTAGGCGGATATATTTGTGAAAAGATTAAATTTAACGACACTACAACTGGATCTTCAGATGATTTGAATAAAGCATCTCAGTTAGCTAGAAATATTGTTAAAACATATGGCATGTCTAGTTTGGGACCAATTGTTTTTGGTGAAAAAGAATTTGATTTGTTTTTAGGTAAAGAATATTCAGAAACAAGAAATTATTCAGAAAAAGTTGCTATTGATATTGACAAAGAGGTAGGAAAATTGATAAAAAGCGCAGAGAAAGAAGCAAGTAAAATAATTAAGGAAAAGAAGAAGTTGCTTGAAAAAATTGCAAAAACCTTAATGCAAAAAGAAACAATAGAAAGAGAGGAGTTTGAGAAATTAATTAAAGCACGAGCAGGTAAATGATATTGTTGTTCCTTTAAAATATTTGTGTTATAATTGAACTATCGAATTATATTTTTTAATAATAATTAAGGGTTCGATTATGTCACGATTAGAAGATAGAGAAAAAGTATTAGCTTTAAGGAAAAAGGGAATGAGTTATGGTCAGATTAAAAATGTGTTGAAAATAAGTAAAAGCACTTTAAGTATTTGGCTTAAGGATTACCCTCTTTCTAAAGAAAGAATAAAAGAATTAAGAGATTGTAACGAGCAAAGGATTGAAAGATATAGAGACACAATGAGAAAAAAAAGAGAATTAAGATTAGATAATTTTTACAGACAAGAGAAAACAAAAATATTTCCTTTAAGCAGAAAAGAATTGTATCTTGCGGGCCTTTTTCTTTACTGGGGAGAAGGTTCTAAAAATAACGAAGCAAGACTTGCTATATCAAATACTGATCCAGCAATTATCAAATTTTTTATTTTTTGGCTTGAAAAATATTGGAATATCTCGAAAGATAAATTAAAGGTCCAGCTACATCTTTATGTAGATATGAATATTTCTGAAGAAATTATTTTTTGGTCAAAAGAATTAAAGATATCAGAAATACAATTTATTAGACCATACATAAAACAAAATTCTATTAAAAGAATTAATCATAAAGGAAGTTTTGGTCATGGAACTTGTAATTTAGTTTTAGGGGACGCAAGGCTATCGGAGAGAGTATTTATGGGAATAAAAGCAATCAAGGATTACTATATTAAGAAATAGATTATTTTGCGTGTGTAGCTCAGGTGGTTAGAGCATTCGCCTTATAAGCGAAAGGTCGATGGTTCGAGTCCATCCACGCGCACTAAATTGTTGACTAAATCGCTCAAATTAGATAGTATGATTATGGGCAAAGGCAGCCCTTTTGAAATTAAAAGGGCGTATAGCTCAGTTGGTTAGAGCGTTACGTTGACATCGTAAAGGCCTCCTGTTCGAGTCAGGATACGCCCACCATAATAAAGATAAGTTAAAAATATGGAAGAAGAAGCAAAGACAGAAACTGTTGAAAGCACTGTTTCAAAAGAGGAAGCAAAAGGAATTGTAGAATCGTTTTTGAAACAAGGAATCCCAGAATTAAAACAAGGGGATACAGTAAAAGTTTATCAAAAAATTAAAGAAAAAAACAAGGAGAGAGTTCAGGTTTTTGAAGGGCAAGTTTTAGCTGTAAAACATGGAAAAGGGCTTAATGCTACAATTACAGTTAGGAAAGTAATCCAAGGAATTGGGGTTGAAAAAATAATACCAATTCACGCTCCTTCAATTGATAAGATAGAGATTGTAAAAAGATCAAAAACAAGGAGATCAAAATTATATTATTTGAGAAAAGCAAAAGGAAGGAAAGCAAGATTAAAAATAGAAGAGGAAACGCACGCTGAAAAGGGCGAATGATGAAATTGGCAGACATCTATGCTTGAGGGGCATAGGGGATTTATCCCGTGGGAGTTCAAGTCTCCCTTCGCCCACAAGTATTAAGGGCGGTTAGCTCAATTGGCAGAGCACTTCGTTTACACCGAAGGGGTTAGGGGTTCAAGTCCCTTACCGCCCACTAGAATTTTTAAAAATGTAATGATTTGATATAACTTGCCGAGGTAGCCAAGTCGGTCACGGCGAATGTCTGAAAAACATTAGATTCCGGTTCGATTCCGGACCTCGGCACAGACAAGCGGGCGTCGTATAACGGCTATTATGCAACCTTGCCAAGGTTGAGACGGCAGTTCGATTCTGCTCGCCCGCTCAGCATAAAATTAATATTTATGAAAATTAGTTGGTGCGGAGAAACATGTTTTGAAATATCTTGCTCTTCTTCTGACAAAGAAGGGGTTTTAATATCAATAGATGAAAAGGGTGATAAAAAATCTAAAGCAGATATTGTTTTAAAAACTCATGAATTTAACTCTTCTAACTCAAAAAAAGACGGACAATTTATTGTCTCTTCTTTTGGTGAATATGAGTCAAAGGAAGTGTTTGTTCAAGCAGTTCCTTCTTTAAATTTGGAGAAGAAAAAAAATATAATATTTTTAATTGAAGCAGAAGGAATAAGGGTTTGTCATTTAGGGTTACTTGGAGAAAGCGACTTAAGCGAAGAACAATTAGAAGCAATAGGCAGAGTAGATATTCTTTTGACTCCAATTGATGGAGACAAAACAATTAATTTTAAAGAAGCAGAAAGAATAATTGCAAAAATAGAGCCCAAGATTGTAATACCAATGGCTTTTAAGAAAAAAGAGACTCTTAATACTTTTCTCAAAGCAATGGGAGAAAAAGAGATTGCTTCTCAAGATAAATTAAGTATAAGTAAGAAAAATATTTCTTCTGAAAGTGAGAAAATAGAAATAATAGTATTAGAATCAAAATAATGTCAAAACAGGAAAAAATAATACAAGATATTGGAAAGGTTGAAGCAATTGAGATATCCCAAGAAATGAAGGAAAGCTATCTTGATTATGCAATGTCAGTTATTGTTTCAAGAGCGCTTCCTGATGTAAGAGATGGTTTAAAACCAGTGCAAAGAAGAATTCTTTACGCCATGTATGATATGGGCGTAAGATCAGACTCTAAATTTAGAAAATCAGCAGCAGTAACTGGAGAGGTTTTAGGTAAATATCATCCTCACGGAGATTCTTCTGTTTACGGTGCATTAGTTAGAATGGCTCAGGATTTTTCTTTAAGATATCCGTTGGTTAGAGGTCAAGGAAATTTTGGGAGTATTGATGGAGATCCTCCAGCAGCTCAAAGATATACAGAATGTAAATTATCGAAAATAGGGGAGGAATTGTTGGTGGATATTGATAAAAATACTGTTAGCTGGGGAGATAATTATGATGCAACAAGAAAAGAACCCTTAGTTCTTCCTTCTCCAGTTCCTAACCTATTATTAAATGGATCTACTGGTATTGCTGTTGGAATGGCAACAAATATTCCACCACATAATTTAACAGAAGTTTGCCAAGCTTTAATTCATTTAATTGATAATCCAAAATCTGAAACAGAAGACTTATTAGAATTTATTAAGGGTCCTGATTTTCCTACTCGAGGCATTATTTTCAATCAAAAAGATATTATTTCAGCATATTCTCAAGGAAAAGGATCGTTTTTAATGAGAGGTAAGGTTGATATTATTGATAAGGATAACAAATCACAGATAATAATAACAGAAATTCCTTTTCAGGTTGATAAATCAGTATTAATAACTAATTTTGCCAACCTTGTTCAAGCAAAGAAAATAGAAGGAATCAAGGATATTAGAGATGAGTCAGATAAAGATGGGATGAGGATTGCTATTGACCTTCAAAAAGGAGTGATTCCAAGAAAAATTCTTAATTCATTATATAAATATACTGATCTTCAAAAAGTATATCATTTAAATATGCTTGCTTTAGTTGATGGAATTGAACCTAGAATTCTTAATTTGAAAGATATTCTAGAGTTTTATTTAAAACATAGGCAAGAAGTAGTTGTAAAAAGAACTACGCATGATTTGGAAAAAGCAAAAGAAAGAGCTCATATTTTAGAAGGAATATCAAAAGCACTAGATAAAATAGATGCTGTTATTGAAACAATTAGAAAATCAAAAGATAAAGAAGATGCAAAAAACAATTTAGTTAAAAAGTTTAAATTAACTATTATTCAATCAGAAGCTATTTTAGAAATAAAGTTGCATCAATTGGCTAAATTAGAGAAACAAAAAGTAGAAGATGAATTAGAGCAAAAAAGAAAGGAAATTAAGGAATATATGAAGATTCTTGAAAGTAAGGCCGAACAAAAAAAAGTAATGAAAAAAGAAATAGAGAAAGAAATAGAATTGTATGGGGATGAAAGAAGAACCAAAGTAGTTAAAAGCAGTCCAGAAGCAATATCAGAAGAAGATTTGGTGCCTTTAGAAGACACAATTGTTACTTTAACTTATGGAGGATACATTAAAAGAATAAATCCAGGCGAATACAAAAAACAAAACAGGGGAGGGCAAGGAACAGTAGGAATAAAAACATCTGAAGATGATCAAGTCTGTCATTTTATTTCTGCCAAGACCCATGATTCAATATTCTTTTTTACTGATTCTGGAAAAGTATTTCAAACAAAAGTTTATGAAATACCAGAAGGTCAAAAAACAAACAAAGGTAGGGGATTAATGAATTTCTTAGAGATTTCTCCTCATGATAAAATATTGTCAGTGTTGGCTTTAAGCAAAGAAGATATTAAGGGAGGAGCAAAATACTTGATTATGGGAACTAAAAACGGTATAATCAAGAAAACGCAATTAAAGGATTTTGAAAACGTAAGAAGAAACGGTCTTATCGCTATAAACTTAAAGAAAGATGATTTGCTTTGCGGGGTTAAAAAAGGAGGAGATGGAGACGAAATAATAATTGCTACAAAACATGGACAATCAATCCGTTTTGCTGAAAAAGAAGTTAGACCAATGGGTAGAACAGCATCAGGAATAAAAGGAATAAGATTGAAAAAAGGAGATGAGGTAATTGGAATGGAAGTAATTAGAAAAGATAAATTAAAAGAAAAAGAATATCTGTTAGTCTTAACTGAAAATGGGTTTGGTAAAAGAACACTATTAAATGAGTATAAAAAGCAGGGGAGAGGGGGCTCTGGAGTAAAAATAGCCAAGATTACCTCTAAAACAGGGGAATTAGCCAAGATAGAAATAATTGAAAATCAAGAAGATTTGATTGTTATATCCAAAAAAGGACAGACAATAAGAACAAAAATATCAAGCATTCCCAAATTAGGAAGAGATACGCAAGGAGTTAAGGTAATGCGTTTAAAAGAAGGAGATAAAGTAGTAGCAGCTACTTGTCTAGAACAAGAAGCAAGCCAATAAAATATGAATAATGAATTTCTAAATCCTAAAAAAATATTAGAAACAATTCCTTTAAAAGAGGATATGGTTGCTTGCGATTTAGGATCTGGTTCTGGCGGATGGACAATTCCACTTGCAAAAATGTTAAACAAGGGCATTGTTTATGCGGTTGATATTTTAGATAATGCTTTGTCAGCCCTAAAAGGTAAAGCAGAAACTGAGAGAGTTGTTAATATTAGAACTATATTGTCAGATGTTGAAAAAGGCGTTAAAATTAGTGATAGTACAATTGATTTTGTGCTATTGAGTAATATTCTTTTTCAGGTTGATAATAAAGAAATAGTTTTGAATGAAACTAATAGGTTATTAAAATCAGGAGGAATGGCCTTAATTATTGATTGGAAAGAAGACAGTCCTATTGGATTAAAGGACAGAAGAGTGTCTTTTAATGATATTAGAACCATTATTAATTCTTTGGGGCTTAAAACAGAAAAAGAGTTTGATGCAGGTAAATATCATTGGGCAATATTAATTAAAAAAATATGAAAAAAATAATTATATTATCTTTAATTATTGCATTTTGTTCTTTTTGTTTTGTTTTTGCTCAAGTGTCAATACCAAATCCTATGCCTTGGGATAATTTTGAAGAATTAGTATCAAGGCTTATTGAATGGATAATTAATATAGCTTTAGTTGTGGCTCCCTTAGTTATAGTTTGGGGAGGTTTGAGTTTTGCCACAGCAGGAGGAGATCCAACAAAAATTCAAAAAGCCAAAACAATGTTATTGTATGCAGCAGTTGGTTTAGGGGTGGTTCTCTTAGCAAAGAGCTTAGTTGACTCTTTAAAAAAGATTATTGTGCTTCCTTCAGATTAGTGATATAATATTAAAATAATAATAAATAAGATAATTAATATGAATTTAGCAAAAAGAGTACCACTATTTATTATCATGTTTTTTTTGGTAGCTCCTTTGTTTATTGTTTCTGCTCAAGAAGTCATGACTGATAGTTGTGAAACAGATGCTGTCTGTAGTGCAATAGTAAAAATTACAGAATATATCACAATGTTAGGAGGAGTTGTTGTTGCATTGTTTATTATTCTCGGCGGATTTTTATATGCTACTGGTGGAGGAAATGAAAAACAAGTAAGTACAGCAAAGAGCATGATTACATGTGCAATAATTGGTATGGTTATTATTTTAGCTTCTAATATTATCGTCACAACAGTTAAAAACCTTTTAGGTTTTTCATAATAAACAAAGGTCGTTTCTAATTTATTTAAAAAAGGTCTTAGATAAAAAATATAAATAATATAACCATGAATAAGAAAATAGTATTATCTTTAATAGCTTTTATTGCTTTAGTGGGTATTGTTGCGCCAGCTGTTGTATCAGCTCAAGCAGGTGCCCCTGAGAGCTGTAAGGTAACAAAAGATGCTGTTTTAAATACAGAAGGATTACGTTGTGCAGAAGATTGTCCATTTAATGCAACTGATTTAGATTGTGGAGTATGCTGCTTGTTAAACAGTGTATACACTGTTACTGATTGGATTTTTATCTTTTTAATGGCTTTATCAGCATTAATGATTATTATGGGTGCATTTAACTATGTTACTTCTGCTGGGGATCCAGGAAAAACAGAGAAAGGAAGAAACTACATCATGTATGCAGCAATTGGTATTGCTATAGCATTGTTTGCAAAGGCTATTCCAGCTATTGTAAAGATGATGATTGGAATGAACGCTTAAGACTTTGACATCCGCTATTGTTTTTGGTATACCCTAAAACAAGGCGGATGTTTTCATTTGCCGAGGTGGCGGAATTGGCAGACGCGTATGCCTTAGAAGCATATATCCTTAGGATGTGAGGGTTCAACTCCCTCCCTCGGCACTGTTTTTTAAAATTTGAGGTGTTTTAATGATAGTTATCACAAAAATTTACCCTAAAAGAAAAGCAAGGAAGCATTGTGTTGGAAAGATAGATATTAGAATTAAAAACTCCCTTTTCAGGGAGATTTTTATTCTTCAATTTGTATTTTCTTGTTTTTTGCTCTTTCTATTTTAGGCATCCGCACTGTTAATATCCCATCTTTTATCTTTGCTTCTATTCTAGACGTGTCTACTTCTCTTGGCAGTATTATTTCCCTTGAAAATGGTCCGAAATAGCACTCTTGGGTAAAATAATTTTTGTCATTATCTTTAATTGGATTTTCTCTTTCTCCTTTAATTATTAAAACATCATTTTCTAGACCAATGTCTATTTTGTTGTTTTTTATTCCAGCAATAGCCGATTGAATTACTAGTTCGTTATCGGTTTCGTAAACATCAACTACTAATTGACCATCAGTTATTTTCCAATCTTTAGCATGCTCAACAATATCAGTTTTTCCGATTTCAATGTTTTCTTGTTTTCTTGTTTTTTTAAATATTGCCATATTTATATTTTACATACACTTTTAATTTTTCTAATTTCTTTTAAAAGAATTGATACAGAAATACCGAGAATAAATACAATTAATAGGGGATAAAGTTTTTCTGTTTCTGTTGCTATATCCATTATACTTAATTCTATGTAAAAATCAAAAATACCATGCAAGAAAATAGAAAGAATAAAGCCTATTGATACTAATATCCAACGAAATCTTAATACATAAAAAGAAAAAGCAATAAAACACCCAATTAAGCCAGAGCATAAAGCATGAAGAAATGTAGCACCAATAAATCTTATAAGAGAAAGATAAAGAGGGCCATTAGCCATGCTTATTAATTCTGGATTACTAAAAACCAATATGTTTTCCAATGTGGCAAATCCTAGAGCAGATATAATCATATACAAAGGAATATCTATTGGTTCATCCATACAAGAATGTTTTAAAGCCCCATATCTTACAACAATGTATTTTAATAATTCTTCTGTTAAACCGATTATAAAGATATATTTAATGATAATGTAAATAATGGGCTCTAATCCTGCTAAATCAAGATCTTTTATTAAGGCTAATTCAATAAAAGCAGCTGGGATGGTTGCAGCAATTCCATAAATAAATATTTTTAGTATTTGTAGTTTTGGTTCAGGAAGACGATCCTTTTTTAAAAAATAAAAAAGCCAGATGAGTCCAGGGGCAATAGCAAAAATAAAGTATACAAAAATATTATTATCCATTAATTTTTAAATTGGAATTAACTTTTAATTTATTCCATTGTACTTCTTTTTTAGAAATATTACCAGCAAAAGCAATCATTGCTGCATTATCCATTGAAAATTTTGTTTCTGGAAAAAGACACTTATCTTTAAATTGTTTTTTAAGCCTTTTTCTTAGTTCTTTGTTTGCTGATACTCCACCCCCTAAAATTAATGTTTTTGCTTTGTATTTATCAAAGGCTTTGACTGTTTTTTTAATTAAAACTTCAATTACAGCATTTTGTATTTCATGAGCCATTTCTATTTTAAAGTCTTCAGAATTGTTTTTATTAGCATATAAAACAGCTGTTTTAAGGCCAGAAAAACTAAAATCAAGGTTTTTATCATTAATCATTGGTCTAGGTAATTTTATATTGTATTTTGTATTTTTATACTTTTCAGCATATTTAGCTATTTCTTTTCCTCCTGGATATCCTAATCCCATTATTCTGGCTGTTTTGTCTAAACATTCTCCGCAAGCATCATCTCTTGTCTCTCCGATGATTTTATATTTATTTTTATCTTTAATTAATATTAATTGAGTATTGCCTCCTGATATTATTAAAGCAATGGCTGGATATTTTAGCTTCTTTTCATTGGTAATCATACTTGATATTATGTGGCCCTCAAGGTGGTTAACTGGAACTGCTTTTATATTAAAAAAGAAACATAAGGCTTTTGCTAAATTAACACCTACCCAAAGGCAGGGCTCTAATCCTGGTCCAATTGTTACAGCAACCCTATTAATTCCTTTTATTTCATACTTTTCGAGAAATGGTTTTAGGTTATTGAATAATTCTGGATTTCTTTCTAATATTTTTTGAACTTTTTTTATTTTTTTAGAATCAACATTTTTTGTTTTTATTAATGATTTTGATTGTTTTAGTCCTTTAATAAGTAGAGGAACAATGTTTGATTGGTGCTCTCTTTTAGCTAAACTCGGAAAAACTCCACCATAAGGAGCGTGTATTTTTTCTTGAGAGGAAACTAAATTAGACAATATCTTATTGTCTTCTATAATACTAATGCAGGTGTCATCACAGCTTGTTTCAATGCCTAATATTTTCATATTTTTATTCTAAATGAAAATTGTGGTTTTAGCAAACATGTTGCCTTTTTTAAATAATTTTGCTATATATATCATATGTTACGGCCCTATCGTCTAACGGTCAGGACATCAGATTTTCAATCTGGTAATCAGGGTTCGATTCCCTGTAGGGTCACAATGGAAGATAATTATTATCTTAAAATTGGAAAAGCTTCGGATCTAAAAGATAAAAAAGAAAGGCGAATGTACCGTTTTTTTGAAATGTTACCGGGCTTAATCAGCTTGTTTGTTTTATTTTTAGCTGTTTTTATGTCTTTTAAGCTGCCAGCATGGGTTGCTTTTTTTATTATTATTTATGATGTCTATTGGCTTTTTAGAACTGTTTATTTCTACTTTCATCTTAAATATGGTTATGATCAAATGAGGAAAAACGAGAGAGAAGATTGGTTAAGTAAACTAGAGTCTTTAGAAATTAAAAATGGGCTAGGCATTAAATCCTGGAAAGAAATTTATCATTTAATAATATTTCCCACCTATAAAGAACCAGTAGAAATTATTAGGGAAACTTTTAATTATTTATTAAAAACAGATTATCCTAAAGATAAAATGATTATTGTTTTTGCTTGTGAAGAAGCAGACAGAGAAAATGCTCAGATAATTGCTGATACTATTAAAAAAGAATATGGAGATAAATTTTTTAGATTTTTAATTACTTGGCACCCAAAAGATATAGAAGGAGAGATTAGGGGACACGGATCAAATGATGCTTGGGCTGGTAAAAGAGCAAAAGAATTGATTGATGAACTTGGAATTCCCTACGAAAACATTATTGTTTCTTCTTTTGATATAGACTCATGGGTTTATCCTAAATATTTTAGTTGTTTGACTCATTATTATTTAACAGTTAAAAAGCCCTTGAGAACAAGTTATCAACCCATTCCTCTTTATTTAAATAATATTTGGGATGTCCCTTCGATTTCAAGAGTATTTTCTTTTTCATCTACTTTTTGGCACACCATGAATCAAGAAAGACCAAAGAGTTTGGTTACTTTTTCGTCTCATTCGATGAGTTTCTATGCTTTAAATGAAATTGGATTTAAGCAAACCAATGTTGTTTCAGATGATTCAAGAATATTTTGGCAATGCTTTTTTTATTATAATGGAGATTATAGGGTAGAGCCCTTATATTATCCTATTTCAATGGATGCTAATTGTGACAAAAAGCTTACGATTACTTTAAAAAATATTTATAGACAGCAAAAGAGGTGGGCTTACGGGGTAGGGGAGGTTCCTTATTTCATTTTCGCTTCTATTAAGAATAAAAAAATAGAATTAAAGAAAAAATTATCAATGGGGCTTGAATTAATAGAAGGACACATCTCTTGGGCAACCTCATCAATTCTCATATTTCTTTTAGGATGGTTGCCTTTATATGTTGGAGGAGAGGCTTTTTCTCAAACTGTTTTATCTTACAATTTGCCTAAAGTTACTAGTAGAATTTTAACTATTACCATGCTTGGTTTAATTGTTTCAATATACATGAGTACTATTTTATTACCCAAAAGAAAAGATAAAAAGAAAAATATATTTATGTTTTTGGAGTGGATCCTAATTCCTTTTATTATGATTTTCTTTAGCTCTATGCCAGCCTTAGATGCACAGATTCATTGGCTGAGAGGTAAATATATGGGTTTTTGGGTAACTCCAAAAGTAAGAAAATGAAAATGCATATTATCTTCATCTTAATATTAATTTTAATTTTATACATATACTTTGAAGTTAATTTTTTAAAAATTAACGAGGTTCTAATTGAGAGCAATAAAATACAAGAAGAAATTAGAATTATTCAAATTTCTGATTTGCATAATAAAAAAGTAAAAGAAGATTTTTTTAATAAAATAAAAGAGCAAAATCCAGACATGATTGTTTTAACAGGGGACTTGATTGATAGAAAAACAAAGGACTATTCTTATGTATATTATTTTATAGAAGAATTATTAAAAATCAATATTCCTGTTTATTATATCTCAGGAAACCATGATTTGAGTCACAAGGATATAAAATCTTTTGAACAAGAATTAAGCAATAGGGGAGTTATTAATTTAAATGAAAGTGTAATTAATTTTAAAGAAATTAATATTTATGGCTTTGGATATTACTCAGATATTAGTAAAACCGAAATAAAAGAAGAATTATTTTCTTTAGTTTTAATACATAATCCAATGGAAGCAATTGAAAAGAATATAAACGCAGACTTAATTCTATCTGGGCACACTCACGGTGGTCAAGTAAGATTGCCTTTTATTGGAGCTATATTCATTCCTGGACAAGGATTTTTTGCCAAATACGATAAAGGACTGTTTGACATTAACAAAAAAACAAAATTATATATTGATAGTGGTTTTGGCAATACTTTTTTACCAATTAGATTTCTAAACAGAAGTCAAATCAGCTTGATTAGAATTTATTCCAAATGAATTTTTTCTTCAAAGTTATCTAGTCTTTTTTTGAGAATAGGATAATTTTTAAGTTCAGGATCTTTTTTTAGTATCTCTTCAACTGTTTCTTTTATTTCTTCAACTATTTTTTCATTTTTAAGAGAAGACATTGCGAAATCGGGAACTCCCCATTGTTTTATTCCAAAAAAATCTCCAGGTCCTCTTAATTTTAAATCCATTTCTGACAATTTAAAACCATTGTCGTATTTGATCATTGCTTTCAGCCTGTCTTTGGTTGTTTTGCTAGGGGAGTTGGTTAATAGAAAGCAATACGATTGGATATCGCTTCTTCCTACCCTCCCCCTGAATTGATGAAGCTGAGCCAAGCCGAACCTGTCAGCTCCTTCTATCATTATTACAGTAGCGCTTGGGATATCTATGCCAACTTCAATTACAGAAGTGGAAACCAATATGTCAAACTTTTTAAGCTTAAAGTTCTTCATTATTTTTTCTTTATCCTTTGGAGTCATTTTTCCATGAAGCATTTCAATTTTTAGATCAGGAAAAATTTCTTTTGACAGTTTTTGATATTCTTCTTCAACTGTTTTTAGTTCGCTTTTTTCATCAGTCTCTATTCTTGGACAAACCACAAATACCTGTCCCTTATTTTTTATTTCTTTTCTGATGAAATTATATAATTCGTCTCTTTCTTTTTCGGTAACGATTTTTGTTATAATCTTTTTTCTTCCTTTCGGAAGTTCTGTTATGAGAGAAATATCTAAGTCTCCCCAAAGAGTTAAAGCTAAGCTTCTGGGAATAGGCGTTGCTGTCATTGACAAGAGATGGGGAATTTTATCATTTTCTTTTTTAAGCAGAGCAGCTCTTTGCTTTACTCCAAATCTGTGCTGCTCGTCAACAATTACTAGCCCCAAATCCTTAAAGATAATCTTTTTCTCTTTACTTTTCTTTTTAGGAGCAATTAAAGCTTGGGTGCCAATAAGAATATCGATTTCTCCGTCTTTGGTTTTTTCTAATATTTTTTGTCTTGATATTTCGATTGTGTCAGATTTTAATTTTTTAGAATAATACTTATCTTCCTTGCCAGTTAATAGTCCAATATTAATATTAAAGTCTTTTAATAGATTAAAGAAAGTTTTAAAGTGTTGTTTTGTTAAAATTTCTGTTGGAGCCATTAGCACAACTTGTTTTTTATTTTTTACAGCGTTGATAGAAGCTAAAACAGCAACTACGGTTTTGCCTGACCCAACATCTCCTTGAAGAAGTCTATTCATTGGATAGTTCTTTTCAGTATCTTTGAGTATAGTCATGCCTGCTTTCTTTTGATCATTAGTTAATTCAAAAGGAATAGAAGATAAAAATCTATCAACAATTTGTTTGTTGGTTGGTATTACTGGAGCTTTTTCTTTGGTATTTTCTATTTTCTTTTTTGAGCTGAATAATGATATGAAAAAAATATTTTCAAAAGAAAACCTTTCTTTTGCTTTTTTTGCTAATTCTAGAGAGTCAGGAAAGTGTATTTGGTAAAGAGCTTCTTTAAATTCTAAAAGACTGTGTTTTTTTAATATTTCTTCAGAAAGCGTTTCCGGTATTCTATCTTTCAATTGTTTAATTATTGGACTAATAATATATCTAAAATATCTAGAAGTTAAACCTTTTGTTTCGTTGTATATAGGAATGATTCTGTTAGTATGCTGAGTTTCTTCTTTTATCTTTTCATAAATAGGGGAATAAAGATAAATTCTTCCATTTTTAATTACTGTTTTCCCAGCCAAAAGAATTTCATCTCCTTTTTTAAAATTATTAATTAAATAGGGTTGGTTGAACCAAACAGCTTGGATAGAAGCAGTCTTATCTTGAATCAAAGCAGTAATAATGGTCATTTTTTTAACCCATGTTTTTTCTATGGAAATATCTATTATTCTTCCTTTTATGCAATTCTCTTCATTTATTTTTATGTTTTTAATATCTGATATTTTAGAAAAATCTTTATAGTCTCTTGGAAAATTAAACAATAAATCAGCTAAAGTTCTGATTTTTAATTTTTTTAGCTTTTTTGCAAATACAGGCCCGATGCGAGGAATTGTTTCAATTGGATCTCCTAATTTCATATATTGTGCCCTCGAGAGGAGTCGAACCTCTATCACAAGCTCCGCAAGCTTGCATTCTATCCATTGAACTACAAGGGCCGTGAGTAGATAATATCAAATTTATGGGTTTTTGCAATCGAAATTTATGCTGTCGCAATATTCTTCGTAACCCACAAAACCAGCTGAGTCAATGCACCAAGATTGTTTATTGTTTAATGTTTTTTGAATGCAGTATTTTGCATTCTCTCCTTTGAGGTTATTAATCATTATTTTTAGATTGCCACTTGAATTATTTTGTATTTGTTCGCAAATTTCGTACCCTCCAGTACTATTTTCAAGAAAAGTTTTAGCTAAAGATTTATTACATTCTATATTATTAACTATTTTGTTAGAGTATTGATTATTTTTTGCTTTATATGTTTCTGCTATTGATCTTAATTGATCAAGTTCTGCTTTAATATATGAATCTTTTGCAAATGATTCTGAGTTTAATATTATTAAGTCTTCAAGATTAATATAATTTTCTGGTTCTGAAAAATTAAGAGGATTATTATGATTGTATATACTTATAGCATACTGAATGCGAATTCCTCCTGTTTTTGTTTCTGTTTCAATCAAACTTAAGTTATTTATTTTAACATCTATTGCTATTTTTGTTATATAATTGTCCTTTTTATTAATCCAAATTTCAAAATTATTTATATCAAAATATTTAAGAGCTTCTTTAATTCTGTTTGATTCTTCTTCTGGTATTTGTTTTCCTTGAGAAGCAGCGTAATTATTAAGGATGTTTATTAATTCATTTTTATTAATTTCTAATTTATAATGAACAATATTTTTCTCTCCAGGTAGCCTACTAATATTTTTAATTAGCTGAGGATGTTTTTTAATTATTTCAACTATGTTTTTATATTCTGTTTGATATTCTTGTGTTAAAACAGGGTTAATATTCAAAGGCATTTTAATCCACCTATTTAAAAATAATTGGGCTTGTTCTTGTGGAAACCCGAAAGAGCTTGAATCTATGTTAAAATTATTAATTATGCCGTATAAAGCATTGTTTAAAACAGCAAAATCAGCATTTATCGAGTTATTGTCAAAAGAAATATTACTTTTTGCTTTTATGTTTTGTGAATCAATAAAATCAAAAGACAAGCCGTAATTTAAGATATACTCTTTTTTTATTTCTGCGTTGTAGTCTTGTTTTAGTTGGTTTAATAATTCGTCATCAATAATTATATTTAATTCATTATTGGTTTCCAAGCTTTTTATTTCAGTTGTTTTGTCTATCGCTTTAGAAAAAATAAGTAAAGGTTCTTTTAAATAATAATATGCAAAAACAGTACCAGCCAAAATTAAAAGTATAATAATTAGGGGAATGGGGTTTTTTCTTTTTTGTTTTGTTGGAACAGATGGAAGTTCAGGAAAATCCAAGATACTCGGCTTAGAAGAATTCATTTTTTTTGTTATCGTGATTTGTGGTTCTATTCTTTCTTCTAATTCATTTAGTTTTAAAAACATGAAAGCTTCGTTGATTTTTTCTTCTTTCCAGCCGTTTTGAAGAAGAATTTCTTTTATTTCTTCTTTAGTAGAACTTGATTCTAATTTTTTTTGAATATAGTTTATGAGATCTTGATTAATCATATTTTTATAATATACCATATCATAAAATTAAAGACAAATATTTTAATTGACACAGTGTTTTCTAAGTGATAATGTTTGAAATATGAAAAGAATATATTTAGACAATGCAGCCACAACAAAGGTTGATAAAAGAGTTTTAAAGGCAATGATGCCATATTTTTCTAATAAATATGGTAATCCAATGTCTTTGCATTCTTTTGGCAGAGAAGCTTTAAAAGGAGTAGAAGAGGCTAGAGGGAAAATAGCAAGATTTTTTAATTGTGAAAAAGAAGAAATATATTTTACGTCAGGTGCTACAGAGTCAAATAACTGGGTTATTAAAGGAGTTGTCAAAGCATCAAAAGAAAAAAATCCTCATATTATTACTTCTTCAATTGAGCATCATTGTATTCTTGAAGCTTGTAGAGAAGTTTCTGCAGAAGTAACATATATTAAACCAGACAAAAATGGGATTGTTTCTTCTAAAGATATAGAAAAAGCAATAAAGAAAAATACAATATTAATATCAATAATGTATGTTAATAATGAAATAGGAACTGTTCAGCCGATTAAAGAAATATCAAAAATAAAAGGAAAGGCATTGTTCCATACAGATGCCACTCAAGCAATTAATTATTTTGACTGCGACGTTAAAAAGCTTGGTGTAGATTTATTATCAATGTCTGGGCATAAAATCTATGGACCAAAGGGGGTTGGGTTGCTTTATATTAAAAAAGATTCAAAGATTTATAGTATTCAGCAAGGAGGGTCACAAGAATTGGACTTGAGAGCAGGAACACACAATGTTTCTGGTATTGTTGGTTTAGGAAAAGCAATAGAGATAATTAAAAAAGACAATAAAGACATTCTAGATTTAAGAAATTATTTAATCTCAAGAATATTAAAAGAAATTCAAGGATCAAAGCTAAATGGTTCATTAAAACACCGTTCTCCCAATAATGCTAATTTTACTTTTAAAAACATTGAGGGGGAGAGCTTGCTCTTTCTGTTAGACAAAGAAGGAATTGCTTGTTCAACTGGTTCAGCATGTTCGTCTGGATCATTAGAGCCATCCCATGTTTTAATAGCAATAGGGCTAAGCCAAGAAGAATCACATGGTTCTTTGAGAATTACTTTAAGTAAGGAAACTACTAAAAAAGAATTAGATATTGCAATTGAAAAAATTAAAAGATCAATTAACAAATTAAGAAAAATATCAGGCAGTGTTTTAGAAGAATATGAACAGTTATAATAAAAAAGTATTAAAATATTTTTTGAAACCAAAAAATAAAGGAAAGATAAAAAATCCCGACGGAGTTGGCATGGTTGGTAATCCTGTTTGTGGGGACTTAATGAAAGTATATATCAAGGTTTCCAAAGAGGGGATTATTAAAGATATTGGTTTTGAAACATTGGGTTGTGTTGCAGCTGTTGCTTCTTCTTCAATTACAACAGAGATGGCTAAAGGAAAAACCTTAAAGCAGGCTCTAAAGATTAAAAAAGATGATATTGTTAAGGAGTTAGAAGGTCTTCCTAAAGAAAAGATTCATTGTTCTGTTTTAGCTAATCAAGCTTTAAAAAAAGCAATTGAGAATTATTATTCAAAATTACCAACTTCCGCCTCCTCCGCCTCCAAATCCGCCTCCCGCACCTCCACTAAAGCCACTTCCATGAGAAGAGGCAGATGATATTGGCGCAACAGAAGCAATACTTGCACCAGAAAAGCTTTTTAAATTATCTACAAACAAAACAGAGTTAAATGCTCCTATTTTTTGGTCATCGTACCATGTTGGAGAATAGGTGATTGATTTAAATTGTTCTGCCCATTCTTTTTCTAATTTAAAAATCATTGCGTAGGGAAGTAACTCTTCAAAATGTTCAGGAGTCTTTGCTGGAGCATTATGAAACTGGATTCTTCTTATTTCAGAAACAGAAATGTATTCTTTTAGCCCTAGCAAATATTCTTTGGCTTCTACTCCTGCAAGAGTTTTTTTAGGCATAATTAAACCGAAAACAATAATTATCGGACCAGAGGCTAAAACACTTAAAAACCAAATAGGCCCAATGCTTAAAAAGAAAAAAGAAAAGAATATTATTAAAGCACCAATAATGATGTATGGAATTCTTATGTTTTTAGGATTACCAGCAAAATATTTTTTTTCAGTAACGCTTTTATATATATCGTCTTCCAGTTCTTTTATTTTAATGTCTTCAGCGTTTATTTTTGATAAAATTATTTCTTTTTCTTTTCCAAAAATATTATTTAATAATTCTTTTTGATTTTCATTAATATTATCATCAGTTTCTTTTATTTTTATTAAAGTATAATCTGTTTTTCCAAAAAAAGAACTTTTTTCTATTTTTTTAATCTTTAAATATCCTTTTATTGCTAAGTTTATTATTTCCGCAGGAACATGTTGTATTTCAAAGCTTTCGTTGATTAGTGTAGCAGATTCAAGAGGGGAGAGGTCTTTTAATGGTTCATATTGAGCAATAATTATCCCTTTTCCTTTTGGGTCTCTTCCTTGTTTAAGCCATTTCCTTAAAAGAAAAAAGAAAACAAGAATAGGGAAAAGAATAATTATATTATCCATTATTTTATTTATCGTATTCTCTAGTGCTGTTGGTTCGTAGATTGTTCCTTTGGGCAAGCCAACAACTATTGTCAGATATTCTCCTGAAGATAATTTTTGATTATGATTAATTGTTAATTTGTTTCCTTGTTTTTCTATGGGGCAACTTATTTTACTGTTTAGTTCTCCAACATAGCATGCATAATTTGTGTTGTTGTTTTCAGGAAAAATAATCTCAACAAAAGACTTGTTTATATCAACACCCCAATTTCCTCCTATTGCATTCCAGTACAATTCGTCTTGATCGTCAAAATAGTTTATTGCTTTTTGAACATTGTAATTGATAATGTATGTTTTCTGTCCTGTAACATAAGTATTTGGGTCTCCAATTTTTATTCTAAAATTGTTACCTTGAGTTTCTGTTGAAAAAATGTATTTGTTATTGTTTTCATCAAAAATAGAAACAGAGCTTATTTTAACAGTATATATTCCTCCTCTTGCGTTGTATTTAAAAGGGATATCTCTAAATATCCCATGTTTTTGTATGTTTCCGAAATCATAGATTATTTTTTCCTGAACGCTAATTGTAGCATCAGTATTTATTGTGATTTTTGTTTCGTAATTTTGTATTTCTTCAGCTAAAACAGGAGAAGAAATAAGGAACAAAAATATTGCCAATATAGTGGCTTTTATATGCTTATCCATTAATTTAAATATATCAAATTAATATAAAATAAGCAAAGGTTTTTGTGGCGGAGGGAGAGGGATTCGAACCCCCGGTAGGTTGCCCTACAGTAGTTTTCAAGACTACCTCATTCGTCCGCTCTGACATCCCTCCGAATAGCGATATTATATGCTAATTAATAAAATTATTCAAGGATTGTTTTCTTGTAAAAAGTGGCTAATTGTTCAACCATTTTTTCACTTTTAAAATCATAAGAAGTTTCTTGAGCTTGTTTGGACATGTACTCTCTCAGTTTTTTATTAGAAACAATAGCTTCTATTCTTGTTATGGCTTCTTTTTGACTATTAACAAGATATCCATTTTCACCATCTCTTATTATCTCTGGAGCAACTCCAATTGGATAAGTTACTGGTATAAGGCCTTGAGACATTCCTTCAACCAAGCTTAAAGAAAAACCTTCGTACCTTGATGGAAGAAAAAGAATACTCCCTTTTAAATTTTTAAGAATATTAGGAATTAAATCTTTTTTAAAATTAATAAACAAGTCGTGTTCTCCGAAATTAGATTTAAGAAATTCTTTCAGTTTTTTATTTGTTGTCATGCAGATTGTTGTTTTTTTAATTTTAGGAAAGGCTTTGTATAACTGAATAAGTCTGTCTACACCCTTTAATTTTAAAGTAAAAGAATCGCTTCCAATCCTTCCCAAAAAAACAATTTTAGGCTCTTCAATAATTGGTGTGTTATTTTCTTCAAACCAATAATCTTCTATTGCATTGTGAATAACTTCTATTTTTTCTTCAGGTACGCTTGCAGCCATTAATTCTTTTTTAACGTTTTGAGAAACAGCGATTATCTTTTTAGCACGCAGAGCAACGTATTTTTCTATTTCCGCTATATCTCGCATCGGGCGTCTTGTTTTAACATTTAATTCTATGATTTTTTTTTCTTTTAATCCATACCATATTTTTTTTGTTTCTTTTTCAATATCTTTTGCTAAGGGGGTTGAATCAAGAAATCCTTTTGTTGTTGATCCAAAATGACTTACCACTGGTATTCCGTTTAAAGCTAAAAATGGTAAAGGAGTATATGTTGTTCCTTGGATTAAATCATATTTTAAAATTTCTTTTTTCTTTTCTAAAAGAGAATAAAAAAACAATATATTGGCCAATCCTTTTAAATGAACAGGGGAGTCAGCTAAAATTGTTTTAGGATAAAAGTTTTTAACCAAAATACCAAGCTTTTTAAACTTGTCGCTTATTAAGTCATTGATATAGTGAGCGCCGGTTGCTATTTTTCGATCACTGTGTATAAAAGCTATTTTCATTGTTTTATTAAAAAAATAGGGGTAAACCCTTTTATTTTTATTAATATTTAAATTATACAATAAAAAAGCAAATTATTCAAGTATTTCTTTCCCCAATTCATCTAGAAATTTTTTGTAAAAGTCAATTCTTTCCTGGCATAATTTTCTTCCTTTTTCAGTATAAAGCTTGCTTGCTAGATTTTTAAATTTAGTTTCAAATTCTATTTGAGGAGAATGTTTTGTTTTGTTCCTTATTCTGTTATTTGGATTTCCTCCAAGATTTTCATTAACATATTTTTTTATATCAATATCAGTGTACATTTTTGCATTGTTTTTTCCTACCCAAACAAAGGACCTGGCAATTCCTATTGCTCCAACAGAGTCGATTTTATCTGCATCGAAAAGAATTTGCGCTTCTTTTGTTTCTGGTTCTTGATCGTTTCTGAACCTATGGGAAACAATGCAATGTTTTATTTCTTCTATTTCTTCTATTGGAAAATCTAAATCTTTTAATATTTCTTCTGCTTTTTTTGCTCCAAGCAAAGCATGATCAGTGTTTCCTGTTTGATCTCTGTCTTCTTCAACTCTGGCAATATCGTGAAGTAGGGCAGCAGCCTTTAGAACAGTTAAATTAACTGGTTCGTTTTCAGATAATTTCAAACAATTGTTGTAAACTCTTTTTGAGTGCTCTAAATCATGAGCAGAGCAAGATAGTTCTTTTTCAACAATTTCTTTTATTTTTTTTATTTTATCTTCCATTTTTGATGCAGTATGGATTTCCGCAAGTTAGAACTGATAATTAAGAAATTACGGAAATTATTTGAATTAAATCCACAACATTTTGAAATTCCTAATTTTACTCTAAAAATATATTGATAATCATTTCTTGAGAATAATCTCTAACCATTTTTGTCCTCTTAGGTCGTTTATATCACTTTTAATAATCTGAAAACTAGCTGATAATTCGTCTATATCTTCTTTTGAATATAAATAATAAGTTCTCGTTCCAAATTCATCGTTTTTAGTTATCTCAGAATAACGGTTGCTGTATTTCATTGACAAGCGAATAATTCCGCCATCGTTTAAAGATGAATATGCTTTACCCAGTATTTCTTTTAAGCTATCTTTAGGAACATGTATTAGAGAAGCAAACGCAAAAATAACATCTATATTTTTAGGAAAATCATAATTTTCTATATCTGCTATCTTGAAATCACCTTTGGGTATTTTTTGTTGTGCGAGCTCTATAAGATTTTTAGAAATATCAATTCCTAAATAATTATCAGTATATTTAAAGATTTCTACCGCATCCCTGCCGTTTCCACAACCTATTTCTAAAACAAAAGGTTCATCTTTTTGCATCAACGCAAAAGTTTTTTTGATGTCTTGTATTCTTGCGCCCAAATCATCAAATTTTTTGGCAAGAGCCTGGGCACTTTTATTATAACTTTCTATTGTTTGTTCTTTTTTATTCATGTTTCTTATTCCAACATTGGAAATCCACCCTATGCGGTTCCAACGCGTAATTCTGGCGGTGTGGATGTCCGCAAATTCGAACCGAATTTGAGACAAATTGACCCATTTGTTCGGAAATTAAGGAAAATTTACAAAGTTAATCCCGAATGGTTTGAAGTGCCGGAATTTGCATTAAAAATTTACTGAGTTTTAGGTTTTTGGGGTTGTTGTGGCTTTCCTTGAATCGGAATCTGTTTTACTAAAAACACTCCTTTATTATTTTCGTAAAGTTTAATGATTGGTGAACGATCAAGTAAAAGCTCAATAACACAATACAAGCTCCATATTTTATCTCTCAATTTTGGATCTTGGCGTAAGTCTTTGACTTTAACACCTAATTCTTGAATATCCTTTATTTTTACAGGCCGACCATGAGATAAAAATTCTTTATGTTCAGATAATTTTTTGGCTATTTTTTTGGCTTTATTTTCAGCATCATTGTCTCCAGCGAACATAAATTCCTTTAGCCATCTTGTGACTAATCTCTCAGATAATTCTCTGGCATTATTGCATATTTGTAAAATATGCAAGTCGTATTTATTTAGTAATGGCATATATGCTGGTAATATTTCCGGCCCGCCATTCTTTATAATTTCTTTTGCTTCTTCAAATCCATCAATTACTGTCTGAGCGGGGACAAAGTTGCCATTTATTTGAATCTGCGGATCAATTGGTCCGAGTTCAGATTTATCATCCATTAAAATTTCATCACCAGATAACACCATCATTGTTGCTGCACTTTTAGCCATATTTGGGACAATGAATCTGATATTGTCAAAATTCTCTCTTAAAAGAGAAACCAAAAATTCTGTCGCCTCCGCAGACCCGCCTGGACTATGGATAAAGATGTCAACTTCTCTTTTGTCAAAACCACTAACTAAATCTACAAAACAGGTTTTATCCTCCCAAGTTATCGAATTAGTAATGCCAAATTGGGGAGGCAGGCTCTTTTTGAAATCGGCAACATAAACAATAAGATCACGATTAGTGATCCCTGTTATCTCTTCTATGGTTTGCTTTCTGAATTGATTGATGAATTGAACTTGCTGTTCGGGATTGCATTTATTCAATTCATTGAGTAGTTGTTGAAATATTGGCATAATAATCTTTTTCAGAGATCGAACTTGAATAAGTCCCCCTATTAACTGGCTTTTGATAAACTTGTGTAGCACTCATTGATTCTTCGTAAATTTCTTGACTTCGTTTAAAAATATCAAAAACCTTGGCAATTTTTGGATTGCTTTCTTTTTCTTTTTTAACCTCTTTTAATAATTGATTATTGTCCTTCATATTTTTAGTATAAGCGATAATTTTATAATCGTCAATTATTACAAAATATATTATTCTAAGTTACTTTTACCAATATTACATTTTGAACAAAGGGTTTCTAAATTTTCAAGAATTGTTTCACCACCGTTCGCCCAAGCCTTTTTGTGGTCAACATGAAGAATTATCTTTGGATTTGTTGCAGGAGATCTACCACACTTTTTGCATTTAAAATTGTCCCGTCTCATCACAATAAAACGTAACCGCCAATTAATATTTCTTGTAGTTTTATGTTTTGTAATTGGTTCGGCTTTAATATCCTTTATTGCTTCTTCCGATGAAATATTTTCTTCATTGTTAATGAAAGCAACAAATTTTTCTAAAGCCTTTCTCCACGTGCCGAATCTGTTAGCATAGGTCGGTGCAGAATATTTAGAAAGAGGTTTCTGCATTTCTGTATATTTTGGCTGTTTACCTAATTTAACCCATACCTCCTCAAGATTTTTAAAAAGTTCTTCTTCTGATAGATTCATCGGGGTGCGATTAGCGCTCATATCTGCTTTTTCTAAAATTTGAAACCAGCTACCCAATCTACGAGTTAAGGTTGATACGGCATACTTGCCATATTCTCTATACTCATCCATTGTGACTGAATCTTTTTTTATTTTTTTCGCCACACGTTTAACGTCGGAGATGAACTCCTTTTCTGGTGTATTGCGATGAAATTCTTCTAATTCAAATTTCATAAAATTAACTTAAAATCCAACGGTTCGAAATTGGACATCTGGCGGAGAGGGAGGGATTCGAACCCTCGAGCCGTTTTCACAGCTAACACCTTAGCAGGGTGCCCCATTCGACCGCTCTGGCACCTCTCCATAAGTGAAATTATTCTATATGAAAAAATGTTTCTGGTCAAT
>BTXY01000004.1:0-63380 GCA_036987155.1 Candidatus Microsyncoccus archaeolyticus | reverse complement strand
TCCACCATCTCCATTACAAGCCCAGGTCCAAGAAGAACCTGCGTCAGTAAATGAAGTAAATATTCCTGATGCACATTTTTCAGTAGCTGTGTCAATTTCTGATGTTGATTGATATCCATGAAGATTTGCTGTTCCACAAGAGCCGTTAACAACTGCTGAAGATCTTGTTGCAGTACAACTTACTGTTGATCCTCCTCCAGAACCTAAACATTGCCATGTTGTTGAAGATCCTGCTGCTGGAAATGCAGGGGTTAATGGAGAAGCTGTTCCAGTTGCACAGAAAGTATATGAACCATAACTTGTATCAGTTGAAGCAAATGTTCTGGCTGCTGTTCCACAAGAGCCGTTAACAACTTTATTTGCAGAACAATTAACCGCTATAGAATCATTTCCTGTACATGTCCACGTGTATGTTGTTGGGTTGGTTGTTACAGAAGATGCTAATCCCTTTAAACACAAATTGCTTGCTGGAGCAGAAGAAAAACTTCCTCCATTTGAAGAACCACAAGCTGTTTTGTAAGCATAACAACTAGAAGAAGCTGTTCCACCATAATTTCCTGAGTTAGTATAAATTGATCCGCCATACTCTGCTGCTATTTGATATTGTCCTGTTGAAGAAATTGCTACCCCCCTAAATCTGTTTGCTGGACTAGAACCAGAAGCAGGATAATTAATTGCTGTCCATGTTGAACCATAGTCATTAGAATAATATAGTCCACCTAAATAAACGCCTGCTATTTGATATTGTCCTGTTGAAGATGCATCTACTTTATACCAATTTCTAACAGAATCTTTTGCTGTCCATGTTGAACCATAATTACTTGAAGTATAAATATTTCCACCCCAAACTGTAGCAACCTGATATTGTCCTGTTGAAGACAGGGCTACATCTTGCCACCCTCTTGTAGTATCTTTATATGACCACGATGCACCATAATCAGTTGAAACATAAATTGCATTATTATTAGGAACTATTGTTTGATATTGTCCTGTTGAAGACATATCCACTGAAAGCCAATCTATTTGAAGACTGTTTTTTGCTATCCATGTTGAACCATAGTCATTAGAAACATAAACTCTAGCGAACTCTGGAATACTATCATATACCCCTTGTATTGAAATTGCAGCTGTTTGATATCTTCCATCAGAAGACATTTTTATACTAAAAACATTTTCATATGTTTCCATTGGATCCCATGTATGTATTTCTACTCCTTTTGATATCCATGTAACACCGTAATTATTTGAAACATAAATCTGTCCCTTACTATCAATTCCTGTTTGATATTGACCAGTAGGAGAAACTTCTATGGCCCATAATATAACACCAGCATAATTTATTGTCCATGTCGCACCATAATCATTAGAAACATATATTTTATTATCTAAAGAGGACGTTGTTTGATATTGTCCTGTTGAGGACATTGCCATACTCCAAAAATATCCAGAAACTTTTTCAGTCCAAGTTATACCATAGTCATTAGAAACTCTTATCGGCGTGCTTGTAGAAGATGCGCCATATGCAACTGCTGTTTGATATCTTCCATCAGAAGAAACAGCAACATCTACCCAGTTTGCCAAACTAGTTCTATAATACCAATCATAGCAACGCCAATCCCATGGCCAATTAGTAGGATACGTAGTAAATTCAGACGCACCAGTTCCAACAAAACCAACTACTGTTCCCGTATCACAAAGATTTGTTGTTGGTGCTATTGAAAATGCTCCATTATTTGCTGTTCCACAGGTTGCAGCAAAAACATTTCCGCTAGTAAAAACCATTATTAATATTGAAAGAAAAAATATTTTTTTGAAAATTTTATTTTCCATATTTATTTTTTATTATATTTTTTGTATTAAAAAATCCTTAGCGTATGCTAAAGAACATTTTTTATTAATTAAAAAATTATCAGTTAAATAATCGGAAAAATTTCCGTAAAAATAAAGTTTTTTCATAAACACCTCACCTTTTATGATTAACTTTATTTCATTATACTCTAGAGATTAATTAACTGTCAAGAAAAAAACAGGATTTTGATCCTGTTTTTCTAAAAAACCTTGTCAATGATTCCATATTCTTTTGCTTCGAGAGCTGAGAGATAAAAATCTCTATCAGTATCTTTGGAAATTTTCGTTAAAGGCTGTCCAGTATGCTTTGCTAAAATTTTATTTATGCTTTCTTTGATCTTTAAGATCTGTTTTGCTGTAATTTCTATCTCAGTTGCCTGGCCTCTTGCCCCTCCAGCTACTTGATGAAGCAAAATTTCTGAGTTTGGCAAGGCATATCTCTTTCCTTTTGCACCTGCTGCCAGTATTAAAGCACCCATTGAGGCTGATAAACCAATAGAAATAGTAGAAACATCTGGTTTTATGTACTGCATAGTATCATAAATAGCTAAACCAGCTGTAACCGAGCCTCCAGGACTGTTAATATATAGCTTTATATCCTTTTCGCTGTCTTTTGAAGCTAAAAATAATAGCTGAGCTACTATTGAATTAGCCATTGCATCATCAAAAACACCAGCTAAAAAGATAATTCTCTCTTTTAAAAGCATGGAATATATATCATAAGCTCTTTCTCCATGTTGTGTTCTTTCAATAACTGTTGGAATTAAGTTCATATTAGTAATTTTTATTTATTAAAAGCCTAATAATTCAAATACTTTTTCATTTTTAAGCTCATCTTCAATATATAGCCTAATTCTTTCTGAGTCAATTTTATCTTTATCAGGATAATTAGCTAATATTTCGTTCATTCTTTGCTCTATTTCTTTTTCTTCAAGCTTAATATCCTCATTTTTAATAATTTGCCTTATTATCAAGAAGTTTCTTACTCTATCAGACCCTATTTTCCTAAATTCCTGCTTAACATCCTCTTCTGTTTTCTTTGTTTGAGCTAAATATTCTTCAAAACTAATGTTTAATTCATTCTTTACTCTGTTTTGAAGGTTGTTTATTAGTCCTGATGCTTCTCTTTCAATTAAACAATCTGGTATTTCAAGCTTTGTTTTGCTAGCAATCTTTTCCAATACTTCTGCTCTTTGCTTTTGTTTAATAGCAATCTCTTTTTCTTGCTTAATACCCTCTTCAATGTTCTTTTTCAAAGCTTCTAAATTATCAAAATTACCTAATGCTTTGGCTAAATCATCATTTATTTCAGGTAATTCTACTTTTTTTATTGCATCTATCCTTATATTACTATCATTAACCTTTTTTTCTTCATTAATATTCATATTAATAAAAGGCTCTCCTTGTCCAACAATAAAAGCATCCTTTAAATTGCTATTTATTATTGTAATTTCAATATAGTCCCCTATTTCTACTGGCCCCTCTTTTTCTGAAAGCTTGGCTCTAGATTGCTGAAGCCATTTTAATGCATCGCTAATATCTTTTTCAGTAACTTCTGCTTCTTGTTTTTTAATTGTTTTAGCAATTGCAATATAGTCAGGCAGCTTTACTTCGCTTAAAAACTCAACTTCTGCTGAAAATATAAATTCATTGTTTTTAGCTATCTTTATTACTTCAATACTTGGTTGAGAAACAATCTCTAAATCAGTTTCTTTAAGGAATTTTTCCCAATTTTCCCTAATTGCTATATCAGCTGCATAGCCTAAAACATTGTTTTCATTAATTTTTTCTCTAGCTAATGCTTCGGGAACCATTCCCTTTCTAAATCCTGGTATTTCTAGTTCTTTTATTACTTCTTTAAAAGCTTTATCGTAAAAAACATTGAATTCATCAGCACTTATTTCTATTTGTATTTTCTTTTTTGTTAAAGAAGTATCCTTTATTTCAACTTTCATATTAATATTACTCTTTATTTTCTTCGTCGTCTTCATCATCAATATCTAGTTCTTCTTCTTCGTTCTTTAATTGCTCATCGCTTTTAACATCTATTTTCCAGCCTGTTAATTTAGATGATAATCTTACATTTTGCCCTTCTTTTCCTATAGCTAAAGACAATTGATCGTGAGGAACAATCACTAATCCTGTGTTTTTAGGCATTATTTTCACATCAATTACTTTAGCTGGAGACAAAGCATTAGTAATATACTTAACTGGATCATCAGAATATTCAATAACATCAATCTTTTCTCCTCCTAATTCAGATATTACTGCTGCTACTCTTACTCCACGCTGTCCTACCATTGCACCAATTGGATCAACTCCTTCTGCTAAAGAATCAACAGATATTTTTGTTCTAGAACCTGGTTCTCTAGCAATTGACTTGATTTCTACTTGATTTGAACCGATTTCAGGAACTTCTAATTCAAATAATTTAGAAATTAACTTAGGGTAAGCCCTAGAAAGAATAATAATTGGTCCTTTGGGAGTAGTATCAACCTTTAGAACATATAGCTTAAGTCTTTGTCCTTCTTTGTAGAATTCACCTCGTATTTGTTCTTCTTTAGGAAGTATGCCTAGACTTTTACCAATATCAAAATATACATTATTTCCTTCAATTCTTTGAACAATTCCTGATACAATTTCTCCTTCTTTTGACTTGTATTCTTCTAAAATGTTTTCTTTTTCAGCTTCCCTTATTTTTTGAAGTACAACTTGTTTTGCTGTTTGAGCTGCAATTCTACCAAAATCCTGCTTTTTCTCTAATTTAATAATCATTTCTTCTCCTGGTTTAAGCTTTGAATCTTCTATTTCTTCAATTAAAACATGCCTTTCTGGATTATATTTTATTCTTTTGCCTTCCCCTTCTTCTAATTCTTCTGTATTATTTAATTCTTCTTCTTTTGGGATATAAGATTTCTTTATTTCTTCTACTTCTTCTGTGTTTTCTGAAATATATACCATTGAATCATCAACCACTATTTTCTCTCTCCAAAAATCAACTTCCCCTGTTTTAGGGTTAATTTTTGCTTTGATTATTTGTCCTTTTTTACCATATTCCTTTTTGTATGCAGAGGCTAAAGCATGTTCTACTGTTTCAAAAACCTTTTCTTGCTGCAGTCCTTTTTCTTCTGCTAATTGGCTTATGGCTGATAAAAAATTTTGCATGTCCATATGTTTTTTCCTTTATTTTTATTAAAAAAGTCGGCATTCAATCCGACAATAATTCATTCATTTCTTTGTGTTTTTATTCTATTAGAAAACAAGCCCATTGTCAAGTAATGAATTTTAAGATAAAATACTTTGTGTATATATAATGGAAAACAAAAAACTAAAATTAAATATCCCAAAACACGTGCATTTATGCATAGAAATCCTTAAAAAATCAGGGCTTGAAGCATATATTGTTGGTGGCTGTACTAGAGATATATTAATGCAAAAAGAACCAAATGACTGGGATATTGCTACTAATGCAACGCCTGAACAAATTCAAGGCATTTTTAATAAACAAAAAATCAAAACTTTTTACGAAAACGAGTTTGGTACTGTTGGAGTTGTTTTTCCTAAAAACAAGAAAGAAAATGAAATTATTGAAATAACTACATATCGCTCAGAATCAACATACTCAGATTCAAGACACCCAGATAAGGTAATTTGGTCAAAAAACATTAAAGATGACTTAAAAAGAAGGGATTTTACTATAAATGCTATTGCTATTTCCCCTATTTCTAAGGATTTTTATGAAATTATTGACTTATTTAATGGGCAAAAAGACATTGAAAGTAAAATAATTACAACTGTTGGAAATGCAGAAGAACGTTTTAAAGAAGATTATTTAAGAATGATGAGAGCCATAAGGTTTAAAGCAACATTAGGAAATAATTGGAAAATTGAAAAAAACACTGAAAAAGCAATAATAAAATACTCTTATTTATTAGAAAAATCAGCTAAAGAAAGGGTTAGAGACGAATTGATAAGGATAATCATGCATGAAAATGCAGGAAAAGGAATAGAATCATTAAGAAAAACAAAGCTTTTGCAATATATATTACCAGAATTAGAACAAGGGGTAAGCATTAAACAAAACAAACACCATGTATATGATGTATACAAACACAATCTTGAATGCTTGAATTATGCTGCTAAAAAATCATATAATTTCCATATAAGAATGGCTGCATTATTACATGATATAGGCAAACCAAACACTAAAAAAGGATCTGGACAAAATGCTACTTTTTATAATCATGAGATTATTGGTGCTAAAATGGCTCAAAAAGCACTATATAACCTAAGATTTCCTAAAAAAGATATTGATAAAATAGTTAATTTAATAAGATATCATTTATTTTACTACAATGTTGAAGAAGTAGGAGAATCTTCTGTAAGAAGATTAATAAAAAATGCTGGCATAGATAACATGAATGATTTACTTAAACTAAGAATGTGCGATAGAATTGGATCAGGATGCCCCAAAGCAGAACCATATAAGCTTAGACATTTAAAATATATGATTGAAAAAGTATCAAAAGACCCTATTTCAGTTAAAATGCTTAAAGTAAATGGCAACGATATAATACAAACCCTTAAAATAAAGCCTTGTGAAAAAATAGGCCAAATATTAGATATATTACTAGAACAAGTACTAAAAGACCCTAAAAACAATACAAAAAAATACTTAATTAATAAAATAAAAGAATTAGGGGCATTAGATGATAAAGAATTAATGGGTTTAGCCAAAAAAGCCAAAAAAGAGATCCAAAAAGTAGAAACAAAAGAAGATAAAATGACAAAAGAAAAATACTGGGTTACTTAATGTTTCACGTGAAACGCTAGCTATCCAATGTTTCACGTGAAACGCTAATGGGCATGTAATTCAGTGGCAGAATACTGCTTTCGCATAGCAGAAATATGAGTTCAATCCTCATCATGTCCACATTATGTCCACATTATTATTCTGGCCAATGTGGACAAAATTCTGGCCAGAATAACGGGATGTAATATAATGGCATTATGCAGGCTTCGGGAGTCTGTAATCTGGGTTCAACTCCCAGCATCCCGACAGCGTTTCACGTGAAACGCTGAAGATAAATTAAAAATAAAAATATGTATAATTTGTTTATATTCTTTATTGTTCTAGGTTATTTATGCGGATCTATTCCATTTGGGTATATAATAGGGAAACTAAAGAACATTGATGTTAGAAAAAAGGGGAGTGGTAATATTGGAGGAACAAATGTTGCAAGAACCCTTGGATTTAAGTACGGGATATTGGTTGGGATACTTGATGTTTCTAAAGCAATTCTACCTATATATATAGCAAGCATGTATTTACCAATATATAGTTGGCAAATGGCAATAGTTTCAATTTCTCCTGTAATTGGTCATATTTTCCCAATTTGGCTTAAATTTAAAGGAGGGAAAGGTGTCTCTACTGTTGCAGCTACTTTATTTATGATACTTGGTCTTAAATATTCTTTAATATTTCTTGGCTTATGGATATTAATGCTTTTAATTATTAGAATAATGAGTTTAACCAATCTAATAATTGTATTAACATTACCATTTTTATTCTGGTCAAAAACTCATTCAGATGCTTATTTAATACTAAGCTTCCTATATATTATATTAATATGGTGGGCACATAGAGAAAATATTAAAAGATTAAAACAAGGCATTGAGCCAAAATTATTTTAATAATTATGATATATTATTTATTATCTTGTGTATATTTCTTTGGTCCAGCTTATTTAGCTAACTCAGCTCCACCTTTAGCATACAGGTTTAATATATTTAAATCTTTAGGAAAGCCTATTGATGGAGGAAGAATGATTAATAATAAGCCAATACTAGGAGATCATAAAACATGGAGAGGCCTTGTATCTGAAATAATTGTATGCACAATATTAATGCCTATTTTTATTAAATTACATGAATTTCTTGGTCTAGAGCACTATCAAGCCATTGGATTTAATGCATTTGACCAAATAAATGGCTTTTTATTGGGATTTTTATTATCTTTAGGTATTATTTTTGGTGATTTGTTTTTTGCTTTTATAAAAAGAAGATTAAATTTAAAACCAGGAGCTAAATTTATTCCTTTTGATCAAATTAACTATATTATTGGTGCTTTTATTTTTTCTCAACCATTTTTACAATTTGAACTTAAATTTTGGTTTTCTTTAATTATCTTGACATTTTTCTTACATGTTTTCTTTAATAGAACTGGGTATAACTTGGGCTTGCATAATGCCAAATGGTAGGTTAGAATTAATAATGTAAAAATAATTACATTTTTAATTTTATGTTTATGCAAGATTTAATAAATTCTTTTATTCAAAACATGATATTAAGCTTGCCTAATCTTATCTGGGCAATTTTAATATTTTTTCTAGGATTAATAGTTGGATTGAAAATAAAAGACTACACGATTAATGCTTTAAAAAGATTAAGACTAAACCAAATGTTAAAAACATTAGGATGGGAGAGTTTCTTTGATAAATACAATACTCAAATTAATGTTTCTAAATTTTTTGGTGACTTGGTTGCTGTTTTTTTCATTCTTCTTTTTTTAACAATATCTTTTGATGTTTTGGGCTTAAATCAAGCAACCGAATTAGTTCAAAAAATTATTGATTATTTCCCAAATATCTTTATTGCTATTGTAATATTTATTTCCACTGTATTTTTAGCTGATTTTTCAAAAAAAATAGTTGTTGTTAGCTTAGAAAAAGAAAAAATAGCGTATTCAAGTATTTTAGGCGACATTATATCTTCATTTGCTTGGATTTTTGCAATATTAGCAATTCTATATCAATTAAAAGTAGTACCTGAATTAATATTAACATTATTTATTGGATTTGTTGCATTTATTGTTCTGTTTTTAGGACTATCTTTTGGTTTAGGAGGCAAAGATTTTGCTGCAAAAATTCTTGAAGACTTAGAAAAAAAGATTAAATAATACTTTAAACTGAAAAGCAATATAAGTTGTATTCTTTTTAATATATGCAAGAAATAACCCAAAACGAACTTAAAAAAATGATTCTCTTTTCTTGTGAGAGAATAGAGAGAGACAAGGCTCAGATTAATAAAATAAATGTTTTCCCTGTTCCAGATCAGGATACTGGAAACAATTTAGCTGCTACGCTCAAGGGAATAAAAGAACAAATTGAGAATAAAGATTTTTCTTCAATAGAAGAATTAACTAATAGCGTCTTAGAAGGAGCTCTAACAGGTGCTCAAGGCAATGCGGGTATTATATATACTGGTTTTCTTGCTGGATTTTTCCCTGCTTTAGGCAATGAAAAAACTGTTGATGCTGCAACCATTGGTGAAGCTTTTGGAAAAGGGTTTGAAAGAGCAAAAGACTCTATTCAAAACCCAAGACAAGGAACTATTTTAGATGTAGTTGAGGCTTTTGCTTTGTCTTTTAAAGAAGAATCTAAAGAGGAAAAAGATATTGTGAAAATCTTCTATAAAGCTCTTGAAAAAGCTAATGAGGCCTTGGAAGATACTCCCAATAAAATGGAATTACTTAAAAAAGCTGGGGTTGTTGATGCAGGAGGCCTCGGTTTTTTAATGATTTTAGAAACATATTTGGATATTTTAAAAGAACAAGAAGATATTTCTTCTCCTAAAACTTTTGCTTTTGAGACGCAAGAAGTTGGGCCAAAAAGATTTATTCAAATTCTTTCTAATAGATATGAAGTCGTAGCTCTTCTTAAAAATGTTGATGACAATGAAAAAACAATTAAAAATAAATTGAATTATTTAGGTAATTGTTTAGATATTATTCAAATTAAAAATAAAACAAAGATACATATTCATACTGACAGTCCATATGAAGTAAGAGATATAATAAAAGAAATAGGGGATATTGAAAACTTAAAAATTCAAGACATGGCCAGAGAGGTTATAGGTGAAAAATCAATTGAAGATGTTTCTATTGGAATAATAATTGATGAAAGAGCTGGACTTACTTCAAAAATAATAGACCACTATGATATTGAAGTAATTCCTTTTAAAATAAGTTGGCCAGAAGGAGAAGGACTCGCAGGAAATACGGTTTGCGAAAAAATTAAAGAAGCAAAAGAACAAGGATTGGTCCAAAAACCAAAAATAGAATCAATTACTCCTGAGTTTTTCTTTGAAGCATATAAAAAACAATTAGAAAAGTTTGAAAAGGTCTTGTGCATTGTATCTAGCTCTAAATATTCGAATAACTATAAATCGGCCCTTAGAGCAAAAACAATGTTAAATCAAATTGACCAGGACAAGGTTTTTGTTATTGATTCAAAAAACATTAGTGCTGGTCAGTCCCTCCTTATTCTAGAAGCAATTGAATTAATAAAAGAACATAGAGGAATAAAAGAAATTCAAACAAAATTAGAAAAAGTAATACCAAAAATAAATACTTGTTTCGTTCTAGAAGAAGAAAGATGGTACAATAGCTGGTTCAAGAAAAAGCTTGATTATAAACACATTTTAGCCCAGATAAAAGATGGTAAAATAGTAAAAATCGGACCAGCAAGAAGCAATAATTTTGCTGAAATTCTTTTTAAAAGAATAAATCATGTTACAGCTAAGGAGCTTAAAAAAGGAGGAAGAATTAGAGCTGTAATTGCTCATGGCGGAGAAGAAAACCAAGCAGAACAGCTTAAGGGTTATCTTAAAAAATATAAAAGAGCTGACATCTCTTTCGTAACAATTACTGATCCAGTAACTAGTATTAATGCTTGTCCAGAAAGCTTAATAGTGGGATGGATAGTAAAATAAAATGCAAGAAAAAAATATTGGTATTGTTGCTGATGAAGCAATTGACCTGGGGGACGATTTAATAAAAGAACACGATATTTCTCTTGTTAGATTCAAGCTTGATATAGGAGAATTAGAAAAATATCCAGGTAATATTTATGAAAAAATGAAAGCATCTGAAGAAGCAGGGGACATTAAATTCGTTAAGACATCTCAACCATCAATCAATGACTTTGCCAAAGCTTTTAATGAAAAACTAAAAGAATATAAAGAAATAATCTGCTTTACTATTTCTTCTAAGCTTTCTGGAACATATAATTCTGCTATTCAAGCAAAAAAATTTCTTTCTAGTGAGCTGCAGGAAAGAGTTCATGTTTTCGATACTCTTAGCGGTAGCGCAGGAGAAGGATTAAGTGTTCTTAAAGCAGTTGAATTAATAAAACAAAATCTTCGGGCAAAAGAAATAATGGAAGCTTTGTCAAAAAATTTAAAGAGCATTACTTTGGTTGGTGTTTACAAACAAGGAAAGTGGCTAGAAGCAAGCGGAAGAATACCCAAGTTCGTTCATAAAGGAGTAGAAAAAATGGGAGTAACACCAATCTTTGGTTTTAAAGATGGCAAATTAAAAGTTGTTGCTTTAAAAAGAGTTAGAGATTTGGCTGATCTTTTGTTTGAAGAATTTAAAAAAAGAGCTGATCTTAATAAAAAAATTACATTAGGAATCACTCATGCTGATGCACCAGATCAAGTAAATAAATTAAAAGAACTATTGTCAACAATGAATATAGGCGTTGCTTTTTCTAGCTTAGTTTGCTTACCTATTGGTGGACACATTGGTCCAGGAGCATTAGTCCTCTCTTGGAGTCAAGAATAAAATTTAAATATATGAAAATAACAACAATTATTGCTGGTGAGAGCTCTTCCATACCACTCGAGCTAGCGCAAAAACATGAAATTAAATTAGTTCCCTTTGTTATGGATTGGGAAGAAGGGAGCATGTATGAAGGAGAAAATATTTTTGAAAAAATGAGAAACGGAAAAAAACAAGGAATGAAAACTTTTCCAAAAACATCTCAACCATCAATTGGAGTCTATAAAAAAGCATTTGATGAGGTTTTAAAACAAGGACAAGAAATCGTTTGCATAACTATTTCTTCAAAGATTTCTGGAACATATAATTCTGCATTTCAAGCAAAAAAAATGCTAAACGAAGAAGATCAGAAAAAAGTATTTATATACGACACTTTAAATGCTGACGCAACAGAAGCTCTTGTTGCTATTAAATTTGCTGAATTAGCTCAAGCAGGAGAAAGCGCAGAAAAAATATATAATTCTTTAGACCTTTCTAAAATTCATTTGTTTGGAATGGTAGAAAGTCCCAGATGGCTTGAAGCAGGAGGAAGAATAAGCCCAACTATTGCAGGACTTTTAGAAAAAATGCAAGGCATTGGAATGAGACCAGTATTAGGGCTAAAAGACGGATTAATTAAACCAACTACTCTAAAAATGCAAGCAAAAGACACTGCTGAAGCATTATTAAAAGAATTAAAGGGTCTTAAAAATCCTAAACTAAGAATTTCCATAACTCATGGAGACAATCTTGAAGAAGCATTAAAACTAAAATCACTTATTGAAAAAGACCTTCCTGAATCAAAAATTGAATTTATTAATTTTATAAGTACAGTAATTGGGGCTCACACTGGTCCAGGAACCCTTATTGCTTGTGCAATAGAAGAATAAAATAATATAAATATATGATTGAAAAATATATTGCAATCAGTTTAATTTCATATCTTTTAGGATCAATTCCTTTTGCTCTTGTTATAAATAAATTATTTTTCAAACAAGACATTAGAACCTTTGGCTCTAAAAACACAGGAGCTTTAAATACTTTAAGAACAGCTTCAAAAGAAAAAGGCAAGATAATCGGCTTAATTGCTTTTGTTTCTGTTTTCTTGCTAGATGCTGGAAAAGCAGTTCTATCAATTATAATCGCTCAACAATTAATAGAAAGCAGTGTCTTTGCAATTACTTTAGCAACTTTATTTGCTATCTTGGGACATAATTATTCCATATTTCTTAAATTCAAAGGAGGCAGGGGAGCGGCTAGCTTTTTAGGAGTACTGCTTTATCTTGACCCAAAAGCTTTTCTTTATTGGATAGGTATAATTATTTGCTTTATGATTTTATTTGAACTTTTAGCAAAAAGAAAGCTTAATAAAAAATTCTTAAAACATGCTATTTCAGATCAGATTCTAGGAAGATTAACTGGAGAAATATTTGCTCTTTTTTGGCTTTATTTATATAATATGACAATATTCTTTCCAGCTCTTGTTGCAACTCCATTAATTGTAATTGCGCACAAAGATCGATTAGAAGAACAACTTGAAAAGATAAAAAATAAAACATATTTAAATGATTAATCAATATATTGTTTATTTTCTTTTCCTTTTGCTTTCCTATCTGCTGGGCTCTATTCCTTTTGCATATATTGTAACTAAAATAAGTTCTGGAAAAAACATTTTTGAAATTGGCTGGAAAAAAAGCTCAGGATCAAATGTTACTAAAAATGTTGGTTTAGCTCAAGGACTTTTAACAGCATTTCTAGATATTGCTAAAGCATTTTTAGCAGTATATTTAGCTAAAAAATATGGTTTAAATGATGCAATGCAAGTACTTTGTGGGCTAATGACAATTATTGGACACAATTGGTCAATATTTATGAAATTCCAAGGAGGAAGAGGACTAGGAACCTTAATGGGTGCTTTATTAGTTTTATCTCCTAAAGTTTTGTTTATTGTCTTGATTCCTACTGTTTTCTTTGCTATTGTTTGGACAGCATCAGTAGGAACAATCCTTTCTTTAATAACCGGTATATTCATTACTTTTAAGGGTGGTCTTGTTTTTGAGCCAGCTGGATATTTATTCATATTATCTTTAATTCCAATATTTATTAAACGGTTAAGCCCCATTAAAGAAGTACTAGAAGCTAAAGGAGAAAAACAAAAAGAACTAATAGAAAATAGACTGATTTTCGATCAAGATACTGTCCCTCCTTTTAGAGTAAAGTTTTTAAAAAGTAAAAAGCCCCTGTAGCTCAATGGATAGAGCTCTGGTCTTCGGAACCAGCAATGCGAGTTCGAATCTTGCCGGGGGCACAGAGGTCTTGATTTTTTATTAAAAAAATACTATAGTAGTTTCAAGATGAATTCGTTAAGTAAAACAAAAAAATTAAATCTGCTGGTTGTATTTTTTTTGTTTTCATTTTTTACAATTGTTTTAGCGGATGGCATTGTTCCTTGCGGTAATACCCCAGATGACCCCTGTACTTTCGAAGATTTATTTGAATTAGTTAATAATGTCATTGAATTCATACTTTTTAAATTTGTCCCTCCTCTAGCAATAATATGGTTTGCTTTTGGAGGAGTAACAATGATGACTGCAGGCGGAGATCCTTCGAAAATAGAAACAGGAAAGAAAATGATTACTTACGGGGTAATTGGTGTACTATTGGTATACGGAGCATGGGCAATTGTTTATGAATTTGTATATTGGATGACCAATGGAAATCCCTGGCCTCTTAATTTTTTTAAACCCTAAAGCCCCGTTAGCTCAGCTGGTAGAGCAGGAAGCTCTTAACTTCAAGGTCGTGGGTTCGAGTCCCTCACGGGGCACAAAGAAAAAGATAAAATAATAAAAACATGATTTCAACAACAGAGAAACAACAAATAATAGATAAATACAAGTTGCACGAAAAAGACACCGGTTCAGCAGAGGTTCAGGTTGCTGTTTTATCAGAAGAAATAGAAAAACTTCTAGAGCACTTGCAAAAACACAAAAAAGATTTTCATTCAAAAAAGGGTCTATTAAAAATGGTGAGCAAAAGAAGAAGACTTTTGAAATATTTAGAAAAAACAAATACTCAAAAATACAAAGAATTGACTAAAAAAATTGGCCTTAAATCATGAAAAAAGAAACATTCAAATTAGACCTTGAAGGAAAAACTCTTGAAGTAGAAATTAACAATTTAGCAGAGAGAACCAATGGTTCTGTTTGGGTTAAACTAGATAACACTGTCATAATCGCTACTTGCGTAATGTCGAAAAAAGAAATCGAGGGGATCGATTTTTTTCCTTTAAGCGTAGTTTACGAAGAAAAATATTATGCTGTAGGGAAAATACTCGGCTCAAGGTTTTTAAAAAGAGAAAGTCGTCCTAGTGAAAAAGCAATATTAAACTCAAGATTAATCGACAGAGCAATAAGACCTTTGTTTCCAAATAATCTAAAAAGAGAAGTTCAGGTTATTGCTACTTGTGTTTCTTTTGATAAAGAAAATGATCCTTCTGTTTTGGCATTGTTTGCTGCTTCTCTTGCCTTATCAATTTCAGACATACCCTGGAACGGACCAGTAGCCCCACTAAGGATTAGCAAAAAAGATGGAAAATTTACTATCTTTTCAAACTCGAATCAAAGAGAAGAAAGTGGTTTTGATTTAACTGTTTCTGCTTTAAAATCAGAGTCAGAAAAAGAAATATTAATTAACATGATTGAAGCTGAGCTTAAAGAAGTCCCAGAAAAAGAAATAGTTGAGGCAATAAAAGGAACAAAAAATTTACAAGAAAAACTTATTGAATTTCAAAAACAAATTGTTAAAAAAGTAGGCAAAGAAAAAACTCAGCTTTCGGAACCTGTTAAAAATGAAGAATTGGAAAAAGAAATACAGGAATTTTTAAAAGACAAAATTAAAAAGTGTTTATCTAGCAAAGAATCTACTTTAGAAGAAATAAAGGAAGAATTAAAAAAACATTTATCTGAAAAATACGAAGAAAAAGAAAACCTTCTTTATGGTTTGTCTTTTTTTGAAAAACAAGGAGAAGAAGCTATCCATGAAATGGTAATTAAAGAAAACAAGAGAATCGATGGAAGAAATAGTGAACAATTAAGAGAATTAGAGGCTAATGTTCATTTATTTGATCAAGTTCATGGTTCTGGTCTTTTTGAAAGAGGTCAGACAAAGGTCTTATCGTTTTTAACCTTAGGCTCTCCTGGTGATCAAAAGATACTCGAAGAAATGGAATTAAACGGAAAGAAAAGATTTATGCATCATTACAATTTTCCTCCATCTTGTGTTGGAGAAACAGGGGCAATGAGAGGTCCGGGGAGAAGGGAAATAGGACATGGCATGCTTGCTGAAAAGGCTTTAAAGGCTGTTATTCCAGAAGCTGCTAGCTTTCCATACACAATAAGACTTGTTTCTGAAGTATTATGCTCAAATGGTTCAAGCTCAATGGCATCTACTTGCGCTGCTTGTTTAGCACTGATGGATGGTGGAGTTCCAATAAACAGCCCTGTGTCTGGTATAGCCATGGGATTAATGATGGAAATGAATGATAAAAAAAGCACAGAACAAAAAGAATATAAAATAATAACTGATGTTCAAGGAGAAGAAGATCATTATGGAGATATGGATTTTAAAGTAGCTGGAACAACAAAAGGAATTAATGCTCTTCAAATGGACTTGAAAGTAAGAGGGATTACTGATAAAATAATTATAGAAGCTTTAGAACAATCAAAAAAAGCTAGACTAGAAATTCTTGATAAAATGTTAGAAGCTATTCCTGAACCGAGAAAAAGTCTTTCTCCTTATGCTCCAAGAATATATATTATAAAAATTAATCCAGAAAAGATTGGAGAAGTAATTGGTCCAGGAGGAAAGGTTATTAATGAAATAATAGATGAGTGCAATGTTTCAATTGACATAGAAGACAGCGGTGAAATATTCATTACTGCAGAAAAAGAAGATTCGGCTAAGAAGGCTTTAGAATGGATTAAGAATATTACAAGAGAAGTCGTTGTAGGAGAAATTTTCCAAGGCAATGTAAAAAGAATTCTTGATTTTGGAGCATTTGTTGAAATACTTCCAGGACAAGAAGGATTAGTACATATTTCACAATTATCAGAAAAAAGAGTTAATAAAGTAGGGGATGTAGTAAAAATAGGGGACATTATTCCTGTTAAGGTCATCTCAATTGACGAACAAGGAAGAATTAATTTATCGTTAAAAGAAGCAAAAAAATAAATTAATAAAAACATGGAAGAAGAAAATGTTTTCAAACTCAATATGAAAAAAATAAGGACAATGAAAAAAGATTTATTGTCCCCTCTTGATGATAGCGAAGAAAACAATATCACTATTCCTACTTCAAAAGAAGAAGAAATAACTCCTCCTAAACCAGAAGAGGAACTAGTTATTCCTACCCCAGAACCAGAACCAATTCCAGAGCCCGAGCCAATGCCAGAACCAGATTTAAAATTAGAGTCTGATGAAATTATAAGCGAAGATGTTCCTAGCTTTAAACAAGCAATAGAAGAAAAAGAAGAAACTATCGAAGAAAAATTAAGAAAAATATCTTATCTTACTTTTGACTTAGAAGAAGAACTCAAAAAAATATTTATTGAGAAAAAACCTCTTCAAGATAGAAAAGATGCTGTTTTAAAAGAAATAGAGCGTATCAAGAAAAAACTTGATGTAATTGCTCAAACAAAAAAAGAAATAGAGGAATCAAAAAAGAAGGTTGAAGAAAAAGAACAGGACGCAACTCCAGAACAAAAAAGAGAAATAGAACAAGAAAGATGGAAAATAGAAGAACAAAGAAACATGATAGAAGATGAAAAGAACGAAAAAGAAGACGAAATCAGGTCTTTAAAATTACAACTTAAAGAATGTGATTTCGCTTTAGAAAAATATGTAGCTAAAGAAAACCAATTAAATATTCAGCTCGAAGTCTTAAGAAAAGATCATGAAAAAACAATTCTCGGACAGAAACAAAAAGAATTGTTGACTGAGCTTGAAAAACTTGGAAGAAAAGGTTTTGAAATTAAAGAAAAAATGGTAGAGAATACAAGACAGAAAGACGAGGCTGATAAAAAATTATCTGATATTTTAATTAAAGAAAGAAACACGGAAGAAGAAATAAAAACACTAGAAAAAAGAGACGCTTTAGTTGTTGGTAACGCTGAAGAAGTAAGAAAGATTGAGGAAGAAAGAAGAAAAATAGAAGAAAAAAGAAAAGAACTAGAAAAATCTCGTTGGGATCTAGAAGACAATTTAGAGAAAATAAACAAGCAAAGACAAGAAATCAAAGAAGAATATCAAAAAATTACCAGCAATGGACAAAAAATAAAGGACGAGTTAAATGAAATTAACAAAAAACTAGAAAAGATTTTACAATAAACATATGGAAAAAGAATTACTAGAACAATTCAAGGAGCAACTTTTAGCTGAAAAGCAAGAACTAGAAAAAATGCTTAACCAGTTCGCTAAAAAAAATCCAAATGATAATGATTGGGAGACACGTTATCCTGATATTGCTCCTGGAGAAAACATTGAAGACCAAGTAAATGAAGTAGAAGAATATGAGAATCTTTTACCAGTAGAAAGAGCATTAGAATCAAAATTAAAAGATGTTAACGTAGCATTAAAAAGAATCGAAGATAATACTTATGGTAAATGCGAAAAATGCAACAAAGAAATTCCAATAGAAAGACTGCGAGCATTTCCTGAAGCAAAAATGTGTGGCGAATGTAAATAAAAAATCCCCCGAATAGGGGAGTTTTTATTAATAAGTAATCTTTGATCCTACTTTGTACTTAAGGAATGGATTATATGCTCCCATAACCTGGAAGTGTAAATGTGGTCCAGTTGAATTTCCGGTACTTCCCATATATCCGATAACTTCTCCTTGAGAAACTTGTTTTCCTGGATAAATACCTGCTGCAAAAGAATTGAGGTGAGCGTAAAGAGTGTATACGCCATTAGGATGAGCAATGGTTATATAATTTCCATTAGGCCATATTGTTTTAACTATTTGTATTTGTCCACCTGCAGCAGCAACTATAGGCGTTCCTAAAGAATTAGCAATATCAATAGCATTATATTGTTTTACACCATTAATAGTGTGTGAAAAATGAGGACCTTGAGTAACTATGCCTGTTGTCGGTGCAATAAAGTAAGAATTAGGCATTGTTATCTGTGGAGTTGTAGTAGCAACGCTTTGAGTAGTTGTCTTGGGCATCTTTCCATTAGGAACAACTATTATATCACCAATAAACACGTTACCATTTTCTTCTAAATCATTGAATTCAATGATATCGTCTTTATTAGCACTATACTTTTTAGCTATTTTTTCTACTGTTTCATCTCTTTCCACCAAATGAATTAATCCATTAACAGGAAGAATAACCAGTTCGTCTCCTTCTTTGATTTTAGAAGAAGTTAACTCATTAGCTAACATTATGGTTTCAACTGATATGTCAAATTTTTGAGCCACTCCATTGATTGTTTCTCCTTTAGAAACAGTATAAACAATAATGGAATTGTCTTTTTCTCCTTCCATTATTACTCCTAAAGTGTTAGAAGAAATAAAAAGAGGGGATGAAATTGATGTTAAAACATTATTTTCCCCTGTTATTATACTTGTTATTGGTTGCAAACTAGCATCAATGTTGATAAGATTAGCTTGGCTTAAATTTGTTGGATTATTGTCGCTTTTCATAAACGTAAACACAGAAGTAATAATCAAACAAAAAACAAGCCCTTTAGGGTTATTTATCAAGTTTTTGATTGTGTCTTTGATAAGAATAAGCCTGAATTTAATGATTAGTATATAATATTAGTTTAATACTTCTACCATATATGTCAAGCGTATTTTCCACAATAAAATCACAGGGCATAACCCCTAAAAAATCACTAGGGCAAAACTTTTTAATAGATGAAAATATTGTTAGAAAGATTGCAAAAACAGCTAATATTAAGAAGACTGATGTTGTAGTAGAAATAGGCCCAGGAACAGGTGTTTTAACCAAAGAATTAGCCTTATACGCTAAAAAGGTTATTGCAATTGAAAAAGACGAAAAACTGGCGAAAAGCCTAGATATTAAAAACGTTAAAGTTATAACAGGAGATGCCCTTATAAAGATACGCGATATAAGAGGAAAATATAAAGTAGTTGCTAATATCCCTTATTACTTAACTTCCTTTTTAATTAGAACATTGCTTGAATTAGAAAACAAACCCGTGGACATTGTTTTGTTAATCCAAAAAGAAGTTGCTAAAAGAATATGTTCTGAAGAAAACAGTCTTTTATCATTATCTGTTAAATATTATGCTAAAGCAGAAATTATTGATTATGTTTCAAGAAATTGTTTTTTTCCTAAACCAAAAGTTGATAGTGCAATTATTAAAATAACACTAAACAAAAGAAAAAAGAACGATTCTTTATTTAAATTAATTAAAAAAGGATTTTCTCATCCAAGAAAAACCCTAATTAATAATTTAAAACAAGAAAAAATAGAGGAATTTTTAACAAATAGGGAACTAGATTTAAAAATTAGACCAGAAAAACTAGACATTAAAGACTGGATTGATTTGCATTCATTTATTCAAAGAAAATAAAGTTAAATACTTAGGAAGTATTTTATTATCTGGATCATATATATTTCCGTATTTAATTAAACTAATACATTTATTTGGTCCTGTTTTCTCAAAATACTGACAAGTATTATTATTTGACACAAGCAAAACTCCTGCATTATCAGAATCAAAATTAATAGACAATACTTCTTCATTAGTAAAATCAGCTCTTTCTCCTTGGGTTTTGCATTCTTCAGCAATGTCTATATTTGTTTTTATTGTATTAATAGTACACTTTCTGGTTCCTTTATCATCATCAAAATACTGACAATTAGCTCTATTAAAAATAGTTATTTGAGCTCCTGTACTTGAACCAACTATTCTTTTAATTGAAGAAGTTTCATCTAAACCAATTGCTGGGTGATTTTCTGGGTCTTTGTCTTCGCTTAAATTAGAAATATCACTAAAAGTCCATACGCAACTTCCTTCATAACGAGCTTCTGAAAAAAGAATTGCTCCATAGCTTATACTAGCATCATCTTTATCTTGATTAATTTTTATTGATTTTGCTGAATTGTCAAAAAAATCAATAGCTAAAGCAGTCTTGTCTTGCGTAGAAGATAATGGTAAGTTTTTGTCTCCTTTAGAAAAATCAGTACCATTGTACAAAATATATGATCCTGGCTTGCTCCATAAAAACCAAATAGAAGCATTTATTGGAATCGAAACTGAAGAACCATTTTTTACTTCTTGAGAAGGTCCTGTGTAGTCTGGAGCACTAAAAACATAAACAGCAGGCAAATCTTCTGCAGGAGACAGCCATTCTATTGAAGCATACTCTTGAGTAACCTTACTCATGTTATCATTAACCCATGTTTTGTTGTCACCATTAACCAAATTAATGCCTTCGCTATATTTTCCAGATTCAAGCTCTGGAACAAATGTCTCGCTATCAGGATTAATGGTGTTTAAAATAAGAACAGATCCTAATGCAAGAAGAAGGCCAAATAAAGAATTAAATATCATTTTCTTGGCTATGAGTCTTTTGCTAAAATTGTCTCCTGATATTAAATAATTAATTCCTGCAAATATCATTATTAAAACAGCAGCTCCTGCAGCAAAAACCAACCCAAAGTTGAAATAATAGGCGATATAATCTCCCAAACTAGAACCGTCTGATATTGTTCTTCCTCCAAATGTTTTATACTCAGCTTCTAAAGCATAGGATACTTGAAAGAAAAATAAAGATATAAGAATTAAATATTTTTTCATATTATTATTTTTTTATTGAAAATACCATAAAATGATCTGGCCTGATTGGTATACTTTCTCCTGTTTCTGGATTATATCCTGACTCATAAAAAACTCTCGTGTTCTCTAAATTAATACAGTTATTATTTTGGTTTTTACTTAAATCAAAGTACATACAATAATTATCAGTTGACCTTACAACAAAACCTATCTGGCCCTTTATCTCAACAGAAGAGACTGGACCATTAAAAGACCCGCAATATGTACCACCAGGAATAACATAAACTCCTTCCCAATCAGTAACGATACCTTCACAAACATTTTCTTCGTTGTATTCTTCAACTAAACAATTTGGTTTATTGTATAATATTATTTTACTTTCTTTATCAGTTTCATCCATTTTATATAAAATAACCGACGATGTTTCTTTATCTTTAAAATACATCTCGTGAATTATACCTCTAATGTCTCCAGAGTAACTTCTTTCTAGAAGAGTACATCCCCCAGAAAAATTAACATCTTCAAAAAGAATAGCTTCGTAATGACTATTTATATTATCCTTATCCTGAACAAAAGTATAAGATAAAGCTTTGTCTTTAAAGTCTCCTAAGTCGCTATATGTTTGATTTACAAAAAATGGGGGATTTTCTTTTATCAAAAGATTATTATTATCATATAAATAAAGTCCTGGATATTTTCTTAAAATAACAATTGATTTTGTATTTGTAGGAACGTGTAAGGCTTCGCTTATATCCTTATCTACTGGAGTAGGGTATTCATCGTTGTCTTGAAAAAGCAAAGTTGCTGTTCCCTTAAAATCATATTCTGAAAAAGCCCATGCTTCTTTTAAGTCTCCGTTTTCAAAAGTCCATTCTGTTGAGTCTTCTTTAATCGTGCCATCTATTATTAATTTTGACTTTGTTTCCCAAATGCACATTCTTTTAGGATTTTCGTCTGGTTTTTCAATTGTAATTACAGCCCCTCCGCCAACACATTTTTCTAAGTCAGGATTTTCAATAACAATACCTGGATTTATGGTATTTAAAATTAAATAAGAGAATAAAACTATTAATAAACCAATAAAACCATCTTTAATTCTTTTCTTGGCACGAGAAACTTTTCCAATATCTCCTCCAGCTAGAATAAAATCTATTCCAGCCATCATTATAACAACAATTAGAATAACGCTACTTATTGATATGAGGAAAGCAAAAGCATAGGATACATAATCAACAAATTCTGATTTATTAGTTATTTCATAGCTTAATATCTTTGGATAAGTATTCTCCAAAGCATAAACAAATTGAAACAAGAATAATAAGATAAAAATTAATATGTATGCATTCTTTTTCATTTAATTGGTTGGAATTACTATTACTTTTTCTGGCCTAACTCCTAAAATAGACCCTCCTTCATACACTCCAGTTCCCCTTAAATCTCCCATACAATTAGACCCTTGACTTATACTTCCTGAATCAAAGTAAGCGCAGGTCCCATTAGTTCCCATAACAACAATAGCTCCTTTGCCGTCTGGAATTTCTATTGACTGGATGTAAGAATCTTTGTCCCAATCAGCACAAGGGAAGTCCCCAAAATTTGCTGTCTTGTTTCTCATGTTCAAAATTATTGATGAATAATCGCTTATATTAATTTCACATATTGAATGCTGTTCAGACTCTCCTTTGTTACATCCTAAAGAGTTGTATAATATGATTCTTCCTTTATCAGGATCGGTTGCTGTTTCTGTGTTTACATTATAAACAATAATTGAAGACATTTTATTATTTCCTATATAAGAACTGTATTTACTGTCTGGCAATTCTGAAGGAGTATTAAGACTTGTACTTTTAGAAGAATAAACAAGTGAACATTTTCCAGAATAATTAGCATCTTCAAAAATTATAGCCTTGGGCTCATCATAATAAGTGATTCCTTCTACGGTTTTAATAAAAGAAGCTACTGTATTAAAAGAAGATGCCACATTATCAAGGTCAGGATACTGCTCACTTATATTTTTAATGCTTCCTGAAACAAAAAATGGTGGATATTTTTTAATACTATAATCAGTGTTGTCGTAAAAATAAAAACCCTTTAATCTTCTTAAAAGATATATTGATTTTGTTCCAGAAGGAACCGCTGTAGCTGTACTTATGCTGGCTGGAACATGAGACCCCGTGTCTTGAAAAAGTTTAGTTATCCCACCAGTATAATCTTCTCCTGAAAAAGCCCATGCTTCTTTTAAGTCTCCATCCTCGTACTTCCATAATGTTTCAGTTATGTCCCCCTCTATGTCCATTTTTTTTGTTGATTCACTTATACATTTCTTTTTAGTTGTTGTTCCATCATTAATAGTTAAAATAATTCCTCCCATAGAGCAAGCATCTATTTCTGGATTTACTGTGTCTATTATCCCTGGATTAATTTCTTTTATTATCCAATAAGAAGACAATAAAATTAGTATACCCACAAAACCATTCATTACTAATTCTTTTGCCATAGAAATTTTCCCTGGGTCTCCTCCGGCCATAACAAAATTAACTCCTGCCCAAATCAATGTTAATAATAAAAGAACAGCTCCTATGGCAATAATCATCATAAAACCATAAGCAACATAATCAACAAAAGTTGAACTTTCGTTTATTACATAAGTAGTCCCGTCTGGAAGAGTAATCGGAGGATAAGTATTTTCAACTGCATAAGCTATTTGAAACGATAAAAGGAATAAAAGAATTAATAAAATGTGTTTTTTCATAATTTTAATTTTATTGTTCTCTTTGAAGACAATAATAATCATCTAATAAATTATATACTGCATCAGCACAAACAGGGTGTTGTTTATTGTTCAGACAAGCTGTTCTTTGCTCTTCAGTTAAATATTTCTGACTATTGTATGGTTGACAATTCCACATTTCATCAGAAGGAGGATAGGGGAAGGTAGGATATATTATTGCAGAGCCAAATGACAATGTGTCAATTCCTTCTTCACAGCTTAAAAGAGTGTAACTTTTTGCTCCTTCTTTTAAAGGAAGACTATAACCAGTAATACACTGATCCAGCTTTTTTCTAGCAAGATTTAAAATGTCTAGAGATGTCCATCTATCAGGGTCTTTTTCCTTAAGATTTCTTCCGTTTCCATAATTTTGTATTCTCTTGGCTAACAAATCTATTTTTTGCAAATGACCAATTCCCGTAGATAAAGGATCTGTACAATCAATGTTGGAAATAAGATCTTCTGGATAAGGTTCTAAGTCATAAATACTACTATATTTAAAAATATTGCATTGCTTGTTTTTTAATTCATTGACTGGACAAACATAATAATCTGCTTTGGCTAGTTTTCCTCTTTCAGAAAGAGAATTAGTAGCAGCCCCTGTTTTTGCAAACCTTACTTTATGAATTCCGTTTTCAACAGCGCACCAACCAGTAAATCCTGATGGAAAAGTAACAACATCACTAATACTGCTATAATAAGTATTTGTATACATTTCGCAACATCCATACCATCCAAAACTTGTAACATCCACTGCGTCCTCTCCCTCTATCCAAATTAAATCACCGCCATTTGCGTCTTCTATCAAATCTTTATCAGCTTCTGTTAATCGTCCTGCTTCTTCTCCCTCACAAGCAACATATGAAATTGTTTTTGAGGGAGCTACCGTAACAATTGTTTTGCTACCCTCGTACCTACAACTAGCAAGAGTAAATGGCCAATTAGGTGTGTCTACTTCGGGCTTATTATAAAAATAAGGCTTACTCTTAAAATAACCCGTCATAGGTATAATGTCTCCTGGACAGGCACAACTATAACTTGAAGAACACCAGCTACTATAAAATCCTATTCTTAAAAAAGAGCTTCCAGTATAACATGTTTGATAATTTGCCTCATATTCATTGTTTATAATATTCTCATATGTCATTGGATACGTATAATTAAAATTCTTAACCTCCCCTAAAGGACAATAATCATTTATGCCTCCTTGAAAAGCAAAATAAGCATTTCTTGATGCAGTATATCCTCCTGTTACTAGTCCACTATACATACAATAATAAAATGCAGAATCAGGAACAGTTATAGTTTCGCATTCTTCACAACAAATACATTTTCCTTGTTTGTTTCCCTCACAAGTCGAACAATTGTCACAGTAATTATTAGGACAAGATCCTGGACCTGTCACATTACAACTTGCTATTCCTCCGGATGTTGGATGCGTGTTGCAATTTAAAGAACAATTACAATTTTCTGGTAAGCTAGCAAATTCCATTGCTTTTGTTTCTACATTATTAACTTCTTCTTTTACCATTCCTGTAAATTCTAATAATTTTTCTGTAAAGTTTCTTGCATCATTCACTAACTCTCCTAAGGGTATGAGGGACTCCATATATCCTTTTTCTCCGATATCGGTCACCATTCTTAAAGTTTCCTTTTTATAAGATTCTTCATACTTAAAACCTTCTTTGTAATAAAAAGTTGCGCCATCTCCAGAATAAGCATATTTTTCCTTATTCTCTTCGTCATCGATTTTACATATTCTTCTATCTCTAAAATCAGGGACATTATAAAATTCGTCTATTTCTTTTTCTTTTTCATAAAGAATATCTGTTAAGTCGTCTCTAATTCCAGAAATACAAATATCATTCTCATTAGTATTTGTACAATTATATTCTCTACAATATTTTACTGGATCATAAACATATCCATGAATTCCAGTAAAGGGGCTAGACAAAACTTCTTCTTTTTGATCAGCTCTTCCTTTCAAAGTTTGAAATTCTACCATTGATAATCTTTCTCCATAAGGATCTCTCATTTTATTAACTGCTAAGTTTAAATCTTTTAAATGATTGTTATAATAATTTTCAAATGATTCCATTCTTTTTTTAGCCAATTCGAGAGTTAAAAACTTTTCTTTGTCTGTAGCAGGATCTTCCCAAAAAGCAGTAAAAGCACAAACATCTGCTTTTGCTCCAGGAGGCAAATCATCATAACTTTTACCGTCAACTCTGATTTTTATTTCATTCCTAGCACAATCTATTTGGTCTCTTACTTCTTTTACACAAGGATCATGATCGTTATCTATATTCTGGCAACCGCTATCTGGGTTATAATATGCTGTGCCACAACAAGTACAATTACTATCGCAAGCGTCTATTTCTATTTCTTCGCAAACTCCTTCTGAATCGCATGAAGTACAATAGGTTTGTATTGTCTGACAAGCATAAGGAATTGAAGGAAAAAATAATTTCTGCCAATTAGAACACCTGCTACATCTACAATTATAGTTTCCATTCGTATCCTTGCTTTGTATTAATTTTAAAATTGTCCTCATCGGCCCATCAATGTTTTCTCCTTTACAAAGATATCCTGCATTTAATGCTTTGACTTTTTTAATTATTGCTTGATTTAATTCATCCATACAGTAAAACATATCAACTCCTCTTAGAGTATCTTCTTCTGGCGTTATTTTCCCGTCTCCATTTCTGTCTATTGTGTCTCCATTCTCATCATATGCATAGCAAAGCTCTTCCGTTATATCGTCAGCCCCTTCAATTCTTTTAGAAGAATTAGCAGCTAAAATGCTTTCCACTATTGAACCTAAAGGAATTTCTTCAAATTGTATTTTATTAGAATCTTTGTCCTTTCCTGTTATTATATCAGCAATATCATCACCAATTTTCTGCAGATCGCTCATTTTAATTATCACAAAATCCGGATTAATAGTTATGGAAATAACATATACTCCTAAAAGGATAAGTAGTCCTATAAACACTGAAAAGATTCTTTGCTTAGCTAATATTATCTTTGCCATCTCTCCTTGGGCCATAATCATATTAATGCCACTATACATAATAGCTAAAACAGCTATTATGACTCCAAAGGTAATAGCCATTTTAACAAAATAAACAAAAAGGTCTGTTGTGCTGCCGGCTGGATCAAGCCCCTCATAGTCATTCTCTAGTTTTAATTGAGCACTGGCAAGAAAAGGAATACAAATTAAAATTAATAATAATATGAGTTGATATTTCTTCATATATAATTTTTATTCTATTATTTCTTCTTCATCTTCTTGTATTATGGTTTCTTCTTCTGGCTGACTTGATTCAATTAAGGTCGAAAGCACTGTAATTGTCCAAAAAGGTAAAGCCCCTAAATAGGGGATATATTCTCCTAATGTTGCACCTAAAAACTTAAAACCTCTTTTAAAATCTTTTTTATCAATTTTAACATTAATTCCTTTTCTAAACCAGAGCCAAGATCCTAAAATAACAAGTCCAATTGTATCTGTAATTCCTGCATCATCTAATCCAAAACAAATAAGAACTATTCCTATTGCATCAAGCATTAAAGCAAAAGGAAAAATGATTATTAGTTCTGGACTTATTTTTAATCCTAACATTTTATTGCTTTTAAAATAATGTATGATATAATTATTATATTATAGTATTTTTTAAAAATATTGTAAAACAGTATTATGAACAAAAATAATATACAAAAGTTTGGTATTTTCTTTTTTATTGGTTTATTATTACTCCCCTTATCTATTGCTTTTGCTTGGGATCCTATAGGATGGGTTTTAGGAGGGCTTAGTGGCGTGGCTTCAGATTTAGCTAATGCTATTCTTAATGTTGTTTTTACTTTAATCGCTGGTCTTGTTGCTGGAATACCAGAAATAGCTCTTTCTTTTTTAAATTGGGTTGCTGGACCTGATTTTCTTAAAGTAAGCATGACTAACGGAGGTCTTAATCCAGGAGACGTAGGATATAATCCAATAGTTGGAGAAGGGTGGGGAATAACTAGAAATTTAGCTAATGTTGCTTTGATATTTGGTTTGGTTGTTATTGCAATAAACATAATTCTAGGTAGCCAAGAAGTTCAAGCTAAAAAAGCTTTAGTTAATTTTGTGCTTATTGCTGTTTTAATTAATTTCACTCCTGTTATATGTGGAGTTATTCTTGATGCTTCTAATGCTTTAACAATGTATTTTCTTCAGGAAGGAGTTCGGGGCGATCTGGTTAATTATTTAGCGCAAGCAATGGCGGATAATAAAGACATGGATTTTGCCGCGCTTATTGTTTTCTTTTTCTTTGGAATATTCTCTGCTGTAATATATTTACTCTATGCTCTTTTATTTGCTGCAAGATATATTGTTCTGTGGATTTTAATAATATTGTCTCCTATTGCTTTTGCTTCAAAGGTTTTTCCTAAATCACAATACATCACTAAAGTTTTTCCAAGCTTCTGTTATTGGGATAGATGGTGGGATCAATTCATTCAATGGAATGTAATAGGAATTCCTGCTGGTTTTTTTATTTATCTTTCTAATGTAGCCATGGTAGAAATGGCTAAAGGAGGATTTTTTGCTGATGCAAGTGGTATTTCCATTTTCGGAAAACTATTTACCTTTGCAATGCCTTTCATATTTATGGCTATTGGATTTTTCACAACAATGTCTTCGGGGGGAGCAGTTGGATCAAAAATTAGCGGAATGGCCAAAGGAACCTGGGCAAAAACAGGAGGAAGAGCTGTTGGCGCAGCAAAGACCGCAGCTGTTGCGGGAACAACTGGAGCTGCTCTTGGCTTTGCATCAGGAGCAGTCGCTGGAGCAAGATCAGAAGCTAATCTTGGAGCATTAAGAGGGTCTCTTAAGGGTGCTGCTCAGGGAGCATTAACAGGAGGAGAATCAGAAAAAGCACAAGCTAAAAGATGGGTACAAAGAAATGTAAAAGAAAGGTTGGGGATAGTTCAACAAGGGGTAACTACAGAAGAAGAAAAAAAAGAGATAGAGGGAATAACAGGAAAATTTAAAAATCTAGAAACAACGGACTTGCAAAGAGTTGCCCAACAAACTGGAACAACAGAAAAAAACCATAAAGAAAAAATTGCTGCAATCCTTGCTTTAATAGATAAAGGCGAAGATGTAAGACCAGAAGAGGTTAATTGGGTAATTAATAATAGATCTTCCTTACAAAGGAGAGGAGCTGATTTAAATAAAATTGCAGAATATGCTCCAGAATTATCTCAACAAATAACAAATAGAACAACACAACAAACATTAGGAGGAATGTCTACTAAAAAATATCAAGAAACCGTAAGGGCGGAATCTTTAAATAATTTTGATGTATTTATAAATTCAAACTCAAAACAAATTAAAAAAACTCTTGACGAAGGAACAACCCAACAACAAAACAATATTAAATCTTGGCTTACTAGCCCACAAAGAAGGCAACAAGTAATTGCAGAAAGAGATAGATTATCTTATGAACTAAATAATTATAGATCTCCTATGCCTGGAGTACCAACAATAAGTCCCGAAGAAGCAACAGAAGCAGAAAGAAGACTAGATAATATAAATAAAATTATTGTTGAAATTGATAATAGTATAAGATAAAATTATGGAGAAAAGTTTTCCCATAGAAATACTTGAAGCAATAGAACAAGTTGTTTCAGATTATAATCTTGAAAGATATGATACATCTTCTTCTTTGGGCAAAAAGTTAGAGCAAAGTAAAAATCCTTGTGAAAAAATTGCTCTCAAAATATTATTCGATAACGAAATCGAAAAAACCTTTAATCTTAAAAAAACCCTTCTCCCTTCTAGTATTATTAAAAAATTATTATTAGAAGAAGGTTCTTCCAATATTAAACTTGCTCTAGAAGAAAAATTAAATTTGCAATCAGAACTAGCTCAAGAGGTTTCCGAAAAGCTATTAAATAACGAACAAATAAAAAACTTTTTTAATAAAAAACCAGACGGAAAAGAAAAGTCCTTTTCTGGCAGAGGATTAAATCAAGAATTAATATAAAAAAGAGGGCCTTATTGGCTCTCATATTTTTTTAATATTTCGTCTGCTTTTTCTTGGCTAGATTTATTTTTTTTGTCTTCTCCTCTAGAAGACTCTTTACTCTCTTTTTTCGTTCCCTCAGAAAGTTCTTTCGTTGGTTCTTTTGATTTTTCTGACATAGCCATAAAAGTTGCTATCAGATCGAGAAGGGGATTCCCTCCTTCTCCATTGTTGCCAGAAGTATCAATTTTTATATACTTGCTCTTGTCTCCGGCTATCTGAGTCTTTACAAGTTCAATTCCTTCTTGAATTATTTGACTATATTTTTCTGAAAATTCTCTGGGATTATTTCTTGTTTCTTGTTGAATCTGCTCAAGAGTAAGGCCCGTTCTTGAAACCAGCATGTCAATTATTGGGCCCATGGTTTCTGTTGACCTTTTATAGCTTTGAGCTTCAGCTTCCACCTTAATTGCTTTCTTCTCGAATTCTGCAACTGCCATTCTGGTCGAAGCTTTTACAAGCTCTTTATCTGCAGGAGAAATCTGAACTATTTTAATTTTTGAAATTTCGACTCCATATTGATCTTTAACCAAAGATACAAGAGTTTCTAATTTCTCGATTAAGATATAATCTAGAGACCTTTCTCCTTTTGCAATTAATTCGCTATAATTTTGCTTGCGAACCTCATTGCGTATTTCTCCTTGAATAAAATTTGAAATACCCCTATACCAGTTTTGCATTTGGAATAAAGCCTTGTAAGGGTTAACGATTACCATTTCTACTGCCATACCAATATCAATTGGCATGTTAATTAAATCTTCTGCTCCCGAAAGACCAATGAAGTACACGTAGGTTTTAAGGAGGGCACCTCTCAAGACTTCTTCTTTTTCAACTGGTTTTTCTTTTTCAGTGTACTTTACCCATTTTTGCTTGTATACATACAAACGTTCAAATGGCCAGAGAAAAAGAAACATTCCTAAAAATTCTCTTGGTCTTACTGTTGCATATTCTATTGGAACAACATCCCAATTATTATTGAATCCAAATCCTTTCTTTTTTAAGAAAAGCTTTCTGAATCCAAGACCTCTGACAATTACAGTTGCGTATCCCTCTTCAGGAAAAGTACCAAATACATCATTTGGTGCCCAAACGAAGTAGAGAACAATGAATGCAATGATTGGAACAATGATTATTCCAATTATTCCTCCAACAATACCAGCAAATGCTGCTAAAAGAATAGCAACAACTACAGAAATAATAATAGGAACCAGTCCTTTAAAGAAGGTTCTCTTTTCAGTGGCAAACTTCTTTGCCATTTCCTCAGTTGAAGACATTTTTAATCACTTCTTCTGTTTTCAAGTTTCATTAAGTCCCTTTGTGGGATATTATAATTATAACCTATTTTATGTTATTTGTCAATAATACCTCTTGAAACTACTCTGTTCAATATGTTAGAATATACTTACTTATTATGGAGCAAGAAGACAAAAAAGCATTTTTCTGGAGAACTTATGAAAAACTCCCTGAAGACTTAAAGGAAGCCATATTTTCTGAAACTAATAATGAAGCAGTAAAAACAATCTGTGCTCATTTTAATTTAAACGAAGACCAAACTTCTCTTGTTGCAAAATACGTTGGTAGAAGCTTAATGGGACTTCTTCCTTTAAAAGATCTTCCCATAACACTAGAACTAGAATTAAACATGAGCGAAGAAATAATTAGTAAAATAGTTAGAGAATTAAATTATGCCATATTCAAGCACCTAAGAGTCTCTCTTACAAAAATATATAGTGGAGAAGAATATATTCCTAGTGCTCCAGAAAAAAAAGAAGATGCAAAAATTAAAAAAGATGATATAATAAAAAAGGAGAAAAAAACAGAAGAGAAAAAACCTTTAAAATACGAAGATATTGATCCTTATAGAGAACAATTATAATTATGGCATTCCAAGTTCCACAATTTATAGAACACGATCCTAAAATTCTAGGCCCATTCACATTAAGCCAAAGTTTATATATTGGTAGCGCTTTAGGGATTTCCTTTTTATTGTATTTCTCTTTGGCTGAAACTAATTTTTTTCTTTATGTTCTTGTTTCTGGCCTTGTTTTCGGAATAGCCATAGCCTTAGCTTTTGTAAAAATTGAAGGATTAAAAATTCCATTAGTAATTAAAAACTTTGTTAATTTTAATTTAAACACTAAAATATATAAATGGGAGAGGAAAGAAACACCAGTATTCCTGCCAACTAAAAAATCTGAGAAGCAAGAGCCAGTTGAAGAAAAAACAAAATTAAAAATCAAACCAAATGGAAGGATAGACGATTTAAATAAAAAAATATATTTTTAAAAAATGCCAACAACACAACAATTTATTCCAGTTGAACAAATAAGAGAAGGGGTAATGGTAATGAAAGACCGCTCTTTAAAAGGAGTATTAATAATTTCTTCTGTTAATTTTGCTTTAAAGTCAGAAGAAGAACAAGGAGCTATTATTTTTAATTTTCAAAATTTTCTCAATTCTTTAGATTTTTCTTGCCAAATTATTGTTAATTCAAGAAAAGTTAATATTACTGGATACATAGACAAGATTAAAAAAATAGAAGACGAACAAAAAAATGAACTATTAAAAATACAAACTGCTGATTACAGAAAATTCATTGAAGATCTTGTAGCTGAAGATTCTATAATGTCTAAAAACTTCTATGTGGTTGTTCCTTATTATCCTTTGCTCGAATTAGCAGGAGGATCACCTGATGCTAAACAAAAAAAACAATTGCAAAACAATACTGCTCAGGCATTAACTGAACAAAACTTTCAAACAGGAAAATATCAATTATGGCAAAGAATGGAATATGTAACATTGGGACTAAAAAGATGTGGGTTAAAATCAATTGCATTAAACACAGAAGATATTATAGAGCTTTTGTGGAGTTTACATCATCCAAAACAGGCTGAGATGGGTTATTACCCTGATTTACCGCCTGAATTAACAAAATAATATATGGATATATTTAAAAAATTTGGTCAACCCAAAAAACAAAAACTTTTCGAAGAAGAAGTCACTGGAGTGAAAGATATTATTGCTCCTCCAGCAATAGAAGTTAATCCTAATTATGTTGGACTGGAAGAAAAAATAGCTAAAACATATTTTGTATTTTCTTATCCACGTTATTTAACTATGGGCTGGCTTGCTCCAATTATTAACATGGATATTCCTTTTGATTTGTCATTCTTTTTCCACCCAATTGAAACAGGAGCTATTTTAAGACAATTAAGAAAAAGTGTAACTGAAGTTCAATCAGAGATTATTGAAAGACAAGAAAAGGGGTTAATCAGAGACCCGGCACTAGAAACTGCTTATCAAGATTTAGAAGAACTTAGAGACAAGCTACAAACAGCTCAAGAAAAAATGTTTAAGTTTGGTCTTTATGTTACTGTTTATGCTGATAATAAAAAAGACTTAGAAATAATTGAAACCAAAATTAGATCTGTGCTTGAATCAAGACTAATATACATCAAGCCAGCCTTACTTCAACAAAAAGAAGGACTATTGTCTTGCATGCCTTATGGTCTAGATCTTATCCAAATACATAACACATTAAACACGGACCCTCTTTCTAGCTTGTTTCCTTTTATTTCTTTTGACTTGAGTTCTAATGAGGGAATTTTGTTTGGAGTGAACAAGCACAATCGCTCTCTTATTCTTTTTGATAGATTTAGTTTAGAAAATGCCAACATGGTTATTTTTGCCAAGTCAGGATCTGGAAAATCATATGCTGTTAAATTAGAAATATTAAGATCTCTAATGCTTGGCACAGAATGTATTATTATTGACCCAGAAAACGAGTACAAACCATTAGCTGAGGCTGTTGATGGATCCTTTCTTAAAATATCTTTAAGCTCTGATATACACATCAATCCTTTTGATTTACCCGAACCAAGAGAAGACGAAACACCAGAAGATACTTTAAGAAACAACATTATTAACTTGGTTGGATTAATGAGAATAATGCTTAATGGAATGTCTCCAGAAGAAGACGCTATTATGGACAGAGCTTTAATGGAAACTTATGCTGCAAAAGATATTACTCCTTATTCTGATCCTAAAAAATGGAAAAATAATATTCCTATTTTATCTGATTTAGAGTCTGTACTAGAAACAATGCAAGGAGCAGAAGGATTAGTAGAAAGATTAAGAAAGTTCACGCAAGGAACATTTGCTACATTCTTTAATCAGCCCTCTAATGTTTCTATGGACAAACCATTGGTTGTTTTTGGAATTAGAGACATGGAAGATGAATTAAGGCCAATTGCACTGTTTATTGTCATGCGTTATGTTTGGAATACTGTCAGAACAGAATTGAAAAAAAGAATTTTAGTTATTGATGAAGCATGGTGGATGATGAAAGAATCTGACGGTGCTTCTTTCTTGTACGGAATTTGTAAAAGATCAAGAAAATATTGGTTAGGAGTTACGACCATTACTCAAGATGTTTCTGATTTTATTAACTCTGACTACGGAAAACCAATTATTACTAATTCGTCTCTTCAATTACTTTTAAAACAAAGTCCTGCCTCAATAGACTTGGTTCAAAAAACATTTAATATGACCGAACAGGAAAAATATCTTCTTTTAGAAACTCCAGTAGGGGAGGGAATTTTCTTTGCAGGACAAAAACACGTAGCCATTAGTATTGTTGCTTCTTATACAGAAGATCAAATAATAACAACTACTCCAGAAGAGCTGATTAAAATTAGAGATGCTAAAAAGTATGGACAAGACACTGTCTAGAGCAGTGGAGTAATAATAATTTTTCTATTTTCTCCTTCTCCAACACTTTCAACTTTAATATCTATTCTTTTTGATAACTCTAAGTGAACAATTCTTCTATCAAAAGGCGAGGGCATTAATAATTCTTTTTCTTGTTTGTCTCTAACTGCTTCATTAGCAGTATTTTGAGCAATTTCCCTTAAATAATCCTCTTTATATCTTTTATAGTCATCAATGTCTAAATTAAGAAAATAGTCTTTATTAGTTTTCTTTTTAATAATCTTTCTTAAAAGTAATTGAATATCTCCTAAAACAAGGCCTTGTTTGCCAATAAAAATACTTGCTTCTTTTGTTTTAACATTTACAATCAAAAGCTCTTTATCGTCTTCTTTCTCTGTATAAATCTTTTTAATATCTGCTTCTGTCCCAGCCTTTAAAAAGAATTCCTTTATTATGTTTTCTATTTCTTCTTTTTCTTCCATATTATTTATTGTATATCTTCCTTTGTTGGAAAACATTTAACACAGTAATTAAAAACCAATAAAGACCCAGAGCTGCTGGTAGCTTAAAAAGGATAAAAAATGTAAACACAGGAATAACAAGCATCATTTGCTTTTGCATTATTTCTGAAATTTGCTCCATTTGATCTTTTTCTTTTCCTTCTTGCTTTTTAGGCACTTGCATTGTCTTTGCTTGAAAATATTGAGCTACTGCTGTTATTAAAGCAATGCCTATGCTTGCTTCTGCTAAATTAACGCCTAAAAAATTATAATTTATTGTGCTGGGAACACTAATAAAAGGATAAAGAATATCTCCTAATTTATCTAATTCAATACTACTCTTAAAAATTCTAAATAAAGCCCATAAAATTGGTAATTGCAAGAAAACAACAAATATTCCTGCAAAAGGATTAAATTTTGTATCTTGATACAGTTTTAATAATTCTCTACCTTGCTGCTCTTTATCGTCTTTATATTTTTTCTGAATCTCTTTTATCTTTGGCTGCATTTCAGCCATTAATTTTTGGGATTCTATTGATTTTTTATTTAAAGGATTTAAAAATAACTTAATAATCACTGTTAAAGCAATAACAGCTAGTCCAAAGTTTCCCAAAATATTATAAAGGAGTATCAAAAAATTCAGTATTGGCTCGTAAATTAAAATATTAAATATTGTAGAAAAAAATTCAAACATTTTTTATTTTCTTAATTGTTCTTTCTATATCTTCTTTTATTTCCTCAAAAGTATTCTTTTTGATTTTGAGGGAAGCAATGATTATAATATCTACGCCTTTGTTTAGTGGAATATTTCTAACAGACTCTCTTAGCCTTCTTTTAATTTTATTCCTCTCTACCGCTTTAGGAGATACTTTTTTAGAAACAATAAAGCCGATTCTTGTAAAAGGTTCTTTTGTCTTTAAAAATTTGAGGTATATTGATTGTCCTTTAATACTCTCTCCTTTTTCGAAGACACTCTCAAAGTCTTTTTTCTTTTTTAACCTGTTTTCTTTAGATAACATTAAACAGTGAGCTTCGCTCTTTTTTTGTTTCTTCTTTTTTTAAGAACCTTTCTTCCACTTGGAGTCTCTGATCTTTTCATGAACCCATGTGTTCTTTTTCTTTTCTTTTTTTTGGGCCTGTATGTTGTTGCTTGTTGCATATTACTTATTATTAATCTAATGGATTAAATATATCAAAAATTAGGGCTTAGGTCAATGTTTATATAAAAAAAGAGGGGATTATTTGTCCCCTGTAAATTTACGGATTTTCTCTAGAGAATATGTTATCCTCTGTCGAGAAAACTGATCTAGCTCACTGCTTTCTCCTTTTTCTCTGTAGTCCTTTATGCACCCTGTAAGGTGCTCAATAAGCTTAGAAAGTTGGTCTACCCTCTCTTTTGGAAATGGATCGACTTTCTTTGACATTATTTCTTCGAGCTCAACAATATCGTCAATACTTAGATCAAGAATACTCATTAAAATTACCTTTTAAATCATAACATAATTTATATGTTATGTCAATAATTATTATTAACCTTTTGTTAACTCTTTTTCCACACCCATCCTTAAAACCCTTGATTTTACTACGTCTTTTGCTTTGTTTGACTTTATCTAATATAATATATTCAAGAATAAAAACATAATTATGGAATTAGAAAACCTTTGGCAAACAGTTCTCGCCCAAATACAATTAAATATATCTCCGGCTAATTTTGCCACTTGGTTTAATAATACTAAAATCATATCTTTAGAAGATGATGTTATTACTGTTTCTGTGCCAAATTCTTTTTCCAAAGAATGGCTAGAACAAAAATACAGTAAAGACATCCTTAAAATTATCCACTCTATTGATAACAATATTAAAAGTATTGCTTTCGTTGTTGATCCAGGAAAAACAAAAAAAATAACCAGTAGCAAAAAAACCGTAAGCAAAGATGATATTTTAACCGAGCAATTAGGATTTGGTGAATTAGAGGTTAATAAAGAAACCAATCTTAACCCTCGCTATACTTTTGAAAATTTCATTGTCGGGCCGTTTAATGAAATGTGTTACGCTGCTGCGATGGCAGTAGTTGAAGAACCAGGGAAAAATTATAATCCATTGTTTATATACGGTGGTGTAGGATTAGGCAAAACTCATCTTGTTCAAGCAATAGGAAATAAAATAAAAGAAGAAAACCCAGAAAAAAAAGTAAAGTATCTTCCTGCAGAAAAATTAATCTCAATAATTGTTAATTCTATAAAAAACCACAACATTGAAGAATTGAAAAAAAATTTAAGAGAGTTAGATGTGCTAATTGTTGACGACATACAATTTATTGCCGGAAAAGACAAAACACAAGAAGAATTTTTCCACACCTTTAATTCTTTGTATCAAAAAAACAAACAAATTATACTATCATCAGACAGACACCCCAATACAATACCTGCTATAACAGAAAGATTAAAATCTAGGTTTAAAGGGGGAATGATTTCTGATGTATCTTCTCCAGATTATGAAACCAGGATTGCTATTTTAAGAAAGAAAACAGAAGAAAAAGGAGTTGAGATATCAAAAGAAATCCTTGACTATATGGCTAATAACATTCAAAGGAACATCAGGGAACTAGAAAGCGCTTTAAATAGATTGATAATATTTAAAAAGGCGAATAATAAAAATCCATCCTTAGAGGACGCTAAAAAATTATTAAAAAATCTAATAGTTTCTCCTTCAAAAATAACTAATTATAAAAAAATTATTCAATCCGTTACTGAGTTTTATGATATCCCCAATGGGAACCTATTCTTTACTTCAAGAAAAAAAGAATTTTCTAAACCAAGGCAAATGGCAATGTATTTACTTAAAAAAGAATTAAAAATGTCTTATTCTGAGATTGGAAGAAAATTTGGAGGAAAAGATCACACAACTGTAATTCATTCTTGTCAATTAATAGAAAAAGAAGGGGAAGAAAGTGAAAAAACCAATCAAGAAATAGAATTGATTTTGCAGAGAATTTATAGTAATTAGCTGTGAATAAAATGAGGAAACGTTGAAATAAAAATTGAGGAAAAATAATTAATAAAAATTACTTAAAAATTAAAAGAAAAATTTATTAAAAATTATTCCTAAAAATTCACACCAATTATCCACAGTTATTCCTTAAAAATTTCCATTAAAAATATTTTAAAATAAAGGTAAAAATATTTTATCCACAAAAAATTTAAAACTAAATATAATAATTAAAAAATAAATTTAAATAATTAATTAATATGAACTTCACAATTTTAACAAAAGAATTTAAAAAAGGAATTAGTGTTACAGAAAAAATTACAGGCAAAAATTTAACACTACCAATTTTGGATAATGTTTTAATTGAGGCATTATCTAATTTTCTTAAAATTTCTGCCACTGATTTAGAGTTGGGTATCCAATGGTGGGGAATGTGTAAAACAGAAAAAGAAGGAAAAATGGTTGTCCCTGCCAAACTTTTAAATCAAATAGTTGGAACCCTTTCTGATGAAAAAGTTTCAGCTAAAGAAAAAAATAACACTTTGGTTATTGAGGGGAAAAACTATAAGACACAAGTAAAAGGCTTTATTGCGGATGATTTTCCAATCATTCCTAGTTTTTCAAAAGATATTTTTATAGAAATAGATAGTAAAAAACTAAAAGAAGGATTAATAGGTGTTGTTGATATTGTAAGTTTATCTCAAATAAAGCCAGAAATATCAGGAGTTTATTTTCTTTTTCAAAAAGACTTGGTGAAATTTGTTGCTACGGATAGTTTTAGACTAGCAGAAAAGACAATAACTTTTTCAGGAAAACAAGGATATAAAAACATGTTTAAAGAAGAAATTGGTTTTATTGTTCCTCAAAGAGCAGTTAAAGAATTGATAAATATTTTAAATGAAGAAGAAAAACCAATAAGAATATATCTTTCAGAATCCCAAGTTTTATTTGAAACATTTTTACCAACAATTGATCATCCAGAAATAAATCTTATTTCCAGACAAATTGAAGGAGAATATCCTGCATATCAAGAAATTATTCCTAAAACAGGAAAAACAAAAATTACTGTTAATAAAGATGAGTTTCTAAAACAAATAAAAACAGCTGGTATTTTTGGCGGAAGGACAAATGAAATAATTTTGAATGTCTCTAGTAAAGAAGTAGAGATATCTAGTCAGGACGCAGATATGGGTGAAGCCAATCTTAATATCCCAGCTAAAATTGAAGGAGAAAAATTAAAAGTTTCTTTTAACTGGAAGTTTTTAGTCGATGGCCTTTCAAATATTAAAAGTTCAGAGATATTATTTGAATTCCAAGGAGACGATGGTCCATCAGTAATTAGACCAATAGGGGATGCAAGTTATTTATATGTAGTGATGCCAATAAAAATATGATTTTGAATAAAAAATCTTTTACTCTAATAGAAATTTTAGTAGTAATTCTTGTCGTTGCTATTTTATCAACCTTTATTTTTGTTAGTATTAATTCTATCACTAAAAAAGCTAGAGATGCTCAAAGAAAAGCAGAGATTGTTAAATTAAGAGATATTATATGGTCGGTCTCTAATATGGGAGCTAGTGGTTATGTAGAAACTCCTTTTTATGGGCCTATGCAATATGAAAACTCTGGGAACACTCTTTGTTATTTAGGAACAGAAGATCCTAATTGTTCAGCAATAGAACAAATAATAGAAGAAACAACTGTTGTACCTAGCGATCCACTGAGTAATGATGAAAATAAAGAATGGGCTTATATATATAAATCCGATGGAGAAACATTTGACTTGTACGCCAAGCTAGAAGAGGGAGGGGTTGCTTATTTTTCAGAATCAATAGTTTCATTTACTAACAGTAATAATAATTGTGAAGATGATTGGATTAATACTGGATTGGGTTTTTGTGTAATGCAGTATGAGGCAAAAAATGTAGGAGGAATTCCTGTTTCTCAAGCTTCGGGAACTCCTTGGGTCAATATTTCTTTAAATCAAGCCAAGGATGCTTGTAGGTCTATTGGCGCTCATTTAATTACAAATGCAGAATGGATTTCTATTGCAAGAGACGCTGAATCTGTTTCATCAAATTGGGAAAACGGAATAATGATGGCTCAGGGCTATTCTGCTGGAGTAATGAGTGGCTGCTCTGAAGGATGGACCAATACTTCTTTTGCATCAAATACAGACAGCGACATAGAAACATGTATACAAAATAGTAATTGTTCTTATACCTATAATACTGGAGCGAATACTCTTGCTGGAACAGGGTCTCATCGTTATAGAAGATACCTTATATTATCTAATAACGAATTAATTGTTGATTTCTCTGGCAATGCATGGGAATGGGTTGATATTACTATCCTTGGATCTCAAATTCCTACACCAACTGGTAAAAGAGAGTTTTCTTCAATAACAAATTGGGGAGGAATTCTTTCTTATGATAGTATTGCACCTAAAACAATGCCATATTTAATTCCAGCTGGAATAGGAGATATATATAGTTGGAGTCCGTCTTACTCTGAAGAAGAAGTTTATGATAATACAGTATATGGAATTATTCGCGGAGGGTCTTATGGTGGGTGTGCAGGAGCATTTGATACTTATATAGGTTATGCTCCATCTGGGACAGGAGACAACGTTGGTTTCCGTTGTGCAAAATAATTAATAATTATCTTCAATATATTTTTGCATAACCCTTCTCCAAATAGGAGCTGCGGATATTCCTCCCATTGCTCCTTGCATTGGCGTTCTATCATTATTTCCACTCCAAGTACCAATACAAACATCTGTTGTGTACCCTATAGTCCAACCATCAACAGCGTTGTTGGTTGTTCCTGTTTTTACAGCAACTTTGGGCGGTTCTGGAAAATACAATACAGAGTTCCATCCAAAAAGAGGAGACCTAGCAGCATTATCAGATAAAATGTCTGTTATTAAATTACAAACATCAGTTTCCAAGACCTTTCTAGGTGTTTTTTTGTTTTCATAAATTATATTCCCATTACTATCTTCTATCCTTAATATTGGAGAAGGATCTATTCTATATCCTCCGTTAGCAAAAACTCCATAAGCAGAAACCATGTCTAATAATTTAACGTCTCCTGATCCTAAAACTAATGGCAATCCATAAAAACTCGCTTCTTTATTAAGAGTAGTAATTCCCATTTTTTTTGCTAAAGCAATGCTATCTTCTAATCCAGCTAAGTCTTTTAGAACCTTAACTGCAGGGATATTTAATGATTGAGCAAGCGCGCTTCTTAAGGTTACTGGGCCTCTGAATAATCCATCATAATTTTGAGGGGTGTATGGATTTTGAGGTGTTCCAAAATTAGTATATTCGTCCATTACAATAGTTGTGTCATTATATCCTTTTCTAAAGGCTTCAGCATAAACAAAGGGTTTAAAAGATGATCCTGGCCCTCTATAGCCCTGAGTGGCCACATTATAGCTTGGCACAAATTTACAATTTGTTGCTGGATCGCATCCTTTGGGCAAAGGTTCTTCTCTTGGATCAGCTGATCCAACCATAGCTAATATTTCTCCTGTTTTAGGGTCAATAGCAACCAAAGCAGCATTGTATGCATTATAATTGGCCCTGTTACTTGCAACCACTTCTTTAACAGCGCTTTCTGCAAATTGCTGGAGCTCCCAGTCAAGCGTGGTATATATTTTTAACCCTTTTATTTCTAGAAAATCAGATCCGTATGTTTCTTCTAATTGTTGTTTAACGTATTCTGTGAAATGCACTGCCTGTGTTTTTGGAAGAGTATTGAAAGTTAATTCTTCTGCTTGCGCTTTTTCTTTTTCTTCTTTCGAGATAAATCCTTCTTCTTCCATCCTTTGCAAAACAATATCTTTCCTTACGAGTAGTTCAGACAAATGCTTCCCATATGGAGAATAATAACTAGGAGCTTGAATAACAGCAGTTAGAAGAGCAGCTTCAGCTAAAGTAACATCTTTTACTGGTTTTTGAAAGTATGTTAAAGAAGCCTCTTCTGCTCCATAAATATTAATTCCAAAAGGTACTTGGTTCAAATACCATTCTAATATTTGATCTTTAGAGTACCTTCTGTCTAGCTCTATTGCTAAAACCCATTCTTTTACTTTTCTTTCTATACTTTTTTCATTATTTAGAAAAGTAGAACGTATTAATTGTTGAGTAATAGTTGATCCTCCTTGATATAGCCCTTTTGATATTATATTATTTTTCACCATTCTTAATATTCCAGAAAAATCTATACCAATATGGCTATAAAAATTAGAATCTTCACTTGCTAAAACAGCTTTCTTAAGAATGTCAGGTATCTCAGATAATTTTACATATGTTCTTTTTTCTTCTCCGTAAACGCTTGATAATAATATTTCTCCATTTCTGTCATATATTTTTGTTGCTTGACTTATTTCGTTTTCAGTAAAAACTTCTGGGCGGGGCAAGTCTTTTACAAAATAAAAGAAAACAGAAAGACCAATTATTATGCATAAAACAAAAATAGTCAGAATAGACCTTTTGGGAGTAGAAAATAGTTTTTTGACTTTCTTTTTCATGACTTTATGCTATCATTTTTTTTGTTTTTTGCAATGCTTGACTCTAAGTTTGTTAAACTATACAATATATATATGAAAAATATTGATAAAATAGAAGAGTTAATAAGCAGAGGCACAGAAGACATAATAGACAAAAAACACTTAAAAGAAGCTTTGCTTTCTGGTAAAAAACTAAATGTCAAATTTGGGATTGATCCTACTGGTCCTAAAATTCATTTAGGAAGAGCTACTCTGCTAATGAAGCTAAAAGACTTTCAAGATTTGGGCCATAAAATAACATTAATTATAGGAGACTTTACAGCTTTGATTGGAGATGCTTCTGATAAAACAGCAATGCGAAAGCCTTTAGCTTCAGAAGAAATTAAGAAAAACATGAAAAATTATCTTCCTCAGATAGGAAGAATTTTAGATTTAAAGAAAGTAAATGTTAGGTACAATAGCGAATGGCTTGGAAAATTATCGACTAAAGAATTGTTAAGAATTTGTATGAATTTTACTGCTCAGCAAATGATACAAAGAAGAAATTTTAAAGAAAGATGGGAGGAGGGGAAAGAAATAGGGTTGCACGAATTATTGTATCCTATTTTCCAGGGCTATGATTCTGTTGCTATAAAATCAGATATTGAATTAGGAGGATTCGACCAATTATTTAATTTAAAAAGTGGTAGAGACCTTCAAAGAATGTTTAATCAAGAGCCTCAGGATATCATGACCTTAAGAATGATATATGGTTTAGATGGAAGGAAAATGTCGACTAGCTGGGGCAATGTAATAAATATTTTAGATGATCCTAAAGATATTTTTGGCAAAATCATGTCCCTTAAAGACGAATTAATTTTTGATTATTTTGAATCGTGTACCAGGATGCCCTTAAGCGAAATAAAAAAGATTAAAAAGGAAATAAAAAACCCCAAAGAAATTAAAAAGATCTTAGGTAGAGAAATTGTTAAGCAATTTTATTCAGAAAAAGAAGCAGAAGCAGCTCAAAAAGAATTTGAAAAGATTTTTGAGAAAAAAGACTTACCTACAAAGATAAAAGAAATAAAAATTAAAGAGAAAGAAATCAATGTTTTAGATTTAATGGTTTTATCAGGATTGTCTAGCTCAAAAGGGGAAGCAAAAAGAGTAGTAGAGCAAGGAGGATTCAAAATTATTAAAGGAGAAAATTCAAAAGTAGAAAAGGATTGGAAAAAAATAATTACCATTGAAGAAATGGTATTACAATCTGGGAAAAGAAATTTTGTTAAAATTAAGAAGTTTTAAATTTACAACTATCAATATAGTAAGCGCAGCATACAGCCATGGCTAGTGCATCTGCAGCATCATCTGGTTTTGGTATTTCGTCTAATTTTAATATGTGTTTTATCATTTTTTGAACTTGTGGTTTTGTTGCTCTCCCATACCCAGCAACCGCTGTTTTAGCTTGAAGAGGAGTGAATTCTTTTACAGGTATTTTTCTATTAGAAAAAGATAAAAGGATTACACCTCTTGCTTGACTAACCGGAATAGCAGTTTTAAGATTTTTAAAAAAATAAAGAGACTCGACTGCAGCTATTTTGGGTTCGTGTGCTTTTATTATTTTATCAATTTCTTTATTGATCACTATTAATCTTTCTCCCATTTCTAATTTAGAGGAAGTTTCAATTGTTCCGTAATCAATACAAGTTAAATTTTTTTGGTTAAGTCTAATTATTCCAAAGCCAGTCGTGGCTGTTCCTGGATCAATGCCAACAATAATCATAAATTAAAATTAGTGTAAATATTTTGTACATCATCATTCTCATCGAGAGTTTCGTAAAGTTTTTGATTTTTTTCTTTGGTTTGATCGTCTATGTCAATGTTTTCTTTTGGTACCCATTCTAGTTGAGAAGATTCTATTTTTGCATCATTTTCTTCTAAAAAGTTTTTGACCCTGTCTAAATCTTCTGCTTTTGTGTAAATAACAAGGCCCTCTTGTTGCCACTCAAAGTTTTCTGCTCCAGATTCTATTAAAATAAGCTCTATCTCCTCTTTATCTTTCACATTTTCTTTATTAATAATAATTACTCCTTTTTTATCAAACATCCATTTGATTGCTCCTTCTTCTACCATTTTCCCATTATTTTGACTTAGTATTAGTTTTATTTCTCCTAAACTTCTATTTTTATTGTCAGTGATTCCTTCTATTATTATTGCTGTTCCATTGGGCCCATAAGCTTCTAATATGAATTCTTCGTAACTGCAGCCCTCTAATTCCCCGGAGCCCTTTTTAATTGCCCTTTCAATGCTTTCAGAGGTCATGTTTGCAAGCTTGGCTTTATCAACAATAGTTCTTAGTTTTGGGTTAAATGTTAAATCAGCGCCTCCATCTCTAGCTGCTATTGAGATTTCTCTAGCTAATTTAGAGAATATTTTGCTTTTTTTTGCATCAGCTACTCCTTTTTTGAATCTAATGGAGTGCCAATGAGAATGTCCGCTCATGCTTTATATATACTCTAAAAGTATAAATATATCAAGGTAATAGTTTTTTAATAAAAACAATAGTTCCTCCAGAAACAAATGAAAGAATTAAAGAAAAAAGAATAGTATAATTATTACTGTTTTCTGGTATATATGTATTTGTTTCTAATTCTTTTTCAATAAAACTATTTTCTTTTTTAGGTGTTCCTCCTTTTTCTAGACTTGTTTGCCATTCATCTTTAGTTTTTTCCATTGTTTGCTTTGTTTTGTTGTCTCCATAGGGCCACCCTTCAGAAAAGTCTAAAAAATCAACAATAGTATTATTGTTGTCTAGTAATTGTAAAGTTTCTCCATTATTGTTTAAAGCTTTATTAAAGAATAAGTCTACATTCTCTTGATTTTTATTTCTAGACAAAAGATAAAAGCCTTGAGGAGGAATGCTTCCGTCAAGCTTTATTATTTTTGTTTCAGAAATTTTAAGCGTCCACTGATTAAGAGAAATGTTTTTATCAGAGCTATTGTATAATTCAATCCATTCATTAGAGCTAGATGATTCATCTCCCATCCAGCAAATTTCATTAATTAGAACATCTGCTTTGGCTGTCTGAAAAATAAATAAAAGCATTAAAGCAAGTTTTGCTGTTCGTTTTTCCATTTTATTTTTAAATGCTTATAAGCTAATTCAGTAGCCATTCTTCCCTTAGATGTTCTTTTAATTAGTCCTAATTGTATTAAGTACGGTTCGTATATTTCTAAGATAGCATTTTTTTCTTCAGAAGTAGAAGCAGATAAAGCTTGTAATCCAACTGGTCCGCCATTAAATTTTTTGATAATGGTTTCTAATATTTTAATGTCAGAAGGTTCTAACCCTAAATCATCAACTTCCAAAAAGTCTAAAGCTTTATCAGCTAATTCTTTGGTAATAATGTTTTTATTTTCTATTTGTGCAAAATCTCTAACTCTTTTTAAAAGTTTATTTGCTGTTCTTGGGGTAAACCTGGATCTTTTTGCAATTTCCGTTACTGCTTCTTTATCAATTTCAGCATTTAATATTTTAGAAGATTTGCTGATTATCTTTTCTATTTCTTCTTCTTTGTAAAAGTTTAATTGTAGTACTGCCCCAAACCTGCTTCTTAAAGGTGCTGAGAGCATGTCAATTCTTGTAGTTGCCCCTATTAATGTGAAGTGGGGGAGATTAATGTCAATAGTTTTAGCCATCGGCCCCTTACCTAAAATTAAATTAAGCTTGAATTCTTCCATTGCAGAATAAAGATATTCTTCTACAAAACGATTAATTCTGTGGATCTCATCAATAAAAAGAAAATCACCATCATTTAAATTAGTTAAAATAGCAACAAGGTCTCCTGATTTTTCAATAATTGGACCCGATGTAGTTCGAATTTCAGCTCCTGCTTCTTTAGCCACAAGATAAGCGAGTGTTGTTTTCCCAAGCCCAGCAGGCCCATAAAGAAGGATGTGGTCAGGGGATTCTTTTCTTTCTTTAGCAGCATCGATTATCACTTTTAAGTGCTTTTTAATACGCTCTTGGCCTATATAATTATCCCAATTTTTAGGCCTTAAAGTAGATTCAATTAGCTCTTCATTAGTGTCCATTTATATCTTGACAAATTTTATTAAGTGTGTTATCTTATATATGTAAAATGATTCTTGAATTGGGGGTAGGGATTTTCTGTAGTTAATGGATTGTTTGGTTTTAACTGGACTATTCCTCAGGGAAATTCTTGACTTTCAGCCCGAATGCTAAAGTTAGCCCCCAATTCAGGAATTGTTTCCTGCATTATTTTTTAATAATGCAGTTTTTTTTATCCTGTAGCTCTTTTAACTTCTTCAAAAGTAGTAATCCCATTTAATATTTTAATAAAACCATCTTGTTTCATGGTTGTCATTCCTTTGTTTGTCGCAAATTTTTCCAAAGCAGAAGAAGAAGGAGATGTTAGAATGTAATCTTCTGTTTCAGAGTCAATAACTAATGTTTCAAACAAACCAACTCTTCCTTTATATCCCGTATTATTGCAATGAGGACAACCTTTTGCATAAAGTATTTTTGTGTTTTCTGTAAGCTCGGGAATTTCTATTCCCTGAGGAAGATTTTCTAAGGTTTTTTTCATTTCATTGTAATCTTCTTTAGATATAATTTTTGGCTGACCGCATTTAGAACAAACTTTTCTTATTAACCTTTGAGCAACAACCATGTTTATTGCTGGAGCAATGTTAACTGGACTTTCTCCTAAAGCAATAAATCTAGCAACTGTTCCAGAAGCATCATTAGTATGAAGTGTGCTTAGAACCAAATGACCTGTTAAAGCTGCTTGAAGAGCAATGCTAGCAGTTTCTAAATCTCTGATTTCCCCAACTAGAATTACATCAGGATCTTGTCTAACGATAGATCTTAGTCCTGAAGCAAAATCATATCCTCTTTTGGGGTCAACTTGGGTTTGAGAAATTCCTCCCAAATGATATTCTATAGGATCTTCAATAGTTATTATTTTAATTTCAGGATTTTGCATTTTTTTAAGAAAAGCGTATAGAGTTGTAGTTTTACCGGAACCAGTGGGCCCTGTAACAACAATCATGCCATTTGGTTTTTGTGTTTGCTCAACAAAAATTTTGTATAAATCTTTTCTTAGTCCCAAATCTTCCAGATTTATTAAGTTTTTTGGATTTAAAACCCTCATTACAATTGTTTCTCCATATTCTGAAGGCAGAGTAGAGACCCTTATTTCGATTTGTTCAATAATGTCTTTTTCTATTAAAACAGTAAACCTTCCGTCTTGAGGCTTTTTTTCTACATTAAGCTTCATTTCTGATAAAAGCTTAATTCTAGAAACAATTGATTTGTATTGTAGTGTGTTAAAAATAGAAACCTCTTGCAGAACACCATCAATTCTCATTCTTAGTCTACTGCCTTTTTCTTCAGCTTCAAAATGTAAATCAGAAGCATTCATCTCAATTGCGCCAGCCATTATTGTTTTAATTATTACGCTTGTGTCTTCAGAAAGAGATTCCTGAATTAGTTCTTTAAAACTGGGAATATTTTGGATTCTTTGTAAATTTTTTGTTAGAAATAAATTATCAATATTTACTACTCCTGTTATTTTTTCCATAATAATGAAGTTATTTCTTTTTCTGCAGAAGGAAGATCCATATTCTTTAAAAGAAAGATTCCTCCTTTGCCTTTATATGAACCATTATATACTTGTTTAATAGCGTCAATTAAATATTTTTTATCAGAATAAAAGACTCCTTTAATTGATACTGGGGACGACTTTCCCTCCCATAATAGCACGAAAGAGGGAATTGAGAAATAGTTTTTCATTTTTTCAATAATAAAGCTTAAATCGGATGAGGTACACCCTGTTTCTTTAAAGTCTTTTTCAAAAAGAGTAGAAACATATATATTGTCATTTTCAGAAAGCTCAGCGTTTTTAATAGTTTTTTCTAAAAGGGAAAACCTTTTTTTTGTTAAGGAGTCTATATTATGAAAATACATGTTAGCGCCTTGATTTATTAGCCATTTTATTGTAGAAAAAGTTTTTTTGTCTTTTTTACTAGAGATTAAAGACAATATTCCCCAAAGAAGAAAACCAGCAGATTTTTCATTAATGTTTTTTTGGATTACTTTTAATATATTCGATATTTCTTCTGAAAGAGATTTTTTTTCTTCGATGACATTAATTTCTCCGTAATTTTCATTTTGAGGATCATTATCAATATTAATAATACTGCAATTATATATTGAATCAGGGCTTTCTTTAAAATATGTTTCAAGTTCATTAAACGACTTGATGTTAAAGGCAACAATTAAATCAAAGAAACCAGGAGAAGAAAGATAGTTCTCTTTTTCTTCAGAAACTATTTTGCACGAAAAGTTTTCAGGTTTTATGCTTTCTCCATCTCTAGGTATAAGACACAAGTCAACGTTTCCATTTTTCCTTTCGTAAGAAATTTCCGATATGCCATTTTTAAGAGAAATTATAATCTTTTTTTTATTTGTTTCGTTGTCTAGGAATTTTATTAATTTTTCAGGGTTCTTGTCTTTTGGAAGAAAAATATTGTATTTGTCTTTTAAAGCAAAAAAAACACCCAAAGCAGAGGCATATATATCTTTACCAGCATCTCTATTCGTTACTATTACTATGTTTTTAGCGTTTTCTAAGCTATTTTTAATACTATCAAAGTAATCCATATTTGCCTTAAAACTACTGTATTTTAAGGCAAAAGTCAATCAATGTTGTTTTTATCTTTTAAATTAGATATAATTCAAAATAATGGAAATTATTTCCAATAATTTTTTAGAAACCAAGGAGCTTGGTAAAAAAATAGGCAAGGATATTTTAGGTTGCAGAAAAGATAAATCAACAGTGCTTAATTTAAAAGGAAATTTAGGAGCAGGTAAGACTACTTTTATCCAAGGATTTGCATTAGGTTTAGGAATAAGGAAAAAAATATTAAGTCCTACCTTTATTATTTTCAATAAGTATAAAATTAAAGATGGGTATTTTTATCACATTGATTGTTATAGGATTGACAAAGAAAAAGAAATGAAAGATTTAGGATTTGATCAAATAATAAATAATCCTAAAAATATTGTTGCCATTGAGTGGGGAGAGAAAATAAAAAAGATAATGCCCAAAAATGCAATAGATATAAAATTTAAAATATTAAAAGAAAATAAAAGAAAGATAACTTATGGCAAAAGAAACATTTGTAGTCGTTGATGGAAACTCTGTAATTCACAGGGCTTTTCACGCTCTTCCACCTTTAAAAAACAAGAAAGGGGAAGTTGTTAATGCTGTCTATGGGTTTTTGCTTGTTTTATTAAAAATTATTAAAGATTTTAATCCAGAATATTTAGGTGTTTGTTTTGATCTAGCAGAGCCAACTTTTAGAAAAAAAGCATATAAAGAATATAAAGCAAAAAGGAAAAAAGCGCCTCAAGAACTGTATGATCAGATTCCAAAAGTAAAAGAATTTTTAAAAGCTTTTAATATTTCTATTTGCGAAAAGCCAGGATTCGAAGGAGATGATATTTTAGGAACAATAGTTAGTAATCACCCAGAATTTGATAACATTATTGTTTCTGGTGATTTAGACACGCTGCAATTAGTAAACAAAAATACAAAAGTATATTTTTTAAGTAGAGGAGTGAAAGAAGCTTTAATCTACGATGAAGAATTGGTTAAAAAGAAATACTCTGGATTAAGTAAAGAAGAATTAATTGATTTTAAAGCCTTAAGAGGCGACTTGTCTGACAATATACCAGGAGTAAAGGGAATTGGCGAGAAAACAGCAATAGATCTTATTACTAAATTTAAAACAATAGAAAATGTTTATAAAAATATTAACAGCATTGAAATTACAGAAAACACAAGAAAGAAACTTTTAGAAGACAAAGACAATGCTTTTTTAAGTAAAGATTTGGCTGAAATAAGAAACAATGTGGATATTAAATTATGCTTAAATGATTATAAATGGAAAAATTATAATCAAAAGAAAGTAGAAAGACTTCTTGAAGAGTTTGGATTCAAAAGTTTGATTAAAAGAATTCCTAATACTGGTGAAAATTTAAAATTATGGTAAAATATATTTATGGAAAACTTTAATCAAGAAATTGAGAAAAGAGAAGAAGAATTAAGGAAAATTCGGTCTGCCCTTTTAAATATTTTAGAAGATACAGAAGAGTCTAAAAACCAGGCAATAGAAGAAAAAAACAAGACATTAGCAATAATTAATAATTTTAGTGATGGGCTATTAGTGTTAAATAGCGACAATGTTATTGAATTAATGAGCCCTTCAATTGAAACGCTTTTAAAGCAAGACAAAAAAAACATTTTAGGAAAAAATATTTTCAAAATCACCTCAAAAGAATTAAATTTAAAACCCTTGACAAGTATTCTAAAAAAGAAAAAAGAGATTTATAGAAAGGAAGTCGAAATAGATACAAATTTGCTTTTAGAGGTAACCTCTTCATTTTTTGATTTTGGAGAAAAAAAAGTGACTTTAATTGTTCTTCACGACGTTTCAAGAGACAGGTTGGTAGAAAAAATGAAAACAGAATTTGTTTCTATTGCTGCCCATCAATTAAGAACTCCTTTATCAGCAATTAAGTGGTCTTTAAAAATGATTTTAGATGGAGATGTTGGCAAGATTAATCCAGAGCAAAAAGATCTTCTTGAAAAAACCTATTTTAGTAACGAAAGAATGATAGGGCTGATAAATGACCTTCTTAATGTGACAAGAATAGAAGAGGGAAGGTTTTTGTATAAGCCCGAAAAAATGCAGTTAGAAGGGGTGATTGTTAATGTTATTCAAGAGCTTGAAGAAACAATTAAAATGAAAAAAATTAATGTTAAATTTGAGAAACTTAAAAAACTTCTTCCGCCAGTAATTATTGATGAAGAAAAGATGAGCTTGGCGATATATAATCTTTTAGATAATGCATTAAAATATACTGTTCCAGAAAAAGGAGAAATTATTATCTCCTTAGAGGAAAAAGACGATAGCATTATTTTTAAAATAAAGGATAATGGCGTAGGAATTCCTAAAGATCAACATCAAAGAATTTTTAGTAAATTTTTTAGAGGAGATAATGTAATAAGAATGGAAACCGAAGGATCTGGTTTGGGTCTTTATACTACAAAGAATATTATAGAGTCCCACAAAGGGAAAATTTGGTTTGATTCTGACGAGGGAAAAGGAACAATTTTCTATTTTTCTTTACCCTATAAAGTATAGACAATAATTCTAATTTGATATACAATTATACAATATGAAGAAGATACTGATTATAGAAGATGATAAATTTTTAAGAGAACTTTTGGGGAAAAAGCTTTCTAGTTTGGGATACAATGCAGTTTTAGCTGTTGATGGAGAAGAGGGGTTAGAAAAAATTAAAAGCGAAATGCCAGATATTGTTTTATTAGATTTAATACTTCCTGGAATTAATGGATTTGAAGTTTTAGAGAAAGCCAAAAAAGACCCAGCTATTAATGAAGTCCCAATAATAATACTTTCCAATTTAGGTCAAAGTGAAGACATTGAAAAAGGATTAAGGCTGGGAGCAAAAGATTTTTTAGTAAAAGCACATTTTACTCCTCAGGAAATTGTTAATAAAATACAAATGTTTTTAAACTAAAATGCCCGAACTTCCAGAAGTGGAAACAATTGTTAGGGGTTTAGAGAAAAAAGTTCTTAAAAGAACTTTTCTTAATATCTGGACTGATTCTAAAAAATTATTTAAAGGTATTGCTTTTAATAATTTTGTAAAAAAGATAAAAGGCAAGAAAATTAAAAACATTAGAAGAAGAGGGAAAAATATTTTATTTGATTTGTCTGAAGGTTTAACATTATTGATTCACCAAAAAATAACAGGCCATTTACTTATAGGAAAGTGGGGGAAAAAGGACAATAAATATATTTCTTTAGAAAAAGGAGCAAAGCTTAATGATCCAATAAATCAATCCATAAGAGTAGTTTTCTTTTTTGATAAAGGCATTCAGATGGCTTTGTCTGATTTAAGGAAATTTGCTAAAATTGAATTAAAAGAAACGGAAGAGATAGAGAAAGAGTTAAGTGTTCTTGGCCCAGAGCCTTTAGAAATTAATTTTAAAGAATTCAAAGAATTATTTTTAAATAAAAAAGGAGTTATCAAGCAAGTTTTAATGAATCAGAATTTTATTGTTGGAATTGGTAATATTTATGCTAACGATATTTTATGGGAAGCAAAAATTAGCCCTAAAAGAAGATTAGAATCCTTAAAAGAAGAAGAAATTGAAAAAATATATTCAGCAATGAAAAGAATATTAAACGAATCCATAAAATTAAAAGGAGATAGCTTTTCAGACTTTAGAACAATTTCAGGAGAAAAAGGTGGTTATCATAAAATAATAAGGGTTTATGGAAAAGAGGGAGAAAAGTGTAAGTGCGGAGGCACGATAAGAAGAATAAAACAAGGAGGCAGAAGTTCTTTCTTCTGTCCTAATTGTCAAAAATAATGGTCATATTTCTTTTTGGAGAAGATACATACAGATTAAAAGAAAAATTGATAGAGATAATAGAAGAGTATAAAAAGAAAAATACTAGTGGTTTTAATTTAAGATTTTTAGATGCTAAAGAAATAATTTTAGATGATTTGAAAAGTGAACTATTGAGCATATCCATGTTTAAAGAGAAAAAACTTGTTGTTTTGTCTAATGTTTTTTCTGCTTCAAAATTTAAAGAAGATTTTCTTGACAGAGGAGAAGCATTATTTGATTCATCGAATATTTTAATAATTTATGAATCGGGAAGTGTATCACAAAAAGAAAAGTTAACTACCTTTTTAAAGAAAAAAGCTAAAACAGAAGAATTTAAACCTTTAAGAGTAGATCAAGTTAAACGGTTTATTAAAAAGAAATTAGAGCAAAAAGAAATAAACGACGATGCTTTATCTTTATTAATAGATTATTGTTCAAACGATCTTTGGAAAATATCAAAAGAAATTGAAAAATTAATTAATTATTCTAAAAATAAAATATCAAAAGAAGATATAGAGTTGCTGGTTTCTCCTGTTTACGATAATAATATTTTTGAAACAATAGATGCAATTGCGAAAAAAGAAAAAAAGAGAGCAGTGAAACTATTGAAGAGGCATATTGAGAATGGAGATTCTGTGCCTTATCTTTTAACAATGATTGCTTATCAATTAAGGAACATTATTAGCGTTAAAAGTTCTAAAAAGGTAGCAATGAATCCCTTTGTCTTAAATAAATCTTTATCTCAAGCTAATAATTTTTCTATGGAAGAATTAATAAATATGTACGAGAAAGTAGCTTTTTTAGATGCGGACATAAAAACAGGGCGCGTTAACCCTGAATTTGCTCTTGATCTTTTAGTGTTTAAACTTTTTTAGCAATATTTGCTTTTTTTCTACTTCCTGTATTTTTTTTCAAAACACCCGTTTTAACAGCTTTGTCTATTGCTTTATATATTTTAGGAAGCATTTTAGCTACATCTTCTTTTTTCCCTTCTTTAATTAAAACATTAACTTCTTTTAAAAGCTCTTTCATGTCTTTTTTCCTTGAATCGTTTCTTTTCTTTCTTTTAAAACTTTGTCTAAGTTGTTTTTTTGCGGATTTTTTAATTGGCATATGTGTATTATATACACTAAATATTTAAATTATGCAAGCCCTTTTCTGAATTAATAAATGGTGATATATTAAAAACAATGATAAGCTTTATATCAGGCAAAATAGCCTTAAAAGACGATAAGTCAATAGTAATTGAAAGACAGGGCATGGGTTTTGAGTTGTTTTTGTCTAAAACTAATTTAGAAAGAATAAAACTAGGAGAAGAAAGAAATTTTTATACCTTTCTTTTTATGGGAGAGAAAAACATCGAACTCTATGGTTTTTTGTCTTTAGAGGAATTAGAGCTTTTTAAAATTTTGAAAAACGTACCTGGGGTTGGGCCAAAAACAGCAGTAATTTTATCATCTCTTGGATCAATAGATAAATTGAAAGAACTGTTAGAAAAAGGAGAGATTCCAGTCAAAGGAATTGGCGAGAAAAAACTTCAAAAAATACTTTTAGAAATTTCAGGAAAAATTAGAGAAATTAAAAAACCAGTGAAAAAAGATGAAGTTTATAAAGCATTGTCTTCTTTAGGATTTTCAAAAGAAGAAATAAATGAAGCCATAGTTAATATTCCAGAAGAAATTAATGATCCTGAGGAAAGGATAAAGCAGGCTCTAAGGTTTTTAGGAAAATGATTAAAAAAATAATACCAGAATTTATTAAAGACTATTATCATTTTTTTGTCTCTTTTTTAGGAGCTTTTTTAAATGGTTTTCCTTCTAGAGAAATAAAGGTGATTGGAATTACTGGAACTAATGGAAAATCAACAACTGTAAGTATTGTTATTAAGATTTTAGAAGAAGCTGGGTATAAAGTAGCAGCTTCTACTTCTATATTTTTTAAAATAGGAGAAAAAATTAAAGAAAACAAATTAAAAATGACAATGCCGGGAAGGTTTGTTTTGCAAAATTTTTTAAGAAAAGCAGTTAACGAAAAATGCGATTATGCAATAATTGAAGTAACCTCAGAAGGCATTAAACAACATAGGCACAGGTTTATTGATTTTAAAACAGCGCTTATAACTAATTTAAATCCAGAGCACATAGAAGCTCATAAAGGTTTTGATAATTACAAGAAAGCAAAGGGAGAACTGTTTGAAATGGTTAAAGATACTCACATTGTAAATATAGACGATGATCATAAAGACTATTTTCTTTCTTTTAAGGCAAAAAAGATAATTACTTATGGAATTGAAAATAAAGAGGCAGACATAAGAGCAGAAGAAGTTAGAGCAACCTACGAAGGAACCAAATTTAAAGTCAAGGGAGTTAATTTTGAATCTAAATTATTATTTGATTTTAATGTTTACAATATCCTTGCAGGGATTGCAGTTGGCTTGTCAGAAGATATAAGCTTAGAAAAATGTAGCTTGGGAGTTAAGAAGGTAGAACAAGTGCCAGGAAGAATGGAAGAAGTAATCTCCAGTCCTTTTAAGGTTTTCGTTGACTATGCTTTTACTCCAAATGCTCTAGAAAAGGTATATAAATTTTTAAAACCCGAAAAAGGAAAATTAATTTGTGTTTTAGGAGCTTGTGGAGGAGGAAGAGACAAGTGGAAAAGGCCGGTGCTAGGAAGTATTGCTGAAAAATATGGCGATGTGGTTATTATTACTAACGAAGACCCTTATGATGAAAAACCAGAAGATATTATTAATCAAGTTTCAGAGGGATCTCCTAAGGCAATGAAAATTTTAGATAGAAGAGAGGCGATTAAAAAAGCCTTGTCTTTTGCTAAAGAAGGAGATGTGGTAATAATTACTGGCAAAGGATGCGAGCCGTGGATATGTGTGGCTAATGGAAAAAAGATTCCTTGGGATGACAGGAAAATAGTTAAAGAAGAAATAAGTTGCTAATTTTCAATCTTTGTGATATTTGCTAATTATGCAGCTCGTTGAAAATGTGCTTAGGGAATTGGAGTTTAAAAAAGATAAACACCAGAAAAAAGTTGATGAAATCAATTTAGTAATTGAAGAAGTCAAGAAATCTAATTTTGACAACGGTCTTTTTGAAATAAAAATTAAAAGTATTCTAGTTTGGGATGGAGGCAAAGATGTTTCTTTGCTTCGAAGAGGTAAATTAGAAGATGTTTTGAAAGAAGCTTTTAAAGAATTTAAAAGAATTAACAATAATAAAAAAATACCAGAAAGAATATTTTATAAGGTTTATCTTTTTATTGAAAGGCCTCAACGTAAAACTTTAAAAATTCCAATTCAAGAAGAATGTTTCATTCATTTAATAGAAGCACACAAATAGTGCTTTTATTTTTTTAGTTTTAATGCTATTATCGCTGTAGTAATTTAAAAGGTGACGAACCATGTTTATAGATGGAACAGCATTACCAGATAAGCCTTTTTATAATAATTTAAAGAAAAACTATAACGAAGATGACGAAGAAGATGAGGCAGAAGAAACTATTCAAGCGCTAAGCCCAATAGAGCAAATTCATTCTTTTTTTTACGAATATATTCTTAATGCCGAGGAATGTTGTCTAGAAGAAGAAGATCCTAAAAGAATAGATTTCTTTTTTGTTCTTGCGGGGTATAAAAGGTTTTCTCTTAATATTGAGACAGGGAAAAAAGACATGAGTGAATATTTCAGCAATCAGCAGTGATTGCTTTTTTTCTTGACAATAAAAGCTTTTTAGGTAATATGTAATTGGCAGAAGGCCAGATTATTTTTTTAAAAGCATGAATGTACACATAGCATTATCAGGAGAACCAATGTTTAATATCCTAGGTGTTGAAGTAACAAACACCTTTATTTTAAGCATTCTAATAGGATTTTTAATGATGGTTTTCTTTTCTTTGGCACTGAGAAAAAAAGAAATAATTCCAAATAAAATACAGAATTTTTTCGAATGGATATTAGAAGCAGTGTTTAATTTGTTTGATGGAATCACTGGAGATAGAAAAAAAACAGAGGAAGTGTTCCCTTTATCGGCAACACTTTTTTTATTTATCCTTTTTAATAATTTATTAGAAATAGTTCCAGGATTAGGTGTTTTTCCAATTTTAAGATCTCCAAGCTCTGATTTGCATTTTACATTAGCTTTAGCTTTTTTTTCAATTGGATTTGTTCATTTTTCAGCTTTAAAACAATTAGGATTCTTTACTCATATTAATAAATTTATTAATTTTAAAGACCCAATTATGTTTTTCGTGGGTATTTTAGAAGGGATAGGAGAATTTACAAAAGCATTTTCATTAGGAGTTAGGCTTTTTGGAAATCTTTTTGCTGGTGAAGTTCTTTTAATGATTATTGGGTCGCTGATTCCTTTTATTGCACCACTGCCATTTATGGGATTAGAGCTTTTTGTTGCATTTGTTCAAGCATTAGTATTTTCATCATTAATTACAGTATTTTATGTCTTCCACACAGAAAAACAAGAACATTGATTTAAAGTACGTTATCTTTTTAGGTAGCGAATTAGGATTTTTGATTGCTCTACCATTGGTTGTTTGTATATTCATAGGCTTGTTTTTCGATCAAAAATCTGGTAAGTTTCCATTGTTTACGCTAGTATTTGCATTCATAGGAATAGTGTTAACAATTATCGATGTATATAAGTTGGTATTGCCAATTATAGAAAAAGGTCAAAATAAAAAATAATAAATATAAATAATAAAAATATGGAACCATTAACAGGAATCGCTGCAGCAATAGCTATTGGAGTAGGGGCAATTGGACCAGCTATTGGTATTGGTATGATTGGATCTAAAGGATTAGAATCAATCGGTCGCAATCCAGAGGCAGCACAAAAAGTTCAAGGAGGTATGATTTTAGCTATTGCTTTTGCTGAAGCTATTGCTATTTATGCTTTTGTAACAGCAATATTAATTATAGTATCTTAATATGGAAGAAGGATTAACAATTGATTGGAAAATTTTAATAGGGCAATTAATTAATTTTGCAATTCTTTTCTTTGTTTTAAAGAAATTTGCTTATGGCCCATTTTTGGATTTAATGAAAAAAAGAAGAGAGGAAATAGAAAAAGGAATTAATAAATCCAAGGAAGCAGAGGAAAATCTTAATAAAATAAGGGAAGTAAAAGAAAGAGCAGACAAAGAAAACGAAGAGAAGAAAAAACAAATTATTCTCGAAGCCGAAAAGCAGGGCAAAGAAAAAATAAACGAAGCTATTGCTTTAGCAGAAAAACAAAAAGAAGAAATTCTTTTAAAAGCTCAAAGAGATGCTGAAACAATAAAAGAAAAAGAAAAAGAAAAAACAGAAAGAACTTTAATTGATAATTCTTTTGCCTTAGCAGAGAGCATCTTAAAAGAGAATGTTGACGAAGAAAAAAACAAGAAAATTACAGAAGAATTTTTAAGAAAGATATGAAGAAAGAAAAAGAGGTAACATTTTTAGCAAGGGCACTGTATTTGTGTCTTAAAGAAAATCCAGACAAAGGTCAAGAGTTTTTTTCTAATCTTAAAAAAATATTAGAAAAAAAGAAAGGATTGATGTTACCTGTTCTCAAAAAAACAGAAAGTATCTATAAAAAAGAAGAGAAGGTAGAAGTGGTTTTAGCTAAAAATCTTAGTCAAGATTCAAAAAGAGAACTAGAAGAAAAAGTACAAAACATTCTTAAAGAAAAAAAAGAAATAAGCTATTCTTTAGATGAAGGTCTTTTGGCAGGATTTAGATTAAAAACAAAAGACATCTTTATCAAAGCTTCTTTAAAAGATGTTTTGATAAAGATAAAAAAGAACTATGGACTTAATAGAACAATTTAAACAACAATTAAAAGGTTTAGAAATTAGCCCTGAATTAGAAGAAACAGGAGAGGTGGTTGAAGTTAAAGATAGTGTGGTAAAACTTTCTGGATTAAAAAATGTAGAGAATTTTGAATTAATTGAATTTGAAGAAACAGGAATTTTAGGATTAGTTCTTAATCTAGAAGAATATGAAGTTGGGGCAGTCATTTTGGGAGAAAGTAGAAACATTAAAGAGGGCATGATTGCAAAAAGAACCAAAAAGGTTTTCTCTATTCCAGTTGGTACTTCTCTTTTGGGTAGAGTAATTGATCCATTAGGAAGACCACTTGATGGAAAAGGTGAAATAAAAGGAGAAGAGTATTTACCTTTAGAAAGAAAAGGGCCAGGGGTTATTGATAGAAGTCCTGTTTCAACACCAATTCATACTGGAATTAAAATGGTTGATGCCTTGATTCCAATTGGAAGAGGACAAAGAGAATTAATTATTGGAGATAGGGGCTTAGGGAAAACAGCTGTTGCAATAGACGCAATAGTTAATCAGAAAAAAGAAAAAAACAGACCATATTGTATTTATGTTGCATGTGGTCAAAAGAAAAGTAAAATTAAAAGATTAATTAGTACTCTAGAAAAACAAGGAGCAATGGAGTATACAGTAGTTGTTTGTGCAGCTGCTGATGATCCAGCTAGTTTTGTTTATTTAGCTCCTTTTGCTGGTGCAACAGTAGGAGAATATTTTAGAGACAATAAAAAAGATGCTCTTGTTGTTTATGATGATTTAACAAAACAAGCTTGGGCTTGGAGAGAAATTTCATTAATTTTAAGACGTCCACCAGGTAGAGAAGCATACCCAGGAGATGTATTCTATCTTCACTCTCGTTTACTTGAAAGAGCTGCTAAACTTTCTCCTGAAAAAGGAGGAGGTTCTTTGACTGCTCTTCCAATTATTGAAACGCAAGCAGGAGATATTTCAGGATATATTCCTACTAATGTAATTTCTATTACTGATGGTCAAATCTTTTTAAACGCAACAATGTTTAAGAAAGAGCAAAAACCAGCCATTGATGTGGGAACATCTGTATCAAGAGTAGGTTCAGCAGCACAGCTTAAAGCAATGAAAAAAGTTGCTGGCCGTTTGAAACTTGATTTAGCTCAGTTTCAAGAATTAGAAAGATTCTCTGAGTTTACAGAAGAACTAGATCCTCAAACAAAGAAGACAATTGAAAAAGGTAAAAGAATTAGAGAATTATTAAGACAAGATGATTTAGTGCCAATGCCCTTTGAAAGAGAAGTTGTCATTATTTTCGCAGGCGTTAATGGAGAATTGGAAGATATTTCTCTAAGCGATATAAAAAACTTTGAAAAAGATTTAATGCAAGAAATCGAAATTAATTACAAAGAGGTTTTAAGCGATATTAGAGAAAAAGAAGACATTACAGATGAAACTCAAAAGAAATTATTAGAAGCAATTAAAAAGGTTAAAGATAAATATGGATCTAAGGGAAATTAAAGGTAAAATATCTTCAGTTAAGAATATTTCTGAGCTTACTTCTGCTTTAGAAACTTTTTCAGCATTAAAAATGAGGAAAACTCAGAAAAGATTTTTAGACTCAAAACCTTTTGCCCAAGAATTGGCAGGCATCTTTAAGAAATTAGAGAAAGTTTTAAAAGAAGGGAAATCAGTGTTTTTAGAAAAAAGAGAAGTCAAAAAGATATTAGTTTGTGTAGTTGCTTCTGATAGGGGTTTCTGCGGATCTTTTAATAGTAATTTAATTAGATTTACCAATAAAGAACTTAGTCAAATTGAAAATCAAGGAGAAATAGAAATAATGCCCATTGGAAAGAAAGCAATTAATTCTTACAAAAACAAAAAGAATTCTAGCTATAATTTTTCAGGAGTTGGAGATTATTGGAAGTTTACTCAAACAAAAGAAATTGCTGAATTATTGATTAAATTATTTTTAGAAAATAAATATCAAAAAATATATTTATCTTATACTCATTTCTTTTCTTCTTTTATTCAAAAGCCAACACTAGTTCAATTGTTCCCTTTAGAAAAAGAAACATTTGATAATTTTGTTAAAAAAGAAGAAATTAAAGAAGAGGCAGATTATTTACTAGAACCTTCTTCAAATGAAATTCTTAATGAAATAATTCCAGTATTTGTTCAATATTTAATTTATCAGTTTATTCTTTCAGCCAACACTTCAGAGCATTCAGCAAGAATGATGGCAATGAGAAATGCTTCGGACAATGCCAGGGGATTATTAGAGACCTTACGATTAGATTATAACAAAGCAAGACAAGAACAAATAACTTCAGAGGTTTGCGAAATATCATCAACCAAAGAAGCAATGGAATAATAATTAATAATATTGTATTATGGCAAAAATTACACAAATCATCGGACCAGTAGTCGACGTGGAATTCGAAGAAGGCAAAGTGCCACAGCTTTTTAATGCCTTAAATGTAAAAGATAAGGGATTAGTATTGGAAGTTGAACAAGAGTTGGGAGAAGGAAAGGTAAGGTGTTTAGCTATGGGCCAAACAGAAGGATTAAAAAGAGGAGATATTGTTGAAGATACCGGATCTCCAATTAAGGTTCCTGTTGGAAAAGGTTCTTTGGGCAGAATTTTAAATGTATTAGGAGAACCGATTGATGAAATGGGAGAAGTAAAAGCAGACTCAAAAGAATCAATTCATAATAAAGGACCAGAACTAAAAGAACAAAGAGATGAAATTGAAATATTAGAAACAGGGATTAAAGCTATTGATTTATTGTGTCCAATGGCTAAAGGAGGAAAAGTAGGATTATTCGGTGGAGCTGGTGTAGGAAAAACAGTTTTAATCCAAGAGCTAATTACTAATATTGCTAAATTCCACCAAGGCTATTCTGTTTTTGCTGGTATTGGAGAAAGATCAAGGGAGGGTAATGATATTTATCGAGATATGAGTGAATCAGGAACAATGAAAAACACTTGTCTAGTATTTGGCCAGATGAACGAAGCTCCTGGAGTAAGGTTTAGAGTTCCTTTTACAGCACTAACTATTGCTGAGCATTTTAGAGATAAAGAAAACAAAGACGTTCTATTATTTATGGATAATATCTTCCGTTTTGTTTTAGCTGGTTCTGAAGTATCAGCACTACTTGGAAGAATTCCATCTCAAACAGGATATCAACCAACGCTTTCATCAGAAGTAGGATTGCTTCAAGAAAGAATTAGTTCAAATAAGAATGGATCTATTACTTCAGTTCAAGCTATTTATGTTCCAGCTGATGATTTAACTGATCCTGCTATTGTGGCAACTTTTTCTCATTTAGACTCTTCTTTGGTTCTATCTCGTGCTATTGCTTCTCTTGGTATTTATCCAGCTGTTGACCCATTAGAATCAAATTCAACCCTTTTAAATCCAAGAATTGTTGGTCAAAAGCATTATGAAGTAGCAAGTAGTGTTAGAAAAATATTGCAGAGGTATAAAGAACTTCAAGACATTATCGCTATTTTAGGAATTGAAGAATTAGCTGAAGAAGATAAGATTGTTGTAAACCGTGCTAGGAAGATCCAAAAATACTTGTCTCAGCCTTTCTTTGTAGCAGAAATATTTAGTGGTATTCCTGGGAAATATGTTAAAGTTGAGGAAACAATCGAAGGATTTGGAAAAATTGTTTCTGGAGAATTAGACCATTTAAGTGAAGATGCATTTTATATGAAAGGTAATATTAGCGAAGTTGCATGAAATTAGATATTTTAACACCAGAGAAAAAAGTATTTGATGGAGAAGTAGAAGCAATCAATGTTCCTACTCCTTTGGGGTTTATAACTGTATTGCCTAATCACGCTTCTTTATTATCCGCAGTTTCAAAAGGGAAAATAAAGATTAAAACTCAAAATCAAGAAAAAACAATATATTCTTATGGAGGAGTGATAGAGGTTTTTAAAAATAAAACAGTGCTTTTATTGAGAAGATACGAAGAATAAAACAAAGAGGGAGACCTCTTGTTTTTAGTTATGTAAATTTTTGTTACTATATCAATTTTAAATATCGACAATTTCAAAATTATATGAAATAATAGAATTGTAATTCTAAAATTAATTAAAATAATAAGAGGAAATAAGTTTTTCCATTGACAACAAATATCGGGGGGGGTATAATTAATTATTAAAAGTAAGTTAGAAGCTAATGTCAAAACTAAAACAATCCTTTACTTTAATTGAAATCTTAGTTGTGATTATTGTAGTTGGAGTCCTTTCCTCGTTTA
>BTXY01000003.1:0-112482 GCA_036987155.1 Candidatus Microsyncoccus archaeolyticus | reverse complement strand
TCTTGGTTCAGAATAGCAAAAACCAATTCTTCTTGCTTCCTCATCTTCGTGAACAGAAACTCTTGAAGCTGTTCCTGAAGAACATAGTCCTGAAGTTGGAACTGATTGGAATGTTCCGTTGTTTGCTGAACCACAGGCATTACTTGGAGGGGTTGGTGTACTATTTTTAACAAGCTCTATTCTGCTCATTAAACAATTAGGACAACCCCCATGAGTTCCAAGTGCTGAATCAGTATAACAGTTAACTGAAGTATAGCCGGTTGGCACGTTATAGGCAAAATATCCAGAACCAGGACATGTAGCCATGGCCCAAAATGTGATTTTAGTTGGACTTGGACATGATCCTTCGTAGGAGACTATTTCTGTTGCGCCAAAAGTACTTTTCAAACAATCACATTCAGTACTAGAAGTACATGCAGAAACAATGCCTAAATTAAGGTTTATTAATAGAAACAAGGTAAAAAACAATAATATTTTTTTATTCATATTTCCCCCTTATTATTATTATTTTAAGCGTCTAGACAATAACAAATTTAGTCATTATTGTCAATAGCTTATTGCCTTAAAACAATAACATATAACAGAAATATTGTCAATAGTACTATCCCCTGCTATTTTACTACTGCTTGATTGCCAAACCTTAGGTCTATATACTCAAAAGTATTTAAATTACTGAAATATCTATCTTGCTTTAAAAGTATTTCCATTTTTTCTATTTGCCAATCAAATTCCTGTTCTAAATCAAAAATAATGTCGCATCCATAAATATTTTCAGCTACAAATTTTTCTGGATAAATCAAATACTTTTCTGGTTTTAAACCATAATGATCTAACTTTTCTTCTAAAATTAAGCTTGAATCTATTACTTGTTGTTTTTCAAGATTTATATCGTCTTTTTCCTCAATAATAGGAAACCCTTCGTTTTTATCACAATTCCGAATAAAGCTTGCTTTTTTATCAAGTAAAGAGCAGTTTTCATTATCACACCATATTACTACTGGTTCTTTTTCTTTAACCTCTAAATAAATAACGCTTTTAGAAAAATCTTTTTTAACGGAAATGCTTTCAATCTCTGGAAATTTTTTCATCAATTCATCTGTTTTATTCTTAAAAGAAAGAAAAATATTGTCTATTACAAATTCTTGACCAAAGACATTAAAAGAAGAAATAAACAAGTGCTCTGCTTCTTCTTTTAATTCATCTGAAGAAAATGTCTTCACTCCAACTATTTCGAAATCCTTTATTTTAAAATTAGGAGAATATTGATAAAAAGCAGAAAAAGCTATTACTAAAAAGAATAATAGTCCTAAAAAACCCAAAAACAGCTTTTTAAATTTATTGTTTCTCTTTTTGTATTTTCTTTTCCTTTTCATAAATGTCTTTTTCTTTTTCTCATTTTCTCAAATAAATAAACGAGCCAATATTTAAAGTTCAATGGATAATCTTTAGTTCTCAAATAATCTTTTTCATGCCCTCCGAAACCTTTTTTAAATAATGATAATCCTTTCCATGGATGATTAGCGTTTTCTTCTGTGTCAGGGACGATTCCCCAAAAATTATATCTTTCACAGCCCCTTGCTTTTGCTTCTTTTATTGCTTCCCATTGTAATAAATATGAAACAGGCACTTTTGATGGCAAAGAAGCTCCTTGATGATAGAATCCTATTTTCGAGTGAAATATTATCATTGCGGAAGATATTGTCTGTCCTTTATGTTTTCCAGAAAAAATTAATATCTCGCTGTCTTTTGAAAATGAATCTAATTCTTTTTCTAAATACTTATCTGAAAAAGGAACAAAAGAGTGCCTCCCTGCTGTTTCTTTATATATTTTCTCAAAATCCTCCAAGCTTTTTTTGCTTGTATCTTTTATAATTTCAATATCTTTATCTTTTTCTGCTTGACGAATTAAATATCGAGTTGTTTTTCTCATGTTTTTAAGCAATTCCTCTTCGCTTAAATTTAAATCAAGCTCCCAGGTAATTTCAGGATGCATGTGCATTGGAGCATTAATAAAACCCAAATCATCAAATATTTTATCGTTTTCTTTATTTTTTAAAAACAAAGAGCCAATTCTTAAAAACACTACTTTTTCTTTGTTGCCTAATTCTTTCAAGTAGTTCAAAATGATTTCCATTAATTCTTTGTTCCCTTGATTTAAAAAAATCGGACCATGGGGCACAAAAAGAAAAGATCCTCTTCTTGCTTTTATTTTTATTACTTGAAAAACAGCAATAAGGTCTCCATCAAAAACACCAAAACGCCAAACATTGTCCCCCATCAAATTATTAAATTCACCCCAATTCCAAGAATGACAAAATGTTTTTTCACTGCACAAAGAAAGAAAATCTTCCCATTCCTGCTTGTTTTTTATTTCTTTAATAGTTGTCATTAAAAAATTTCTTAACGTATTCGTCCCTTCCTTGAAGAATTTTTAAAATATACTCCTTAGCTTTTAATTGCTCTGTTATTGTATTTTCTAACTCTAATGCACAATATTCTGAAAATACATTTACAGAATATTTTTTTAAATAATCGAACTCTGATAATTCATCATATTGATGGCTATCATATCTTAATCTATCATCATTATTTTCAACCTTAAATTTCTTCTTTATCGCACTTATATGATTACATTTAATCGGTAAGCTCTTGATCAGCTCACAGTTTTTATAAAATTTGTTTAAATCTGTTAACCTGTCATTTTCCATATGTGCAAAATCAAGACAGATTCCTGCAAATTTTTTAACTTCCGTTTCATCTAAATAACAACTATGCGTATTTTCCATGGCAATAACGCTAGCATATTTAACCCATTCTTGAGGAATGGGATACTCTTTATTAGAATGAGTATTAAATATTTGAGTATTATATTTCTTAATGAAAAATTCTATTTCACTCAAATCCATATCAGACCTTAGATGAACAAAAGGGATTTTCTTTATTTTTGAACGTATTAAAAAAGAATAAAGCTCTTGCCTTTCTTCTTTATTAATTCCAGTTGGAAATACAGCTAATTCAATAATGCCCAGTTCTTCAGCCTCTTTTATTCTTTCTTTCCATTGGCCATTAGTTGTTGTTATGGTTGGAAATATGTTCATAGGCCTAAACCTGATATTTCTGCTGCTTTTTTAGCCATAATCATTTTTGCGTCATGGCAAACAGCATTAATACATTCCTTTAGAGTCTGTTCTTGTTTTTCTTTGTCTAATTCTGAATTTAAAACAATACTAATAATTTCTGTTTTTCCATTAATAACCACTTTAACACCATTAATTTCCTTTTCTAATCTTTCTTTGCTTAGACTATCTTCAAAATCCTTTAATCTTTTTAATTGTTGTAATTTATCAAACATATTTTTATTAAATAATTATACTACTTTTTAATTATCGATGCAATTTTCTTAACATCTTCTATGGTTAATTTAGCATGAGTTGGCAAAGAAAGTATTTTTTGAGATATTTTCTCTCCATACTCGCATTCCCCTTTTGTATATTTCATTTTTTCTTGATTGGTCAGTGGCGGTACAATTACTGTTTCTCTCCAACCATCATTAATAAATATATTTTCTTTTCTTAATTCTTTTAAGGTTTTTTCTGGATTATCAATTAAGATTGGGAACTTTAAAAAAACAGGGTCCCTATTATTAAAATCTTCTTTAAAAACAGTTTTTACATTGCTATTCTTAAAAATGGTGAAATAAGCTTTAGCAATCTCTTTTCTCTTACTATTAAACCTATCTATCTTGCTTAACTGATTTAAAGCCAGCGCAGCTAAAGCATTAGGCATTTTTTTACCAAAATACTGAGGTAAAATTCCTTGGTTTTCTTTTTTATTAACTGATCTTAAAGAAAAAATATTTAATTCAAACATTAATGAATAAAATGTTCTACCAAGATTAAATCTAAATAAAGGTAAAAACACATATTGCATTAAAATTGGATAAAGCAATTGATTAATTATCCACAAGTTGGAAGGAAAGTCATATTCTTTAATTTTTAAAGAAAGATTATTAACAACAACCATTCCACCAAAAACTGAAGATATTATTTTGTCTCTTCCAAAACTAAAAAAACTAGCGTCCCCAAAAGAACCAACATATTGGTTATTATACTTTGCTCCCAAAGAATGCGCACAATCTTCTATTAAATAAATATTATTATCCCTGCAAATATCTCTAATTTCTTCAATTTCTGCTGGCCAACCAAAAGTATGCTGAACAATTACTGCTTTAGTTTTTAAATTAATAAATTGTTGTATTTTCTTCTCATCAATATTTAGATCCTCCTTTAAGTCAACATAGACTGGTTTTGCTCCAATATTAATTATTGGATTAATAACAGCATTACAAGTAAATCCTTGAACAATGACTTCGTCTCCTTTTTTAATATCCATTGCTTCTAAAATAGCCATAAGAGAACTTCTTCCACTATTAAAAGAAAAACAATCATTAAAATTAAACTTGTTTTTAAAAGCTAATTCTAGTTCCTTAATTTTTTCTCCTTTTTTCAAAGAAGAAAAAAGAAGCCTAATGCATAAATTAACATCGTCTTTTTCAAAATTAGGAAATAATGAGCTATAAATTATGTCTTTCATTTCTTATTTAATAAATTAATAATCTTTTCATTTAGCCTTCCTTCTAATAAAACAACTCCGTCCATAGAAATATTAGCTCTCACTCTTTCATATACTTCTTGTGGACTATTAATAAATACTGCTTTTTTTGATTTTAAACTCTTGAAGCACTCTTTATTGGTAATTATTGCTAAATTACAGACCTCATCAATTTTTTCTCCAATAATCTTGTGTACATTTTTCGATTCTTTTCCTAATTCGATTAAACAGGGCATGACTATTATTTTCTTTCCCTTCCAAAGCTTTAAATGATCTAAATGAGCTAAAACAGAGTCAGGGTTTGAAGAATAAGTAAAATTAATAACATCTTTATCTTTTGTTCGATAAAAATTATTGTTAGTAATTTTTTTAACAGCTTGAGCAATTTCTTTTAAATCCATTCCTAGTTTTCTAGCAATTGAAATTGCACACAACAAATTAATAATATTTTGTTTTCCTACAACATTAGCTTCGATTTTGATTGATTTTCCAGTATTAAAAATCGCTTTAAAGTAAACCTTGTCTTTGTCTACTTTTATATCTTCTGCCCAAATATCTTCTTTTTCTAAAATACTATATTTAATATTTGCAATATCTCTTTTAAAACCTTTTCTTATTAATTTTGAATCCCAATTCAAAACAGCTAGTCCTTCGCTAGGTAAAAAATCAATTAATTCAAATTTAGCCTTAATAATGTTTTCTTGCGAACCAAAAGTAGATAAATGTTGGCTATTAATTCCAGTAATAACCCCTATCTTTGGCTTAGCAATCGAGCACAATAATTTAATTCCCCCTCTATTATATGCACCCATCTCGCAAAGGAATATTTCGTGATCATTATTAAGATCTTTTAATATTGTTTCAGAAATTCCCATCTCTGAATTCTTATTATCTTCAGTGGAAACAACTTTAAAAGATTCTGATAAAATTACTTTTAAAAAATCTTTAACCGAACTTTTCCCAAAGCTTCCAGTTATGCCAATAGTTAAAAGGTTTTCTAGTTTTTCTCTTTTTGCTCTCGCTTTCTTGATTATTCTGTTTCTCAAAAAAACAGTTATCGGTTGAAATAATAGAATAATAAAAGAAACATATAAGGGGATTAATAATTCAGTTAAAACAATTAAAATCAAGAATAAATTATCGAACGTAGCTAATACCCTTAATTCAAAAATTATAAATATTAAAAAAGAAAAGCACAAAAAAGATAAAAATAATATCTTTTTAGTAAATTCTGGTTTTCTAAACTTATTTAATATTAAACTTACTGCTCCGTAAAAACAATAAATTAAATAAATAATAATTAAATATTGATTAAAATAAAATCTTGAAATTAAAGCGAAAATTAAAAGAACAAACCAGTTTCGCATTATCTTTTCTCCTGCCTCTGTTTTAAAGTGAGCTAAAAACCTTCCAATATGATAATTTTTTAATTGCCATAAATAAAGCCAAAAAAGAACGTCTTTGACAACCTTTAAAAACCAAATAGAAAATATTAAAAGAGTAAAATAATAAATCATGATTCAAAAAATCTTACTAAAACTTTACATAATTCTTCTTTGTGATTTCTATGCGGATTATGTCCCGAGCCAACAATCACTTTAAGCTGTGAATTTTCTATTAAATTACTTAAAATAAAAGCGTCTCCCAATGGTGTTGCCTTATCATGCTCTCCCCACACAATCAAAGATTCTTTTTTTAATTTAGACGCTATACTAGTCATATCTTCAAGTATAACTTTCTTGAATATTTCTTTCATTATTACATTAGCATGATAATAATCATAAGTACCGGCAAACCAATAAGCAGCTTTTTCAAAAAATGGATACAAGGGCGTTTTAGAAATAATTTTCGAAAAGTATTTAGACAAAGATTTTACTATTTTCTGTTTTAAATTAAGTCTTTCTTTTCTAACTATAGCTGCATCACATAAAACTAACTTATTAATTAGCTCTTCGTGCTTTGAAGTAAATTTTAAAGCTAGTGCTCCACCAAAAGAGTGTCCAATTAAATAAAAATTGTCTAACTTTATTTCTTTAACAAAAGAGAGTAAAAATTTAACATATTCATCAGATCCCCAAACATTTTCAGGTGGAGGAGTTTCTCCAAAACCAGGAAGATCAATTGCAATAACTTCAAATCCATTTTTTGCTAAGCAATATGAAACATCTCTCCAAGAATAAGAAGTTCCTCCCCATCCATGAATTATCAAAACTTTTTTACTACTCTTCCCCACTACTCTATATCTTGTTTCAATTCCAGAAACATTTACTTTTTCTTCTTTTAATTCAGTCATTTCTTTATTTCCTTAAATCCTAAATATTTATGTAAAACTTTTGGAATTTTAATGCTACCATTTTTTTGTTGATTATTTTCTAACAAAGGCATTAACACTCTTGGAGTAGCAATACCAGTATTGTTTAAAGAATATACTAACTTTGTCTCCCCTTCTTTTGTTTTATACTTAATATTTAATCTTCTAGTTTGAAAGTCAAAAAAATATGAGGAAGAATGAGTTTCCCTATATTTGTTCTGTGATGGAACCCATGCCTCAATATCATATTTCTTAACCTGTCCTAATCCTAAATCGCCTGTACAATTTAAAACCACATGATAAGGAATTTCTAGTCCTTGAAGGATTTCTTCAGCATTCTTGGTAATTTCTTCGTGTAAACGCACTGACTCTTCTTTATTATTTTCACACAAAACAACTTGTTCTATTTTCATAAATTCGTGAACTCTAAATATACCTTGCGTATCTTTTCCATAACTTCCAATTTCTGTTCTGAAACAAGGAGAAAAACCCATGTATTTTAATGGCAAATCTTCTTGTTTTAATATTTCTCCTGCATGATAGCTCATTACTGGCACTTCTGCTGTTCCAACTAAATACATCTTGTCTCCCACAGAATAAACTTCATCTTCTTGTTGAGGTAAATATCCTGTACCTGTTAAAGCCTCTTCTCTAACTAACGATGGTGCGATCATGGGAACAAATCCTTTTTTTCTTAATATATCTGCTGCGTATTGCCAAATAGCCATACAAATCAAAGCAGCTTCTTTTTTAAGAAAATAACCTCTAAATCCAGCTACTTGAGAGCCTCTTTCAAAATCAATCAAATCTAAATCTTTTGCTAGCTGAACATGATCTTTAATTTCAAAATTAAAATTTGGAATTTTGCCCCATTTCCTTATTTCAACATTATCCATATCAGAATCACCCTCTGGAACGGTTTCGTCTGGAATGTTGGGAACTAAAAGCATTAATCTTTTGTATTCTTCATCAAGTTTTTTGAATTCTTTTTCTCTTAAATCTGAATTAATATCCAATTCCTTCATTTGAAATATTATATTTTTTTTGTCTTCTTCGTTTTCTGCTAACTGTATTCTTTTATTGGCTGTGTTCTTAATTGCATTTAATTCTTCTATTGCTTTCATTAATTCTTTTCTTTTCCTGTCAACTTCAAGCAAATAATCAACATCAAACTTGATTTTCTTTTTTCTGCATGCTTCTTTTATTAACCCAGGATAATCCCGAATAAACTTAATATCTAACATATTTTTACTAATTAATATTATTAATACATAATATCATTTTAATAGAAAAAATCAAACAATAAAAAAAGGGCTAATCCCTTTTATTTAATTTTGCCCAGTTTTCTTTGGGACGGTATCTTTTAGATCCCTTTTTGCAAAGTGGACACAATTCTGAATTAGTTGACCACACTTCTTTTTGAATCAAAGAAACAATTTTTACCCTTGCGTCCCCAATAAAATATTCTTCGGAAAACTTAGAGGGCCTGAAAACAATAGTTCCCACAAGTGGTAAAAATCTTACCTTGTATTTATTGTCTCTAATCACAGCATCCCTAACAAGTTTAGCAGTATTAAAACTGGTAATCAGTTCTTCTATTTGAAGAACAACAGTATTTTTAGGAATTGTCCACCTCTTGAAATTAAATCCAAGGGAATGGTCTTTCTCTGCAAAAGCATATTGAGTTTCAAGTCTTCGGGCTACTTCATAACCAAAAGTTATTGCTGCATAAGAAGAACTAACGACCCATTCTGGATAGTCATTCGAAAAGAACTCTTTTTCTAGCTTTGCACACAAATTCCGTGCAAGAATCTCATTGATTGCAGGATAACATAAAACCTTAGAAAGATTAAAATATGCATTACTGCATTGACCGTTGCTTAATTCTGCATGTGGATGCTTTGGATTATTATCATGAACCCAATAAGCATCATTGATTTTCAGTATATCAATAATCTGATCTTCGGTTAGCATTGATAAATTCCTGGTCTTTAAAAGGACCAATTTTTGTATAGCAAAAAATAAAAGAAATAACAACTAGTCTTTTGGTTTCATTAAAGGAAACAAAATTACCTCTCTTAAAGAATTAGAATCTGTAATTATTGAAACGAGTCTGTCTATTCCTAAACCAAAACCAGCGGCAGGTGGCATTCCATATTCTAATGCTTCTATAAATTCTTCATCTGATCTTTGGGCTTCTTCAAAACCACCCTTAAATAGCTTCTCTTGTTCTTTAAATCTTTTTTCCTGTTCAATTGGATCATTAAGCTCTGAAAAAGCATTAATTATTTCTCCTCCAGCCACAACTAATTGAAAACTAGCCAGCTTATTTTCATCTAAATTTTTAGCTAAAGGCTGAAATCCATAAGGGTGATGAATAACAAAAGTTGGCTTGATTATTTTTGTTCTGCAATATTTTTTGTAAATCTCATCTGCAATATTTGCTTTATCAGCTCCCTCTGGAACATCTATTCCTAACTCTTTTGCTTTTGCTAATAACGCTTTTTCATTAATGTCTTCATACTTAATTCCCGTGTATTTTTCTAACAAAGAAAAAAACTCTATTCTTTCCCATTCTCCGCTAAAATCAATTTCTTCTTCGTTGTATTTAATTTTTGTAGTTTTAATCGTCTTCTTAAGAATTTCTTGAATCATCTCCTCGGTCATGTTCATTAGTTCCTTGTAATCAGCATAAGCCCAATAAAACTCAAGCATTGTAAAATCAGGATTATGAAGCTTGTCTACTCCTTCGTTTCTAAAACACTTCCCTATCTCATAGACTTTTTCAAAACCACCAATTATTAATCTCTTTAAATAAAGCTCTGGAGAAATTCTTAGAAAAACATCAATATCAAAAGCATTAATATGTGTTTTAAAAGGCTTTGCTCTTGCTCCTCCATAAATTGTCTGCAATATTGGAGTTTCTACTTCTAAAAAACCTTTTTTATCTAAAAAGTTTCTTATTTCTTTAACTACTTTTGACCTGATTTCAAACTTCTTTCTTGTTTCTGAAGAAAATATTAAATCAAGATATCTTTTTCTATATCTTTCTTCTATATCTTTAAGACCATGCCATTTTTCAGGCAAAGGTCTTAAGCTTTTAGAAATCATTTTAAAATCTCTTCCTTCAACAGTTTTTTCGTCTCTTTTGGTTTTAAAAACAGTTCCCCTTACCTCAATAAAATCTCCTATGTCAAAATTGTCAATAAAAAACTGATAATTGTTTTCTCCTATTCTATCAATAGCAAACATTACTTGTATTTTTCCAGTTCCATCTTCAATATCAAAAAAAGTCAAAGCACCATGAGACCTCATTGTTTTGATTCTTCCAACTAAAATGACTTCTTTTTCTTTTTTAAGTATATCTTCAAAATTATCTAAAACACTAATTATTTCGTGAGTTCTTTTAACACTGATTGGATAAGGAGAATCTCCTAACTTATTTAGTTTTTCTCTTTTCTCTATCCTATTTTGTCTAATTTCTTCTGATGTTGACATAATTAGTCAATTTTCAAAATTTTGTATTTAACTGTTCCTTTAGCTGTATTAATTTCCACTTGCGCACCCTGAGGTTTATTTAATAAAGCATGGCCCAAAGGAGATTTAAAAGATAACCTCTTTTCAATTGGATTAGCTTCTTCTTCTCCAACTATTTCATATGTTTCCTCTGTCTTTCCATCGTTTAAAGTAACAAAAGATCCAACCTGAACCCATCCTTTATTATCTTCTTTTTTAATTATCTTAGCATTACTTATTAATTTTTCCAATTCTAATATCTTCCCCTCTATAAAAGCCTGGTTTTCCTTAGCTTCGTCATACGCAGCATTTTCTGATAAGTCTCCAAAAGAAATTGCTTCTTTTAATTCATTAGCAATTTTTGCTCGCTCTTCTTTCTTTAATCTTTCTAATTCTTTTTTTAATTTTTCTAAACCTTCTTTAGTTATGTATTTTTCTTCCATATTAGTATTTTATTGTTATTTGAATAATATATCATATATTAAAAACAAATCAATAGTAAAAAAAGAGTGCCATTTGGCACCTCATAATAAAGATAATAATTCTCCGGCTTTTTTCCGATATTCAGGACTCGGACAATCCCTGCTTGCAAACATTCGTAAGCACATTCTATACATTCTTCCTTTCCCAGAAAGAAATTCACCGCTTTCAGCAAGAGAATTAAGTTCGCCAACATCAACAAACCTTATTTCTCCTTTGTAATGAGTTTCTTCATGCAACTTCCCGATGATTATTGCAAAAGCAATATCGTCACCATTTAAGGGCATAGCAGGATACATTGAAGGCATTCTTTGGACAAAAACCAGGACGTCAAGCTCTTCTAAAATTCTTTCTTGAAGAGCCTTGCCTATTGCTCTTTCGTCTCCTATTTCAAGATGCTTTTTCTGAATTGCCCCTCCAGGAAGTTCCCACTTTCCAGGATAAGAACCGTTCATATCTCTTTTTCTTAAGAGAAGTTTTCCTTGGGAATTGAAAATTCCACCGAAAACACCAACAGTAAATAATGCTTTTTCCATTACTTACACCGAATTATTAATAGAATATTATATTTATTTTGTCAATAACCCAAGCAGCCATTTTTTAGTTATCATTTTTCCGGGACAAGTTTTTTCTTTGTTGTATTCTCTATGAAAATGAATATTTGTTTTTTTAAGATTAAATTTTTCTAAAAGAATTAAAATTAATTCTTTAGAATATTTTAGTATTTTCCCTTTAGGCAAAACTTTATCATAATTGCCAACTATTTCTATCCCAATGCTGTCTTTATTTCCCTTGTTGGCATGTTGCCCTTCCTCATCTATATTAGTAAAAAGCCAAATTCCTTCTGGAGCAACAAAGAAATGTGGACCAGAAATCCATCCTTTTTTTTCGTAAGCCTTTTTATACAATAAACAAGAATCTTTTCCCTCCTTCCAATTCTTAATCCTGTCCGAAGTATGATGGATTATAATTTTATCAATCTTTCTTTTAACTTCCTTTTCCTTTATATATTTTCTTAACTCATTTAAAGATAAACATTTGTTTACAATCTTCATATTTTTAATTAGGCGAAATTTCATTATCTACTTCCTGTTCTTCTTTGTTGCCATTAAAATAATAATCAAGAACCTGTCTCACGATTACGTTAATATATAGTTTCTCATAAGCAACATTTTCAATTATTGCTGAAACAACTATTTCTGGGTTTTCATATGGAGCAAAAGCAACCATTAAACTATGATAAGATGCTTTTTTTGAAGTTTCTGCAGTTCCTGTTTTTCCAGCAGAAGTAAAATTATAGTAACTTAAAGAATGAGCTGTTCCATAAGGAGATGTTATTGTTTCTCTCATCGCCTCCCTTACTTCTTTTAAAATATTGTCTTCGATAATATTCTCTTTAATAACTTGTGTAGGAAATTCTTCAATAACATTATTGTTTTCATCAATAACTTTTTTAACTATCTGGGGCTTAATTAATTTTCCTCCGTTAGCAATAGCTGATGTAAAAACAGCTAATTGAAGAGGAGTGGCTTTTAAATATCCCTGACCAATAGAAATATTGTATGTATCTCCTGGATACCAAATAGTTCCAAGTCTTTCCTTTTTCCATTCTGGAGTAGGAATAAAACCAGCTGATTCCCCTTCTAAATCTATTCCTGTTTTTTCTCCCAACCCAAATACTTCTAAATATTCTACAATCCTTTCAATTCCTAATCCCTTAATATTTCCATATCCACCACCAATAGTATAAAAATAAACATCGCAAGATTCAGCAATGGCTTTATTTAAATCTGTATAACCATGAGATCTCCAATCATTTTTTATTGTCCCGTCCTTTAGTTTAATACCTCCTTCGCAATAAATACTGTCTTCTGGGCCTATAACTCCTTCTTTAAGTGCTGCAGCAGCTATAATTGGCTTAATTGTTGAACCTATTGGATACTCACCAGCAATAGATCTGTTTAAAAAGGAGATATTAGGATCATTTAATAATTTATTAAATTCTTCACTGGAAATATTCTTAGAGAAAATATTATTATCATAAGAAGGAAGAGTTATCATGGTTAGTATTTCTCCAGTGTTGGGATTCATAGCCACAACGCTTCCTGATTTTGCTCCAGTGTCTTTTATTATCAAATCAAGAACTTCTGCTGTTTTCTTTTGCAAATCCATATCAATGTTTAAAATAACATTATTGCCTGATTCAGATTCTTTGATTAGCTCTTCTTTAATAATATTTCCATAAACATCTCTTTCTCTTTCAACAATTCCTCCTATTTCTTTTAAATATTCTTCGTAATACTCCTCTACGCCTGATTTTCCTTTTTCTTCGCTTCTATTCACGTAACCAATAATATTAGAGAACATGTTTCCGTCAACATATTCTCTCTTTTGATTCTTTTTGATTGAAAACGCACTAAATTCACTTTCTCTGGCCTTAAAAACAATAACTTTTTCTTTTTCTAAATCATAAGAAATAACAAACTCCCCTTTTTCTTTTTTTTCTTCTATTGTTTTTTCTAATTCCTCAAAAGAAATATTTAATATCTTTGCAATCTCGATTATTTCTTTATTTTTTTCACCTTCATCTTCAGAAAAATTAAGAGTATTACAAACCAAATCAAAACTCTGAACATTTGAAACTAATTGAGTCATATTCCTATCATAAATTATTCCTCTCTGAGCATCTAATTCCTTAAAAGCAAACTTATTCTTATTTGCTTTCTCTCCATAAAAAGAATGCTGAACCACTTGAAAATAAAAAGAGATTGAAAGTAATAGAAGAATGACAAAAGAAAAAAAGACAAACAGTATGGTAAAGTTTCTTTGCGAAAGAGCTGTTTCTATTTTTTCGTAACCAGTGCCTTGTTTTTTTGCTAAAGCGTCCAAAAAAATGTCATCAGTTTCTATTTCTCTTGACACTCTTTTAATTACTGATTTTTTACCTAATATTGACATACCTTAATAATACATACTTGATTAATATAGCTATAAAAAGAAAGGAAATAGTGATTGTTCCAAAAAAATACGGGGAGAAAAAATCAGAATATATTCCAGCAAAAAAAGCACAAAAAAGGCCATTATTTTTATTCGGATCTTCAAAAATATTAATAATTAACGTAATAAGTAAAAGAAAATTAATCTGAAGGATATTTAAAAATGGCAAAAAACTCATTTGTAAAAAATACAAACCATAAAAAATAATTCCTATTATAATAATTTTAAATATGTTTTTAATCATCAATAATTTGAGTTGTCTTAACAATAAAAACCCTGCCTAATTGAGACAAATCAAAAGAAGGAATAATTTCAGCGTTTGTATATGGCTCATTATCAATTTTTTTAACATTTTTAATTTTACCAACAACTAATCCTGAAGGATAAATCCCTCCTAAAGAGCTTGTATAAACTAAAGCGTCTTCTTTCAATTCTTTGTCTTTAGGAAATAAATCCAAAGACATTTTAAAGCTTCCTTCCCCTTTAGATAAAGCAAATGTTTCTGTGTCCTGGATTTCAACATCAATCATATTATCTTTGTCTGTTGTTAAAATAATTCTTGAAAAAGAATCATAAACTTCTGCAATTTTTCCAATTAGAATCTTGTTTTGCGATATTACTGGAAAATCTTTTCTAACTCCATCATCTTTTCCTTTATTAATCAAAATTGAATCTTCAAAAATAATTCCTTTTAAGGTAAATGTATTTTTAGCTGTAACATCTGCGAGAATAAGATTAAATTCTTTATCCATTCCCAAATCAAGTGCTTCTCTTAAAAATTGATTTTCCTTTTTAAGATTTTCTAATTCAGCTAAATCAGATAAAAGTTTTTGATTCTCCTCTTTTAATTTATCGATTTCTTCTGTTGTTTTTTGGGATTTTCCAAGTTGCCATAAAATTGACTGAAGTCCAGATGATTTATCATAAAAAAAACTCTTAATGTTGTTAGAAAAAGCATTAAGGAAAATCAAAATAATAAAAATAATTAAAAGTCCAAATAATCTTTTTTTTGTAGTTCCGATTCTCATGAGGTCATTATATATAATAATATAAAAAAAGCAAATTGAAAAAAGAGCATAAGCTCTTTTCAAAATAGATAGCACATTATTACAATAAACGCTATTAGAGCAAAAGTTGTTACCATATAGAAAAGATAACCATATGTTTCCAATATTTCCTCTAGATGAGCCATAAGAACCATATAAAAATTACCATAAAAATGTTAAATTGTAAACAAAAACTCCTTTCAATCTTTAATACGGGGACTACCTACTTTCGCGGAAACCACTATCATCGGCCTTAGAAGATTTCACTTCCGAGTTCGGAATGGGATCGGGTGGAGCACTTCCAGTATTATCCCCATATTAAAAACGAAAAAGAGTTCAAAGAATAAAGCTATTAATTGCTAGCCAAAAAAGAGATTTTTAAATCCAATTAGTAGCGCTCGGCTCAACTCCTCACGAAGCTTACACCTGCGCCCTATCAAGGTCATAGTCTTTAACCTGGAAAAGAGTTCTAATCTTGGAGTGGGCTTCGAGCTTAGATGCTTTCAGCTCTTATCCCTTCCTAACATAGCTACTCAGCAATGCCGCTGGCGCGACAACTGATACACCAGAGGTTAGTTCACCCTGATCCTCTCGTACAAAGGGCAACTCTCCTCAAAACTCAACGCTTGTAGTAGATATGGACCAACCTGTCTCACGACGGTTTGAACCCAGCTCACGAACCACTTTAATTGGCGAACAGCCAAACCCTTGGGACCTTCTACAGCCCCAGGATGTGATGAGCCGACATCGTATATGATTCCATTATTACTAATGGTATGGACTATATCTTCATCCTACTGTACTAAAGTAGGCGTTGGCGTATTAGCCCGTCTTATATGACGGACTCCAGCCCTATTGGGCTAAGTCTCTACGGGGTCATAACTCAACTTATACCTCATTGACGATATTACATAAGGATCAATAATTTGATTTAACTTAAAAATACTTTCTGATAAAAATCTTATTCTATAATATTTTTTATCTCGATTTAATCTTGCTTTTAAACCAAATTGTCTTAATTTGTGCAACAATCTATTTTGATCAATCAAACCAAATTGTTGTGTGTTTAAATATACACTTGATTTAGACTTGCTCCCATCATCCATAAACCATACGGCAAGGATAATAGGATTTAACTCTAGGTTCACTGGAATTATTTTTTTTCCATTTTCATAAAACAGATTTAAGAGATTTGTAATCTCACAATTTTGTTTTGTAAAAAACCTATAAGCCACTCTACCATCATTTGTATTTCTTTCTTTAGGTTCGGATTTGCAAATATTTTTTAGTACTGAATATTTCCAGTCAACATATTCCTTTGCTTTAATAGAATGATTTATTTCTAAAAAAGCATCCTTACGGCCAGGAATAATTCTGACGTATCCGTCTCCTAAAATTGATCCAATAATCAATGATTCTTGTAGTTGTGTTAGACTTCCCACGGTATTGTCCATAACTTATTATAGCTGATTATAGTTATGGAGTCCACCGTTATAAGCCAATTTTTTTGAATAACATTGCTGCTATTGCACCCCGATATGTTAAGGTGCCGAACAGTGCCGTTGATGTGGACTCTCGGGCACTACCAGCCTGTTATCCCCGGGGTAACTTTTGTCTGATGATCTTCCACGGTCCTACGAACCATGGTCGGTTCACTAAGTTCTGGTTTCCCATCTGCGCGACATATCCGTCTTGCAGTTAAGCCAGCTTTTCCCTTTACAGGACCACTCCGATTTCCATCCGGAGCTAGCTGACCTTTAAACTTCTCCGTTACCTTTTGGGAGAAAAGCGCCCCACTTAAACTACCAACCAAACACTGTCTTCCGCTTGTCTTCGCAACAAGCAAAGTTAGAATTTTAACATTAAAAGAGTGGTATTTCACTGTTGACTCCATTGTTCCCGAAAGAACAACTTCAAAGTCTCCCACCTATTCTACGCATTTAACATCAAAACTCAATGTCAGGGTATAGTAAAGCTCCCGGGGTCTTTCTGTCTAGCTACAAGTAAGGGGCATTCTCACCCCTATTGCGATTTCACCAAGCAAGTCCTGGAGACAGTTCTCTAGTCGTTAAGCCTTTCATGCGGGTCGGAACTTACCCGACAAGGGATTACGCTCAATATGTTATATCCACTTGCGTGGAACTCTTCATGTCGCCATAAAGTTCGGACTATATCTTCTCAATTTAGACAGTTTTCTCTAAATGAGTTTGGCGTATAGTCTCTGAGGATTCTTAAATTATCGATATTTACGAATGTTCATCTTTTGAACCATAGATCTGATTTGTTCCAATCCTTTTTCTTCAAGATGTTTTCCTTTGCCCATCATTCGGACAATTTTTGCAAAAATAAGAAAATCTTCTTTTTTTGCAGTTCGTAAATAATTAGTCTCAAAAAATGGAATAATTTTTTCTAACAAATCTTCACGATTGCGAACTACATATTTCAGTAAATGCTCATGATGATTGTCATGTCTTTTATTCAAATAAATCTTACCACACTTAAAAAACTTTTCGATTTTTTCTAGTGCAGATTTACTTTTCATTCCTTGAGTAATAACAAATTCTGGGAATACTTGCCATTTTAATCGTAGACGACTTTTTGGGTGCTTAAAAAAACTTATTGTAAAACACCCTTCGCCATCAACAAATCCAATGACCCAGCCGATGAATTTAAGCCTTTCCTGCTGATTGCCTGCACTGGACGTTTTTTCACTTGACGTAAATTTTTGATAAGGTGTTATTATTCCTTATCTATTATTATACATCATAGTAACGCCAGATACAACAGGTTTTCCAGCATATAGCCAAATTTTATTTAAAGCAGGTTAATCTACTTTAACACGGTCAGAGTTACCGCGGACGTTCACCAGAGGCTTGGAGCGGACAGCTGTCCCATTACTGAAACAACAACCACTTTTAACACTCTGGCACTGGTCAGGCCTCAGCCCCTATACATCCTCTTACGAGTTGAGCAGGGACCTGTGTTTTTGATAAACAGTCGCTAGAGATACGCTCGCTGCGTCCTTTTTATGTCCATTGTAAAACAATGAACTCAAAAGGAAGATCTTATCCCGAAGTTACGATCACTTTTTTGCCTAGTTCCTTCAGGACCTTTCACTTGTTCACCTTGGCACACTTGTGCCCACCCACCTGTGTCGGTTTATGGTACGGGTCCAATATTCTTAACCCTGCGGGTTTTTCTGGGCAACTTGCTCATTTGACTTCGCTTGTATTGCTACAAACTTCGCGCCTGTTCTTGGGTTACCCCTTAAACATTCGACAGGAATCCAATAACCTGCCCAAACTACTAAATTGCGTCACCCTACGGAAAAATATTGGAGGGCCGGAATATTAACCGGCTGTCCATCAGATACGCCTTTCGGCTTCTCCTAAGGCCCGCCTAACCCTTGGATGATCTCCATTGCCAAGGAAACCTTGGGTTTACGGTGTTGCAGACTCTCACTGCAATTGTGGTTACTCATGCCAACATTCTCACTCCTTATCGCTCCACCAAACCTCACGGTTTAGCTTCAATGCAATAAAGACGCTTCCCTACCCCTAAATACAAAAAGTATTTAAGCCATATCTTCGGTATTAAACTTTAGTCCCGCTAATCTTCGGCGCAAAATCTCTTAGCTAGTAAGCTGTTACGCACTTTTTAAAGGATAGCTGCTTCTAAGCTAACCTCCTAGCTATCTGAGAAATATCACCTCCTTACTAACACTTAGTTTAAATTTAGGGACCTTAGATGATGGTCTGGGTTGTTCCCCTCGCGACTATGGAGCTTCGCCCCCACAGTCTGACTCCCTCTGTAACATCTTCGGCATTCGGAGTTTGGTAAAAATACCTAGCCGAAGCCACGGTATTTCTTCCAGTGCTCTACCTCCGAAGAATGAATATCAAAGAGGCTAGTCCTAAAACTATTTCGGGAAGAACCAGCTATTACCAAACTCGATTAGCTTTTCACTCCTTACCACAACTCATCCCAAGATTTTGTACGGTCAACGGGTTCGGACCTCCACTTTCATTTCTGAAAGCTTCATCCTGGTCATGGTAAGCTCGTCTGGCTTCGGGTCTTCCTCCACTAATTATATTCGCCCTTTTAAGACTCGGTTTCCCTGTGCCTCCACGCCATAAGCGCTTAGACAATTAGTAAAAGAAACTCGTTGGCTCGTTCTGCAAAAAGCACGCCATCACTGAATAAATTCAGCTCTGACTCTTTGTGGGCATAATGGTTTCAGGTTCTATTTCACCGCCCTCACCGGGCTGCTTTTCACCTTTCCCTCACGGTACTTGTTCACTATCGGTGACCAAATTATATTTAGCCTTAGCGGGTAGTCCCGCCAGATTCCCACCAGCTCTTCTTGATCCGATGGTACTCAGGTAAAATAACAAGAAGCATAATTTAATTTTCACTTACTGGACTTTCACCATCTATGGTTTCTCTTTCCAGAGAAATTCAGTTAACTAAACTATTTTTTAACTTCCTCTAATTAAATAGACATTATTCCCCTACAACCCTCATTCATGCAAAGCACAAATGAGTTTAGGCTCCTCCCCGTTCGCTCGCCGCTACTTAGGGAATGACTTTTGTTCTCTTTTCCTCCGCCTACTAGAATGTTTTACTTCAGCGGGTTCGCTTCAATTACGATAATCTTGTTTTGCAAGATTAGGTTTTCCAATTCGGAGATCTCCGGATCAAAGGTTGCTAACACCTCCCCGAAGCTTATCGCAGCTACGCCACGTCCTTCATCGCTTTTGGTCCCAAGGCATCCACCATTTGCCCTTAAAATAAAATCACAATTTTGACTAGCAAATAATAACCTTATTCTTCTTCACGAATATCATTATTTACTTTTCAAAAAACTTTCCAAATAAAAAGACCGCTGTAAAGCGGCTCATTAATGACAAACTAAAGCCATTATTTTAACCGCCTTTTGTTTTTGATTATGGTCTTATTATTTATCATGCCTGCTAATAATTTAGCAGATTAAAATTATTTGTCAAGTATTAAAAAAAGCTGATTTTACCAGCTTTTTAAACAATGGAGTTATTTGGCTTTTCTTGAAGCCAATTCTTTGGATATTTCGTAAAAAATACTGTCCCGAATAGAGATTTTCCTGCTTATTTTTTGAATGTCTTTAGCGTTATTAATAAGCTTAGTAATTTTTTGAGCTGTTTTTTTCTTATCTCTCTTAATAGACAACAGTTTGTACAAAATAATACCATCGTCTATATTTTTAGTAGAAAATAAGAGTTTAGAAAATAATCTTTTCCTTAAAGCAAGGTTGTCGTGGCTATTATAAATATCAAGCCACTGTTTAAAATCAAACTTCTCTCCTGCTTCAAGTATTTTATTAAAACAAAAATCTTTTCTTTTTTTGTATTTTGTTTTAAGAAACTCTTCTGTCCAATAATTAATATCTCCTGTCTCTTCTGTTTTAACTGGTTTTTCTTCTCTAAAATCAGCAAAAGAATCTAATTTTAAAAGTTCTCCTCTCCTTCTTCTCTCAGAAAGATTATATAGAATTATTTTTTCTTCTTGGGTCTTGGCTTTATCTATCAATAGGTCCCACAAAATTCTATTTATTAAATAGTTTCTTTTATTGTATTTATTAAATAATTCCAGTAAATCATCAAAAGGGATATCCATATTTTTAATCTTTTTAAAAACTTTTCCTTTTGAACGAGAACCTTTTGCTTCAAAAAACTTTTTAATATGCTCTTCTTCTGGAGGACCTAATTTGCCTGAATTATCATCAATCAATTGTTTTCTTTTTTGAAAGAGATCTATTGTTCCTATTATGTATGATTTAATCTTTTGATTATTTTCATTCTCGTATTTCTTAAGAGTAACCACATGAGGCCTTAATTCCTCTATTTGCTCTGTTGTTCTTGCCTTAATAATAAGCTCTCTTAAAAGATCTATTTTTGTTTGAGAATTAATTGGTAAACCAGCCATTCTATAAATTTCTTCTAGATCATGAAAACCATTTCTACCAGTAGTAATACGGAACGCCATTTTTAACTTTCTCCTTGGTTAATTTTAAACGAACAAGCCACGAGAAATTCTCGTAGCTTTTTTATACATAAAAATTAGATAAACGTCAAACTATTTTGGTGGCTGCAATTCTTCTATTTCTACCAAAACATCATGATATTCATCTATGTTTTCTAAAACCAGTCCTGCTCCTCTTGCTACGGCTGTCATTGGGTCTTCAACAATATAACAAGGCATTTTAGTTTCTTTGGTAATCATTTTATCTAAACCCCTTAATAATGCTCCTCCACCAGCAAGACAAATTCCCTTTTTCATAATGTCTGATAATAATTCTGGTGGTGTAATTTCTATTGTGTTTTTAATTTCAGTAATTATTTGATTAACAGATCTATCCATTGCTTTTTTAACATCTGTTTGATTAATTACAATTTCTTCTGGAAGACCACTAACTAAATTTCTTCCTCTCATTGGCATTTCTTTAATCTCGCTTTTAGACGGTTCTTTTTCAAAAAAAACAACACCAATACTAATCTTAATTCTTTCTGCTGTTCTTTCTCCTATCAATAACTTATACTTATCTTGAGCATAAGTAACAATATCTTGATTTAATTTATTTCCTGCAATTCTTAGGCTTTTCGCAACAACAATGCCGCCCAAAGAAATTACTGCTACTTCCGTTGTCCCTCCGCCAATATCAACCATAAAATTACCTGCTGGTTCATGAACTGGCATTCTTGCTCCAATTGCTGCTGCCATTGGTTCTTCTATTAGAAATACTTCTCTTGCTCCTGCTGATTTCGTAGCATCTATTACTGCCTTTTTTTCTACTTCTGTTACGCCTGAAGGAATTCCAACAATAACCCTTGGTTTTAATAAATAAAATTTCTCCTGGGTTGCTCTCTGAATTAAATATCTTAACATTTGCTCTGTTACTTCAAAATCTGAGATAACGCCGGATACTAAAGGTTTAATCGCAACAATGTGCCCAGGAGTTTTTCCAACCATTTTTTCTGCTTCTCTTCCAATTGCTAAAACTTGATTAGTTTTCTTGTTAACCGCAACAACTGAAGGTTCTGATAAAATTATCCCTCTTCCTCTAACATAAACGAGACAGTTTGCTGTCCCTAAATCAATTGCAATGTCTTGAGACAAACCTGAAATAAATTTACTTAAAGAATCTTTCCACATTTTTTATTAAATCTTTAATATTTATTAATTCAATTTTTTCTTCGTTTCTTTTCTTTATCTCTACCTTATCTTCTCCTGTTTTTTTGCTCACTACTATCCTTAAAGGAATTCCTATTAAATCACAATCATTAAACTTTTCTCCCGCTGTTTTGTCTTCCCTGTCATCGTATAATACTTCATAATTTTCATTTTGTAAAATATCATAAATTTTCTCTGAAATTTCCTTATTATCTAGGTCTATTAAGTGAATCTGGAAAGGAGAAACTTCAAAAGGCCAGACCATTCCTTTTTCATCGTTTGATGTTTCAACGATTGCTCCCATCGCCCTTGTGATTCCAAATCCATAGCAACCCATTAAAATTTCTTTTCCTTTTTCATCTTTCAAATTAAAGGGTTCTGAATATTTTTTATTAAGTTTAAAAATGTTTCCGACCTCAATAGCTTTTTCTTCTTTTAAGTCCTTGCTATTACAATTAGGGCAAGTGTCTCCTTTAATTTCTTTATTAATAGCTAAACCACATTTATTGCAAATATATATCATATCTTCTCCAGCCGGAGTTATTGTTTGAAATTCATGAGAATATTCTGAAAAGGTTCCACCAGAAGCTAATGTTAAATATGTTTTTTCTTTAAGTCCACACCTTTCATATATTTTAAAATATGCTTGTTTTACTTTTTCATAATAAACGTCTAAATCATCTTCATTTTCATGAAAAGAATAAAGATCTTTCATTATAAATTCTCTTCCTCTTAACAATCCTGATTTAGCCCTTGGCTCATTTCTAAACTTGGTTTGAATTTGATAAATATATTTTGGTAAATCCCTATAAGACAAAATATGTCTTTTCATAAGAGGTGTAATAATTTCTTCGTGAGTCCAACCTAACCCCAATTCTTCATCTTCTATTTTAAACATTTCCTTTACGTCCCATCTCCCTGTTTTTTCCCAGTTATCTTTAGGGTGGAGTGCTGGCATTAATATTTCTTGGGCTTCAATTTCATTCATTTCTTCTCTCACTATTTTTTCAATATTTTTAACTACTTTTAATCCTAATGGAAGAAAAGTATAAATGCCCGAAGAAAGCTTGTCAATAAAACCAGCTCTTATTAATAACTGCGAATTAAGACTTTTTTCGTCTTTTGGATTTTCTTTAATTGTTTTTGTAAAAAGATTTGATTGTTTCATATTTTATTTAAAAATAATATCTTTAAATTGAAAAAAATCCTTTAAAACAATTACTATTGCTAAACCAATAAGAAAATACATTCCAAAACTTTCTATTACCATTTCTAATTTTTTAGAAAATACTTTTTTATTAATTGTTGCTAAAATTATATATAAAAACTTAGCTCCGTCCAATGCTGGTAAAGGCAAAAAGTTAGATAAAGCTAACCCCAAAGAAAGAATGGCAATTAAATTAACTATCTGAAACAATCCATCCTGAGCCATTACTTTTGTAACAGCATAAATTCCAACCGGTCCTGTCATCGAATAACTTAATGGTTCTGCTGTTTTATTCTTAAAAGAATACGAAATTAAATTTCCCAAAACATTAAAAGAATAATCAAGAATATTTATTGAGTGAGCTATTCCTGAAAATATTTTGTTGTTATTGTAGTCAATTAAAGACACTTCCCCATAAGCAATACCTAGTGGGTGCTCTGTGTTTTCTGATAATAATACTTTAATATTTTTAATTTTTTGGGTTTTTAGATCCATTATTCCCAAAGTAATTTCTTTTCCCACACTATTAGTAACTTTTTCGTCAAAAGATTCTGGATTTAATATTTTCTCGTTATTAAAAGAAACAATTGCGTCTTTGGGATTTAATCCTGAATTATATGCAGGAGTGCCTTCATAAACTTTGGTCACATAAGTATATTTTTCCTGTTCTCCAAAAGGAAAAGAATAATCAGATAAAATCATGTTTTGAGACATTATAAAAGAAGAAGAAAATAATAAAATATAGAAAAGAACAAAAGCAAAAATTAAATTCATAAATATACCACCCAAACAAATCAATGATTTGGCTATCGGCCCCTTGGCTTCATAGCTTTGAGGGTCTTTATCTTTTTCTTCATCAATTTCATCCATGCCATATATTTTATTTAATCCCCCGAAAGGAATTGCACCAATAAAATACTCTGTTCCATTTTTTACTTTCTTCCAAATCTTTGGAGGAAAACCAATACCGAATTCTTCAACCTTAACACCTGTTTTTTTAGCAAAAAAGAAATGACCGAATTCATGGACTATTACAACGCTACTCAAAACTATTATAAATATTATTAAATCTAAAATTAACATAAAATTATACTTCTAATTCTTTTTTCTTTCTTTCTACTATTTCATCTATTTTTTTATTATACTTGTCAACCATTTCTTGAAGCTTATCTTTTGCTCTAAATTTATCATCTTCTCTAACTACGCCTTCTCTTGTTTTTTCTTGTATTTCTGACCATGCTTCATCTCTAAACTTTCTAATTGTTTGCTTAGCTCCTTCTTCTGTTTGAGAAATAGATTTAGCTAATTCTTTTCTTAGCTCTTCTGACATTGCAGGAAGATTAATAATAATATTCGGACCTTCAACAATTGGAGACAATCCTGAAGCTTCTCTTAATAAAGCTTTTTCAATTGACTCAATGTAAGATCTATCCCAAGGCTGAATCATTATTTGCCTTGGCGAAGGAATTGAAATTGCGCCTAATTGTTTAATAGGAAGCATGTCTCCAAAACAATCTGCTTTAATTTCTTCAACTAAAGTTGGAGAAGCTCTTCCAGTTCTAACCGAAGACAATTTCTTTTGAACAAAATCAACTGCTTTTTCTAATTCTGGTTCTATTTTTTTTATTATTTCTTCGTGCATATTTTTATATTCTTAATAATAAATTTTCTAAAACTAATTTTTTATTAGCATTGGTTGAATTGATTAAGTACCTAGTTTTATCAATATACTTGATTAATTCTTTTGTTTTCGTTAAATCATTTCCTTTATTGGCCATAAGAATCATCTCTCTTCTAAAATACCTTTGCCATATATCTATTATTTCATCAACATTGTCCAGCTCTGATATTTTCTTAGCATAATTGAATCTTTGATAATAATCAACTCTTGCTAAAGAAGAAATATCTTTTATAGCTTCATTAAAAATTTCTAGTTTTTCTGGGTTTTTAAAGTATTCTATTGCTTTACCAATCTGTCCTGAAGATATTAAAGAAATTTCTTTTGCTTGTTCTTTTTTTGCACCTGATTCAATTAAATATTTTTCTATATCTTCTCTTGAGACTAAAGAAAATTTAATTTCCTGAACTCTAGACAATATTGTTTCTAAAAGCATTGATGGAAAATGGGTTATTAAAATTAAAATTGAATTTCCTCTTGGCTCCTCTAATGTTTTTAAAAAAGCATTTTGAACTTCTTTTCTCATTAAGTGAACATTGTCAATAATTCCTATTTTAAAATTATGATTATATGGTTTTAAAGATAATTTTTCTTGAAGATTTCTTAATTCTTCTATCTTAATAATATTATCTTCTGGCTCAAGTAAAAAGAAATCTGTATTAATGTTTCCACCTAACAATTCTTTGCTGAATTCGATTGCTATTTCCTTTTTTCCTATCTTCTCTGGTCCAGAAAAAAGAATTGCATGGGGAACATTTTGACTTTTAGTAAGCCTAGATAATATCTCTTTTTGTTTTTTGTGGCCAATAATTTCCATTATTTTAATCTTTTAATGTCTGCTCCCAACCTGCTTAGTCTCTCTTCTATTTTTTCATAACCCCTGTCTATTTGATAAATGTTTCTAATTGTGGTTTTTCCTTCAGCAATAAGTCCAGCAATAATGAGAGAAGCTCCTCCTCTTAAGTCAAATGAGCCCAAATCAGCTCCATATAATTTAGTGATACCGTTAATTGTTGCCCTGTGAGGATCAGAAAAGAAAACATCTGCTCCCATTTTAGTTAAGCCATCTAAATATTTTAATCTTCCCTCATAAAGTGGATCATGTATTAAAGTTACCCCCCTTGTCTGCGTTGCCAAAACACCCAAGACAGACAATAAATCAGAAGGAAATCCGGGATATGGCAAGCTTTGAATTTTTCTTATTTTCATGTTTTTAGAAGGCATAACATGAACATCAACTCTTCCATTTTTTCTGTTTTTTATTTCAAACCTAGCACCATAATCTTCTAGTTTTTTTAAAGGAAATTCTAGAAATTCATATTCAACATTTTTTACTAAAACATTTCCATGGGTAGCTAAAGCTAAAATAATAAAAGTTCCGGCTTCTATTGGATCATACATTAGAAAATGCTTAAATCCTTTTAATTTTTGACTTCCTTTTATTTTTAACGTGTGTCCACCTGCTCCTTTGACTTTAACTCCCATCTTTTTCAAGACCTTAGCTAATTCTTGATTGGGATAATCTCCATCAGCTACCTTAATTGTGATTTCTTCCTTAATTCTAGAAGCATAAAGCATTATGTTAGAAGTAGTGGTAACGCTGAACTCATCCAAAATAACAATGTTATCTTTAATTTTTTCTGGTCCTGTTAAAATAAACTTTTTCTTTTTCTCTTTAATATTAACTCCTAGTTGAGAAAAAGCATCTAAATGAGTATCAATTGGCCTTACTCCAATTATGCAACCACCTGGTTGAGGCAAGGTAGCTTTATTAAATCTTGCTAAAAGCGCACCCATTAAAAGAACAGCGCCTCTAAATTTTAGAACAAGATCATATTTAATTTTTTTAGGATCAATATTTTTAGCATTAATTTTTACTTTTCTTTTTCCAATCCATTCAACCTTAACTTTCATGCTTTGAAATATTTCTAAAAGTCTATATACGTCCTCAATTAAAGGAACATTTTCAATAATACAATCTTCATCGGTTAATAAAGCAGAAATTAAAACTGGGAAGGCAGCGTTTTTTGCTCCAAAAGCGCTAATCTCTCCCTCTATTTTCTTTTTACCTATAATTACTAATTTTTCTTCGTCCATAATTATTTTTTAGACATAACGCTTTTCTTGTAGATATCAAGATTGTCTAAAACAACACCTGTTCCTTTGGCAACACAACTTAATGGATCATCAGCAATAAAACAAGGAACACCCGTAGAAATAGAAATCAAAGATGCAATGTTTCTTAAACAAGCACCTCCTCCGGCAACAACCATACCCTTATCCATTATGTCGGCTGATAATTCTGGGGGGGTTTCTCTTAATACATTTTTGATGCATTGAATAATTTCTTTCATCGGTTCATCAATTGCTGTGCAAATTTCGTTTGATGTAATCTTAATCGTCTTGGGCAATCCCAATACTAAATCTCTACCTCTAATTTCTAGGTTCTTTGGATCTTTTTCGATTACAGCAGTTCCAATTTTCATTTTTATTTCTTCTGATGTTTGTTCTCCTACTGCTAAATTATGTTTTTCTTTAATATAATCAGCAATAGCCTGATCTAACTTATCTCCTGCAACCCTCAAAGACTGAAAAGTAACAATTCCTCCTAAAGATATTACTGCTACTTCAGTTGTTCCTCCACCAATATCAATTATTAAGTGCCCAGAAGAAGAATTAATGGGAATCCCCGCTCCAATAGCTGATAATATCGGCTCTTTAGCTAAAAATACTTCTTTTGCACCAGCCATCATTCCAGACTCGATTACCGCTCTCTTTTCTGTTGATGTTATCCCTGCTGGAACACCAACTAAAAGTTCTGGCTTAAAAAATCTATTTATTCCAGTGTTAACTTTTTCAATAAAGTGTTTTAACATTGCTTGAGTCGTCCTGTAATCAGCAATCACTCCTTCTTTAAGGGGCCTATAAACTTTAATACTATCAGGAGTTCTTCCAATCATCTCCTTAGCTTCTTTTCCTACAGCTAAAACCTTATTTTCTATTAAAGAAACCGCAACAACTGATGGCTCGTTTAAAACAACTCCCTTATGAGGTATGAATACTAGTGAATTTTTAGTTCCTAAATCAATTCCAATTTTCATATAAGTCATTCTAGCCAATAAAATCCAAATTGGCAAGTGTTATTTTTTTATTATATAAACCATAAAAACAATATAGTCAAACACTTGCTTTTTATTCAAAATTGTATAACAATATATTAAAAATGAACAAATTATTAATTAAAAAAATAGCCTTCTTTTCTTTAGTTTCCGTATTCTTAATTGTTGCTCCATTTCTAATACTCGATGCCCAAGGATATGGCTTTGATTTTAAAAAAAGAGAGTTTGTCAAATTGGGAGGGATAAGCATTAAATCTATAATACCAGATGTTAATGTTTTTATTAATAACGAGTATAAAAATAAAACAGCTCCATTTTCTAAAGATCTTTTAATCCAAAAATTAATTCCAGAAGAATATAACATAAGAGTAGAAAAAGAAAATTATCACTCTTGGAGCAAAACTCTTCGAGTAGAAGGACAAAAAGTAACCAAAGCAGAAAATATTTATCTATTTCCAGAAAATAATCCGATAAACCAATATAAGGACAATATAAATAATTTCTTTCTTTCGAAAAACAAACAAAACATTGTTTATTTAACTAATAATCAAGAAATAATATATAATAATTCTACTATTTTAAAAGAAACCGAATCTAAAAAATATTTTTCCAGCATAGAAGATATTAAATTTTTTCCTGACCTTAAAAATATACTAATAAAAGGAAAAAACCTCCAAAACAAAACAACCTATTACTATTTAAGCTTGGATACTCTAATATTAAATAATCTTAATTTTCTTGAATCAGCAAATAATTTTTATTTAAAAGAAAACAGTATTGTTTATCAAAATAAAAATAATATTATTGAATATTCATTATCTACTAAGAAATCGCCTGTATTAAGAACTAGTGTTGATGTTTTTGCTATGGAAAACGATACCATCTATTCTGTTGAAAATAATATATTGATTAAAATAGACAACAAAAAAGAAACCATCTTAAGTGAAAAAGAAATAACTATTATTGATTATAGCCTATTAATAACATCTGGAAAAATATTTGCTCAAGACGCCTCTTCGCTATACTTGTTTAATGAAAATAAAAAAGAATTCGAATTCTTTTTAAAAACAAAGGATATAAGTTATGATGTTCTACCCGACAAAATAATATTCAACACAGGATCAGAATTATGGCTTCTTTTACTAAAAGATTTTGAAACTCCATTTTTTAAAAAAAGTGGTTCTTTGATTTTTTTATCAAGATTCTCCTCTGAAATAAAAAATTTGGCATGGTTCAATGATGACTATTTCTTTTATTCGATAAATAAAAATGTGTTTGTAAGTGAAATTGACAATAGAGACAATATCAATACTTTCCAATTGTCCCCATTACCAATAGAAAAAATCTGGTTTAATAAAAAAATACTATATGTTTTAAGTGATGGTAAAATGTATAATTCTAATGAATTTAATCCATAAAAAAACCTCTAAAACGAATAGAGGATATTTTTAGCGAGAAATTTGATTTAATAGTCTCGGCCACCTTTTACGGTAATGAGGGTCTTGAAAAAGCCTATGACTTTTTAAAATATTTTTGTGTTTAGCTGGAGATGAAAGAGCTTTTAATTTTTCATCAACAATAACAACATACCTTTTATTCTCAATTTTTCCATTGAGATTTCCTTTTCTAATCAATTCCAATACCTTAGCTACGCTACTAAAACCCAACAGAGTGGCAGCTTTTTTAAGACTAATAATTTTTTCCATTTTTCTCTCCCTGATACTATAATGTGCTAAAAAGACAATAATATATATTGTTAAATTTGTCAAAAAAAAGAGGGAACCCCTCTTTTTTATCTTTTTGACCACTGTGGAGCTCTTCTAGCTCTTTTTAAACCAAATTTCTTTCTTTCTTTCATTCTCGAGTCTCTTGTTAAAAGACCGGCTTTCCTTAATCTTTTTTTGTATTCTTGATTAAATACAACTAATGCTCTTGCTATTCCATGCCTTACTGCTTCTGCTTGAGAATTAATTCCCCCTCCTTTAACCACAACTTTAATTTCAAACCTATCTAATGATTTCATTTTATCTAAAGGAGATATAGCTGTTTTTTGAAGCGCTTCTGTTAAAAAATACTGTTCTAGTTTCTTTCCATTAATAGACGCTGATCCATTCTTTTTGTTATACAATCTAACCCTAGCTACAGAAGTTTTTCTCCTCCCTATTCCCTGATAATATTCTGCGCTATTCTTTTCTTTAATTATTGGTTCCTCCTGAACGACTTCTTCTGTTTCTTTCTTTTTAACAACTCTTTTTTTAACAGGGGCTTTCTTTTTTGTTTTTTCTTCTTTTTCTTTAACCATACTATTCAAACTTTATTCTTTTTATTCTTCTATCTCTTAATCTATTTTTAGGAAGCATGCCAGATACTGCTTTAATTAAAATTTCTCCTGGCTTTTTATCAAAAATAACTTTCATCGGCGTATATTTGTCTCCTCCCAGAAAACCAGAATGGCTAAAATATATCTTATCTTCCATTTTTCTTCCTGTAACTTTTATTTTCTTGATATTCTTAACAACTACAAAGTGCTCCAAATCTTTATTGGGCATATAATCAACACTGTTCTTTCCTTGAAGAATCAATGCTATCTCTGTGGCCAATCTTCCTAATACCTTTCCTTTTGCGTCAACTATGAATTCTTTTTTTGTCTTTGTCTTTTCCATAATTTTTAAACTAATTCTATTATTGCCATTTTAGCGCTATCTGACTTTCTTTGACCCATTTTAATAACTCTTGTATATCCTCCTTTTCTTTCTTTATATTTTGGAGCAACTTCTTCCATTAATTTCTTAGCAGTCCTTTCTGAAAAATATCCTCTTAAATATCTCAGTGTAGCAACTCCGCTCTTCTTAGCTTTAGTAATTTTCTTTTCAATAAAGCGAGACAATTCTTTTGCTTTAGCTTCTGTTGTTTTTATCTTTCCTTTTAAAATCAAAGAGGTGGCCAACGTTTTTAATAAGGCCCTTCTTTGATCTGTCTTTCTATTAAATTTTCTTCCTTTCTTCTGCTTGTTCATATTATTTTTTCTTTGTTGTTTTTTTTGTAGTTTTTTTCTTTTCTTCTACAATCTCGTCTGTTTTTTCTACTTTAAGCTCTTCATCTAAAAAGTTGAAGTGAGAAATCAAGATACTTAATGATTCTTTCAATGCTTCTGAAGGAGAAATAGTTCCATCTGTTTCAATTTCTAAAGAAATTTTTTCAAAATCAGTTCTTTGCCCAACTCTCATGTTTTCAACAACATAATTTGCTTTTACAATAGGAGTAAAAGCTGCATCTAGTCCAATCACACCTATTCCTTTCTTTTCATCTTTTTCTTCTTGAAAAACATATCCTACTCCTTTTTCAACTTTAATTTCAATTTCTAGTTCTGCACTCTTATCTGTTAATTGAGCAATATATAAATCTGGGTTTGCTAATTTTAATTCTGGAGAATATTCAAAATCAGAACCTTTTGCTTCTTTTTCGCCTTTTATTTTTAAAATTGCTACTTGAGGTTCGTCAGTAAAAATCTTAAATCTTAATTGTTTTAAATTCATTAAGATATGCAAAACATCTTCCTTTATCCCTGAAAGAGTTGAAAATTCATGAGGAGCATCTTTAATCTTTACTTCAGTTACTGCTGCACCGTTTAAAGATGACAAAAGAACCCTTCTTAAGGCATTACCAATAGTCACACCATATCCTGGATACAAGGATTCTATTTCAAATACTTCACAATTATCCTTTATTTTTTTACCTTTTATTGATGTTGGTAATGGAATCATAATTATTTTTTTATTATTATCTTGAATAATGCTCAAAAAGAGTGGCAATCTCAACTGGCAACTGAACATCAGCTGAACCAGGTTTTTTAACAAACTTGCCCTCTCCTTTTTCTTTATCAAAATCAAGCCATTTAGGCATTTTATAATTCTTCATTAAAGCATCTAAATCTTTTAATGGTTCCTTTTTCTTTGATCCAGGCCTTATTGATATTACGTCTCCAATTTTTACTTCATACGAAGGAATGTCAACTTTTCTTCCATTAACCATAAAATGCCCATGAGAAACCAATTTAGATGCCTGAGCTCTTGATTTAGCAAGTCCCAAACGAAAAATAATATTATCTAGTCTACTTTCTATTTTTTCAATTAAAGCGTCTGCAACGTTTTCAGTCTTTGCTCTTTTTTCTGCAACATCATTAACATATTTTTCCATTTGACGCTCACTTAAATTATACCATTTTTTCATCTTTTGCTTTTCTCTTAATTCTTTTCCATATTCAGAAAAAGCCCCTCTTCTTTTTTTAGGTTTTTGTCCTGGAGGAAAAGGTCTCTTAATCATTGCGCATTTAGCTGACATGCATCTTTCTCCTTTTAAGAAAAGCTTTTCTCCTAGCCTTCTACAAATTTTACAGTTTTTTGTTTGCATATTACAATCTTCTTGGTTTTTTAGGACGACAGCCATTGTGTGGAACTGGTGTCGTGTCTTTTATTGAATAAACTTCGAATCCTTGATTGGCAATTGATCTTATCGCTGAATCTCTTCCAGACCCAATACCTTTTACAACTATATGAACTTTTTTTACTCCCATTTTTTCAGCGATTTGACCCACTGTTTCAGCTGTTTTCGAAGCAGCAAAAGGAGTTGATTTCTTTGTTCCTTTGAATCCTATTCTACCAGCTGAACGAGAAGCTAAAACGTTTCCACTTTCATCTGTTAAAGTAATAATTGTATTGTTGTAAGAACTAAAGATATAAAATCTACCCTCTTTTCCAGAAGTCTTTGAAACTTTTACATCTTTGGCAATAGCTTTTTCAACAGCTTCGCCTTCTTTAATCATCTCTTCTTCAGTTTTCGCAATAACGTGTTTTTTCCCCATAGTAATTATTATTTAGGTGATGGTGGAGCTTTTCTTCCTGAGCCAACTGTTTTTCTTACATTGCCCCTTACTGTCCTGCTGTTTATCCTTGTTGTCTGTCCTCTTACAGGTAATCCCTTAGCATGTCTATGTCCTCTCCAAGAAGAAATATCTCTCAATCTTTTAATATTAGTCATTATATCTCTCTTCAATTCTCCTTCAACTCTGTAATTCTTTTCAATAATTTGCTTTAAAACATTTAAATCATCTGGTGTTAATTCTTTTGCTTTTTTATTTCCATCAATTTTTGCTTGTTCTAATATCTTTTTACTTAAAGATAAACCAATCCCATAGATATATGTGAGACCGATCAATATTGATTTTTCATCTGGTATGTTTACACCTACAACTCTTGCCATAAATTTTATGCACCCTGTCTTTGTTTGTGCTTAGGATTTTTCTTACAAATAACATAAATACGACCTTCTCTTTTGACGATCTTACAATCTTTGCAAATTTTCTTAATTGATGGCTTTACTTTCATAATTATTTCTTTCTAAAAATGATTCTCCCTCTTTTTTTATCATAAGGAGTCATTTCAACAGTAACCCTATCTCCAGCTAGGATTTTAATCTTGTATATCCTTAATTTTCCGGCCAAGTGAGCTAAAACTTCAAAATCTTCATCATCAAGCTTAACTCTAAAAAAACCATCTGGAAGACTTTCTGTTACTGTCCCCTCTTTCTTTATTTTATCGTCATTTTTCATTGTTTAATTTTGAGATAATAAAACATTATCAGAATTTTTGATTTTGGTCAAGAGATTAAGCTCTTTTATGTGCTTTATTGACCAAATTCCAGTTTAATTTCAATGTTATTCTTACTATTTGGATTCTTTGTCTTAAAAAAGGGGCTGAGATTAATTTCCGCTCTTTCTACTTCTGGTATGTTTTGTAATAAAGAAAGAGAATAGCTTTTTTCTTTACCTAGTACACTTTGTAAAAGAAATTCATTATCCGGAAGCCAGTAACTTTTCCCTTCATAAGAAATTTTTATCTCCATTCCCCCCTCTTTATTTTTCTTTTCTACCAAATTATACTTTAAACTATCAGGAACAATAAGTTCTGATGTTTGCCCCAATATAGTATTTTTAAGAACACTTTCCACGTCTTCTTTTCTAAAAGCCATTACTTCTGTTTTAACCTTTCCTGAAACAGTAAAAGAAGCAACCTCTTCTCCTTTCTTGGCTCCAATTACAATATTTTCAAATTCAGTTATGAAACCTTCTTCATAGAAAATATAGTTTGAAGGAATGCTATTTTTTAAATCTTCTTTGTTCTTAATCTGAAATTTATCTCTAAAATCTTCTTCTGCTGCTTCTAAATCACTAGATAAAACAACACTTACCTCAGAAGTAGTTCCTCCAGTCATTGGACTAATTACTTCTCCCCAAATTCCAGAAAAATATTCTGTTCCACTAAGTCCTGGAACTGAAAATGTTCCTGAGCTAATATTATATTCTTCTCCAGCTTCGTCTGCTTCAACTTTTATATCAACATATCCATTAGTAAATTTACCATCGATTGTTTTAGCCTGAGGAATTGTAAATCCAGAGACAGCCCTATAAATTAAATCTCCATTCCCTTCAAGAAATCTAGTTCCTTTAACTAAAGTCAATGGTTTACCTGGATTTAATTTATTGAAAACTCTAATTGTTCCCGTTGCTTTTTTGTCTTTGTCGCTTTTCCCTGTTGCTTGATATTCTTGAACAAAATCTTGGGCATTGGAAAATATAATGCCAGATACAATTTTATTCTCTAAATCAATTGTTCCTTGTTTTAAATTAACTGTCATTGTTTCTTCTCCATTAGAGCTATTAGTTTTAGGATAGATTATAACCTGAGCATGTCCATCCATAAAAAATCCATAAAGAATAATACCGACTAAAAAAACTAAAATAATTCTGAAAGGAAACTTTCTTTTCTTTTGAGGAGTGTGAATTGTATTTTCTTTTGGCTTTAACACGCTTTCCACCTTGCTTGGTGGAACAATGTCATATATTTTTTTCATTTTAATATTGCTTTTATTCTTCTAACTCCTGCACTTGAACTTTCTTCTTTTATTATCTTAAATATTCCTAAATCTTTCAAGGTCTCGACATGAGGACCCCCACAAACTTCTTTAGAAAAAACCTCTTTTGTTTGGGGATTAAAAATTGTCCAAACAAAAACCATTTCTCCGTATTTATCTTTAAAAAACGCTAATGCCCCATCATTTATCGCTTTATCAAGGGACATCTCTTGTTTTTCAACAATTAGTCCTTCTTTAATTTTTTCATTAACTAAATCTTCTACTTTCTTGATTTCTTCTTCTGTCATTTTAATACCATGAGCAAAATCAAACCTTAAGCGCTCAGAGTTAATGTCTGAACCCATTTGCTTAACGTGATCCCCTAATACTTTTCTTAAGGCAGCGTGCAATAAATGAGTTAAGGTATGATATTTTACTCCCATCTCTCCTGAATCTTTACCTACACCTCCAAATTTCTTTTCCATTCCCTCTCTAGAAACATCCTGATGTTTTTTTAAAGCTTCATTGAAACCACTTTTATCAACAAGAAAATCTTTCTCGTTGGCAATTTCTTCAACTAATTCTAAAGGGAAACCATAGCTTTGGTACAAGTCAAAAGCTTCTTCTCCAGTTATGGTCCTGTCTTTTTTCTCTGTAATTAATTTTTCAATCATTAATAATCCTTTTTCTATTGTTTTTGCAAACTTTTCTTCTTCTTCCTTAATAATATTGTATTTCTTATTTACAACCTCAGGATATATATCTTTATACTTATCTACAATAATATCTAATAAAAAATAAAATTGATCAAAATTAAAACCTATTAATTTAGAATACCTAATTGATCTTCTAATTAATCTTCTTAAAACATATCCTTGAGAAACATTAGAAGGAATAATCCCCTCACTGGTTAAAAATACTATTGCTCTTGAGTGATCAGCAATAACCCTAAACTCTTTTTTATTATCCTCATATTTTTTATTAGACTCTTCTTCAATCTTAGATATTACGTCTTTAAATAAATCTGTTTCATAGCTAGAATTCTTTTCTTGAAGCAAAGAAACTAATCTTTCAAAACCAATTCCAGTATCAATGTTTGTTTGAGAAAGTAGCTCATATTCCCCTTTGTCGTTTTTAAAGTATTGCATAAAAACCAAATTCCATATTTCAACAAATCTTTTGCAATTATCACAATTGGGTCCGCAATTAGCTCCACCACAGCCATATTTTTCTCCTCTATCATAATGCAACTCTGAACATGGCCCGCAAGGACCTGTTTCTCCAACTGGTCCCCAAAAATTATCTTTTTTTTCATATTCTCTTATTCTCTCAGCAGGAATCCCATTCTTAATCCATAAATCAATTGCTTCTTTATCTTTAGGAATATTCCCTTCTCCTTTAAAAACAGTAATATACAGTCTATTTTTATCCAAACCCAACTCCTCTAAAAACTCTAAAGCGTATTTAATTGCTCCTTCTTTAAAATATCCTTTATCATCTTGTCCAATAGACCAATTTCCAAGCATTTCGAAAAAAGTATGATGGGTATCGTCTCCTACTTCTTCAATATCATCAGTTCTAAAGCATTTTTGAGAAGAAGTTAAATGTCTTGAACCAAAATCTTTAACTGGATCTTTTTCTCCAGCTAAATACAAAGAAAACTGCTGCATTCCAGCAGTAGTAAACAATACTGTTTTATCGCTCGGCAAAAGAGAAGAAGAAGGAACTACAATGTGCCCTCTTTTTTTAAAAAAATCTAAGAAGTTTTTCCTTAATTCTTCGGATGTCATATTCTAAATATACTAGAAAATACAGAAACGGTCAAACAAAAAACACACCCCATAAAGAGGCGTGTTTAAAGTATAAATTATTTGTCAGAAAGCTTGTTTTTTGCTTCTTCAATTACTCTGGCAGCAGCTTCTTTTCCTCCTAAACCAAATGCTAAACCAAAAGCTATTGTAAGTGTTGCAACAAAACCAGTAACCAAGGTGTTAACAATCGGAGCAGCAATTCCTAGTTGTAACAATATTGCAAAAATTGCAAAAACATATATTGACCATTTTACAGCTGATCCAACAAAATTAGTCAAGCTTACTCCCATTTTCTTAACTGAAGCTTTAACCATTTTGCCTAAAATATCTGCAACAACCACAGCAACAACAAAAATAGCAATAGACACTATTAAATTAGGTATCCAAGCTAATAGTTTTGCTAATATCGAAGCAAATGCTACCCAACCTAATATATCAGCAGCAACAATCAAGAATACTACAATCAAAATCCATTTAACTATTGCTCCGATAAAATCTGATGGAGATACTTTAATTTCTGCTTTTTCAAAAGCTTCTCTCCATCCACCACCCTCGAATATCTTATCAAATTTTAGTGCACTTAAAACTCCTGCTACCAATTTTCCAATCCAAATAGAGACTACCCATCCAATGATGAAGATAATAAAAGCTCCTAAAAGTAATGGCAAGAACCCTATAATACTCTCCCATGCTTGTTGCAATGCGAGAATAGTTATACCTGTCCAGTCTACCATAAAAATTTTCCCTATTCTTTAAATTAAAGAATAAAGGCATTAATAATTATTAATTATTTATTTAAAACGACCATTTTATTATTATATCAAAGTAATTTTAAAAAATCTATATTTTTGTCAACACCCTAACCCTTAATACAAGTATTATTCTCTTTAATTGATAAATAGAGAAAAAAAGTTAAAATAATAAGTGTATTTAAAGGAACCAACCAAAAAGGAAATTCCTGACCGAAACTTTCTAAAACCATTAGAGAACCCATTAGTCCAATAGAATACATAGCACCATTTTTTAAATAGGCATACTTGCTAATCTTGTCTATTCCTTTAATAGTCAAATCCCTAACAATAAAAGCACCTAAACCATTCCCAATAATAATTAAAGGAATTGACATGGTAAAAGCAAAAGCACCAATTACTCCATCAATTGAAAAAGAAGCATCTAATACCTCTAAGTATAAAAGTTTACTCCAAGCACTTAAGTTTCCTTGCATTAGTTCTTTTTCTTTTTCTTCTGCGCTTTTTTTAAAACCATCTGTTATGAAAAAAGCACTAACTCCAATAGTTAATGCTAAGGCTAAAATAGGATTTACTTTTAAGGCAAAATATACTGTTATTGTCGTAAAAATAGAAGCAATTGCATAAAACCAAACTCCTTGGCGATGAATAAATCTTTCAACTAAAAAAACACACTTCTTTTCTTCTAGAAACAACCAAGATAAAAATACTAAAAACAAATATGCTCCTCCGCCTAACAGAAGCAATGGTTTGGATTTTTCTAAAGATTCTGCAACCAATTCATTAGAAGAAAAAGCAGAAGAAAAAACATCAACAACAGACAAAGAAGGACTGGTAATCCAAACAATCAAAAAAGGTAATACCCCTCTAACAATAAATACAGCAAAAATTATTCCCCAAAAAAGGAATATTTTTCTGTATTTCTCGGAAACTGTTTTTAAAACATGAGCATTAATAATCGCATTATCAATACTGCAAATAGTTTCAAATACACAAAGTCCAATAATTATCACTAGAGATTCTAAAAGCATATAATGAAATTATACTACAAAAAAATAAAAAAACAATGACGCTTAAGCGCCATCTTTAAAATGTCTTCCTTGATCATCAATTTTTGTACACATTGAAATTATTGGCCCATTATGGATACCGTATTCTCCTATGAGAACGTGCGTTGCTTCAATTTCCCCTGTGCTTTTCCCTCCAAAACTTCTGAAGAAATTAACGTTATTCACGTCTCCTTTTATCTCTCCTCTGTTTTCAACATGAAATGCCTTTACTTGACCAATAATTTCGGCCTTCTTGCCAATATATATGTTGATACCAGCTTCAACTCTACCCTGGATAACCGCTCCAGGCTCTATGAAAATACTGCCAGAAGCAGCAAACACGCTACCCCTAACAAAAACCCCTTGGTTAATAACAATATCTCCATATGTGCTGATATCTCCAATATAATCAGCTTTAATAATCTCTAAATACTTTTTTCTTTCAACCAATTCTGTTCCTCCAGGTTGTTTAAGAACCGAAATAAAAATAGCATACAAACAATTAAAAAACAACCCCTTAAGGGGCTGTCTTTTATAAAATTTATCTTGAAAATAGTCTAAACATCCACCCAAACAAACTAAATCCTTTTTGAGCAGCATTGAGAGAGTTTTGGATTGCTAAATTTGCTTGCTCTAAAACTTGAACCTGCTCCATTAAAGCTTGCTGATCTGCCTGATTAATGAGTTGATTTTGAATCTGATTTAATTGGTTAACTCTTTCTTGGTTTTGTTCTAATAATCTTTCTGTATTCTTAATTTCTCCATAGTTGGGTCCAATTAAAAATTTAACAAAAGTATTTCTTTTTTGAACCTTTTCTAGGCTTTGCTCTATCTGTTCCTGGTTTTGATTTTGAGCTTGAGCAATTACTCTTACTTGCTCTCCAATTCCACCAGCTCTATCAGCTACTTGAAGCATTTCTTGAACAGCATTAGCTACTTGACTCCTTCTTTGTTCAGCATTATTTAAACCATTTTGACTTTGTGTTCCTTGTTGTTCTTGAGTTTGAACTTGATTTTGTTCTTGAGCGCCATTACCAGGATTATTCTCATTATTTTGAATTTGATTCCCCTCTCCTTGATTAGATGTTTGTTGTTGATTTTGAGAACCATTTCCATTACCAGACTGCTCTTGATTTTGTTCTTGGTTATTGTCTCCACTTCCATCTTGTAATTGTTCTTGAGTTTGAACTTGATTTTGTTCTTGGACACCATTGCCAGGATTATTCTCATTGTTTTGAATTTGATTCCCCTCTCCTTGATTAGATGTTTGCTGTTGCGAAGATTGAGCTCCACTATTATTTGCTGCAATAACAAAACCAGTAGATATAAAAATAAAAATTAAAATAATTAACAAAATTCTATTATTCATGTTTTTATTATAATTTATTGTTATCAATATTATTATATCAAATATGTTTACAAATATAAAACCTTCCGTTTATGGAAGGTTTTTTGTGGACCCAAGGAGATTCGAACTCCTGACCTCCTCTTTGCAAAAGAGGCGCGCTACCAACTGCGCCATGGGCCCATATACTGTGGGTATGCCTGGACTTGAACCAGGGACCTCGTCATTATCAGTGACGCGCTCTAACCAGCTGAGCTACACACCCTTCTTTAAAATGAAAAGCGTGTTCTTTAAAGGAAAATATCCAACTATTTTCTCTTTAACGACATTAAACCCATTTTCTTTAAATATTTTTTTCCATTCTTTTGTTGTGAAAAACTTTCCTTTATTTTTGTTTTTCTGAAAATATTTTGCAAATGATATTCCATGTATTGAACACATTATCCTGTAAAACAATCCATCACAAGGACTCTCATAAATAATAACTATATCTTTGCTTACTCTTTTAATTTCTTTAAAAAGTTCTAAAGGGTTTTTGGTGTGATGTAAAACATAACTTACTAAAACCGTGTCAAAGCTATTATCATTAAAAAAAGAAAGGTCTTTGCCATTATACAACTCAAAAGAAATATTTTCAACCCTATTGTCTATAATGTCTACTCCTTTAATTTTTAAATTAAAATGTTTTTCAAATTCACTGGCAACTATTCCTGAACCACAGCCAAAATCTAATAATTCTGAATTGTTTCTAATAAAACCTTCGCAGTCCTTAATCATTTTCCGGGCTGCTCTTTTGTATAACCCTTTAAAAAGGGAGTAGAATATCATAGTATAAGTCTCTTAGAGTTGTTTCGTAAAGGTCTTTTTAAAGTGACAAGACCAACACTTAAGAATTAATTCAGTGATCACTCGCGAATTAATTCTTGCCGACAAACTAAAAATAAAATAATTGATCCACGAGCAGCTTCCGCTACCCGTGCCTTGTTACGACTTCGTCCTTCTTATTGAGCCTACCTTAAGCCCACTAATGTGGAATTTCGGGTATTCCCAACTCGCCTGACGTGACGGGCGGTGAGTACAAGACCCAGGGACATATTCACCGCAGCGTGGCTGATCTGCGGTTACTAGCGATTCCGGCTTCATGAGGTCGGGTTTCAGACCTCAATCCGTATTGAGGGGCCGTTTGTTAGGATTTGCTCCAGATTACTCTTTAGCGTCCCATTGTCGGCTCCATTGTATCACGTGTGCAGCCCAGGGCATCAAAAGGCCATGCTGATTTGGCGTCATCCTCACCTTCCTCCTGGTCGTCCCAGGCAGTCTCCTATGACACATGAAACATAGGACAAGGGTTGCGCAGGTTACCCCATTTAAGGGAGCAACTCAAGCCACCTGCTGACGACAACCATGCAGCACCTGGACTACTGTCCCTTGCGGGTAAACACATCTTTCGAAGTGTCTTCAATAGTCTGTCAAGCCCTGGTAAGGTTCCTCGCTTACTGTCGAATTAAGCCACGTGATCCACCGCTTGTGTAGGTCCCCGTCTATTCCTTTGAGTTTTAGCCTTGCGGCCGTACTTCCCAGGCGGAACACTTAACGCGTTAGCTTCGCCACTGCAAGGGTCGACACTTACAATAGCTAGTGTTCATCGTTTAGGGCGTGGAATACAAGGGTATCTAATCCTTTTCTATCCCCACGCTTTCGTCTATCAGTGTCAGGACTGTCCCAGCTGATTGCCTTCGCTTTTGGTATTCCACTCGATATCAACGGATTTCACCCCTCCACCGAGTGTTCTATCAGCCCCTAACATCCTCTAGTTCATCAGTTTTCCCCGCAGCTCTAAGGTTAAGCCCTAGAGATTTAACGAAGAACTTAATAAACCACCTACAGACCCTTTACGCCCAGTTAATCCGGATAACGCTTGGGGCACTCGTATTACCGCTACTGCTGGCACGAGTTTAGTCACCCCTTATTCCTATGGTACCGTCAAAAATTCTTCCCATAGAAAAGTAGTTTACAATCCGAAGATCTTCATCCCACACGCGATGTCGCTGCATCAGGGTTTCCCCCATTGTGCAATATTCTCGACTGCTGCCTCCCGTAGGAGTATGGCCCGTGTCTCAGTGCCATTGTTGGCGGACAAGCTCTCACTCCGCCTACCCGTCATAGCCTTGGTAAGCCTTTACCTTACCAACTAGCTGATAGGACGCAGACCCATCCCTTACCGGAAAACCTTTACCGATTGCTCGGACTATCAGGAATTATCCTGGATTTCTCCAGGTTATGCCTGAGTAAGGGGTTGATATCCACGTGTTACTAACCCATTCGCCACTATCATATACCTTGCGATACATGACCGTTCGACTTGCATGCCTGATCCACATCGCCAGCGTTCATCCTGAGCTAGGATCAAACTCTCAAAAAAAATAAAAATTTACGAAACAACTCTAAAAAACCTACAATAAAATTTCAAGGATCTTTCAAGTAAAAACATCTTACTCTGCTTCTTTATAATTGTCAATACACATCGTGAGCCGGCAGACGGATTCGAACCCCCGACCTACTGTTTACAAAACAGTTGCTCTACCACTGAGCTATGCCGGCTTATTTTTCTTCTTAATTGATTTTTTAATATCTTTCCAATATCCATCGTCTCCCTTTCTTTTCTCTGATCGCTGCTTTAATTTCTTAATTAAATCTAATGTTTTGTTATCTGCTTTTAAAAATAAAATTCTTGTTTTGAAAAGAAATTTGTGCAATGAATTCTCCCAATTTTCTGTTTTCTTTTTTAAGTTATTTTTTACTTCAAGAAAATTTTCTTTTGAATTATTAACAATTCTTGAATAAAAACATTCCTTCTCGGGAAGCTGTGCTACTTGAGGACTCTTCCTTAAAGCAAAACCAACAACCCCAGCAAAACTTAAAAGAAAAGTTATTTGTAGAATAAGATCAGAATTCATATCTTGCAAATCTTTTTACTAAAATATTTTCTCCTGTTTTAGCAATGTATTCATTTATTAAATTCTGAATTGTCTTACTGTCATCTTTAATCCATAACTGATTAATCAAGCAGTTTTCTTTTTTAAACTTTTCTAGTTTCCCCTTAATTATTCCTTGAACAATTTCTTCTGGCTTATTTAACTCTTTAGCTTGTTCTTCATAAATTGCTTTTTCCTTTTGCAATATCTCTTCTGGAATATCTTCTTCTTTTATGAAAAGAGGTTTCATTGAGGCAATCTGCAAACATATTTCGTGAGCTAGGTTATTAAAATCTTCTCCACGAGAAACAAAATCAGTTTCACAAGCAAGCTCAATCATTACTCCCAATCTTTTGTTTTGATGAACATAAGCATCAATAATTCCAGCTCCAACAGTTCTCTCTCCTTTTTTAAGAGCTACTGCTTCTCCCCTTTTTCTTAAATATTCTTTTGCCTTTTCAATATCATTTCCTGATTCTTCCAAGGCTTTTTTACAATCAGACAAGGAAATCCCTGTCTCTTCTCGAAGTTTTTTAATTAATTCAACTTCTGCCATAATTTATTTATATATTATTTTAATACTTCTTGCATTTTATACAATATATATTCGATTGAGGTAAAAGCATCGTCATTAGCTGGAATAACATAATCTATTGGCGTAGGATCAGTATTAGTGTCTACTACTCCAATTACTTTAATTCCAGATTTTTTAGCTTCTTTTACAGCAATACTTTCTTTGTCAGCGCTTAAAACAACTAGAGCACCAGGCAATTCTTCCATGTCTTTTATTCCTTCGAATTTCATTTTCATTCTGTCTATTTCTTTTTGAATAGTTAATCTTTCTTTCTTAACATATTTCTTTTCGTAATCAGGATCTTTTGTTCTGTTCTCTAATTCCTTCCAATAATTTATTCTTTTCCTTATTTCTTTAAAATTAGTAAATGTTCCCCCTATCCATCTTTCATTAACATAATACGCTTTGGAACTCTTAGCTATTTCTTCTATTAGTTTTCTTGTAGCAACTTTTGTTCCCACAAAAATGATTCCTTTGCCTTCTTGTTTTAATGATTTTAACAAATCCAAACTTTCTGCTAATTTTATTGCTGTTTTTTCTAAATCGATTAAATATACTTTATCTTTAATCTTTGCAGTATAATCCTTCATTTTAGGATGAAGTTTTGATTTTTGATGACCAAAACCAAGACCAGCTTTAATCATGTCGTCTATCAAAATACCATATTGTGTTTTTGCTGTTTCTGTGTCCATAATTGAAATATCGCTTAAAAGCGAGTTAATAAATATACTATGTATATAGCATAATTAAAAATTAATGACAAGTACCTTGACTAATTTTGATTTGTTGATATAATAAAAACATAACCACGAAAAAGACCCTTTTAAGGTTTTGTCCTTAATGGGGGCTTTTTTATTTTAATCTTATCTTTTCTTTAATATTATCAAGATAAACAATAGCAGGATTTAATCTTTTGATAAGTATTGAGCACTTTTTTTCTAGAGAAGGAGACAAGACAACCCTTAATTTTCCTTTTTCTTTTAAAAATTTAATTAAACCAGCATAATCACCATCACTTGTAACGATTATAATACTATTTATTTTCTCTTCATAGAAATCTACTAAAGATCTTAGAACTAAGTCTGCATCGCAATTGCCTTTTATTTTTCCATTTCCGTCATATACAGTTTCTTTAAAAATCAAAGTAAACCCAGCTTCTTGTAAAGAAGTATAAAGATCTTTATATTTTGGAACCAATCCTATAAATATATAAGCTTTATTAATGCTATATTTATCTTTTAACCAAACTCTAAATCTCTTATAATCAATTTTCCAACCCAAAGAATTTACTCCTCTGTAAAGATTGTTTCCATCAATGTATGCATAATTATTAATTTCTTTTATCATTTTTTTATTATAACACACCTCTTGATTAAAAAATAGTTTTCTGATAGTATAATTCCAATATGAAAAAGGATATTCATCCAAAATATTTTGAAAAAGCTAAAGCTCGCTGTTCTTGTGGAGCAGTTTTTGAAATAGGCTCAACTCAAGAAAATCTAGAGGTTGAAATATGTTCAAAATGCCACCCTTTCTATACTGGAAAAGAAAGAAGTTCTGACCAGGTAGGAAGAGTTCAAAAGTTTAAGCAAAGAATGGCGAAGAAAAAATAACTATGGAACAGAAGTTTAATGCTGTAATCATGGAGATTAGAGCTGGAGTAGGCGGAGAAGAAGCCGCTCTTTTTGCTAATGACCTTTTAAGAATGTATTCTCGTTATGCTCAAAATCAAGGATTAAAGACTCAAGTATTAGATATTAATCAAACAGATATTAATGGCATAAAAAGTGTGATTATTGAAATAGATGGTGATAATGTTTATGAAAAATTCAAATATGAAGCAGGTGTTCATAGGGTTCAAAGAATACCAAAAACAGAAAAATCCGGGAGAATTCATACCTCCACTGCAACAGTAGCTGTACTTCCTAAGCCATCAAAAACCCAAATAGATATTAGGCCTCAAGATATTAGAACAGAAACATGTAAAGCTTCTGGAGCAGGAGGACAATATATTAATAAAAGAATGACAGCTATTAGAATTGTTCATATTCCTACTAATATGGCTGTTACCTCTCAATCAGAAAGAAGCTTACAACAAAATAAAGAAAACGCTTTAGCTATTTTAGCTGCAAGATTATTAGAACAAAAAGAAAAAGAACTAGAAAAAGAATTGGGTGGAGCAAGAAGATCTCAAATCGGTAGCGCTGGAAGAGAAGAAAAAATAAGGACGTATAATTTCCCTCAAGATAGAGTTACTGACCACAGAATTAATAAAAGCTGGCACGATATTGAATCAATAATGGATGGCAGAATAGAAAAAATGATTGGCGCCATGGGGAAAGTTCAATCTTGACAAATCTATAATTTATATTATTATATTAGAGGTGATTAAATTGTACGTTGGAATCGCTATCAAAAAAATGGAATCAAGCATTGATTCCATTAGGCCAGAGGTAACTCACAAAGCCTCTATCGAAGATCCTTCTCTTTATCACTACAGGGTGCTAAAAGAAATTTTAGACTTTGTTGAGGGAAAAATATGTACACAAAAAATGCCCCTTGCCTGGTACAGCCAGATGGGTCAGATTGTGAACGACATTCATCAAGAGCTATCCCCTGATGGAAGCAAAAAAATCATACTTGATGGATATTTCTCCCCTCAAGATAGAGAAAGGTTTATTATGATGCTCATTAATGATGCATCAAAACTTATCAAAGAAGCAGAAACAAATTAATCTGCTTCTTCTTATTTTTGAGCTTGTTCTAATATTGCAATATCTTTAGCAAATTCTGCTGCTTTAGCAACAACGCTTCTTCCATAAAACTCTTCTTGCTTTGTCCATGATGCACCAGAAAAATACATCATTGCTGCTCTAAACTCATTACTTGCCGCTCCATTATCTCTTAATAAAAAGCCTGAAGCTAAAAAGGCATCATTAATATTCCAAGGATTAGCAGGTCTACCAGTAACAGCTTCCACGCTCTTCCTATATGCATTCCAGGTAGAAGGAATAAATTGTGCGGGACCCATTGCTCCTCCCCATCCATAAGGAACTCCTTTTGAATAAAGTGGCAACCAGCAGGAAACTGCTGTTTTTGTTGCTTCCATTCCTAAATCTTTAGTTAATTGTATAAACAATTGAATTTGAGTTGTAGGACTCATAACTCTAGTTTTTGGATTGCCCTTTAAATCAGTTCCTGATCCAGTTGTAAAATTAGTAACATAACATTGTCCAACATTTCCTCCAAACTTACCCTTATTATATGATTCTTGATGAATTATAGCTAAAAGAAAAGCTGCTCTTACTCCTGTTATTTTCTCAACTGACTTTGCTATTTCAACTGCTTCTCCAAACTCAATTCCCCCCTCTTTGACTCCAATAAGTTCGAATATTCTTTGACTAATTTCTGCTGCTTGTTTATCTATTGCACTTTTTTCTTGAAGTTTGGCTTGATATTCTTTTTCAGTTAAATTTAAATAATACTGTCTTTCTTCTTTTATTTTTGCACTTTCTTCTTTTTTAATCGCCTGAACAATAACTAAATTTTTTAATTCATCTGTTTCTTCTTCTAAATTTACCTTTTTTGTTCTTAAACTGCTTTCAAGATCCTGAAGGTTTGACAATACTTCTCTATTTTTCGCGCTTAGTGTTTCTAAATAAATTAAATTATCAAAAAAATCAGACAGGCTTTCGCTAGAAATTAATATCTCGAAAAACGGTTTTTTATCTTCTTTCTCAACTGCCCTCAAAATTTCTGCTACTTTTTTCCTTTGATCTTCAACACTTAAAGATGTTTCACCTATTGATTTTTCCGTATCATCTATTTGAAAACCCAAACTCTTAATAGATATGTTTGATTGATATATTTGATAATCAATGTCTTTAATTTTTTTATTCAGAGTTGTAATTTGATTTTGAAGAGTTGTTTTCTTTTGCCCTGTTTCTGATATTTCCTGTTGTACTTTAGCTGCTTTTTGATTTAAATAATCAAGACACTGATTGCATAGATTCTCACACTCTTTTTGAGATAAATTGTTACATTCTGTTTCCCATCCGCCAGATTCACATAATTTCTCCAAATCATATTCAGCCAAAGTAAAAACTGGGATAAAAAATCCTAATACAAATAATAGAATAATGATTTTACTTTTTAAAAAACTGAACATTTGAATTAATAAATTATTTTTCCTCTTCTTGCTTTGCCTCCTCTTTCTTTTCTACAACTTCTGGCAATTTTTCTTCCAACGGCTTAGCAAGCTCTTCCTCTACTTTTTCTGGTTCAACCACCTGAACCACTATTTCTTCTGGATTATCTAACACCACAACTCCTGTTGGCATTTTTATATCTTTAACAAGAATAAAATCTTCAAAAGTATTCAGATTGTCTACATTAATCTTAATTTTATTTGGCAAGTCTTTTGGCAAAGCCTTAACGCTCAATTCTTTAATGTTGGTAATTAAAGTTCCTCCAAGATTTTTAACTGCTGGTGCTTCACCCTCTATTTCTAAAGGAACTTCGGTCTCTACTTCTTCTTTAAGGTTTGGCTGGTAAAAATCAATATGAATTAATTCACCAGTATAAGGATGTTTTTGTGTATCATAAATTAGAACAGAATAAACCTTTTCCCCAACTTTTAAATCAATTAATGTTTCTCCTGCTTCTTTAAAAACCTTATCAAAAGCATTCTTTTCTACTTGAAGAATAATATTTTCCAGTCCCGGACCATAAAGAACTGCAGGAACGTTTCCCTCATCAACATGTTTATTATTTCTTATTTTTGCTTCTATTTTTAACATATTATTTTACTCTAAATTCATTAGAAAAAAAGAATTCTTCTCTTTTAAATGCGTCTCCTAAATTACAACTCAAACAAGCAGACACTACAAGACGATAATCTGCAGGGACTATCATTGCTTGACCCTTTAAATCAATTTCAAACGATTTCTTTTGATAAGGATCAATGCATATATTAGCAATATCTTCATACGGACATTCTTCATAATTGTAAAACTTTTTTTCTGGATTTTGTATTTGGACGTAAAAAGGATAGCAAGAAGAAAAACATGCTTTCTTTTCAGAATTGTTTTCAATAGTAATTACTGCTTTTTCTTCAGCACTATATTCTTGCTTACTCGTAACAATAGATAATTCATCATAATCTATGGGCTTAGATATTTTACTCATTGCATAGAAATAAAAGATAACAGAAAAAATTAAAAGTATAAACAATATAGTATAAAACGCTTTTCTTCTGCTCATAATAATTTATATATTATTATATATTGATTATACAATTTATTTTTTTCTCTGGCAAGTGTTTAAATATACCTTGTCTCAATCTTTATATTCTCCCTAGCAATTAAATAATTATCTTCTTCTTTTAATAGTCCATTAGTTGCCCCCTTTACTAGTAAACAATTTTTAGAATTAACCAATCCAAACTTTATTGCGCATTCAATATCTCCTTTTGATTTAATAAAACCCGAAAGAAATCCCGAACCAAAAGAATCCCCTGCACCTGTTTTGTCAACAATCTTAAATCTTTTTAACTTAGCTTCGTAAATATGTTTTCCATCTGAAACAACTACACCTTCTTCTCCTTTGGTTATTACATTTATTCCTTTGTGTAATTTATTAATCTCTTTAATTATTTCTTCTTCTTTTTCGTATTTAACTTTAGTTAAAAAAGCTGCTTCTTCTTTGTTTAGCAAGAGAATGTCTGATTTATTTAATATGTTCTTTAATTTACTCTTGCTCATTTTTAATTGAGAATTTCCAAAATTAATTAAAACCTTGATTCCCTGTTTTTTAGCAAAATTAACAATCTCCTCTGTCATAAAACTTAATTTTCCTGATAAGGGTGCTAAATAGAACCAAGAGGCTTTTAATTTATCAAAATTAATGTCGTTTTTACTTAATAGCTCTGATGCTCCCCTATAAGCTAAAACAGTTCTGTCTTCATTGTAAATGTGGAATATAACGGAATTATTTGTCGGTTTTTCTTTTTTAACAACAAGAGAATAATCAATTTTATTATTTTTCAAATATTCTATTATTTCTCTACCAGGAATATCGTCTCCAACCGAACCACAATAAGCCACTTTAAACCCTTGATTTTTAAAAGACGTTCCTGTATTAATTCCACCTCCACCAAAGCTAAAATACATATCATCAACGTCTATTTTTGATCCAAGATTAAAGAATATCCCTCTGTCTAATATTAAATCAGCCTCATCTTTTACTCTTTTAGGTGAGATTTTAAGAGATATATCCCAAGTTGCTGAACCGAATGTAATTATATCAAACATATTTATTTTATTGCCATTAATTTATTTGTATATTCTTCATTGTTTATATTATCTCTAACAATTAAATTATTCAAGCCAGAATAATAATTTTGTTTTATTTTCAAAGAAGAAACAATATCATTATAAATTCGGATATCATCCATTAAACCATTGAATCTATGGCTTCCTGAATTATAAGATCCCAAATATCTTGTTCTAGAAACGGAAGGAAAAAGCATTGGATAAGATACTACGGGTTGAGAAAAAAGAACACCGTTTTTATAAAACTTAATAATCCTATTTGTGTAATCAGAAGTTATTGTTAAATGGACTAATACGTTTTCTGATCCTATAAAAAAATTACCAGAACTAACATATCTCCAAGCTGTTCCATCAGCAAATTGAAAAAGTATAGCTCTTCCAGTTGATTCCCTGTATATAAAAATATATCCCACCGTATTACTTTGTGAACCATCTCCTAGAATTGTTTGGTGATAAGACTGCTGAGAACATTTTAACCAAAATTCAAATGTAAGCTTATCTCCAGAAAGAGAAAAAGGATTGATACTAATATAATCATCCGTCCCATCAAAGGAAAGACAGTTGTTTGACACACAACCAGAAGTAACCCATGTAGGTCCGTTAGTTAGAGTTCCATTGTTGGTTCCCCAAGAGTCATAGGCAGTAGTTCCTGTTCCTTCGTCTAGTTTCCACTCTGAAACAAGGTTAGTTAATAAAGAATTTCTGAGTGAATCAGAAAAAGCCTTAGATTTAGCAATATTAGCACTTTCTGATATTGAACTCATTCCAACGAGAATAAAGGAAGAAAGGATTCCTACTACAATTATTACCACTAGTATCTCTATTAACGTGAATGATTTATTCATTAAAGCTTGTTAGTCAACTTTAATATTGTCTTAATAACTGTATCTGGATTAAGAGATGCACTTTCAATCCCCTCTTTCATTAAAAACTTGGCAAATTCAGGATAATCAGAAGGAGCTTGTCCGCAAATACCACAATATTTTCTATGTTGCTTGCACTTTTTAATCACTTCTTTTATTAATTTCATTACTGCTTCGTTCTTTTCATTACCAACATATGCTATTTTACCATTATCCCTGTCTAATCCTAAAACTAACTGAGTTAAATCGTTTGATCCAATACTCATTCCATCAAAAACATTTAAAAATTTATTTGCTAAAATTACATTCGAAGGAATCTCACACATAACGTAAACCTTTAAAGAACTATCTTTTAAACCAAATTCTTTCATTAGCTCTCTTACCTTTTTTCCTTCTTCTACTGTTCTGCAAAAAGGAACCATAACAGCAATATTAGTTAATCCAAATATTTCTCTAGCTTTTTTAATTGCTTTGCATTCTAACTCAAAAGCTGGCTGAAATTTAGGATCAACATATCTACATGCACCCCTAAAACCAATCATTGGATTAGATTCTTCGTCCTCAAAATATTTTCCTCCAATTAGGTTATTATATTCATTGCTTTTGAAATCAGAAAATCTAACAATTACTGGTTTTGGATAAAAAGCTGCTCCTATTTGACTTATTCCTTCTGATAGTTCATTGATATAGAAATCTGTTTTGTTTTTATATCCAACTGTTAAGTCTTCAATTTTAGATATCTCTTCTTTAGACATCTTTGACTTTAGTTTATTAAAATGAACCAAGGCTAAAGGATGAGCTTTTATTTTTTCAGCGATAATAAATTCTTCTCTTGCTAATCCTACTCCAGAAACAGGTAAAAACGATGACTTAAATGCTGATTCTGGTGTTCCAATATTAAGCATTATTTTCATTGGAAGAGAAGGAATTTCTTTTAAATCATATTTCTTGACATTAAAAGGAATTTCTCCATTGAACACTCTTCCTTTCATTTGAGTACAATCAACAGTTACTTTCATTCCTGTTTTCAATTTTTTAGTCGCATCTCTGCTACCAACAATACAAGGGATACCTAATTCTCTTGAAATAATTGCGCTATGACATGTCTTTCCTCCTTCATCGGTAATAATTGCCGATGCTTTAACCATAATACTATTCCAATCAGGATCAGTCATCTTGGTAACCAAAACCTCTCCTTCTTCAAACTCTTTCATTTTTTTAATATCTGATATTACTCTAACTCTTCCAGAACCAATTTTTTCTCCAATAGCGATTCCCGTTACTATTGGCTCACTACTAATATCAATCTCATATTCTTCATAAACATTACTATCTCCAGCATTGTGAACTGTTTCAGGACGGGACTGAACAATAAAAAGCTTTTTTGTTTTTCCGTCCTTTGCCCATTCAATGTCTTGTGCAATTCCATAATGCTCTTCAACAATGCACCCCCATTTTGCTAGTGTTAATACTTCGTCTTCTGTTAAAGAAAAACTGCTTTCTTCTTTTTTAGTTGTTGGCACGTCTTTTAATCCTCCCTCTGTTCCATAAATATATTTTCTAGTTTTTCTACCAATATTTTTAATTATCACTGATTTAAATCCTTTTTTAAGGGTTGGTTTAAAAACATAAAAATCATCAGGAGTGATTCTTCCTTTTACAATTAGTTCTCCCACACCAAATATGGAACTAATATGTACAACATCCTTAAATCCTGTTTCAGTGTCTAATGTAAACATTATTCCAGATGAAGAAGAATCGCTTCTAACCATCTTCATAACACAAGAAGCTAAATACACTCCTAATTGATCAAACCCTTTCTCATTCTTATATGAAATAGATCTGTCAGTAAACAATGACGAAAACGATTTAATTACTGCTTTTAAAACTTCTTTCTTTCCTCTGATATTAAGATATGTTTCGTGTTGTCCTGCAAAAGAAGCTGAAACAGAGTCTTCAGCAGTAGCAGAAGATCTAACTGCTACATCACAATTAGGACCATATTCTTTGCAAAGTTTTGCATAAGCTTCGACTATCTCCTTTTCTAATTCTGGAGGAAACTTTCCAGATAAAAGCAAATTTCTTGCTTTTCTTCCTGTTTCCTGAAGATTACTCAAATCATCAGGGTTAAAAGTAGAAAATATTTCCTTTAATTTTTTATCAAATCCATTGTACTCAAGAAAACTTAAATATGCATGAGCAGTAGTTGAAAAACCATTGGGAATATTGATTCCTTTCGGAGTTAGCATTGAATACATTTCTCCAAGAGATGCACTTTTGCCTCCAACCTCATTAACATCTGTTTTTCTTAATTCAGAAAACCATAAAATATTTTTCATAAGCAATATATATTTAACCGCCGAAAAGCGTTATTAATGATAATATTAAAAAAAAGATTATAAAGATTAAATCTAAAAGAAATACTAAAATATTCATAAACACAAATCCTTGATTACTTTGATTGCCCTTTTAGGATCAGAATAATTAGGAATATTATTTTCTTCTAAATAATCAACTGCATTTTTAACTAGTCCTTCTCCTACAAAACAACAAATAATTGTTTTTAAGGGGAATTGTTTTTTTAATTCTACAACAATTTTAGCATTTTTATCTGGATCTGTCATTACTTGCATTGCCTGAATAACAACTAATGTATTAATATCTTTTTGCTCTAAAAGACTTTTTATTCCTATTTCATATCTTTCTGAATCAGCATCTCCTAAAACATCTAAAGGATTTCTTTTAATTAAAACTTTTTCTAGTTCTTTGTCTAATTTTTCAGTTGTTTCTTTGCTTAATTCTTTAATTTCTATTCCATATTTTTCACAATAATCAACAGCTAACACTCCTAGTCCTCCACCATTTGTAATAATTCCAATTCCTTTTTTGGGCCTATTTAAAAATGATAAAGCTTTACCAACATCTAATAATTCTTCAATCGAATCAACCTCAATTAATCCTGTTTGTTTAAAAACTGCCCTGTAAACATCATATCCTCCAGCTAAAGAACCAGTATGGGTTGATATTGCTTTTTCTCCTAGCTTGCTCTTTCCTGATTTCAAAACAATAATTGGCTTTTCCTTAGAAACATCTTTAGCAATCTCAAAAAATCTTTTACCATCCTTTACTCCTTCTAAGTATAAAAGAATGACTTTAGTTTCTTTGTCTTTTTTCAAGTATTCAAGAAATTCAAGTAGATCAACTTGAGATTCGTTACCATAAGAAATAATCTTAGAAAACCCTAGATTTGTTTTAGTGCTAACATCAATTAAAGCGTCTATAAGGGCTCCGGACTGAGAAACAAGAGCAATGTTGCCTTTTTTAGGAGTAAGGGGTGCAAAAGAAGCATTAAGGTCTTTATTAAGATTCATGATTCCCAAACAATTAGGACCGATTAAAGGAATCTTAGCTTTATCAGCTAATTCTTTTAATTGAATTTCTAATTCTTTTCCTTTTTCTCCTGTTTCTCCAAAACCACTAGATATTACAATTATGCCTTTTACTTTTTTATTAATGCAATCATTTAATACTTCTAATACTACTTTTGCCGGAACAGCAATAATCGCTAAATCAATTTTTTCTTTAACATCATTTATATTTTTAAAGGTTTTAGTACCTAAAACTTCTTCTTTAAAAGGGTTGATGTAATAAACTTTTTTCTGACTGTCGATCAGGTTATTAACCAAGCCCATGCCAACTGTCTTGGGTTCTCCGCTTGCACCAATAATAGCAATACTTTGTGGGTCGAGTATGTTTTCTAAATTCATACAACAATCTTAAAATCAACTATTAATAGTTCTTTTTTGTTTCCTATAACAGGATTGAAATCAATTGATTTAATTCTTCTTTCTTTGAGTGAAAGATTTGATAATTTTAATATTAAATCAATCATTTTTTCTTCATCTATAGCTTCTCCCCTAAATCCTCTTATAATTTCATATGCTTTTGTTTCCCTTATCATATCTGAAATATCTTTTCTCGAGACTGGAGGCAATCTCAAAGAAACATCTTTATACAATTCTGTATAAATTCCGCCCATTCCAAATATTAAAACAGGACCAAACTGCTCGTCCCTATTCATACCAATTATAAATTCTTTTCCCTTAACCATTTCTTGAACTAAAATACCCTCTATCTCCTTAGAATTATCATAAATATTATTCCACTCATTCCTAAACTCTTCTTTTGTTTTAATATTGGTTGCAACACCATTCTTCTCTGTTCTATGAAATATATTTTTACCATAGGCCTTTAAAACAACGGGAAATTTTATTTCCTCTGCATAAGTTAATGCTTTGCTTAAAGAATCAAAAATTTCTGTCTGGCAAAAAGGCATCTTGTATTTCAAAAGAATATCTTTGGCTTCTTTAAAGCTTAATATTTCCATGAGTATATTATATCATTAAAAATCTATTTGAGACAAGTATAAAAATTAAATATATTCTTCTGTTCCCCAGGAAGAGATAGAGGGTTCGGTGGCAGTGTACTTGCGAATTGCAATCCAGTCTAATTGTGGATTCGCTCCAGATGTCCATGCCCAAACATTTATTTCTAAATTTTCAGAGGGAGAACCTGAATGATTTTGAACCAAAGATCCATTTATATAATTTAAAACATTAGTCGTGGTCCATTTCGTTGTATATCTGTTCCAATCAGTATATCCAGTACCAATTGCTACATAATTCGTTCCTCTGGAATAGCATGTAGAAGATAATAGCTGCCAATCAAAACCCAAATCAGTAGACAATGTCTCGTTAGATAGCGTTATCCATGTTCTGTAACTGTTAGAACTAGATTTAAATCTAGATTCTAAAATTAAAGGTCTTGTAAGCGACAAAGAAGGTAAAGATTCTATGTTGCTATCATATGTCAAGCTAATTATGCTATTGGAAATAGAAATATGATCAAAGTGACCTTCCCATTTATTTGTATCCACAGAACTTCCCTCAAACCCATCAAAGAACTCAAACGTATTATCCCCATTAGAACCAGTAGAAGCAGAAGCATTGCCATAGTATGCGTAGATTGTATTGTCTCCAATAGACAAGGAAGGAACCTTAACCCAGAATACTGCAGAAACAGAATCTGTTTTTGATTCTAACCAATGACTAAGCTCAGTAGTACCATTAGACAAGGTAAACCTCAAATCATCAAAGTCAGCTTGCATGTCAGAGTCATAAGTAACATCTATCTTGACCTGGTAGTCTGTTAATGCTGCAGAGGAATTGATTGTAATTGACTTTCTCTTAGTATACCCTACTAATCCAGTGTATTGTGAATAACCAGAATCAGGATTGTAAGCTAAGGTTTGATTATCAGACAGGGTTGCCTTGATTGTATAGGTTATTCCATCAGAAGTATACTTGTACCTATCTCCAGAAGGGTCTAGAGGAAACCCTTTGGCATATCCAGAATCAATTAATTCATCCAAACACGTTCCATCCCCTATGTCACACTCAGAAGCTTCTACTGGGTAAGAACCTGTCATTACTCCGTATTCCATGAGTGCTTTGGATATTGAGTCTAGATCCTTTTTCCTCTTTGCATCCTGGGTAGAATCAATCACATTGTTTGTTGCTACAATAATTACTCCAGAAAGAATTCCTACTATGAGGATCACGGTTAGGATTTCAATTAGGGTGAAAGATTTGTTATTCATTATTTAGAAATAAACAAAGCTATTTCAGCTAATCTTGATGAATAGCCCCATTCATTATCATACCAAGACATTACTTTAATCATGTTTCCATTAACTCTAGTAAATTCTAAATCAAATATTGAAGAAAAAGTATTACCAATAAAATCAGAGGAAACCAATGGATCTTCTTCTGCGTAAAGAATTCCCTTTAAGTCTCCCTTGTCAGAATATTTTTTAAAAATATTATTTATTTCTTCTATTGTTGTTTCTCTTTTAATTTCACAAACTAAATCAACAAGTGAAACAACTGGCGTAGGAACCCTTACTGCAATTCCATCTAACTTTCCTGAAACTGAAGGAATTACTTTTCCAATTGCTTTAGCAGCTCCTGTTGTTGTTGGAATAATATTAGTTGCTGCGGTTCTTGCTCTTCTTAAATCTTTATGAGGCAAGTCTAGAACTCTTTGGTCATTGGTATAGGAATGGATTGTGGTCATAAATCCTTTAACAATTCCTAACTCTTCTTCAATAACTTTAACTAGAGGCGCTAAGCAATTAGTTGTACATGATCCCATATCAATTATTTCTTCTCCTTTATATTCATTAGCATTAACGCCTAAAACATATGAAGGAATGTCATCTGATTTAGCAGGAGCAGAAATGATTACTTTTTTAGCCCCAGCTTTGATATGTTTAGAAGCTCCATCCTTATCAGTAAAAACTCCTGTACACTCTAAAACAACATCGACTCCTAAATCCTTCCAAGGTAATTTCTCTGGATCTTTTTCAGAAAAAATCTTTATTTTCTTATTATTAATCACTATCTCATTACCACTTACAGAAACATCTCCCTTAAACCTTCCGTAAGCAGAATCATATTTAAAAAGATGGGATAAAGTTTCTGAATCAGTCAAATCATTAATTGCAACAACCTCTAAGTCAAGTTTTTTTTCTAGGATAATTTTTAAAACGCACCTTCCAATTCTTCCAAAACCATTTATTGCTATTTTTGCCATATTTTTGTTTTTTAAAATTTAATCTTCTATTCCTAATTTTTCACAAATCTTTTTTCTATCAAAACCAACAATAAATTCTCCTTCAACGTCTAGAACAGGAAGAGTTGTTTGTTTTGTTTTTTCAACTAATTCATTTCTAGCAGCCTCGTCTATAGAAACATCAATTACTTCTACTTCTATTCCCTTTTCTTCTAAAAACCTTTTTAATGTCAAACAATATGGACAGATTGGTGTTGAAAATAATCTAACTTTCATTTTTTTACTAATTTATTTTAATCTATTAAATATTTTATCATTTCCTCTATTTTAAGCAAGCGATTGTATTTACATACTCTTTCACCCCTTGCAGGAGCGCCTGATTTCATGTAATCAGAATCAATTCCTACTGCTAGATCGGATATAAAATCATCGGTTGTTTCTCCTGAACGATGCGAAACAATTGTTTTCCAGCCATATTTTTTAGCTAAATTAGCTGAAGCAATAAGTTCAGTTACTGTTCCCACTTGATTTAATTTAAGTAGTACTGCATTGCAAGCATTTTCCTCATTAGCTTTTTTAATGTACTCAATATTGCTTACAAGCAAATCGTCTCCAATAATAATTATGTCTTTCCCTATTGTTTTGGTTATTTCTTTAAAACCATTCCAGTCGTTTTCTTCTAGAGGGTCTTCTATGCCAATAATTGGATAGCCCTTAATTAGATTATTGTAATATTCTATAAGTTCACTAGTATTATATCCTCCTGTGCTCAAAGAATAATATCCATCCTTAAAAAAACTAGTTGCTGCTACATCAAGTATAATCTTTGTGTTGTCATTATATCCAGAAGATTCTATTGCTCCTGTAATATTTCCTAAAGCAACCTCTGGAACATCAATTGGAGGAGCAAATCCTCCTTCGTCTCCGACATTAATTGCATTTGAAGAATAATTTTTCTTTAACTTAGATTTAAGATTATAATAAATTTCAGAAGCCATTCTCAATTCTTCTTTAAAACTATTAGAAAAAGGAACAATCATAAATTCCTGAAAACTAAGATTGTTTCCCGCGTGCTTTCCCCCATTAATTACATTAAAACAACATTTGGGTATTTTATATTTTCTTTTATACCTATCAAAACAAAGAAAAGATATGTATTCATACAGTTGAAGATTTTTTGATTTGGCACCTGCTCTGCAAACAGCCATTGATACACCTAAAATACTATTAGCTCCTAGTTTTGATTTGTTGGGTGTTCCATCTAAATCAATCATTAGCTTATCAATGTTTTGCTGATCTTCAGAATCAAGGCCTATTATTTCAGAAGCAATTATTTTATTAACTGCATCTACTGCTTTTGAAACGCCCTTGCCTCTATACTCTATTCCATTATCTCTTAGTTCTAAAGCTTCTCTTTCTCCCTTTGAAGCTCCGGAAGGAACACTATCAATAAAAATACCATCATCAGTAACGCATTCTACTTCAATTGTTGGGTTTCCCCTTGAATCAAGAATTTCTCTGGCTTTAATTTCTTTAATTATTGCCATATTCTTTTATTAAATAATTATATGCATACATTGCTGCTTGAGCACCTTCTCCACAAGCAGTAACTATTTGCTTAACTTTACCCGCATTAATGTCTCCTGCTGCAAAAAGACCAGGAGTTTTAGTTTCTAATGTTTCAAAATTAATCAGTATTTCTCCTTTTTCATTAACATCAATTAAATCCTTGGCAAAAGAAGCATCTGGCACATATCCGATTTGAATAAACACACCATCGGTCTTAATTATCTCATTGTTGTATAAAACTTCTTCTACAAAATCATTTCCCTTAATCTCTTTAACCTCTGCATTAACGATTAATTTTATTCCTGTTTCAAATGCTTTTTCTTGAATTTCTTTACTCGCTTTTGAAAAACTTCCTTGTTCTAAAATTATTATTTCTAAAGCATATTTATTTAAAAACATTGCTGTTTCAAATCCAGCCTCTCCACCACCAATAACTACTACTCTTTTATTTGAAAAAAATGGACCGTCGCAAGTAGCACAATAACTTACCCCTTTTCCTAAAAACTCTTTTTCACCTTTAATGTTTAATCTTCTTGGCTCAGAGCCGGTAGCAATAATTAATGCTTTAGACTCATATTTTTTATTAGATTCAGTTGATATTTCAAAATATTCTTTTTTAATCACAGACAAAACCCTATCTGTTTCAATTTCAACATCTTTACTTCTTAACTGATTCTCAAATCTTTGGATTAATTCAAAACTAGAAATCTTATCAAACCCAGGATAGTTCTCAATATCTACAGATTTATGAACCATCTGACCACCAAAAGACTTTGTTAAAAGCAAGGTCTTCATTTTTTGTCTTGCTGCATAAATACCAGCAGTAATTCCAGCTGATCCACCGCCAATAATGATTAAATCGTATATCATTATATTTTCATGTCTCTTAGTTTTTTTCTAATTTCCAAACCAAATTCTGGGTCATCTAATAAAAGAGTAATAAAAGATTCTAACCAAAGTTTCTTGTTTCCACATTCTAACCACTCTCCTTTTATTTCATAACCATAAACTGGCTTTCCTTCTTCAGCCATTTTACCTAGAACTTGAGTAATTGAAAAATCATTAGCAATCATTTTTTTATCAGAAGCTATAAATTCAAAAACATCTGGAGTTAAAATCATTCTTCCTAAAATTGCCAAATTAGAAGGAGCTTCTCCTTGTTTTGGCTTTTGAACAACTTTTTTTATTTTATAGAAACTATTCGCAATTTTTTCAACACTAACAACACCGTAGCTAGAGAGTCTATTGTCGGGCATTTGCATTAATGCTAAAACTGGCCTATTACAAGTTTTAAAAACCTGCACTAATTGAGAAAAACATGGTTCCTCTGATTTAACTATGTCATCGCAAAAGAAAACTCCGCAAGGATCTTTTCCAACAAACTTTCTAGATTGAAAAATCGCATTGGTGTCTCCAGATGCTTTTTTTTGAGTTGAAACAGAAAAATTAATAGCCTTAAAATAATCTTCTACTTCCTTTAAGTATTTTAATTCATCTTTTTTATGCTTTTCCTCTAAAAACTTTTCTAATTCAATATCTCTATTAAAATAATTTAAAAAATCTTTTTGTTTTGGTCTTGCTACAAATTCTATTTGCTTTATTCCAGAAAGTAAAGCTTCTTCCACGTTGTAATGAATAAGAGGCTTGTCAACTAAAGGAATCAATTCTTTTGAAACTGCTTTTGAAAATGGCAAAAATCTTGTTGCTAGTCCCGCAATGGGAAATATTGCTTTTTTTATTTCTTTCATGTTTTTTTCTTTTTAGTTTTTCTTAAAAACGCTGGTATTTCAAATATTTTTTCATCCTCCTCTTCTTGTTGTTGCTTTTTCTTTTCTGCTTCTTTTACCTCAACAGCAGTTCTCCTGATTTTCTCTTCGACCACTTCTTCTTTTTTCTCTTCTTTTTTTTGTTTCTTTAATTTTTTGTGTTTTTTCAACTCTCTTTTATCATGACTACCAGTAGATAAAATTGTAACCTTAATTTCATTTTTCATCTTAGGATTACTGGTTAATCCAAATATTATTCTAGCATTGGGGGACAATTCGCTTATCTTCTCGCTAATTAAAGACAAGGACTGAAGGGACATTTCTTTTGATCCATCTATGTTAAACATTATATTATCTGCATTCTCAAAGTTATAATCCAGAATAGGATTTTTAATAAGTTTTTTCAAGAGCTCCTCAAGGTTTTGAGATCCTTTGCTTTTTGCCACATTAAGGTAGGCTAAGCTTCTTTTTCCTTCTAAAATTGTCCTAATATCTGCCCAGTCAATATTAATAACTCCTGGAGAATAAATTGTTCGGAGTAGTCCTTCCAAACAATTAGCTAAGTGATTGTTAAGTAAATTTAATGAATCTGTAAAAGAAACTTCTTCTTTTGTTAAACCAAATATCTTTTCATTGGGCAAAACCATGTATGCATTTAAATTGTCCTTCATTTGATCTATGGAATCTAAAGCCAAATCCATTTTCTTTTTTCCTTCGAAAGAAAAAGGCAGAGTAAAAATACCAAGACACATTAAATTCATTTGCGAAGCAATTTTAAGAAAAGCCGGAGTAGCCCCAGTTCCTGTTCCTCCTCCTAAAGAAGAAACAATAATATATAAATCTTTATTGTCTGAAAACAAAGTTTTTATTCTTTCAACATCTTCCCTCACAGCTCTCTCTCCAATCGAGACGTCTCTTCCTGCACCCAATCCTCTAGTTAATTTTTGTCCAAAAGGAAAAACCTTAATGTTTTTACTTAAAACACCCAAAGCCTGATTATCAGTATTAGCAGCAACAAATTCTACTTTTTGGGAAGAAAAATCTTTTAATTTCTTAGATAGCTCTGAAACAATGTTTCCTCCTCCCCCACCTATACCAATAACCTTAATTTTGACTTTCTTAATTAAAGCATCTTCATTTTCCTTTTTAGAAACAGTCTTCTTTTCTTTTTTGACAGTCGATTTTTTCTTTTGTTTTTTTACAATTATTTTCTTTTGTTTTTTAGTTTTCTTTTTCATATTAAACTAATTTAATATTCTTTTTGTCTAAAAATTCCTTAATTTTAAAATTAATGTTTTCTTGAACATCCATATATATATTATAGTCGCTTGATTTAATATAGTAAACAGCCTCAAAAATAAAAGAGGAACCCTCTATGTCTCTTAGATGAACCCTTTCTGTTTCAGCTAATTCTTCTTCTTTTATTATATTTTTAATTTCTTGAAGTAGTTTTTTCAAATCCTCCAAAGAAGTGCTTTGAGAAACCCTAATCTCAAAAGTCTTCCTTCTTTTCACCATCCTTCTATAATTGTGAATAACATTTTCAGTTAATTTTCTGTTAGAAAAAATCAATTCTTCTCCTTTTAAAGAAAGCACTCTAGTTGATCTTAATCCTATCTTTTTAACGGTCCCGCTTTCACTACCAACGATTATAAAGTCACCTATTTTGAATGGTTTGTCTAAATGAATAAAAATATAAGCAAAAACGTCCATCAAAATATTCTGAACAGTAAAAGCAATAACTATAGTCAGTATTCCAAAACTAGTTAAAAGAGTCGAAATATTAAATCCTAAGTTCTTAAGAACTAAAACAATAATAATAAACCAAATAACCCACGTTATTGAATGTCTAACGAATTTAACTATTAAAGCAAATTCTTCGTCTTTGGGTTTTAATAATAAATCTAAAAATAATTGAACAATTTTTAATGAGTAATAAGAAATAATTATAAATGGAATCAAAAATAAGTATTCTTCAGGAATAAAAGAAATATCAAAAAATTGAATTGATATTACTAGAGAAATAAAAACAGTAAATGGCCAACCAAATTGTTTAACCAGCTTCAAAGGAAAATCTTTTGATTTGTCTTGGAAAAATCTAACCAAAAAAGACTTAATTATTGTTATAACATAAGCAGAAACTATAAATATAAGTGCTCCTAATATGTATTGCCCTATATCTAACATAATTTTAATTTGTTCTTAATTTCTTCCAAATTATTAACTGGAACTCTTTTTGCTCCTTCTTCTATTCCTTTTAATCCATCTCCGCTGTTCCTTCCTAAAACATGCAAATGAAAATGAAAAACAGTTTGACCAGCAACAGAGCCGTTAGCCTGATAAAGATTAATCCCCTCTACCCCTAAGGTTTCTTTCATTTTTAATGATATTTTTTTTGAAACAACAATTATTCTTTCTAGATAATTATCTTCGATCTCACATATATTATCAAAATGCTTTTTAGGAATAATCAAGGTGTGCCCCAAAACAACTGGATTAATATCTAAGAAAGCTAAAACTAAATCATCTTCATATATTTTATACGAAGGTATTTCATTGTTAATAATTTTACAAAATATACAATTATCCATAATTAATCTATTTGAGCACAATATATATTACATCTCATTCTGTCTTCTGGAATTGGGTCTCCGTTTTCATCATAATAAAGACCCGCTTTTAGAACACACCAAACATTTTCTTTTTTGTATCCAGAAACACCGGCATTGGTTGTTGATTCTATATCAAAAAAATCCATTTCAAATCCAGCTGCATCAAAAAAATTTCTCAAAGTATCATATTCATCAGTTGTAATCGTCATTTCTTTAAATCCCTTACCTTTTATTGGATCAGTCTTAGAAGGCCAATAAAACGTTATTCTTTCTACTTCAGTAAAATCTATTTCTTTAAGCATCTCCTCTTCCTGCATAAATTTAAACAATTCATAAACATTATCTTGATTATTATAAATCGATTGATAAAAACTAAAACATAGTGCACCAACAGTGCTTATCAAAGCAATAGCAAGACAGATATTTTTCAAATTAATATAAGAATCATAGCCAAACTTTAGAAGAAAGAAAAAGAAAAATCCAAAGAATCCAAAGAAAATAATCCCTATTTCAGGAACCAATCCTAAAAAGCCCAAAATGCCCAAAAAGCCTATTAGCCATAAATCATCTGTTTTCTTTTCTGATACAATTTTTGTAAGTGCTGCGATTATTGCAAAAACAAAAGCCACCAGAGAAAGAAAAGAAAGAACAAAAAACACGCCCTCTTCTTTTCCTAATTTAAAATAAAGATAATTATGCGTGATAATTGAAACAACGCTAAACAAAAAAGTAATATACACTGATTTCAATTCTTTAGTCATAATAATGAAAATTAATGCTTGTTATCTGCTAAAAAACCAGAATTTTCTAATATTATCTGGTTAAATTATTATATATAATAGTACTATTAATTATCAATTTATTCAAGACAATATACATAAATGTTCGGGCGTAGGGACTCGAACCCCAATTTCCAGGGTCAGAACCTGGCGTCCTACCATTAGACGACCCCCGATCAGTCTTTTAAATACTTTCTAACAGCAAAGAAGCTAGAAATCAAGCCCAATCCCACCCCAATAAACAATTGAAGCAATAATATAATTATTATATGGTCTTTATAAAAACCAAACATATCAAAACCCATAAAAAGATTTTCTAGGTTTGATTTTAATAAAAATAGTAGTAATAAAGAAAAAACAAAGCAAAGGATTGCTGCAAAAAGCCCGCAAAGAACTCCTTGAATTAAAAATGGGCCACGAACAAAACTATTTTTTGCACCAACTAATCTCATTATTTCTATTTCTTCTCTTTGAGAATAAATGCTAACTCTTAATGTATTGAAAGTAACTATTATAGCAATAAGACCTAGAAATAAGGTCAAAACCATTCCAATATTTCTAATTCCAGAAGAAAGACTAGAAATTCTATCAATTATAGTTCCCCTCTTATAATCATCTATTTCATAAACTAGCGACGAATATTCTTCTTTTTTAAAAAACTCTGAAACTACTTTATACTGTGAGGGCTCCTTTGTTTGAATAACAAGTGAGGGTAAAAAAGGATTAATCTCTATTGCTTTTAATGATTCTAAATAAGGATCATTTTCATGAGTTTTGACAAAGTTTTCATAAGCTTCTTCTGGAGAAACATAACTTACTTTGTTTACCTCTTCTAACTTGGCCACTTCTTCCCTTATTTTTAATATTTCTTCTCTTGATACTTGTTCATTAAAATATATTGAAACATCAATTTTGTCTTTTATTGCTTCTGTTAGAAAAGACATTCCTCCTTGAAACATGTATAAAAAGGTTCCCAAAAGAACAGCAATGAAAATAACGATAGAAGTCGCTAAAGTTAAAAAGCCTTGCCTTTTTAAATTAATCCATCCGCTTTTAAATATTTTAATGATATATTTAATCATAAAAAGAATCTTCCTTTTTCTTCATCTCTTATTATTCTTCCATCTTCAAGAGTTATTACTCTTTTTTTAAGAGCATTAACAATTTCTTTACTATGAGTTGATAAAATAATCGTTGAACCAGCTTCATTTATTTTAAGTAAAACCTTAACTACGTCTCTTGAATGATATGGATCTAAATTTCCTGTTGGCTCATCAGCTAATATTACTTTTGGTCTATGAATCAATGCTCTGGCAATAGAAACTCTTTGCTTTTCTCCTCCTGATAGTTCTCTTGGGAAACAATTTACCTTATCTTTTAACCCAACCAAATCTAAAACCTGAATTACCTCTTCCTCTATTTTGTTCTCGTCAAAATCAAAAGCCTCTAAAGCATATGCCACATTTTCAAAAACTGTTTTATAAGATAACAATTTATAATCTTGAAAAATTGAACCAACTTTCTGCCTTAAAAAACACGCCTCGCTTTTTCTAATATCACACATACTTTGATTCTCAAACAATACTTCACCTGAAGATGGCTTTTCTTCACAGGAAATAAGTTTAAGAATTGTTGTTTTCCCTGCTCCAGATCTTCCACAAAGAGTAACAAATTCCCCTTCTTTAATACCAAAAGAAACATTATCTAATGCCATTTTTTCTTCTCTAAAAGAGTTTGCTGGATATTTTTTATTAACGTTTTTAAACTCTATCATAATTTAATTTCTTCTTCTATAAACTCATCCAATTCTCCATCTAAAACTTTATCTGGCTGAGTTGATTCAATATTGGTTCTTAAATCTTTAACTAGTTTATATGGGTGCAATACATACGAACGGATTTGATTTCCCCAACTTGCTGAAACTTTATCCCCTTTTATTTTTGACAACTCTTTTTCTTGTTTTTCTTTTTCAAAAGCATACAACTTACTCATTAAAACACTTATTGCTTTTTCTTTGTTTTTTCCTTGTAGTCTCTCTGACTGACAAGACACAACAATTCCAGTCGGGACATGGGTTATTCTCACTGCTGAGTCTCTTTTATTAACGTACTGACCTCCTGGACCCGATGCTCTATAATAATCTACTCTGACATCCTCTTCTTTAACTTCTATTTCTTTATTATCAGTAATTTCAGGTAACACTTCCACTAAAGCAAACGATGTATGCCTAAGTTTTTGTGCTGAAAATGGAGAAATTCTAACTAATCTATGCACTCCTGTTTCTTTTTTTAAAAGGCCGTATGCATATTTACCCTTAATCTCAAATATTACTGATTTTATTCCTTTCCTCTCGTCTCCTTCTTCTCCCAAAGATTCGTCTATCACTATTACTTTGAATCCCTTTCTTTCGCAATACCTATTATACATTCTTAAGAGCATAGCTGCCCAGTCTTCTGCGTCCTGTCCTCCTGCTCCTGAAAAAATACTAAGAATTGCATTTCCTTTGTCGTGCTTATCATTAAAATATGCTTCCTGCTCTTTCTTCTTTATTCTTCTACTCAAATTGTCTATTTTTTCTTCCAGTTCTTCATCATTTTCAATTAAAGAAAGCAATTCTTCTATATCCTTTAAATCTTTTTTAGTTTCCTTAAACCATTCTAATTCTTCTTCTATCTCTGATAGCTCCTGACTTATTTTTGCTGCTTTAACATTGTCGTCCCAAAAATCAGATTTTTCTGTTTTTTCTTTAAGCTCTTTTTTCTTCTTTTCAATATTATCTAAGTCAAAGCCGGTCCTCTAATGAGAGGACTCTAGAAAATAATTCTTCTAATTGCTTTTCTTTTTCCATGTTTAAAATTATATCAAAAAATAATCAAAGACGCAAATGAGCCAGAGGCGAGAATCGAACTCGCAATCTCTTCTTTACGAAAGAATTGCTTTGCCGTTAAGCTACTCTGGCAACAACTCTCTAAACCAATTAAATATCTTTTCTACAAAACCCTGATCTTCAATCTGCTCTGAGCTTTTCTCTTCCTCCTGTTTTTTAATTATTACTACTTGCTCTCCTGGTTTTTGAAGTCCTAACTCCTCTCTCGCAACTTTTTCTAAATATTCCTCTGTGTTGCTTTTTCCTAATTGAAAATTATACTTATCTTTTTCTTTTTCCTCCTCCTTTATTTGCTCTTCTATCTTAAATAATTCTTTTTCTGCTCTTTTTCGCTCTTCTAATATCTTGATATTCGTATATAGCATAAAAACAACTAAAAATATTAATCCGCCTAAAATGACCTTTCTTTTTAGGTCATTAATGATCCCCTTCACTTTTTTATTATTTTTTGCTATCATAATAATATATGTCTAAAAAATCTAAAAAACTTTTCAGGATTGTTTGGATAGTGCTTGTGTCTCTTGTGGCAATATCCATGGTAATATCTCTTGCTTATATAGGATTTTAAGATCCAAAAACCTTAAGAAAAACTTCGGGAGGAATTCTCACCTCTCCTTTTTCTTTTAACTTCTTTTTACCTTCTTTTTGCTTTTCTAGCAACTTTCTCTTTCTAGTATAGTCTCCTCCATAAAGTGGTGCCGTAACGTCTTTTCTGGTTGCAGTTAATGTTTCTCTACTAATTATCTTTCCTCCAATTTTCCCTTGAATAGGAACACTAAATGATTGTTTTGGTAAAACTTCTTTAATTTTCTCAACCATTCTTCTCGCCTCATAGTTAACCTTGCTTTGAGGCAATATTCTTGAAAAAGCTTCTTCTGTCTTTCCATTAATTAAAATTTCCAACTTGACCAAATCTGCTTTTCTATAACCAATTTCTTTAAAAGTCAAAGAAGCAAAACCTTGAGTAATGTTCAAAAGATTTTCATAAAACTTTCCAATAATCTCCCTTAAGGGCATTTCATAAACAATTAAATATCTTGTTTCTCCAAAAGGCTTGGAATCAATATGACTTCCCTCTAATTCATTTAAAAAATCAAACACTCTACCCAAATATGATGAACCAATAATTAACCTTACTTCAGCCCAGGGTTCTGAAAAATTTCTAAAATTATCTGACCAATTAACTGGATTATATATCAAAACTTCCCTGCCTCTCGAATCTTCTGCTTTAAACAGTACTTGAGGAGAACTAATTACGATTTCTAAATCAAACTCCCTTTTTAATCTTTCCATTGTGATTTCAGTGTGAAGAGATCCTAAAAAACCGCAAAGAAAGCCACGACCAAAAACATGAAAATTCTGTTGTTCAAAAAATAATGCAGAATCATTAAGTTTTAATTTGAGTAGTGCTGTTTTTAATAACTCAAAATCTTCTTGAGCTTTTGGATAAAGAGAAACAAAAATTTTTGGCTCTGGATTTTTGTATCCTTCTAAAGATTTAATAATGTTCTCTTGTCCCTTCAAAACAATCGTGTCTCCAATTCTAATTTTCTCAGGATCTTTTATTCCTGTGGCAATATACCCTATTTCTCCTGCTTTCAAATTTTGAGATTGAGTCATGCCTGGTTTAAAAAATCCTAATTCTTTAACACTTCCTTCTGCTTTAGAATTAACAAAATATAATTTGTCTCCTGTTTTAACATTGCCATCAATAATTCTAACATAAGCAACAACGCCCAAGAAAGAATCATATTTTGAATCAAATATTAATGCTCTTAAAGGCTTATTAGAGTTATCTTCTGCTTCTGGAACTCTTTCTATAACTATATTTAATAAATTCTCTACATTCTCCCCTGTTTTAGCTGATATCAAAAGAATTTCTTCTTCTTTAAAATCAAGAATGTCTTTTATTTCTTTTTTAACATCTTCTATTCTTGCTTGAGGCGAATCTATCTTATTTAACGCAGGGACAATAATCAATCCTTCTTTTTTAGCTAACTCTAGATTAGTTATTGTCTGAGCTTGTATTCCTTTTGTTGCATCAACTAAAAGAATCGCTCCCTCAACTGCTGCTAAGCTCCTTGAGACCTCATAATTAAAATCAATGTGTCCAGGAGTATCAATTAAATTTAAAATAAAATTATTGTATTCCATTCTCACTGGTGTCATTTTAATAGTAATACCCTTTTCTCTTTCTAAATCCATTGAGTCTAAATACTGAGGCTTCATTTTGTCTTTTTTAATAGTTTCTGTAATTTCTAAAAGACGGTCAGCTAAAGTTGACTTTCCATGATCAATGTGACTGATAATAACAAAATTCTTTATTTTCATTTTTTAAAAATATTAATACCACATAAAAAAGAAAAAGCAACATATGTGGCTCCAGCTACAAGACAAATAATTGAAAACCAAATTAAATCATAAATCAATGGCAATGAGTTTGGCCAAAAACTAATCGTCATTAGAACACTTAAAACCATGGCTCCTGTAGAAAATATTACTTTTAAGAAATACATAGAAATTTCTTTAATCCCAAAATCTCCAACTTTTCGATAAAATAAAAACAATAAAAGGAAAAACTCTGCGAATAAACTTAAATTAAATCCAAAAACCAATGCTAGTATTTTAACTTGGGACAAATCAGATATTCCAAAAATAATTTCTGAAAGATTAATAAAATTTTCTCCAAAAGAAACAAAAAAATAACAAATCAAAGAATTAAAAGCAACAAAAAACAAAGCAATAATCGTTGGGGTCTTAGAATCTTTTAAACTAAAAAACCCTCTTAAAAGAATAGGTCCTAAACACTGGGCAACCGTACTTAATAGATATAGACCTAATGCAGCAGAAGTAATTGCAACTGCTTCTGCTCCAAAAGAACCTGTCTCGAAAACGATTCTTACTATTTGCTCACGGAGCATGAATAATAAAATTCCGACTGGAAAAGAAAAATATAATATGGATTCAAAAACTGATTTAAATTTTTTAAAAAACTCATCTTTGTTTCCATCAACCCATGATTTAGATAAAGCTGGAAAAACAGCTGTAGCAAAAGGAATACCAATTATTCCAATTGGTAAATATCTTAAATTGTTTGATAAATTAAATACTGCAATCGCTCCAGCCCCAATTCCTGAAGCAATTAATGTAACTATTGCCATTCCAAATTGTACAGACGAAGAAGAAATAATTCTTGGACCAACCATATCAAAAAATTCTTTGATTGCCTTATGTTTTAAAGAAATGATAGGCCTATATCTAAATCCATTATTTACTGCTCCTGGAATTTGAACTAACAAATAAAGAATAGAGCCAAACACAACACCAATTCCAGCACCAAATATTCCAAAATAGGGTGATAAAAATATTATACCGAATATAATACCTAAATTGTATAAAATTGGGGCAATTGAAAAAGCAAGAAAATTGTTAAAATAATTTAAAATTGCAGCCATTACAGAAGATATTCCAAAAAATAAAACACTTATAAATACTAATCTTGTTAAGTCAACTGTTGTTTGCTGAGAAACCACATCAAAACCAGGAGCTAGATATGATATTAATTGTGGAGTAAAAATAATAAAAATCAAAAGGAATAAAGCATATAAAACAAAAAATAGATTTAAAATATAATTAACTATTTTCCATGCCTCATCTTTATTTTTCTTTAAATAATCTGAAAAAATTGGAAGGAAAGAAACCGTTATTCCTCCAGCAAATATTATACTGTAAACTAAATCAGGAATTCTAAAGGCAGTAAAATATATGTCTAAATCAATTGAAGCGCCAAAATATCCAGCTAGAAACCTATCTCTTAATAATCCTAATACTCTACTAATCAAAACCGAGACAACCATTATTAGGGTTGCTTTTTTAATTCCTTTTTGTTTCGAATTTAGAATACCATTAAAATCCATTTTATTGTTTATTATCTCACAATAACCATCAATTTTCAAACCTTGACACATTGATACATATTAGTTAAAATTAATTGCCTTAATAAACCGGGTGATTGCTCCAATTTGGAGAGGAAAGTCCGAACTGCCATTCCTGATTTAAGGTCTAAAAAGCAGTGGGTAATGCCCACCGTCAAGAGAAATCTTGATAGAGATGCGAACAGAGACGCTTTAATTAGAAATAATTAAGGAATCCCCTTAAAAAGGATTAGTTTGGAAGTAATTCCAAAGGTGAAACGGCTAAATTCTTGTTGGCAGCAAGAACAAACTCTTGTATAAGAGAAAAAGTAGTTCGCTTGAGCCAAAGAGAGATCTTTGGCCTTAGATAGATAATCACCTAAAACAGAATTCGGCTTATGGGTTTATTAAGGTAAAGAAAACATGAAAAACATCCTTTTAACCAAGGGTGTTTTTGTTTAAAATAAAGATTTTTTTAAATTATTATCTAAAGCCTGGTTAGCGAGTGCATCTGCTTCTTTATTCTTTTCCCTAGGGACATGACTAAATTCAACTTTTCCAAAATCAGTTTTAAGATTCCAAATAGTCATAAATAACTCTTGAAGATGCTTTTCCGTAACTTTATATCTTCCATTCATTTGATTAACTAACAGTTCTGAATCAGATCTAAACTCTATTTCTAATTTCTTAACTTTGTCTTTTCCAAACAAAAGCTTCATTTTTCTAAAAGAGAATATAACGGCCTCGTATTCGGCCTCATTATTTGTAACTCTTTCTCCAAGATATTCTCCATATTTCTTAATAACTTCTCCTTTATCATTAGAAATTACAACTCCAACAGAACCAATACCTGGATTACCTCTTGAAGCCCCATCTGTATTTACTATTATTTTCATATTGACAATTATTTAATTATTTGTTATAATATTTATAGGTATTTAACATGAAACAGGCTGAAAGAAAATTTGACGGTCGCATCTTAATTGATGCTGACCACGAGCAAGAAATGGAAGCAAAGATTGAAGCATCACATCGCGCTTTTAAGAAAGCGCAAAACCCATCTGAGCCAATAATCGAAAACGATTAAAGGCTCTTTTTATTTCTTAAAGTACTCCACTAAACATTTTTCAAACTTCTCAATGTTTTCATTCTTAATTGTAAACCCAGCTGCTGGAGCATGTCCTCCGAATGTTTTTAACAATTCCCTACAATTTTCCATTGCCTTAACTGCATCATGTATTTTTGGAACTCTCACTGTTCCCCTACTGAAATCTTCGTATCTTTGGTATAAAAATATTGGTTTGTCAAAATAATTACAAAGTCTAGAAGCAACAGAGCCCAAATATTCAATTTGCCAATCAGGATTACCATCAAAAATAATTTCTGATTTATTGTTTAAGAACTTACTTTTAACATTTTCTGTTAAAGCATTAATTTCTCTATGCTTACTTTCAGTTTCTTCTATTAAATCTTTGGCTAATATTTTTGCTTTATCTAAATTTGATTCTGTTAAAAGCAAATACGAAGCTATAACATGATCATTAATTCTTGCTGAATTTAAAACACTATTAATTTTTGAAACCATGTCACGCTTTGAATTAAATTCTCCCAAAAAAGACATAATTGCTTTAAGTGCCGGACGCTCGCTATTTTCAATATTTAGTAGTCCTTGAATTATGAATTCTTTGTTTTCTTCTATCTCTATCATCATATCAGAAATAGTGGCCAAGGCAACAAGCTCTAAAAAACTTTCTTTAAGCATGTTAGACATGTTTTCACCCAATATTTCCTCGGCCAATTTGAAGGTAACGCCTGCATTAGCATATTCTTTAAAAAGAGACTCATCTGTTTTTTGTTTTGGGTCAACTATAATATTAGCTTCGGGAAGCTTGTTCCCTATTTCTTTGTGGTGATCAATAATTATCACATCAAAACCATTTTCTCTCGCGGTTTTTACTTCTTCGTAATTAGTAATTCCGCAATCAAGGGTTATCAATAATCCTTTTTTAAACTTAGATATAATAATTTGTAAGACGTCTTTATTCAATCCATAACCCTCTTTTTTTCTATCTGGAAAAAGAACCGCACTTACAGAATAGTTTAAATTATCAATTGTTTCTTTTAAAATTGTAGCTGAGGCAGCACCGTCTAAATCAGAATCAGCAAATATTATTATCTGTTCTTTTTGAATGGTTGCTTCTTTAATCCTTTCCGCTGCTTTGTCAATATTTTTAATTTTCATTTTATTCTAAAACTTTTAGTCCTGGCAAATTACCTTCAGCAATATAATCAAGCATTGCACCTCCCCCTGATGATAAATGATCAAATTTATCATTTAATCCTTCTCTAATTATTATCTCTGTTGTCTCTCCACCACCAGCAACAGTAAAAGCTTCTTGGTTAATCATAGCATTCATAATTCCCATTGTCCCTTCTTGAAACTCTTCTTTTTCATAAAATCCAAGCGGTCCGTTCCATATTACTGTTTTAGCTGTAGAAATTATAGCTTTATACTTTTCTACTGTTTCTGGACCTATATCAAAAATGTCTTCGTCTTTTCTTAATGTTCCCACTCCTCCTATTCTTAAATAATTTTCATCAAGAGAAGATAAAGAAATTACTCCATCAATTGGTAAATGAAGTTTCGGACTAGTTAAATTTAATGTTTCTAGATCTTCTTTTAATTTAAGCTCCTCTTCTGTCCATCGATCTCTTACGCAAATCCCCTTTACAGTTAAAATCGAATTTGCAATTTTCCCTCCAACTAGAACATGATCCGATTTATTAACAAGTTTTTCTATAACCCTTGTTTTTGTTAAAATCTTGGCGCCACCAACTATTGAAACAAAAGGTCTTTCAGGGGTGGTCATAAGCCAAGACAAAACATCTATTTCTTTTTTTACTAAAAATCCTGGAAAACTAATTAAAAATTTAGGAACACTTACTACAGAAGCGTGGTTTCTATGGCAAACTCCAAATCCTTCTTGAATAAAAAAATCTCCTAAATTAGAAAGTTTTTGGGCAAACTCTAAATCATTATTTTCCTCTTCTTTGTAAAATCTTAAATTTTCTAATAAAAGAATTTCTCCTTCTTTCAAAAGAGTTGTCTGTAATTCAACTTTTGTTCCAATTGCTTCGTTTATGAACTTAACTCCACCTATTAATTCCCATAGTTTTTCTGCAACTGGTCTTAAAGAATATTTAGGATCCTTTATTCCCTTAGGGTCTCCTAAATGGCTAATAAGAACAATTCTTGCTCCTTTTTCTCTTAGATAATTAAGCAGAGGTAAAATTTGAATTATTCTAAAATCTTCAGCTACTTTTCCATTATCATCTAATGGAACGTTTAAATCACACCTTACTAAAACTCTTTTACCTTTTATGTCAAAATCTTTTATGCTTTTCATTGATTAATGATATCCAATTAAATCGTCTTAGTCAAACTTTATAGTTTCTCCTGGATGAATAACTCCTTTTTCTTTTTTTGTTTCTAGTTTAGCTTTCTTGATAACCTCTTTTAACCCAACCAAATCTATTTCTTTTTTATTTATGCTTTCCTCTTTTTTCTTTACCAGTGGTACGAAATCTTTAGCTGATTCTTTTAAAGAAATTGTTGGTAAAGAATTGAAACTACTCGAAGATTCTTCTTTATTCTTTAAGCATGTTTTACAATAAACAGGCCTTTTACCGTCTGGCTTAAATGGTGCTTTAAATTTCTTACCACAACTCTGACAAACTGCATCATGCAACTCAATATTATTATTCTTTTTAATAATTGGTATAAAAGAGTCTATTCCTGAATCATCAGAAATTTTCTTTTCCACAATAGATCTATCATTTCCGTATTTTTTCTGAGAAAATCCTACTATCTCATCTTCAAAAGACTCTTCTTGCTTTTTCACTGGAGGAAGTGTTTCAGCAGAAAAAGGCCTTGAGGTAACACCGTTAATCATTAACTTAACAATAATGTTTTGCTTGGGAAGATTAACCATGTCTTCAATAAAAAATTCAGGAGAAAATTCTTTTTCTAAAAACTCTGCATCATCAGCTCCGATTCTAAAAGTAATCATTGTCCCAACGTTTCCAAAAACTGCATCTCTTACCTTTTCTTCCATTTGAGCAATATATTGATGAGCTAAAATTAAAGATAAACGATACTTTCTAGCTTCTGATAAAATGTTAGCAAAAGAATCTGTAGAAAAATTCTGAAATTCATCAATATATAATACAAAATCTTTTCTCTCTTGTTCAGCAGTGTCTACTCTAGACATTGCAGCTAATTGTAGTTTTGTCACAAGAAGTGCCCCTAATAGTCTAGAATTATCTTCCCCTATCTTACCCTTAGAAAGATTCATGATTAAAATCTTTTCGCTATCCATGACTTGTCTAATATCAATACTTGATTTTTCTTGACCAATAATATTTCTAATCAAGGGCGTAGAAATAAATTGACCGATTTTGTTTTGAATTGCTGCAGTTGCTTCTACTTCGTATCTTTGAGTATATCTAGCAAATTCTTTTACCCAAAAAGACTTAACAATTGGATCTTTAACTTGATTTACTACTTTTTCTCTCCATTCTGGATCAGACAAAAGTCTATTAACTCCAAGTAGTGTTGATCCTGGAACCTCTAATAAAGCAAGTATAGAATTATTTAAAATATATTCCATTCTCGATGACCAAACATCTGGCCAAATCTTTTTGAAAACACCCATTAATCCACCAGCAATCAAGTGTCTGTATTCAGCGCTCACGTCTTCCATAATATTAAACGCAATTGGATTTTCAATATCAGCTGGATTAAAATAAACAACATCTTTTATTCTTTCTTTGGGGACAAATCTTAAAAGCTCTTCTGCTGCTTCCCCGTGAGGATCAATAAAACCAACTCCTTTTCCATTTAAAATATCCTGGACAACCATGTTTTTTAATAATTCGGTTTTACCCATTCCTGTTTTACCAATAATATAAACATGACGTCTTTTGTCATCGTCTTTTATTCCAAATTTCTTTTTTTCTCCTCTAAAAGTTGTTTTGCCAAAAAATGTTATTGTTTCTTTTTCCATAAATTATTATTCAATTGGTAAACTCATTGGTGGCGCTCCTCTCTTTGTTTCAATCCTCTTTAATGCTTGTGTTGGAGCAACCTCAATTCCTGGGAAGTGAAAAATTGTTGCCAATTCTTCTGAACATAAAATAAAGGTTCCTCCAGGAAAAGGATCGAAAGCAGAGCTTCTGTTAACATAATTTTTAAATAAATTTCTTTTTTTAAGATAAAGTCTTCTTTTCGTAAAAATGTCTGGAGCCTGAACTTTAGTTATTGTTGGTTTCCAAGGCTTTAAACCATTTAAGTTCTGAGTGTTAAACTGAGAAAAAAAACTAGGACCAAATCCTTTTGCCCCTCCGAAGAAAACATTTCTTTTTGCTAAATAAATATATCTTAAACGAGAAACATAACAAGTCTTAGAAGTTTTCCTTTCAATAGCAGCAATAACATCTTTTTCTCCGGGCGTTAAACGCATTTCATAAGGATACTCTTCTTTTTTTTCTTCTTCTTGTTTTTCTGGATTTCTACCAGTAATCAACCAGTGGAAAAAAGTATATATTGCTCTAAAAACTATTGGTTCAGGATCTGACTCTTTTTTAATCTGTTTTCTTTTTAACAAAACATCGATTATGTCTTTTCCCCTTTTAACATAATCATTTTCTGCAACACTAATAGGAACTATTGTCATTTGAATCCATATTTGTTCTCCCTTTTTAAGGGTTGATATCACCTCAAGCAAAGAAGCTAAAGGATCTAATCTTTTTTCGTCCTTTGCTTCTGGGTTTTCCTCAAAAAAATCTTTATAGGTTTTCAAAGGATAAACATCTTCTTTTAATGGCATAAAATCACAACCCCACATATCCCATTCTTTATTGGGAATATCTTCTGGAACGTTTTTGGTATAATCAGGAACCTCGAATATTTCTACATCAGGATATTGAGAATAAATAGCTGATTCAATCATTTTTCTGTTTCCCTCAGGAATTCTAATGAAAAAATGTGGCTCCCCATCAATTCCAGCTACTTCAAAAGAAGCGTTAATTAGGGTTTTTCCTTCAAAAAATGTTGCTTTCCAGTCACTAGGAGGATCATATATTGGCCAAATATTATTAAAAATATTCTCCATTGCTTTTAATGGCTTAGTAACATGTTGAGGAATTTTTATTTCAAGAACAATTCTTTTAAAACTTAAATTCCATTTAGTTTCTATAAAAAGTACGAAAGCAAACCTTAATGGTTTGTATAAAAGAAAAGGCAGGACAAACCAGCCAAATTGTAAAAAGAGATTAAAACAAAGGGACAATCCGTCTCCAAATAAGTCTAAAACTTGAAATGTTTTAATGAAAACTTGATCAGACATTAAAATGTTTTTAAGCTTCTCGTACTTTGTATTTTCCTTCTTGATCTTTATCAAAAATCTTCTTGTCTTGAAGGCCTAAAAAGACAGTTGATTCTTTTACCATTCTTTGTTTTAAAACTTCTTCTATAATTTCTTCTTTAGATAGGGGCTCATTAGCACTTTTCAAAACGCCAACAATAACATCCTTTACTCTTCCTGGATTATATCCCCAATCTTTAAGTGCATATAATCCTCTGCCCACCAAAACAAAATTATTACTTCTAATTAATTCATTGTGAACTGTTTGAGGATGAAGATTAAAAATGCGACTGTCTCTTTTCTCTAAATCTTTATTTAACGAAAAAATCAAATCAGTTATCTCTCTAAAGTGAAGAGGCTTTTTCTTTTGATTTAAAACTAATATTATCTTATCTTTAACTGTCTTGGGATTAATTTCAGAAAAAGTAACAAGTCCTATTTTCTGGCCATCAATAGATCTAGAAATTTGTTTTGAAATTTCTAAATAAGAAAGAAGGGTTTCTTTGCTTAAATTTTCTTTCTTTGAAAATTCCTTTATAACATTTTCTATATTTTCTGGTTCCTTTTTATTTTTAAAACTATCTACAAATTCAGTAGCAATTTTTTTAGCATTCGATGCTTGGTTAGAATCGCTATACCAAAAAGCATGAAAATAATCATCTGACTTCTCCCTTTTAAAACTGTCTATTAAATTTAAAATAAAAAAAGTTTGATTTTTTGTTGGGAATAAATCTAACTCTGCAAGTAAGTTTTCTTCTTTTTTAACTCCTCCACATTGTTTTAATTTTTTTTCACAAAAAGTTTTAATTTTCTCAAAATCTTTTTTAAACGCTGGAGAAACCATTAACTTCTTAACCCTCTTAATACCATCTCTTTCTATTTGCCTAACTCTTTCTCTGGTTATATTATAGCTCTTACCTATAGCCTCAAGAGTTTCTCCTTTTTCCTTTTTCTCTAAACCAAACCTGCGGACCAATACTTTCCTTGTCCTTTCAGGTACTTCCTTTAATATTTTTTGTATAAAATCTCTATAATCTGTTTCCATATTTAGATATTTATAACATTTTATTTGATTTTTGTCAAATTATTTCCTTTTTGTATATTTAAGCCAATAAACTAGCAGTGGGCTTGCTAAAAACACCGAGGAAAAGATGCCCACAAAAACACCTATTCCAGCAGTTAAAGTAAAGTATTTTAATGATTCCTCGTTAGCAAAAAAGTAATACAAAGAACCCAAAGCAAATAACACGGTTAAAGAAGTATTAATACAACGAGTCAATGTTTCGTTTAAACTTTTGTTTACGATTTCTTCGTAACTCTTTCCCCTATTTTTAATTAAGTTTTCCCTAATTCTATCAAAAACAACTACTGTATTGTTAATACAATAACCAACAACAGTTAAAAGAGCGGTTATAACAGGAATTGTTAATTGGGCTCCTGACACATGACCCAAATAAGCTAAAACCCCTAAAGGAATAATGATGTCATGAAAAAGCATTAAAGTAGAAGAAAATCCATATTGAAAAGAAGTTACTGGTTTTGAGACGTTTCTAAAAGCAAAAGCAATATACAAGAGCATTGCTAAAAGAGCAACAACAACCACAACTATTGTTTTTTGTTTTAATTCTTTTCCTATAAGAGGACTTATTGTTTCTATTCCAGCTGATGATTCATCAAATTCCCCTGTTTTTTGAAGTTCGGTAATTATGTTTTCATAAACCTCATTTGAAATATCTTTTTGAGAAATTTTAATAATAATTCCTAAATTACCAGTTGGTTGAACTTCAAAATTATTAATATCTTTTACTTGATTTAAAGCTTCTTTAATTTTATCTGTGTCTGGCCTTTCGTTTTTGTACTCTATGCTTAGAGAGCTTCCACCCTCAAAATCAATTCCTAGATTCAAGCCGTAATAAAATAAACTAAATAAGCTTGCTATTATCAATATTATTCCTATTGAAAAATATATTTTTGAATGTTTTAAGAAGTCCATATTTATGACCAAATAAATCTTATCTTTTCTAATCTTCCTCTTGCAAAAATTTGAAGAAGAATATTTGTAACAACAACTGCTGAAAACATGCTAACAAAAATACCTAAAATTAATGCAAAAGCAAATGCCTTAATAAAACTTGTTCCTAGAAAATAAAGAACAAAAGCAACAATAAGGGTTGTAAAGTTTCCATCTCTAATAGATGGCCAAGCTCTTTTCAGTCCTTCTTCAATACTTGTTAAAACACTTTTCCCTTGTTTTAGTTCTTCTCTCATTCTAGAAAATATTAAAATATTAGCATCAACTGCCATACCAATAGATAAAATAAATCCGCCTATTCCAGCTAAAGTTAAGGTAACTGGTACTAATTTCATTAAAGAAAGTAAGATTACAATATATAAAGATAATGCTACTGCAGCTAAAAGACCTGGCAAACGATAAAAAAGAATCAAGAAAACAACTATCATTATTGCTCCTATCATTCCTGCTCTAACTGCATTTGTTAAAGAAACTGCTCCTAAAGTTGGTCCTATTTTTTTCTGAGCTATTGGCTCCCCTAATGGAACGGGTAGAGCTCCTTGGTTTAGTCTTTGAACTAAAGTTTTTGCCTCCTTAACATCCATATTCCCAGAAATCATTGCTTGTCCCCCACTTATTTTGTCGTTAACTCTTGGAGCGTATAAATCATTACCATCAATTTTTCCATCACCATTTGTATCAATAATTGATGCCCCATCTAAATATATGGCTAAAGTTTTTCCAATATTTCTTTCTGTTACTTGTTCAAATATTTTTGCCCCTTCGTCATTGAATTGCAATTCAACTATTGGAGCATACGTGATTTGATCATAGCCAAGTGTGGCTTTTTTTAAGTACCTACCAGTTAGTTCTGTTTTTTGATATGGACTTTGAAAAGCCAAAATCCAATTATCTATTTTCTGTATTTCTGCAAGAATCTCTTCTTGGGTTTTGTCTTTATTGTTAGTGTAAACTTCAGATACTTTTTGTTTTACCTCATTCATTTTTTGTATTTCTTCTTCTGGCAACTCTTCCCAAAACTCCAATAATGGGGTTTGTCCAATCCATTCTATTGCACTTTCAATGCTTTCTACTCCTGGCAACTCGACAGCTACTCTATCTTGACCATAAACTTGAACAATCGACTCAGTAACTCCAAAAGTATTAACTCTTCTTTCAAGCAAATCCCTTAATCCTTGCATTACTGATTCTTTTTCTTCTTCTGGAATATCTGTCAAATCAGCTTCATATTCTAAATGAACCCCACCCTTAAGATCTAGTCCTAATTTAAAGCCGTTGTCTGGTATTTGGGGTATAGACCAACTATATGCTTTGTTTGCATTATTAATTAAAATATTAGGATATTGAGGAAAACAATAACAAGCAGAAACAACTCCCAAAAGGAGTATCAATATAAACGATACGTTTATCTGCTTTTTTGTCATATTGTTGAAATATAAACCAAAAAATTAATTTAGTCAAATTATTTTTAATAAAAATGCCTTATTCTTTTTCTGTGCTCTTTAAATATAATTTTATTCTTTCTTTATCTTCGTTTTCTTTATCTCCTTTAAAATAAATTTCTATAAAATCAACAATAAAATCTTTTTCTCTTAAAGCATAAATAACTCTTATTCCGCTCATTGCTCCTCTATTCTTTATAGACTTACAAGCAAATTTTTTAATTTTATAAACTTTTATTTCTTCTTTGCAAAAACCAATAATAGGAAAAATACTTCTGTTATCAATATTTTTAACATGAAAAAGCTCGATAGCGTCTCTTTTTGCAACTATTAAATCTTCTTCCAGGGTTCTAAATCTTTTGAGAAGTTTTTTGATGTCCTTTTTAAAAAGGGCTGTTTCTACATATTCAATCTTCTTCTCCATAATTTCGTACAGATGTATCATTGGTTCTATAAAAAACCGACTCATAATCTATTGGTCTTCCTTCTTGAGCACTAATCCATGGAACATCTTTATGAGATAAATCAGAGAGAGCCGTGGCTGTTAGATTAGATAGTCTTTGCAATTCCCAGTCAATGTGTTCTTTTTCTTTACCATTCAAGATTTTCAAATCTGGTATTATAGAAGGATTTAATAAATATTTAGTTTGGGGGTGTTGATAAAATTTACTTTTTAAAACCTCTATCTCTCCTTTTTTATTCATTTCTTTAATTACCCTATCAAATAAAATTGGCGTTGGTCCATAATGATTTTTTATATAGACAAGTCCCATCAATTGTTCCTCATTTTTTTCATAATAATCAAAATCAATAAAATAAAGGAGTTTATACAAAACCGTCATTCCAACATTTGGCTTTCCTCCTGCTTTTTCCAAAATATATAGTAACACTTGTTTGAATTTGTCAATCTTTTCTTGAGGAATGCTTATTCTGATGTCTTCTTTTTTCTTTTTATTTTTATTCTTTGATTTTTTAATCTGAAAATCAACCAACAACTTTTTTTCTTGCAAAAAATCATTTAAAGACATTCCAAAAATATCTGATATTATTTTTGCCTCAATAACGGTTAGATCTCTTTTTCCCAATTCTATCTGAGCATATGTTGGTCTAGATATCCCAATTTTAGAAGCCATATATTCTTGACTAAAATTGTTCTTTTCTCTTAATTGTTTAATAAAGTTTGAAAGCATATTTTAAACCATTATATATTATGTAAAAGATTTTGTCAATGTCTATGTAAAATTTTTTAACAATAACAAAAACCACCCGTTATTTAAAAAATAAATTTTATTAGGCTTAAAAGCTTATCTTTTTTATTGTTCTTCCGTCGGTAAAATATGTCGCATCCTTTCCTAAAGAAATTGAATTAGATGAATAACCTATTCCCGAGACTAACAATATTTTATCATTCAAGGGGTTATTATCTGTTATTTCTTTTATATTAAAGCCCACTATCTCTCCCCCACGAATAAAATATATATTATTATTAACATCTGACAAAATAAAAGACGCCTTAGAAACAGGAGAACCATTAGAAGACCAATGCTTACCCCAATTAACCTCTCCAGTTAAAATATTAATTCCATATAAATAAAGATGGTACCAACCATAATCTCCTGATAGATCAGCTTGAACATAAAATTCATCAGTATTTATTCCAATGACACTATAGCTCATGTCTTCTTTGGTCCATAAAAAATCTGAAGAAATATTTTCCTTACTTAATCCACAGAGTACAGAATGCCCTCTACCACTACTATCCCACTTAGCGTTATAAATATTAAACAAGAGAGTTCCATTTTGAGACAATCCTAATTCATTTATTCTTACTATTTTATCTTTCTCTCCTTCATAGTTTTCGTCATAAACAGGATCTATTGATCTCTCCCCAATTTTAGACAAACCATTGAACTTAAAAAGTGTGCTCTCAGCAAAAAAATATAAATTATTATCGGAATCTATTACGATATTTGAAAAAAAATCATACTTCCTTCCCAAATCAATTCTTTTTAATATTGCCGCGTTTTCACTATCTTCAACAATATTTAAATAAGAACTATCTGGATAAGAAATAATATAGATATTACCATTATAACCCATTGTTAGTTCACCAGTAAAATTATATATGTCTTCTTGCCATTTTAATTTTCCCGAAGGACTTAATCCTGTTAATTTCTCTCCACAAAACAAGTAAATGGTTCCGTCTTGACCCAATAAAAAGTTTTCTCCTGTTTGACAAAGATAATGCCATTTTTCGTTTCCTTCTTTGTCAAAAGCATATATACCTGAATTACCATCAAGCTTACCAGATATATATAGGTTTTCATTTTCATCAATAAGCGGAAGAGAAAGCTCATCATTCATTTCAGTATGATCTTTGCCTTTTATAAATACTGACTTTTCAATAAAGCTTTCATTTGTAGGTCCTGCTAAAAAACTTTTGTTTCTTTTTCCTGGATCAACATAACGATAAGCTTTAATGTGTTCAGCTTTGGAAATAGAATAATTAACAATATTTGAAATTTCAGAGTAATTTAATTCTTTATCTTTTGCTTTAACTGAAAAATAATAGCTAGAGTCATAATATAGATCATTTATCGAAGCAGAGATATTATTTTCATTTCTTATAATTTTTATTTCTGTATAATCGCTAATATTGACTAAATTATTTATGTCTATTTCTTTATTTAATGAATAATATATTTCATAATCTAATTCTTCTTTCTCGGTATCTTTATCAAACGGTGATGTCCAAGATAAAATAACTGAATTCTTTTTATCTCCTGCAATAATAGACAAATCATTAATAGCTTCCGGTGGATAAGAAGGGCTAGTTTTTATGCTTTGTTTTTGCTCTTCAAAATCATTAAGATTGTTATTACTATCAATATATTTTCCTAAATAATATTTTCTTCCTAAAATATTTCCTTGATTAATAATGAAAGCGCTTCCCTCTTTCACTTCTGGTTCCTTGTCATCTTTATTCCAAGCAATTGCATCAATTTTTAATTGTCTGGCATAAATAATTTTTTCTTCTTTAGTCTTTTCTTCTTCTCCAGCATAAATAGGATTATTTGAAAATAAAGATAAAGACCCTGAAGAATTGCTTAATTTTTGAGAAGAATATTCTCCAACCTTAAAATCACCTCCGCTATTACCAAATACATCAATTAAAATATATGAATTAGGAGCAATTGTTAAGTTGTCTGGAAATTTCCAATTATAACTTGGATCGTCCCAAGAATGATTTGCTATTTCTTCTTCATTAAAAGTATTAGCGAAATAAGAAAGATAATAACAATTATTTTTATCTAAACATAAATTAACCTCGTTTTCCGTTTGATTAAATATTTCCACATATTCATTATTGTCTTCTTTCCCCAGGCTTATTTCAGTAATTAATATAGATGAAGGAATAGCTAAGCTTTCTTCTTGATTTTCTTCATTATTATTTTCCTGAGATTCTTCTTCCTTCTTTTCGCTGTTCTCTTGTTTTGGAGTGCCCCATAGTCCGCTTACATTGTCTGCATTTAATAATGAAAACGTATGCCACCCTTGAGAATCTCTTTCCATTGTCTTTTTTAAATCATTATCTCCAAAAAGCCAAGAATCGTTAACTATTATTTCATCAATTAATTGACAATTTTGATTAAATAATCTTAATGATTCATCACTATCAGATAAAGCACCCGAATATATTTTATCTGCTTGAATATTAGGAACGCTTGAATCATCAGTTCTTTCTAGTAAATAAAAACTATTAGCTGAAAGAATGTCCGATGAATTAAAAATTATTTTAATCTGATTATCTTTATCTAATAACTGCCAACCGTCCATATTTATTTCTTCTGATGAAACATTTTTTAACTCTATCCATTCATCGCTTGAGCTTGATTCTCCTCCCATCCAAGCAATTTCATTAATTACAATTGAAGACATTGATGGTTCTTCTGTATTATCTTGAGAACAATAACTAATAATTGTTCCTCCTCCCCCTCCACCACTACTAGAAGTAACGCTTGTACTTGTTTTTTCTGCTACGATTATTGCTTTTTCTTTTCCCATACTGTTTTCTTGTTTTGGAGTCCCAAATATGTTCATATAGCCCAAACCATTATAATCGTGCCATGTTAAGTCTTTACTTCTTTCCATTGTTAATCTCTCTTTAGAATTTCCAGCTGGCCAGTTAGAATTAGCTTCTACAAAATCTTCTAGTTCACAATTTTGATTAAACAAATAAAGAGACTCTCCTGAATTAGAAATTGTGCCTGTATATATTTGATCTGCCCTAATAAAAGGAACAGAATTATCGTCTGTTCTTTCCAAAAGAACAAAACCATAAGGTGGAACAAGAATATCTTTTTCTATTAAGATATTAATTTGTTTATCTCTATCGTAAAGACTCCAATTTTTAAGATTAATCTCTGAAGTAGAAATATTCTTTAATTCTATCCATTCGTCATTAGCGCTATTAAGGCTTCCCATCCAAGCAACCTCATTAATAAGTATCGTGTTTCTTTTTGGGTTATTAATACTTAAAGGACATTCTTGTTTTAATTCTTCTACAAATTCCTCCTTTGGCTTCTGAATTTCTTCTTGTTCTTTGGGTTCACCTACTGTTTGATTCTCGTAAACAACTACTTCTTCCTTATTTTCTTTGATTTCTTTGTTTTCATAATTATTAATTCCATTAATCATGTCTTCTGCTTCTTTTTTTGCTTCTTCGTTTGGCGTATTAGATTCTTCAAGATTAACGTACTCTATTATATCTCCCCATGAAAAAAATCCAGTAATAGAATCAATCATTCCGTTTACTGTTCTTTTTATTGGATTAATAATATATTTATCGTACCAAGGAATAGATTTAAAACCAAAATCAGGAACATTGTCTGGAAAGTATAATTTTATTTCCGGCTCACCTTCCCATTGATAATACCAAGAAAAATTCTTATTAGTTATAATCCCCTTAAATTCGGCTATGAAAGGAGGTATTTTTTCTCCTTGCTTTAAATCATTAATAATACCCATAGCTAAACCATAGGAAGCGCTTGTTTGAGGTGGAGTTAGTTCATAGGGAGAATATATTCTAGTTATGAGATTACCTTTTGTGTCGTCAATCGGGATGTAAACCATAACATACTGAAAATTCGTATCTATTTTTTCTTCTCCTGTGTCGTATTTTACTTTTGTTGCTCCAAAAGCAGCTTTAACTTCCATCTTAAACAATTCTTTCTTAAGATAATCTACAGACATTTTTACTGACCCCTTTTCTATCTTTTCCATAGCTAGTTTAATTGAATTGTCAGAAGTCATTAATTGAACAATCTCCCCTATTGCCTTGCCAACCTTAATCGATGTCTCTATCGGAAGATCTTGGAAAATATAATTCCATACGTCATAATTTATTGCCTGCTTAAGAAATAAAAATACCGTTCTTTCTTTTGGATCAGAATAATTATCTGATTTCATCCACATCCATTTATCAAGTAAAACATTAGAAAATTTTTTCAAAATATTTTTAGCTTGAAATTCAGAAAAAGTTTGAGGATTTTCTTCTTTTGAAAATCCAAATAAATTAAATTCGGCTGATACTACAGACGGTATAGCTAAAAAAACAATTAGCTCTACCGCCAACATAATGCCGAAAAGAAAATTTTTAAGCTTCATTTTATTTTATAGAAATTGAATTAAGAAAAGAATTAAATATTTCTAAACATTTTTCTTTATCTTGACCCATTAAATAAGTTTCGAAAGAATAAACTCTATTTTTATTAAAAGGGATTTTTACAGAAATAAATTCTCCCTTTTCTTCTCCTATTGTTTTTGTTTCTTTTACAACTTTTAAATCACCAATGGTAATTATTTCTGCTTTATTGCCTTCTTCATTATAAGCCTCTTGAAACCCTTCTAAATTTAAAATATTAAATAATGTTTCATAATCTAATCCTTTGGTACTATTTGTTGAAAAATTAAAATCTATCCAACATCCCTTGTTTAATAACGGCAACCTCTCTTCCTCGTTCATAAAGGGTTCATAATCAAAAGTTCTCATTGATATATTAGCCCAATTAGTATTAACAAACTCCCACCCTTGAGGTAAAACAAAACTAAGACCAATCTCTTGGTTTTCTATAATCGTTTCGTTATCCATCTTTTTTTCAATAAAGTCCTTTATCGTTATAAAATTAAGATTTTCTTCTTTTTCTTTTTTAAATTCAAGTACTTTAAAAATTACAAATGACAGTATTGCGATTACTAACAATACTGATAAAATTATTTTTACCTTTTTGTTCATAAAAAATCATTATTAAATTATTATTTCTAGTGAGACTAGAACTCAAAAAATAAAGAACTTAAATGTACAAATAAAAAGAACATTCGATGCTATTATAAAAAATCCGACCTAATCGTTTTTCTAAAAATAAATAAAAAAATAATGTACTAATATTATTATAGCTCTTATAATAATATTTTCAAGATTAAGATTTTATTCTTTTATTAACCGATTGATAGTTTTTCAAAAAAAAGAGCACTTCCTTTTTTAAATTATTCCTTATCCAGTCTTTTTCTTTATCATTAAGTAAATCGCCCAATCCATACACTATCTCATTGTCTTTTATATCCTCTACAGCATTAATACAGTCATCAATATGTTCTCCAAATGTTTTTCCAGAAAATATTTCTATTATATTTTTATCAATATCCCAATTATTTTTAGCAAAATAATAGAAATCATAAACATCGCGCATGGTTATTTCACTTCTTAAAGCTAATGCAGATATTTTACTTGAAAAAAGATACTCCTTGTTAGCTACAAGCATGGGGATTGAAAGGTATTCTTTTAACTTATAATAATTTTTAATGTTGGGAATAATATTTCTTGTTGAGATTTCTATCTTAATATTACGATCTTCCTGCCCGTAAGATAAGAGAAAAAAAATCGTATTTCTTTTAATGTATTGATTTTTAATGGTTCCGTATTTTGATATTATTTCTTCTATTTTTTCATAAACTAAAAGTTTCTTTTCTTCGTCAATTAAAAACAAATCAAAATCTAAGTCTACTGAAAATCTATTCAATCCATAGAAAAAATAAGCACAAGTCCCACCCTTAAATCCTAAAAGAGACGATATAGAGACATTAGAATATATATCTTTCAAAATTTGACCCATTATTAACTGATGTTTTTCCTTATTTAACATTTTCTTTAAAATATTTATTTAATCTTTTTACCATCTGTTTATTCTTGTAAATCTTTATAATCTCAAAACATTTGTCCCAGTCCAGAGAAGAAAGATTGTCAAAATAATATCTGGGAAAAATATAAATCATGTCCAAAAAAGCCCTTTCCTTACTAGCTATGCAATAATTATCAATAAAATTAATATCTGAAGGATTAAAAAGAACTTCTTTTTTTAGTTTCCTAAAGTAAAATTTACTTTTTCCTATTTTTCTATTTAGCGTCCAAGGACCAGCAAGAAAAACAGTATCATGATGTTGAAAAATAATACCAGAGTCTCTTAAAACTGTTTCGAAACTAATATATGATGGATAATACAAACTGGTTGCTAATTCTCTAGGATTATAGTTATTGTCCTTAGCAAAAACACCATTAGTAATTCTTATTAAAGAACCGCGCTTAACATAATAAGATATCTTTGATTTTAAATTATCCTTATTTGTTTCACCCCAAAGCAAAGATAGGTCTTTATTGGTAAAAACTGTTTTAGATGATTCAAATACTTTTTTTATTAAATTATCCATAATATGCAATGGAAGTAAGAATAATTCTTACTTCTATTGTATATCTTTGCTTTTTCTTTGTCAATATGCTTTAAATATTGTTTAAAACGATTACCTTTATTGAATAAAATCTACCTGAAATTAGATCTTAAAAACAGAGTAGTTTTCTACAGTAAAATAATATTGCTCAATAAATATCTTTTTAAATGGGTTAATTGAATTTAATTCATAGAAAACAAGAATCGCCTCTTTGTATTCTTTTTCGTCAACGCTACGATAAGAAAGAGGCGGAAGGTTATTTGACAACAATATGGCATCCGCAATTAAACGGCTTGTTCTTTTATTACCATCGTCAAATGGCTGGATATAACTTACTCCCAACAATGCCATCAAGGCTTTTGAATAAGGGTCTGATAATTTAGAAATAATTACGCCAAGAGACTCTATGGCCTCCTCTATTTGATAAATATTGTCTAACGGCTTATAAATAGAACCTGTTATACCTACTATCTTTTTTCTTAAACCAGAATTTATATTTAACTTTTTAATTAATATCTTGTGCAACTCTTCTATATTTTTCCTTGTGACGTTTTCGAATTTTTTTGAATTTTCGTAAATAAAATTAAAAGCATCTTTATGATTTAAAATCATTTGAGTTTCTTCAATTGTTTTTCCAGCAGCTACCTGATTCTCTAAAATTAATTTTTCTGTATCAAGAAGGGTATAAGTATTGCCTTCAATTTTTGATGATTTCCAAGACAATTCAATAATAAATCTCTCTAATTCTTTTTTTTGTAAAGAGGGTGGAAAATCTTTTAATTTTAATTCGTATTTTGTTGTTGCATTGTTTAGTTTATCTAGCTCTTCTTTTGTAAATAATTCTTTAGGGAAAGAAGAGAATAATTCAAAATTATATTTCTTGAAACCATATCTTTTGTCTGGATCAACAGAACAATATTCATGAGCATTTACATCAAAAAATACCCTTCCATTTATACTAACGCTATAATTTGTAGATCTTCCAGAGCCACTAACGATTAAAAAATCTTTCTTAACTAGTTCAGATAAAATTCTTTTTACGGTAACAAAAGAAATGCTTTCTTCAAGCTTTAATAATTCTTCATAAATACTCGAAGACTGCGCCTTTTCTTGCTTTAAAATTATGGAAATTATTTTTTGTTCTTTTTGGTTTAAAATCATTTTCGTATCATTTATACCATATAATCGTATCATATTGATACGATTTTTGCAACAATTATTTAGCAAGGATATAAGCAGAGGCTGGTCCCTTGCCAACTTGAGAAATCATTTTTATTTTTTTTAATTTTTGCATTTCTAATTGAGCTTTCCTCCTCGAACAATTTAAAATATCTATTACATCTTTAACTGTGATTCTGCCCATAGATTCTAAAAAGTCTATAATTTTTAGTTGATTTTCGTCTAGATATATTTTAGAATTAATATTTTCCCCCACCCTTTTTAAGGAAAGATTAATTACTGTTTTTTTAACTTTTTCAATTTCTTCATTAAAACCTTTAATAAAATATTCTAACCATGGAGTAAAATCAACCTTTCTATGATCGTAATTACTTCCAATATTAATAGCATTATAATAAGATTGTCTGTCTTTATTATAATAATCTTCTAGGGCAAAAAGTTTTCTAAAATCATAACCCATTTTATAAAGAATCAATGTGGCTAAGGCTCTAGCGGTTCTTCCGTTCCCGTCGCTAAAAGGGTGAATAGCTGCAATTTCTTGATGAACTACGCCGGCAACAATGACAGGGTTGATTTTTTCTTTCTCGCTTTTTTTAATCCACTCAAGCAAATCATCCATTAATATTGAAACCCTCTCGGCCTGAGGAGCAGTATAAATAATTTTATCTGGTAGGCCGAGTCTTCTACTTACAACATAAACTTGACCCGACCTATAAATTCCAGACTGATTCTTTGGTAGCGTTTTGCTTGTAACAAGCTTATGAATCCTTAATATCGCTCTTTTTGAAATTGGCTCATTCTTTTCAATAATTTCTGTTATGTATTTTAAGGTTTTTAAATAATTCTCAACTTCGTAAATATCTCTTTGGGGTGCATCTATCTTAATCCCCCTAACGATACTTTCTACTTGCTTTAAAGAAAGGATATTTCCCTCTATACCAGTAGAATTATGAGTCATCCTAATCACCGCCTGTCTCCTGAGGTTAATTTCTTGTTTTGGTAAAAGTTTTGCTTTTTCAATTATAATTCTTGCTTCTGCAATAGAAGTAAGTCTTGATATTACTTTATTATTTAATTTGTATTTAGGACTAAACATTAATTAAATTATACTATAAAATTAAAAATCGCGCAAGAATCGCGCAAGAATCGCGCAAGAATTTTCAAATTTAAATCACTAACTTCCCTTGCAATATTAAGTAGATTATAAGCCTCAAAAGCACGCTTAAAAGCTCTTCCCTACTCATTTGGCTTAATGGTTTACTTACCTCAAAAGGAAACCGAGAATCCTGTGTTTGATTGTTATTATTATTTGTTTGAGTATAGGTATTTGTTGTTATGGAATAAAATGAATTAGGAGAATTGCTAAAATAAATAGGGATTATTACTATTGAAGACTTATCCTTTCCCATCCCAGACACTGTTATTGTCCCCTTTTTACCGCTATCTAAAATAAGTTCTTTTAATTCATAGTTTCCTGAAAAGTCTTTAATAATGTAGAAAACCTTGATATTGTTTTGATTTTTTCCATCAAATTCAATTTTAAGATCACTTCTTGCTCCACTAAATTTTTGCCAATGACTTGACCAAGACATTAAAGTCTGACTAACAGACAAAGAACTTTCTCCAGACAAAGGTAATAAATTATTAAAAGGAATTAATTGCAGTTTACTTAGTTTAGAATCTTTGAAGCAATAATTTTGAGACAGAGTACAATCATTTAAATAAACAGCAATAGACCAATCAATAAAAATATCTTTAAATGACTTTTGTTTCCCTAATCTATTCAAGGCATAATCAATGCTTTCTACGCCTACCTTGTTTGTTTTTAGTGATTCAGATAAAACTTCTTTTCCATAATTATCGACTAAATAGTGAGTGAAAATGTTAATTATCCCATAATCATAAAAATCACTATCCCATTGAGTTAAAGAATCTGTTGGCCTATCTAAAAAGTCCTCTATTCTTTGATCTAAATAACTATTATCTTTATCATTATATCCTAAATAAGTTATTATATACTCTGCTCTTGCTTCAGAAAGCCAAATATCTTCATTAACATTATATGCTCTTTCTTTTTGATTAAATTCAATTAAGTGGACAAATTCGTGAGCTAAAAATTCATTAATAAATTTATGCTTAAGATTATCAGCATTAAGATAAACCATTTCTCTCTGATTTGATCCTGGAGCAATGATTTTTTCGTATTCATCAATATTTCTAAAATACCCCCTAGCATTTTCTTTCATTGGGTAAAACAAAACAGTTATCTTGCTATCCTTATCTACCCCAGAAATCCACTCTGAACCATAAAAAGAAGTTGTCTTAGGATAAATAACTGAATCAAACTCATTACCTAAATCAGTTAAAATCTTATCTATTTCCTCTACTTCTTGAGAGCTTAATTTATTCCACCAATTATCATCGAAATAAAAATAGAGCTTTGAAGAAATCTTCTTTAAACTAGCTGAAGTTTTAATTTCTTCATTGATAGAATAACTTGATTCAATATTAAAATCTACTTTTTGATTTAAAGTATCAGCTCTAACCGAAACAAAAGGAATTAAGCAAAAGAAAAATATTAAGAATTTAATTTGTTTTCTCATTTTCGTGCCTCTATTTTATCATATAATATAAAAAAGGCAAATCAATAATTTATTTTGCACAACGAAAACCAATACCTGAGTACTCACTCGTTGGAGTAATGTCTGAAGAAAAAGCAAATACTCCAAAATTAGAAAAATCAACTAAGAAATCCCAAGATCCGCCACGACAAATAGAAGAAACAGAAGTAACGTCAGATTTATAATATATTCTTCCTGTTCCTTTTGATCCATTATAAGATTTATTTTGAGGGCCTACATTATTGTATCCTAAAATACTTCCCCAATCTGTAACTTCATTAATATCCCTCCATGCCCAAGATGATTGGCTTGGAGATTGAGGAAATGCACCTGTGCCAGAAAGATTATAATCAATTAATTCCCAGACATTACCAGAAAGATGATGAATTTGAGCTCCGTTTGAAAGAGTAAGTGTTCCTAAAGCATTAGACACTCCTTCTTCTGGTCCCATTGCATCGTAATCACCGACCTCAGTATCTCCAACGTTCCCTCTTTTTAAAACTCCGGATCCAACAATACCTCCTGTCCAATTAGATCCAACTGATTCAATATCTCTAGCTAAAGACATCCACTCTGCATTATTAATTAAATGAGCTCCTATTGATTTACACGCTGCGACAGCAGCAATTTGAGAAACATCTGTCCATGGTAAACCAGTTCCTGTTGATATTGGACGATTAGAACCATCGTTCCTAGCCTCATATTGCATTACACAAAAACCCAAACCAGTATTAATCCACCCTGTTTCACAATTTTCTGTTTCTTTAACCGGGGCTACTTTTGATTCTGACAAAGAAATAACACCTCCCTTTTCAAGTTTGGCATATAAATCAAAAGTACTCCCATTTGATTTATAATTATATGACCATTCTTTATTCCCCGTAGAATACAAAGGATCTTTTGGAATTGAACTTCCTAGAACTGCTTCTATTTCTGAACAGTTAGAATCACTTGTTCCCAAATGACACCAAGCCCTTGCTCCAGATCCTTGATCAGGGGTTAAAGGATATCCACTAACGCCCATATTTGATGCAGACCAAATAGCATTTCTTAATTTAGTAATTTCTGTTGTTCTTTTAGCATCTCTAGCCCCCATCATTATTGATCCCATACCAATAATAATTAAAGCCGATAAAATTCCGACAACGACTATTACAACTAAAATTTCTATAAGAGTAAACGATCTTTTCATTTTTTTATTTATAAATTGCCTCTTTTACCATCTTCATTGTTTCTTTAGCTTCTTTTCTTGTCTTCTCTATTCCCTCCTCCAGTATCTTTTCTATTAGCTTTGGTTTTGACTCATATTCTTTTCTTCTCTCTCTTATCGGCTCTAAAAATTCATTTATTACTTCTCCTAATCTTTTCTTTAAAGAAACGTCTCCTACTTTTCCTTTTTTATACTCTTCTTTTAGTTTTTTAACTTCTTCTTTATCTTTATTAAAAGCATCAAAATATTCAAACAAGACATTTCCTTCAATATGCCCCGGATCACTAGCGTGGATTCTTGTTGGATCAGTAAATACTTTCATTACTTTCTTTGAAACATCTTCTTTGCTATCTTTAAGATAAATCGCATTATTCCTACTCTTGCTCATCTTTTGACCATCTAACCCTGATAACCTTGGCATCTCGCCTAATAAAGCCTCTGGAAGCTCAAATAAATCAGTTTTAAACACATTATTAAACTTCTTAGCTATTTCTCTTGTTTGTTCTAAATGAGGAAGCTGATCTTCCCCTACTGGAACAATATTAGCTCTCAAAGCAAGAATGTCTGCTGCTTGAGAAACAGGATAACCTAAAAATCCATAACTCATTTCTGATTCTTTTATCTTTGCTGCTTTTAATTCTTCTTTAATTGTTGGATTTCTGTTTAATCTTGCAATTGAAACAAGAAAAGAAAAATACATTGTTAATTGAGCTATTTCAGGAATTTCAGATTGAATAAAAATACTGCTTTTCTTAGGATCAATTCCGACAGATAAATAATCCATTGTTATTTCCCTAATATTTTTTTCGATTTGAATATTGTCATTCAAATGATCTGTAAAAACCTGGTAATCAGCGATAATGAAAAAACAATCGTATTCATCTTGGAATCTTACCCTATTTTTTAAAGACCCTACATAATGTCCCAGATGCAAGCTTCCAGTAGGCCTGTCTCCAGTTAAAATTCTTTTCTTTTTCATATTATTTATTATATTAAACTTCGCTAATAACGTCAAAACCCTTAAAGCTTCCTGTTATTGCTAATCCTATTATTTTGTTTTCACAAATTCCTTTTTTCCTTATTTTCCTAGCTGTTTCGTTAAATGTTGCTCCAGAACCAACAGCATCATCAATTAAAAGAATATTTGAAAAAACAGCATTTTCCTCTACGGAAATTGTTTTTTGAGCATTTTCTATTCTGTCTTCTATCTTATTTAAAGTTTTTTGAGGAACAATGATGTCTGTTTTTATTTTTGATATCTCAATAATTCTAGTTTTAAGTTTCAACTGTTTTTGGATTTCTCTCATTAGCTGAACCTCTCTTTTAACAGTAGGTGGAATAAATCCCACTCCATCAATTTTAAATTCTTTTATTATTTTTTCTATCTTTGGTTTTATTTCTAAAACTAGCTCCTTAATCAATCTTTTATCTTGACTGTTCTTCGCATAAAGAAGAACTTGTCCCAACTTTGTTTTACCAAATCTTTCAATGCTATAAAAATCAAGATAAAATACTTTATCTAAAAAAACTTCTTTAAAAGAATTCTTGAATTTTTCTGTTCCATCAATAACCCCATTTATTTTATACTTCTCGTATTTTTTCAAAGTATCAATATACTCTTTAGCTGTTTTCTCTATCGGCAAATTATTTTTTTCACACCAATATGTAAATCCATCAATTCCTCTTTTTTCCTCTCCTGATGACGTTATTATTAAATAACTGTCTTCTATTTTATCAGCATATTCTTTGGGAACAGAAAAAGATTGTCTAGTCTTCTGCTTCTCTTTTATTGAATAAAAAACCTTTGGAGATTTTCCTCTTTTTTCAATAATCCCTGCTTCTACAAGTTTGTTTAAATGATATCTAAAAAGAGCTTGGCGGGTTATTCCAACTTCATCAACTATTTCCTTTGCTGTTACTTGTCCCTTGTCCTTAATAAAATTAATGATTTTTTGGCTTGTTTCCATATTGATCTCATTATATATGGTTTACAGTTTACTGTCAACTGTAAACTGTCAACACCCCTCTAATATACAAATTAATGTAAATTATGATATTACAATATCTAATTTTCAGATAATTTTATAATTATCATACATATATTAACTATATACGATAAACTAAGACTATTTCTTTACTTTAACCTTATCCATAACAATCTTATACATCCCGTCTAGAAAATCCCCTCCTGCATAACCAATAATAAAAGCTAAGCCAGGAGAAATGTAATTAACGCCTTGGATAATTAATAAAGAGCTATCAATGGCAGCAGCAACAAGAATACCTACTATTCCTGACAAAAACATCATTACAAAGAAATATGGCAAATTAAAAGGAACATTTTTGTAATCATATTGATGCTTTAAATAACCAATGAGTCCCCTAACAAACCCTCCTCCAAAACCTGCGATTAATAATGATGTGTACATAATTATTTTAATTATTATTTAATCCCCCGATTTTTTGAATAAATTCTGCTTTAGTTAATTTATTATCAATTAACATTCTATTTATTCCAGCATAATAATTAGACTCAACTTGACTAATAGTTAGTGCGGCATTATATATCCTAACTTGATCAATCTCTCCTAAATAATATCCATCTTCCCAAATATACCCTATTCTTAAATCTTTATCGACAGAAATGTGTAATGTTGAACCCTGTATTCCTTCGTCTAACCTATCTGTCATTTCACCATTCTTGTAAACCTTGGCAAAACCCTGACTAGAAGAAAATGTTCCTGTCATATGAAACCACTCTCCTAAACTATACATTGCTTTAAGCCAAAATAGCCAGTCTGAATTATCTGACTTCATTCCAGCAAAACAAACATTTCTATTTGGATTTCTTTCACTGTCAACATAGAACATCCACGAACTATCATCTTTTACCCCTTTTATAATCGGACATGTATGCACTCCAAGTCTATTGCCCGTTATTTTAATCCAAGCCTCAATAGTTATCTCGTCATAAAAATCAAGAGAGACATCGTGACCACAATTAATCCAGTCGTCTTCTCCATCAAAACTAAGACATGAATCCATAATACAGTCTGATCCTTGTTTCCAAGGATCTGCTGAAAAATTATTCATTGTTCCATTGTTGAGCATCCAAGAATCATTAGAATCTCCATCTAATCTCCATTCAGAAACCAAATTCATTAATAATTCGTTTTTAAGAAAATTAGAAAATGCAGCACCTCTTCTATCCTTAAAAAGACCACCCACTGAATCTAAATGAACAACAATAAAAGAAGAAAGAAATCCTATAATAAGGATTACTGCTAGCATTTCGATTAAGGTAAACGATTTATTCATTGTTTTATTATACTCTTATTTATCTAATCATTCAAATAATAGCTTATTCTTATTTTGCTAAACTAGATTTTAATTCTACCATTCTTTCATTGAATTCATTTAAGGTAATTCCATTGTTTTTGAATAGTTTGCTTAATCCCAAAAAGTAGTTTTGTTTCATTTGAGATGCTGATAATTCTCTGTTGTATATAGAAAGTTCATCTATTCGTCCCGCAAAAGGAAGAGTGTTTATGCTTATTCTCATGTTTTCGTTCGGGAAAGCTCCGTCTCCTCCATAATTTTTAATTATTTTTGTGTCAACGTTTAAAAAAGATTTTATTTGTGTACCAGTAAAAACAACGACAAGATTTTGCCAAACATTTTCATTTAATGAATAACAATCAAGAATAGAGGAACTGCCTATCCCAACTGCACCATCATTACTCCTGAGATAAAACCTTGGAGTTGATGTTGTTGCTATAATATTTCTGCTCGTTGTTTTATCTGTAATATAAGTCCAAACTGAAACTGTAAAAGGACTGCCAGTAATTAAATAGTTGGATGGATTAAATGTTGTTAAAACATAATCATCCGTCCCATCAAAGGAAAGACAGTTGTTTGATATACAACCAGAAGTAACCCACGTGGGTCCATTAGTTAGAGTTCCATTGTTAGTTCCCCAAGAGTCATAGGTAGTAGTTCCTGTTCCTTCGTCTAGTTTCCACTGAGATACTCTTGCTAAAAGTAATGAATTATCCAATGAATCAGAAAAAGCCTTAGACTTAGCAATATTAGCACTATTTGTAATGGAACTCATTCCAACAAGAATAAAGGAGGAAAGAATTCCTACTATAACTATTACTACAAGTATTTCAATTAAGGTAAATGATTTATTCATTGCTCAGTTAAATTATTTTTTAATTCCCCTATTCTTTGATTAAACTCCCGACTATTAATTATATTTTTAGCCATTAATTTATTTAATCCCGAATAATAATTTTCTTGAATTTGAGAAGACGGCATTGCAGAACCATAAAAACGAATTTCATCAAGGTATCCATTCCAATAAAAAGCACTTGAAGTTGATCCTCTCCCTATTACAACATCATAGCTATTAGCTCCTAAATCCCCGGTAATAGAGGTTTGTGCTGCTCCTCTTGCTCCATTAATATACACATAACCATAACCATTTCCATATGTTCCAACAACATGATACCACCTATTGGTTATAACTGTTGTATTAAATACTGCTCTATCTCTTGCGGATCCATTTCCATACTCAAATCTAATTCCTGTTCCACTCATATAGTGTAGCCAAAAATGATTATTGTCTGCCTGAACTCCTTTATTAATAATCGTAGCCCAATCAAACAATGTGCCCGATGATTTAAACCAAGCTTCAACTGTTATTGAAGAAGGGCTTGATCCTTCTCCGTTCCCAAAATTAACATAATCAAATGAACCATCAAAAGAAAGGCAATCATAAGAAACACATTCTTCTGATGTTTTCCATGTAGGATCATTAACATCTATCCCGGAAGTACTCCCTAATGTTCCGTGATTTTCTTTCCAAGAATCTGAGGCAATTTGCCCACTTCCCTCATTTAATTTCCACTCAGAAACTAAATTGATTAATAAAGCATTCCTAATCGAATTAGAAAAAGCTTTTCTTTTAGTAAAATCAGCATTAGTAGTAATTGAATTCATGCTAACAAGAATAAAAGAAGAAAGAATTCCGATTACAACAATTACAACCAATATTTCAATTAAGGTAAATGATTTATTCATTACTTACTAAATTATTCTTTAATTCCCCTATTCTTTGATCATACTCTACTGATACTATTTTATTATCTTTAAATAATTTATTCAAACTAAAATAATATTCTTCTTGTATTTTAGAACTTGAAATTGCCTTGTTAAATAAAATAGGATAATCAATGTCTCCATTAAAGAATCCTGCTGGAGTTCCTGAAGCAAAAAAAGAGCCAACACTTATTGCTGAGCTTGAATTCTTTATTGTGGTAAAAGAATCATCATAAAGTATATTATTTTCTTGTATTCCATCAAAATACAAGTTCAATATTCCATTGTTCCAAGTAAAACCAACGTAATGCCATTTGTTATCAAGCAAAAGAGATGTGCTTCTGTAATTCTTTTTTGTTGTCAGCCCATCTCCTTCATGGTCTATTATAATCTCTAATCTAGAAGGTGTACCATATGGTCTTATTGCCCAAGCTCTTTCATTTATTCCTACTCCATAATTAAATTGAGTAAATAATCCTCTACTGTCTTGCTGGACAGAGCCCTTAACCCAAAGAAAAGCTGTCATTTCTGTTAAAGGATTAAAAACAGAATCATTGTCATTAATATAGATATAGTCAGTAGAACCGTTAAACCTATAACATGATCCTTCAACACAATCAGTAATGGAAGTTGGACTTCCTCCTATTGTTCCATTATTTCCTTTCCAAGAATCATTAGCGTTTCCATTTAATTTCCATTCAAAAACAATGTCAGTTAACAATGAATTTCTTAAAGAATTAGCAAATACTTTTATCTTTGTAATTCTAGCATTTTCATTAATTGAATTTATTCCTATTAGGATAAAAGAAGAAAGAATTCCAATTACAACAATAACAACTAGAATTTCTATTAAAGTAAAAGAATTTTCTTTTTTCATTAAATAATTATATCAAGAAAAACACTATGGAGCAAGAATAAAAAAAGAAGAGACCATTGAAGGTCTCTCCTTTCCGATTTGTGCTATCGGGAAACTAAGGTTCAACTACTTAAACTTATTTTACTAAGTTTTGAGTAGATGTTGGTAAGTTCTTTACCAAGAAATCCGTTGTCCAATCAGTTGTAAATACGCTGTGTGATTGTGCTGAAACATCTGACCATACAAGTGATGCGGCAGCTGTAACATTTGTTGTTAAAGCTAATCCTACATCAGAATCAGAAGCACCCACAACAGTATTGATAGCATAAGCACCTGCAGTCTTGGTAATTGTTGATGTTACTGCATCATCTGCGGCGCCCCAATTAGCTTTTGTTGTTAAAGTAATTGTTGCTGCAATAGAACCAGTGGCTGCTTTTGTACATGTAACTGTAAATACTCCGTCTGCTGTAATGCCGGCGTTATTTTTATCAGATGTACATGCGTACCCAGCTGTTACTAATGTTCCTGTAATCACTGGGTCAGCACCACCACCATAGGTTACAATTATTGTATCAGATGAGGCAACTCCAAAACCTTTTGATGTTACTGTGCTTGTAACGGCACCAACTGCACCACCAGATTCTGCTGTTACTGCTGTAAATTGATCTACGGCAGTTTGTCTTACGTCTCCAGTATTAACTGTTCCACCATTTGATGGGTCGTAATAAGCCCATGTTGTGGCAAGTGTTCCTGTAGCGAAAGCGCTATCAGAAGCAGTTTTTGATACTGATGGAGCAGCAATACTTGTATTTATGAAATCTGCTGTTTCAAGACCAGTTGCATCTGTTACGGTTACTCTTAGTTCATATGTTCTAGAACCACTAATCTGTTCTTCTGTTGTTGGAATAAATGTAATACTACCTGCAGCATCTGTTGCTGCAAGTGTTGTTACAACTCCAGTACCAGCAACTTGTTGGTTATTATCCATATCCCATAATATAGGAGATGAAATAGCTAACTTTGCAGCACCAGCAATTTTGCTTACAGTAAAGTCTAATTTTTTCCAACCAACTGTACCTGTTCCACTTGTAGCTACCGTAAACTTAGAAATAACTACACCACTACCAGTTGCCAATGTTGATGTTGGCAATGATGATAATGTCATTGTTGGAACAGATTTATAAACATATAAACCATTTCCTGCAGTAGCTGGAATTCCTTGTCCAGCACCTAAAGCAGAAATAACACCAGATGCATTAGCTCTAGCTTTTGCACCAGTTAATTGTGTTACTATGCTAGCACCTGTATTTCCAGCACCATAACCAACTGAAGCTAAATCAACTTCTATGTCAAGAATTTTAGTTGTATTAGCAGCAACTGGAACAATAATTCCACCAAATACTACTGTTGAAGCACCTGGTTTTGTAGCTAACACAGTTGAACCATCTTTTAGTTTAACTGAAGAAACTACAGAAGGATCAGAAATAGTTGCAGTTGCTTCTACTATTGCATAAGTATCATTAATAGCTTCAAATTTGTAAGAAACTGTTTTTACAGAACCAGTATCATCAAGTAATGACGAAGCTGGAGTTGAAGCGTCTCTAGCAACAGAAATAGATCCTGCGTTCTTTGTAATTCTTTGACCAGTAACAGCTACGTTACTATTACTTTTGATAGTTGCAGCTGAAGATGCTCCTGTACCAACAGCTAATAATTTTGTATCAAGAGCTTCTCCATCGGTAATAGATGTACCAATATTTCCGTAAACTTCAATTCTTACTGTACCATTCTTTGGTAATGTGTAATTAATTGACCAGTCTTCTGAAGCTGTAACCGTTGACTTAATTGCTCCTGTTGTTTCTCCGTATTTAATATATACGTTTGATAAATCAGCAGCAAGAAAGTCGTCAGCACTAATAGCGGCTCCAACGAATTGGATAGTAATTGTGTTTAGGTTAATATCTTCTGTACTGCTTCCAGTAAGATCATAAGAACCCAGTTTGTATGTTGTTTGAGGAACTACTGTTGTTTGAGAAGCATAAGCTGTTGTTTTAACCGCAGTTAATACTCCTTCTGCAACCATCAATGAATTTGCATTAACTGGAGACTCTGCAGCAGCTGGAACATCAACTACTTCGTAAGAAACAGTTTTTGAACCATTAGCGCTTCCTTGTAACAATTTAGCTGTGATAATATCACCTGCTTCTATTGCAGCTGTTCCATCAATATCATAAATATCAGCAACGATTTCAACTAAGGCTGTTTCTCCTGGTTGGATTACAAAATTAGTTGTTATTGGGGTTGCTGGACCAGCTTCTGGAAGAGTGAACGTACTTCCAACCTGTGCTCCATTAACCTGAATTCTTGCGTTTCTTAAACTACAGGCTACATTGGCAACACCACCTGCATCAGAATATGTAAAACCTGGTTTTAGGTTTTCAATCTTAATTGGTTCTCCATAAGCTTTGAAATCATATTTTGCCAATACAACACCTGTAGAGTTGTTTGGGGTTGTTCCTGAAGGAGAGTCTGTTCTCTTTGTGATTAACAAACTACCCTTGCCAATAATCAAAGCTCCTGCTGTATTAGGAACTGTGCCTCCAACAGATATTGCAACATTATATTCAGAATCTTTTATGTCGATATCAGCTTTATTTCTTAAAGAAAATTGAGCTGTTCTTCCTGATCCACCAGTAATATCAGCTAAAACTTTAACCATTCTGTTTCCGGTTAATAATGTCTTGTCAAAGGTGAATGTTAAGTATCCATTAGCATCGACAGAAGTAACTGTTGCTACCTCAACTCCATCAACTAATAATCTGAAATTGTTAATATCACCTGTTTGGATAGAGCTAATTTGCTTTAAAGACAATCTAGAAAAGTTTACATTTCTAGTAAGTATAGCAAATTGAGATTCCCAAACCTTAACATCGTTTGCAGGATTAACAGTTGTTCCTCCAACAGTGTTTGCGCCCAAATTAACTGTTGCTAATGTAGCATTAGCAATTATGTGAATGTTTCCAGCAATTGGAAGTGCTGTTCCTGTTAATGTTGTGCTTGCTGTAATACCAGACACTGAAACACCAATTGTTTGACCTTGTGATCCAGCTAAAATGTCAGATTTTACTGAAATTGTTTTTGTTGTGTTTACAGGTATTACAATAACACCACTAGCGTTATTAAATGTAACTTTTCCTGAAGATACTGTGCCAGCATCAGTTAGTCTTGTTGCACCATCAAACAAATATACATTTGCTAATGTAGCATCTGCTGAAACACCTAATCTGGTTAATTCAACTGATGTTACTTGAACTTCACTAGCTGTACCATTTGATAATGTTACTTCTAATAAATTAGCATTTGATTGACCCTGAACCAATGTTCCTGAAGCTGGGTTTGTTGAAGCTAAGGCAACTGTGAATGCATTTGATGTAGGAGGTGTTACGCCTGAGCATGAACATACTCCGTTAATCCAGTTGTATCCAGCAGTTACACAAGCAACTGCTTCAGTAGGACAAGTTGTACCTGTTCCACCGCCACTAGTGCCTAGTAATGCATTAGCTTTTGTTCTTGAACTTATTCCAAAGTATCCAGTTCCTGTGGTTAGACCATAAGGAGCTAAAACTTCAGAAGCATACTTATTTTGGAATTTGATAACAGCTGCTTTTGTAGCAGGTCCAAAGTATGTGGTCTCATTTCCAGGAGAACCAGCACCTGTGGTAGCTACTTGAGTAGCTGGATCAGAATTCAAAAATATCTGTAAATATTTTACATCGTTTCCAGTAGAAGTTTGCTTTAAGTTTGTAGTAAATTGGAATCCAGCAGGAATACCTGTAATGGTTCCTGTGCCAGTTCCTGTTCCAGTTCCTGTACCTGTTCCAGCTAATAGACCTTGAATCAAGGCAACTAACTGTTCATTAGTACATTCGCTTGGATTTTGTAAATCACAAGCAGCAATAACTGGGGTTACTGCAACTGTTAAAGCAAATAGTACACCGGTAACGATACCTAATTTCTTTGTACTCATTTTTTAAATTGAATTCGATTACTTCTTTAAATATTTGAGAGATTTAATGGTGAGGTGTTTATTAAAAATCTTGGTTTAAAGAAATAATCTTTTTTTGCTTTAATTTTAATATTTATTTTTATGGCTGCCTGTCGACCAAACTTTGTCGACTGCCCTAAACATCCTGTCACTCTTCTCTAGTAATAACCAGAGAAGAATGACGAATGGGCAATCGCTTGGGTTCAGGAACCTCTATCAACAATCCTTAATCGTGTCTTTAGGTTCAACCTCAAAATTAAAATATTAATTCTGAAGTTGAACCTGACAATAGGATTGCGTCTAATTATTTGGTTGTATTTGATAAATCATTTCTAGAGCTTCTGAATAATTTTCTGTTTCAAACAATTCTTTTGCTTGATTAAATAATTCTAATTGCTCTTCGTTTAAACTTTCTTTTCTTAATTCAATTTCTTTGATTTCATTATCAACAAAAAACTTATAAAGCTCTTGATACTCCTTATCTGAATCCATTATAGCAGCATTTGTCTTTTTTTCAATAGCTGTGATCTGGGTAATGATTTTCTCTGCTATTTCAGCTTTTTGAGCTTCAGGAGCTTTAGCTATTTCTTTACTTGCTTTAGTTAAAGCTTGTTTGGTTTCTTTTATACCAGCTGCTAGTTTATGACCCTGATTTTCAGACTGTTCTGTAATCTTATTAAGCTCTCCTAATCTTGTTTGAACCTGAGCTATCTGAGCTGCTGATTTATCACCATCAAAAGCATATCTTACTGTTTCCTCTATTTTCTTAAGAGTATATAGTTTTTCTCCTGGTAAAGCATTTTGAGCAAAGATAAAAGGAGTAACAGTAAATAATACTATAAAAGAAGCGTATACTGGGACTAATTTAGGTTGTTTTACATAATCAAAAAAGGAAAATGATGGTTTTTCAAATTCCTGAGACATTATGTTTGCTTTTGACAAAGAAGCCCAATTAGAATCAGCTTTAACTGATTTAAGGGATTCTAGTTTTTTTATTAAAGTAAATTCATCCATGTTTATATGATGACGTAAAAACAAGAGTTTTATTACAACCTAAGCTTCTAGTATTTTTTTAAGCTCTTTCATTCCCCTATGGATTATGACCCTAGTATTATTTGGGGACTTGCCTAAAGACTTGGCAACCTCGCTTATTGGTTCTTGTTCAATATAGTACATAAATACTGCTTGACGATGTTCATCGTTTAATTTAGCCATTGCAGCATGGATTATTCTCATATCATCATTAATCATTGCTTTTTTCTCTATGTCCTGATTGTCGTCCTTAACCATGTAGGCCATATTGTCCAGATTAGTTGGACTCTTATCTTTATTTCTATAGTGGTCAACAAGCATGTTTCTGGCAGTTTTAAACAAAAAGCCAGAAGGATTTTTAATTTCATTGTCCAGATAAATCTGTTTCCATAGCTTAGTAAAGATTTCTGAAGTAATGTCTTTAGCAATATCATCTGTTCCTACTTTGAAATAAACAAAACGGTAAACTCTGTCTACATAATCATCATATATCTGGGAAAAAAATTGTTCTTTGAATTCTTGGGGTTGCATTAATTTGTCCACATTTTATTAATCTTGTCCACAATATGTCCACATTGGCCAGAATATGTCCACATTGGCCACAATCAATGATACTCATTTATACCATAAAAAATTGATTTGCCTCCTCCAAAAGAACTAATAATGTTCTTTTCTCTTAATTCCTTTAATTCTCTTCTTACTGACCTAGGGCTTAATTTAGGGAAAAAAGCATTAATTTCATTTGGCTTAAGCTTGCCTTTGTTTTGGAATATTTCTAAAAGTTTTAATTGAATATCTGATAGTTTTTCATACTCAATATCCTTGTTAGTTATTTCAGGATTAGTTTCTTGTTTTTTAACTGGTTTGTCTTTTAAAACAACTTCTTTTTTAATAGCTTCTTTTTTAATGGTTTTTTCTTTTAAAAACTCCCCCACTTTATTATATTCTCTTTTTAATACTTCGAAGTTCTTTTCATTAACCCAATTCTGTTTTTTGCATACTTCAAAGTAAGCTTCTAAAACCTTTAAACTAGCCAAAGATTCTTCCTTGTTTTTGGGATTAAAACCTTTGAGAAAAAGAATGGAGGAAAATAAAACATTTAAGGCTTCTTTTCTAACAGCCATTTTAAGAGGGTCTTTTGCTGGAAAAAGATCAGTAACCTTATAAACTGCATTTGTTAGTTTTATGATTTCCTCACCATTCATATGAACACATTATATGGAAAAAAATCATAAAAGTCAACGAGCAAAAAAACAAGGTTTTTATCCTTGTTTTACTATACTTCTTATTTGAACTTCTAGTTCTCGAACCCTACTAATTAAGCATTCTTCGTTGCAATCTTTTCCAGAAAAAGCAATAAAAGGTATTTCAATCTTTCTTTTTTTTAATTCTTTTAAAAGATTGATGCCATTTACTTCGAGCTCATAGTAATCGCAAATAAAAATATCGTATTTCCTTATCTTGAGCTCGTGCAGAGCCTCTTTAATGTTTAAAAAAGTATTAACAATCATTCCTTCTTCTTCTAGAAATATTTTACTTTTTTCCAAAACAATTGGATCGTAATCAGAATGCAAAACCCTAATTATTCCATTTTTAAAGAACATAGCAAGTAACTCCTTAAGGATTTATCCTTAATACAGAAGCTTATAATAAAACAAAAGTAATTGTCAAATTACTATTTTTCCAAACTTATCTTTAATAGTTCTTTTTTAATAACATCTTCTGTAACTTCAAATCCTGGCATGTATTCTACTTCTTCTGAATAGTCAATATCTTCAAAATATCCTAATTGTGCTCTAAAAATCTTTTCATTAAACTCGTTCCCAAAAATACTTTCTGCTTTTTCAACAACTTGATCTAATGTGTAATTTTTAAGAATAAAATATAAATCAACATAATCTTTCCATTTTGTCCTTCTTCCTAGGGCATATGCTTTAAGAGCAGATAATGTTAATAAATCTGCTACCCTTATTCCTTCAAAGTCATTATTAAATTCTATTTTAAAAGGATAATAAAGAAATGTGATTTTGGTGTTTTTAGTCACTATTGTATATTCCCCTTTTTCATCGACAACAACACTGTCAATCCTCTCAATCTTGTTTTTAATCTTTGAATTGTCAAAAATATCAATAGAAGCTAAATCAAAATCAATTGATCTGCGATGGCCTATCTGTAATGCAATAGCAGTGCCACCTATTAATCCAAATTGTTTGGAAAAATCTTTTAATAAGGGGAGCAATTGTTTTTGTTCTTCGCTCAATACATTATTTTGCATGTTCGTTAAAATATAATTTAAAGTATTGTTTAATTTTTGGTCTATAATTACTCCTCTGCTTTTCTATTTGTACTCTAAATATTCTAGCAACATTATCAATTCCCATAATACTGATAAGCTCTTGAAAATCTTTCCAGTTCCCGTAATTTAAAACATGCTCAATTATTGATTCTTGAGAAAGATTATCAGTATCTTTAATGTACCAAAATAAATGTTTTCTTTGCTTGGCAAAACTTTTTAAGTCCATATTGTATATATATTATACCATAAAAAACTAAAGAAAACAAACTCATAATTGACAAAAAATTACAAATAATATAATTTGTATTCGGTCCTTTGAGACGAAGAGTGATTGTATGACATTCAAAAAACTAATCTTGGTTATTGCCATTGCAATGATTCTAACAACTGGCTGTGTTTCTTGTATTGCAGCAAAAGAAACCATTGTTCAAAAAAAGATAATCGGTATTATCGAAAAAGTAGAGCACAAAAACTATCTCCTTGATGGAGAGGCTTATACTATTACTCTTACTGATGGAGCAAATCTTCATTTCGTAAAAAAAGATCATTACCCAGATTATATACTAGTACAAGACTGGAAAGAAATAGAAAACTTAACAATTGGCAAAGAATACCAGTTTCTCATGGAAAAAGACAAGTCTTGCAATTGTGCAAGACCTTGGACGCTAATAAATATAACTGAAATATGAGGTCAAATATTGACCTCTTTTTTTATTAAATCAATACCAATACCAGTTACTTTTCCTCCTGCATAGATTAAAAATGAAGCAAAAACAACCCAAGAAGTTAAATTTAATAGTTCTGAAACAGAATTAGCTGGCATTATTCCACTTAATTGCTCTTTAATAATATTTCCTGCCAATTCTTGAGGATTAAATTCCTGAGAAGAACTAGTGCTGCTGGTTTCCATTTTTGGTTCTGCAAATATTTGAGGAAATTGTTTCTGCCCAGTAAAATAATAATAGGACGTAGAAATGTCCCAGAAAATGACTCCTAATCCTAAAAATATTAACACCCAGCCCATGATTACTTTAAATGTAATTGTCATGCAATTAAAAATTATTATATTAATACATTATAGTATAAAATAAAAAATAGTCCAAATGGACTACTTTATAACCCCACAAACTCCCTGATTAAAGAAATTGGAATAAAAGAAATAAAGCCATTTTTATCTATTTCAGCTAATCCCATTATTTTGTTGTCTAAACTGAATACAGGACTTCCACTTATTGGCTCTGTTTCTCTAATATTTGTTTTAATTGTTTTATCTGTAATACTCTTTATAATCCCTTCGTTAATAATTAAACCAGATGACACATATACTCTTTTCCCTATCTCCATTTCTAAATCATAAAATCCTATTGTAGATAGTTTATCTTTATCAATTTTAATTAAAGCTAAATTATTATTTAAATCTCTTTTAATAACCTGACAATTAATATCTTCGCTGTTAATACTACAAATAATAGATCCTTTCCCTATGTTACTAGATAATGTAACAGCTAGTCCATCTGAAGTTAAAACAATCCCAGAAAAAGATTTATCGTTTTGTTTAATTGAAAATATTGCTTTTTTGGTTTCTTTGATACTATTTATTAATGCTGTGTTTTCTTCAATGTATATTTTCTCTTGGTTTTGATTAATTATAATAGGAGAAGAAACAAATAAATTACTTTTAAATGATATATACAAAGCTAGTATTCCTCCAAAAATACCAATAAAAAACATTAATATTAAGTTTAATAAGTCTTGTTTTGTCATTTTTTTGCTAAAACTTTTTTAGAAAAAGACTTAACCACTATTTCGCCTTTTTCAACATCAATATTTATTCTCATTCCATGCTTTATTTCTCCTATTACAATCTTTAAAGCCATTGGATCTAATATTAATTTCTGAATCAATCTTTTTAAAGGTCTTGCTCCATAATTAGGATCAAATCCTTTTTCAGCTAAATAATTCTTTGCTTTTTCAGTAACTGATATTTTAATATCTTTCTTTTTTAATCTTTTTTGAACCTTATTTAACTCTAAATCAACTATTTGCTTTATTTCGTTAGCTCCTAAATAGTCGAAAATAACGATTTCGTCAATCCTGTTAATAAATTCTGGTCTGAATCTTTCTTTTAAAGCTGTTTGTACTTTTTCTTTTAAGTCTCTCTTCTCGCTTATTTTATGATCATCAATAAACCCTATTGGAGCTTCTTTAGCAATAATATCTGAACCAACATTAGATGTCATTATTAAAATTGCATTCTTAAAAGAAGCTATTCTTCCCTTGGCATCAGTTAGTCTTCCGTCTTCTAAAACTTGAAGCAATATATTAAATACTTCTGGGTGAGCTTTTTCTATTTCATCTAAAAGTATTACACTATATGGTCTTCTTCTTACTTTTTCTGTTAATTGTCCTCCTTCATCATAACCAACATATCCTGGAGGACTGCCAATCATTTTAGACACATCAAACTTTTCCATATATTCAGACATGTCAACCCTAATTAAAGCATTTTCGTCATTAAATAAGAATTCTGCTAAAGCTTTGGCTGTTTCTGTTTTACCAACTCCAGTGGGTCCTAAGAATAAAAATGATCCTAATGGCCTTGATTCTTCTGAAATACCAGCACGAGACCTTCTTATTGCATTAGAAACAGCTTTGATTGCTTCATCTTGATCAACAATCCTTTTAGATAACAATTCTTCCATGTTCTCTAGCTTTTTAGCTTCAGATTCTAATAAACTAGTAACTGGAATACCTGTCCAACGAGAAACAACTCTAGCTATTTCTTCTGGCCCGATTTCTTGCTTTAATATTGGATTTTCTTTTTGAAGTCTTGTTAATTTGTTTTCTTGTTTTCTTAATTTAGAGAATAAATCAGGCAATACTCCATATTTAATTTCAGCAACTTTTTGCAAGTCTCCGTCTTTCAAAAACCTATCTACTTCGTATTTATGCTTATCAATCTCTTCTTTTAGTTGTTTAATACTAGCAATGGTTTCTTTTTCTGTTTTCCAACGCACTGAAAATGCATTAGCTTTTTCTTTTAACTCAGCCAATTGCCTATTAATAATCTTTTCTCTTTTTACATATTGAGGAGTTCCTGCTTCTTTTTTTATTGCTTCTTTTTCAATCTCAAGTTTTTGAATTTCTTTATTTAAATTCTCTATTTCTGTTGGGTTTGACTCAATTTCTAATCTTAAAGCAGAAGAAGCTTCATCCATTAAATCAACTGCTTTGTCTGGTAAAAACCTATCAGGAATATATCTTGCAGATAATTCAGCTGCAGAAACTAGTGCTGAGTCTTTTATCTTAAGACCATGATGCATTTCATACTTTTCTTTTATTCCTCTTAATATTGATATCGTATCTTCAATACTTGGTTCTGTAACATAAATTGGCTGAAATCTTCTTTCAAGTGCTGGATCTGATTCAATGTGTTTTTGGTATTCTTTTAGGGTTGTTGCTCCAATTGCTTTTAATTCTCCCCTAGCAAGTGCTGGCTTTAATAAATTAGAAGCATCGATTGCGCCCTCTGCTGAACCAGCGCCAATTAAAGTATGAAGCTCATCAATGAATAATAAATATCTTCCTTCTGCTTTTTTAATTTCTTTAAGTAAAGCCTTAATTCTTTCTTCAAACTCTCCCCTATATCTTGTACCAGCAATTAAAGCTCCTAAATCTAAACTAATCAATTCTTTATCTTTTAATGATTCGGGAACTTCTCCTTTTACAATTTTTTGAGCTAAACCTTCAACAATTGCTGTTTTACCTACTCCTGCTTCTCCAATTAAAACAGGGTTATTTTTTGTTCTACGAGATAATATCTGCATCAATCTTCTTGTTTCATCCTCTCTGCCCACAATTGGATCTAGTTTTCCTTGCTTAGCCAAATTGGTTAAATTACGAGAATAATTTTCAATAATTTTGTATTTTGACTCTGGATTAGGACTAGTTACTCTTTCTCCCCCCCTTAATTGGGTAAAAATCTTTAACGCTGTTTCATAATCAAGTTTTGGCATTTTTGTTTCTTCTCCAAAACTAGTTGTTTGCTTTAAATAACTTGCTTTACTTAAAACTTCTTTAGCTAAAATATCCGTAGAAAGAATAGCTAAAAATAGATGTTCTAAAGAAACAAACTCATCAGTTAAATTCATTGCCTCTTCCCTGGCTTTTTCTAATACTTTAGCCATGTCCTGAGTTAAATAGAACTGACCAGGAGGCTGGTTTCCCGTTGCAGCAGGAATTTGATTTAGTGACCCCCTTATCTTTTTAACTAAATCTTCAATATCAATGTTTAATCTATTCAAAAGACTGGTAACAATGTTTTCTTGATCAGAGATAACAACATACAATAAATGTAATGCATCTATTTGCTGATGCCCCAAACTACCAGCTAAATTCTGAGCCTGCATCATCATTTTCTGAGCTTTATTTGTGAAATTTATACCATCCATATTATTAGTATATTATATTAAAAAACATTAAAAAGCAAATTAAAAATCCGCTTAAAAACGGATTAAAAAGAGATACAAATTATATAGTCCTTCATCCCAAAAACTATATCTGGGTAACTTTTTCTAATATTAGAAAATATCCTATCGAAAAAAGTTGCTTTTGGTCCGAAATACACTACTCTTTTAATGGTTACTGTTAGACATTTTTTACAGTTCTCAGCTTCACACTCCTTAGAACAATTAGGTTTCTTGTATGGAATGGTTGTAATCGCCTCTATCTTCCTGATTGAACTCCAATCAAGCCAAGGCTTTCCTTTCCACTCAACATTTTTAATAATTGCGTCAGAATCGTTTTTGATCTTTTCTTCTGCAAAAACAATTGCGCTAATTTCATTTACACAAACCAACTTTATCACCTTTAAAATATCTAATTCAGAAATAACAATAAAAATACAAAATGTCAATTAGATGTTGCCTCTTTTAGTTTCGGAGAATCAAAATATACTTGGGTTAACTTGTTGTCTTTATTGAAAATAAATCTAATTAAAATATTTGCTGATTCTTTTTCAAACTGAGAATTTCTATAATCTAAAACAATCTTATCTTCTCCAAAATCAGGATACTCTGGATCGTTTAAATTGATTAAGTCTCCCCATGTTTCATCAAGTAAAACTTTTAATTTTATCATTTCATCATAAGTTAATTCCTCTGCTAACTGAGGAACAAAGTCTTTAGACAATTTCTCGTAATTCGATTCTTCTAATGCTTCTAAAAAACTTATTACTTTTTCTTCTTTTGTTTCTTCTTTATTGAAAATAATACTTTCCCCTTCGTTGTTGTTTTCAATAATTGGAGTACTATTTTTATCAAAATCTTTATACGACAAACCCAAAATACATAAACCTGTTATAATTATTAAAATAATGATTATTGTTTTACTTTTCATATCTTTATTATTTAAATTATTATGAGGTGTTTTTTGGACGAAGTTCGAACATTTTTTGACGAAAATTCTGAAAACTAATTTGGACTCGGCGGGGCAAACTATTTTTCTGGGGGAATGGAATTGC
>BTXY01000002.1:0-115555 GCA_036987155.1 Candidatus Microsyncoccus archaeolyticus | reverse complement strand
TTAACAATCATTTTTTAAATAAAAAAACAAAGATTTTTCTTTGTTTATTAAAACACGCCAGGAATTTCTTGTTTGATATGAACAAACAAAATTGTAATTACTGAACAAATTCATTGTTTTGATTAATTCCCTCCCCTTCTGTTTTCATATATTTTTTTATTGAAATTGTCAATATGGAAATAATATTAGTTATTGTTATAAAATACATATTGACATATTAGTATAATGTGTTATGCCTATATTGGTACCCCGAAAAAAGGAGGTTTACATTATGGGTAGATTAAGATGGGGAATGACCATCAAAGAATGGAAAGAAGAAATCTGTAAAGACCACAGAAAGAACCTTGTTTCCGAAGCACTAGAAACCTGTGAAAGCATGGTTTCCTGCTTAAAGGAATTCAATGTTGAAGAAGCAATTTTTCTTGATTTCCTTGATCAAGCAGAGATTTATGGGGACGCAATTCTTGTTCTCTGGAATTTCTGTAACGAAGACGCAGAAACATTGTATTTCTTCACATTAGGAAGAAACAAGTTGTACAGTGACAATTGCGTCATTGAGTACATTATAAAAAGAGACAAGGGATTTTTCCTTGACATGTCAAACATTTCTGCAAAAAGAATGTTTGTTGCAAAAGTATAAGAGCTAAAAACGCTCTTTTTTATTATAAAAAGAAGGTAATACATTTGTATTACCTTAATAAATGATTTGAGGATTAATATCCCCAAAGCTTGTTTGTTTCGGGAACTCTCTAAAGAGCTTCATCCCCGGGTCGTAAGCTGCTGAGTGGAAGAGAATGGCTCTGTTGTTTTTGTCTTCGCTGAGCCAGGATTTTACTGGATAGTAGTCCTGTTCATTGTTTACTCTGACTGCTATGACGTGAGCACCTTCATCTTGGGCCTTTTCTACGATTTTGTAGGTCTCCCCTACATTAGCGTATACCTCTGTTATGTTGAGGTCTAAACCAAAGACTTGTTGAAGCTTGTCGAAGTACCTTTTTGGCGTATCACAGTACTGGTTAGGGTAACCTTCTTCAGTGTATTGGACAATTATCTTCTCATCAAGAAGAATTGTCACTGGCTGATCACCAATAACTGCACCATAATCAGTTTTTCTAATTGGCGCACTACCAATGATTTCAGCTTCTATGCCGAACTTATGCTTGTAGTCCATGAGTTCATTGGTGAACCGGTCACAAGGTGCATAGCAGTTCATTCCATTTTCAGCAATCCATAGAGCTGCTTCAGCTTTGGAAGGAGTATCCATACAAGCAATGACTACATCGATTTTATCTTTGTTGTCATATGCTTTACTTGCAACAGCGTTGAATCCGTGGGTGTCATAGATGTTTACCATTGATACATTCTTTTCATTCGCATAGAAGACAGAGGTAGGATAATTAACCTTGTCTTCGAGAATTGGCAAACAGAGCAATTGTTCAAGACAAGTATAATATTGCCCGTCTTCCCATAGAGAAGCAGTGCAAGGCGTTAAGGGAAGAACCGAAGCTCCTGCCCAGTCCATCATTTCTTTTACTCTTGCTCCTTCCATGTAAGGAACTACTTGTGAAGAGTCTTGAGGAATCCTGTCTGCTGGAACTTTTGTGTCAAAAGCAGAATCTGTCCAAAGGTAATCCCTTATAACTCTGTCTACTTGAGCTCCAATTACTGGTTTGTCTTCTGTTCTGAGCTCAATCTTCGAAGCTCCAATGATCATTTTCGGAGAATCGTCTCCAAGCATGTTCTCAGGAGTTGTCTCTCCAAAGAAGTCTGTACATCCGCACATCAAAGCGCAGAAAATCATACAGGCAACAAGTGCCAGCGCTACTTTCATTCTCATTATTAGTCTCCTTTTTTTAAAGTTCTTCGCCAAAATAGACGATGCTGATATAATAACACATATTGAGTATTTGTCAATAATAGTAAACCTAATAAAAAAAGGGAGTGATTTCCCTTTTATTTAGACTAGATAATAGGATTCCAGTTCCTTTGTATCGGATGGTCTATTTCTAGTTCATAAGATAAGTTTTCTTTAATTTGGAGTAGTCTCCCCTCTCTTATGCCATTGTTTATTCCCCTATTAATTTTGTATACTGAAACTGGAGAATTTTTATTGACAGCAGCAATCAAAGGTTGGTTGCCCAGAATTTCATCGCTCTTGACGACTACTTCTCTGGTGTAACTTATGAAGTCATCATCTGGTTTTTTTAGGTTTTTGTCTCCCACACGATTTTTTAGCTCTTCGAAAGAAATCGTATGCTTTTTGGAAACTTCTTTTTTAAACATTTCATTGATTGATGCTTTCGGTCCAACAACTTGAATACGTGCGCCAATCTCTTCTATCTCACCAGCGTTAGGATTAATAATTGTCATCTTGATTAAATCATTAACATTATTAGCCTGAATTGTTGTGTTGTTGAGATATGACATGTATGAATTGTACGGATGGGTTGTTGAATTTATTGTTGGACGGAATTTCTTGTGATTTGCCAGGATGCCATAGTATGGTTTGTAGCATTCGTAAATTTCAAAGTATTCAATGTTCATTTTGTGAATTTCAATTGAATCATATGGTTCGGTGAACTGAAATTGACCATAATTACTTAGCATTGAATCTTGGTGAATGCAAATAATTACATCAATATTTTTTCCAAAACGATACATGTTCGCAAAAGTGAGGTCATCTACAATGTATTCTGGTTCATATCCTATTTTCCTGAAAATAGGATCGAAGAATTGAATTGCTTCCTCTGAATGTACTCCCATGTAACTAGGAACCAAAACCTTTATCGTTTCTCCTGTTTGAAGAATTATTGTTGACTGTGTGACGGGTGATGATTTGTCCTCCGTCTCCGAGGTTTGAGCAGTCTTGTTTTCGAAAAAGTCTGTACATCCGCACATTAAAGCGCAGATTGCCATGCAAGCAACAAGTGCTAATACTGCCTTCGTTTTCATTGTCAGTCTCTTTTTTAAGGTTCTTCGTCAAAATTGGCGATACTTATATAATAACACATATTGAGTATTTGTCAATATAAAAGAGACTCTTTTAATGAGTCTCCTGCAAAATGTATTTTTTGAATAATGGTTTAATGATTAATTTAATAAAGACCATTGAAAGATCTAAATATCTTTCAATCTGATTGTTGAGCTCCTGCCCTACTCTTAAAGACAATAATTCTTTAAAAAGAATTTTTAGAAATATTGCTATTACCAAGCAAGCAATTAAGAACATCACAACAAATAAGAAAACAGAGCTTAAGCTAGCAGTAAAAACAATAATAAATAATATAAGGAGAAGTCCCATTATCATTGTCCAAAAGATCGGGAAAAAACCAAGCGTTGATTGAAAAGAAATAACAATTAAACAGATTGTTACAATCGTGATGCTATAAAGTAACATTGACTCAATCACAAGGCTAAGCAATAATTCTGCTGTTAAAAGCAGAATGCAGATTGCTGTAAGGAACACAGCAAAAGGAATTGATTCTTTGTCAATAAGATTAATCATAGTAAACACCCTAATTTTCAAGGTTTCTATGTGTTTAATATAATATTTTATAATACATGTCAATAAAAAAAGGAAACCTAATGTTTCCTTACTATAAGAAATGCTACTGCTCCTAGTCCTATTAAAGCTACAAGTGCTCCAAATCCTGGAGCATTGTTTCCACTTGTTTTATAACTTGCAAACAGTACAGCAATAATAACTATAAGAGCAAATATAATTAGAGCTACAAGAACTCCAAATCCCGGAGAGTTATCGCTTGTTTCCCTCATTTTAAATACCTAATTAATCCTTACTCTTTTCAGTTTTTTTGTCAATTAAATAAAGTTAATGCTTGCTGCGGGACCTGGACTCGAACCAAGATTAATGGCTTCAAAGGCCACTGTCCTACCATTAGACGATCCCGCAATAGTTTATTCCTCCATTGATTCAATTAAAGCCAATTCTAATGGCAATTGTTGAATTGAAGAATATTTTGTTTTGTTTTGTGCTTCCAAGAGTAATTCTAATGTTTTTCTTAAAGTTTTTTCTTCGTATTCTTTTGCTTGGTTCAATATAATATCTTTTACTTGTTTTGTTTCTCCTGGAAGTATGATATTAACCAACTCTGAATCAATTTTTAATAGCATTAAATTCCTTAAGTAGTCAATAAGGGATTTAATGAATTCTTGGACGTCATTCCCCTGTTCAATAGCATCATTAACAAATTTTAAAGCAAGAGCTTTATCTTTTTTAATCAAAATATCAGCTAGTTCTCTAGCCATAGTATTATCTACAATGCCTAATATTCCTTTAATGTCCTCTATTTTAATTTTTCCTTTGGGAATAAAGTTAAGTATTTGATTTAGTTTTCCTTCAGCGTCTCTCAAGGACCCCTCAGAAGAAGAAGCAATTAATCCCAAAGCTTCTTTGTCAATATCAATGTTTTCGTTTTTGCAAATCCATTCAAGCTTTTTAATCATTTCTTCAAAAGATAGTTTGTGGAAATCAAATCTTTGGCATCTTGAAGCAATTGTTGGAATCATTTTATGAGCTTCAGTAGTAGCTAGAATAAATACAGCATAAGCTGGTGGCTCTTCTAATATTTTTAAAAGTGCATTAGCTGCTTCTTTTGATAATTGATGAGCTTCGTCTAATATCAAGACTTTATACTTTAGAAACGTAGGAGAAAACCTAATCCCCTCTTTAATGCTTCGTATTTCGTCAATTCCCCTGTTTGATGCAGCGTCAATTTCAATTAAATCAATTGCTCTTCCACTGTTAATCTCAAGACAAGATTTACATTTATTACAAGGTTCTGCTCCTTTTCTGTTCTCACAGTTTATTGCTTTAGCAAATATTCTTGCTAGTGTTGTTTTTCCTGTTCCACGGTGGCCGGAAAATAAATATGCATGGGAAATGTTTCCTGAAGCGATTTCATTGCTAATTGTTTTAACAATATGTTCTTGACCAAAGAATTCTTTAAAATTCTGGGGCCTGTATTTTCTGTACAATACTAAGTTTTGCATATTTATGTATTATACTATTTTTAAAGTAAAAAGCAAATAAACGTTGACACAATTAATGTTTTTTGTTATTTCTTTATTTACAAAAGCTCATTGAAAATTAATTAATACGAGATGAGTATTTAGAGGGCTTAAGCCTTTTAAGTACTCGTCTTGTATTTATGGCGAGCCTTATCAGAAAGGATTTCTGATTGACGTGAGGTATTACTATGCTCTTTAAACCAAAAGTAGAATCATTAAAACAAGCACGAGAATTATTTTTCAATAAATATTTTTTTGGAAACGAAGAAAAGAAAAACTTTGTGTTGGAAAAATGGAATGAATTAATCTTAATACAATTAACAGAGTTTATAGCAAAAAAAGACGCTATTAATTTTTTTCAACTTGCGAGTTCTTATTATTTCCCCCCTTCTGGCAAAGCAGTTGACTTGGCAGAAAAATTTAGCAATGAGTTTCTTTTTTTAATCACAACTCCTAATCAAGCGATGAGTATTTTAAAACATTCAAATTCCTATCGTGAAAGTCGATTTTCTCTTATTATAGAAGATAGATGGAAACATGTCTCTAATTTAGAGATTAAAAAAGCAGAAGACATTGAGTCTTTAAAAATACTTGGTCCTTTTATTCATTCAAGTTTATACAAAGTTTACTTTTTGAAACTTTGTTATTGTTGCGACTCAATAGAAGGAATAAGAGAAATAAACAATATTGCTTATAGGCTAATAAGCTGTGGTCATTCTGACATTCGTGAAATAATAGACAAGAAGATTGATGCAATATTGTTTGACAATATACCTGATATCTTTGATATAGAAACAATTAAAGAATATTACAATATTGCTCCTTCAAAAAGCGTTACCAAGATAATGGCTTTTGAAAAATGGCTAGAACTTTGCGAAACGCCAGAAGAAGCTAATGAAGCATATCAAAACGTTCCCAACGGCAAGACAGCATGTTATCTTGAGGCATACAAGAGAGCAAAAGAATTAAATCCGCTTAAATAAGCGGACTTTTTTAATAAAAAAAAGAGCTAAAAAGCTCATATATGATATATTATTGTAGGAGGACTTAAATGACGGCCGCACAACCCATTTTCAGTTGTCAAAGATGCGGTATTAATAATCTACCCCACTATCTAATTTTTGTCAATTTGACAAAAACTTTTAATTTAGTGTAGAATAAGCCATATGAAGAAAAACATTATTAATTGTTGTTGCAATTGTATATAAGCTAAGAGATTAGTTGTGTTTTTCTTAAATATTAAAAATTCAATAAAAAACTAATCTCTTTATAAGTAAAGGGATTTTTATTTAATTTATGAAAACAATACTTGATTTTATAGGCAATACTCCTTTAGTTGAAGTCGAAGAAAACATATTTGCTAAACTAGAAGGATTTAATCCTGGAGGATCAATCAAAGATAGGATTGCTTTGAACATGATTTTAGAAGCAGAAAAGCAAGGAATACTTAAAAAAGGAGATACTATTGTTGAGCCAACCAGTGGTAATACTGGGGTTGCTTTGGCAATGGTTGGAGCAATGAGAGGATATAAAGTAAGCTTGATTATGCCCCAAACAACTAGTCCAGAGAAAATAAAAATGGTCAAGGCTTTTGGAGGAGAAATAATATTAGTTGAAAACATTAGGTTTAGAAAGGATGTAATAGAAGATATTAAGGAAAGAATAAAGCATGGAGAGCAAATAGTATTTTTAAATCAATATGAAAACTTAATGAATCCAATGGCACATTATAAAATAACTGCTCAAGAAATATTAAAGCAGACCAGAGGAAAAAGAATTGACTACTTTATTGCTGGAATGGGAACAGGAGGAACTATTACTGGAATTGGTAAAAAATTAAAAGAAAAGCATCATCATTTGAAAATAATTGGCGTTCAACCAGTATTAGGCCAAACAATAGAAGGTTTAAGATCTTTAAAAGAAGGATTTGTCCCTCCTATTCTTAATTTAGAATTAGTTGATGAAATATATGATCTTGAAGCAGAAAAAGCTGAAAACACAAGAAAGGAATTAGCTTTAAGCAAAGGATTGCTTGTTGGTCCAAGTTCTGGTGCAGTATATTATGTTGCTCAAGAAATCAAGAAAAATAACCCTGGAAAAAACATTATTACTATTTTTCCTGACAGGGGCGAAAGATATTTGTATTATTGATTTAATTTGATATACTAAAAACATGATTAAGCTATATAACACCTTAAATAGAAAAAAACAAGAATTTAAGCCAATAAAGGACAATGAGGTTGGTATTTATACTTGTGGACCAACTGTTTATTGGTATGCTCATGTAGGAAACTTAAGAACCTATGTTTTTGAAGATATTTTAAAAAGAGTTTTAAAATACAATGGATACAAAGTAAAACATGTAATGAATATTACTGATGTTGGACATTTAACTTCTGATTCTGATTCTGGTGAAGATAAATTAGAAAAAGGAGCTAAAAAAGAAAGAAAAACTGTTTGGGACATTGCTGAGTTCTATACAGAACAATTTAAAAAAGACCTTAAAGCACTAAACATTGAAGAGCCTGATATTTGGATTAAAGCAACTGATACTATTGAAGATCAAATTAATTTAATTAAAGAACTAGAAAAAAAAGGATTTACATACATTATTAAAGATGGAGTATATTTTGATACTTCAAAACTTGAGAAATATGGTAAGTTATGGGGATTAAAAGAAAAAAAAGAATTAAGAGGAAGAATTGAAGAAGTTAAGGAAAAAAGAAACAAAACTGATTTTGCTTTATGGAAATTTAGTCCTGAAAATGAAAAAAGACAAATGGAATGGGATTCTCCTTGGGGAAAGGGTTTTCCTGGCTGGCACACTGAATGCGTTGTTATGAGCGCAAAAGAATTAGGCGTTCCTTTTGATATTCATTGCGGAGGAATTGACCACATTTCAGTTCATCATACTAATGAGATTGCTCAAGCAGAAGCAGCTTATAATAAGCCACTATCAAATTACTGGCTTCATGGAGAATTTTTAACTTTAAAAGGAGGAAAGATGAGTAAATCTTTGGGAAATATTATTACTGTTGGAAATTTAATTCAAAAAGGAATTAATCCCCTTGCCTATCGTTATTTATGTTTAAGTTCTCATTATCGTTCTAAATTAGTTTTTAGCGACGAAAGTATTGATTTTGCTTTAAATAGTTTAAACAAGCTTTTTGAAAAAACAATAGAATTAAAAGGAGCAAAAAAAGAAAGCAAAGATAAAAAAGACTACAAGGAAAAATTCCTTAAATTTATTAATGATGACTTGAACATGCCCAATGCACTGGCACTAATGTGGGACATGCTTAAGGATAAGGAGTTGAGCGATTCTGATAAATATGAATTATTAATTGATTTTGATAAGGTGTTTGGATTTAATTTGGCCCTGTTAGAAAGCGTAAAGCAAGATTCTAAATATATTATTAAGACTTTAAACGAAGACAACATTCTTGTTTTTACAAGTGATATTAATGTTTTGCCAAAAGATATTCAGGAATTAATTAATAAAAGAGAAGAATATAGAAAAAGTAAAGAATGGGAAATGGCAGACAAAACAAGAAAAGAAATAGAAGAAAAAGGATGGACAATTGAAGATTCTCAAGGAAAGACAATAATAAAGAAAAAGACCTAATTAAAGGTCAGAATTTTATTCTTATTTGTATTGTTTTCAAGTGGCCTTTATGGGCTACTTCTTTGGAAAACTTAATCGGAGGATAAGATTCTGTTAATCTGTGGTTTTCATATAATTTTATAAAGAAGATTCTGTTTTCGCTTACATAATCACCTGCCTCTATCTTTGAAATATTAATAGGATTTATTTCTCTCTCCAAACATTCTTTTTGTGCAACAGCAATAATCTCTAAACAAGCATCAATTACAAATTCAGAGATCTCTTTTCTGGGGTCATTCACATATTAGCCCTCCTTTTAACGAACCACTTAAATATAACACAACTAATGTTTTTGTCAAAAATAAAAAGGCCTTTAATCATTGATTTTATAAGGCCTTATTTCTCCGTAAACTTTGATGACGTTTGGTATTGTAAATACCACATGCCGATCTTTTTTAATGGACAAAGACAGATTTCTTCCAATAGAGTTTAAAGAAATATTGTTTCCCTTAATTTGATTATTGATTTGATCATCCTCAGACCTGGAAAGAATTTTTGTTAAAACAATAATGTTCTTTTCTTTTTTCACTACCAAGAGATACAAAGACCCCTTTGTTTCAATAAAGAACTTATTGACCTTTGCCATAATGAACCTAATAGACAATATATCAAAGAAAAAACAATGTCAACTTTTTTTATAGAAATCAAGAACTCTGTCAGCTATTTTTTCCCAAGAATAATTTTTAGAATATTCAATTCCCCATTCCCCCATTTCCTTTCTTAAATTATCATCTTCAATAAGTTTTAATATTTTTTCTGATAGTTCTTCAATATTTTTTGGTTTAGCTAAGAATTCTTCTCCTTTAGATCCTTTTAGTAGTAGGTAGTATCCTAAATTAGCAAAGCCAACTACTGGTTTTCCTGAAGCCATGGCTTCCAAAAGAACAATTCCAAAGCTTTCTCCAAAGGGAGCTGGGCTTATATATATATCGCAAGTATTAAAATATTCAGCTACTTCTTTTCCTATTACCTTTCCAACAAATATAATGTCTTTTAGATTGTTTTCTTTAATATATTCATCACATTCTTGCTTTAATGGTCCTTCTCCTACTACAAGCAATTTAACATTATTGTGTTTTTCTTTAATTATTTTATATGCCTTTATTAAATAAAGGAGCCCTTTTCTTTCTTCAATTCTTCCTACAAACAATAGATTAAGTCTGTCATCAATATACTCTTCGTGTTTTTTTGCATTAGGATTAAAAACATTCAAATTAATTCCATTAGGAATTACTTCTTTTTTTCCATTAAAATGTTTAAAGTATTCCATTATCATTGGAGCCACAGCAATAACACCATTTAGTTTTAAGTTTTTAGTAAAAAAAGGAATAAGGGGTTTGATAAAAGGTATGGCCTCAACATTAGAATGAAATGTTAGAATATTTTTAGCTTTAGACCTATTTAGTATTTGAAGCGCAAAAGGAGGAATAAAATTATGGAAATGGATGACATCAAATTTTTCTCTTTCTAAGATTTCATCAATTTCTTTAGTATTAGAAATATATGGCAGATCTCCTTGATTGCCACCAGTATAAACAGGAATAGATTTTCCCAAGAGAATTATGTCATTATCATAATTTTCGCTACTACTTCTTCTTGGAGCAATTATTTTAACCTCAATTCCCCTTTTTTTATATTCCTCAGCTAGTTCTAAAATATGATTTTTTATGCCTCCGGGATTAAAAAACGTGTGTGATGATACAAAACAGACCTTCATAACTCTTAATTGACTATTGTTATTTTACTTGATATATTATACCCGATGGCAGAAGAATCTTCAACTCAAAAAAAGAATATTAAGGTTCCCCCACAAGACACAGAAGCTGAAAAAAGCCTTTTGGGTTCCTTAATGATTGATAAGGATGCGATTATTAAAATAGCGGATTTTCTTCATGCCGATGATTTTTATAAGAAAAGTCATTCTCGAATATATCAAGTGATAGAAGATTTGTTCTCAAAAGGAGAGCCAATTGACTTGATTTCCATTTCTTCTAAATTAAAAGAAAAAGAACAATTAGAAGAAGTCGGCGGAGTTGCTTATCTAACTGAATTAATAAATACAGTTCCTACTGCTAGTCATGTTTCTACTTATGCAAAAATTGTTCAAAAGAAAAGAATATTAAGAGACTTAATTAATGCAGGAGAAGACATTGTACTTATGGGTTATGAAGAATCAGAAGAAGCAGATGAATTATTAGACGGAGCTGAAAGAAAGATTTTTAGTATTACCCAGAAAAATCTTACTCAATCTTTCTTGCCAATCAGACCTCATCTAGAAGAGGCCTTTGAAAGAATTGATAGAATGTCAAAACAAAGAGGAACTCTAAGAGGAACTTCTACTGGTTTTAATGGACTAGATTTAATATTATCAGGATTGCAAAATTCTGATTTAGTTATTCTAGCAGCTAGGCCATCAATGGGTAAAAGTAGTTTAGCATTAGATATTGCAAAACATGTTGCCCTAAAGGAAAAGAGGCCTGTGGGAATTTTTTCTTTGGAAATGTCTAAAGATCAATTAATCGATCGTTTAATTAGTTCTGAGTCAAACATTGATTCTTTCAAAATTAGAAGAGGAGGATTAGATGCAGATGATTTTACCTCTATTCAACATGCTTTAGGTTCGTTGTCAGAAGCCCCAATTTTTATTGATGATGCTTCAAGCTGTACAGTACTTCAAATGAGAGCAATGGCAAGACGTCTTCAAGCAAGTCAGGGATTAGGATTAATTATTATTGACTATCTCCAATTAATTGAACCAGGGTCTAAGGGCGCCAATATTAGTAGTGTTCAACAAATTACAGAAATATCAAGACAATTAAAAGGATTGGCCAGAGAATTAAATATTCCTGTTTTAGCTTTGTCTCAATTATCAAGAGCAGTAGAACAGCGAACCCCAAAAATTCCTAGATTGTCTGACTTACGTGAAAGCGGATGTTTATCTGGTGATACCTTAATTACATTAGCAGATACGGGAGAAAGAATTGCTATTAAAAAATTGGCAGAAAGAGAGATACAGTCCCCTTTAAAAGTTTTGGCTTTAGACGATGACTACAAGGTAAAACCAAGCTTAATGACCAAAGTTTTTTATTCTGGAAGAAAGAAAATATTTGAATTAAAAACTAAAAGTGGAAGAACTATTAAAGCAAGCGCTAACCATCCATTCTTTAAATTAGATGGATGGAAAAGATTAGATGAGTTGAAAACAGAAGATTATATCGCTCTTCCAAGAGAAATTAAAATTACCAATCCTCAAAATAATATTTCAGACGATGAACTTATACTAATTGCTCATTTATTGGGTGATGGCTGTATTCTACCGAATCAACCATTTCATTATACCAATGCTTTTGAGGAGAACATAGAATCCGTTAAAGAATCAGCAAAAAGACTTTTTAGAATAGAAGGAAGAATAGTAAAGCAAGATAACTGGTATCATATTTATTTACCAAGCCCATATAAATTGGCAAGAAATAAGAAGCATCCAATTACTAATTGGTTTAATAAGATTGGCATTAAACTGGTTCATTCTTGGGAAAAAGAAATTCCAGAAGCAGTATTTTCTTGTGATTCAGAAAAAATTTCTTTATTCTTAAAAAATCTTTGGTCAACAGATGGTAATTTAAGTTGGAAAGAAATGAAAGGGAGAACACGAGTTGGAAATATTTATTATTCCTCAACAAGTAAAAAGATGATAGAACAAATTCAACACTTGCTTTTAATGCTAGGAATTCAAAGTACAATTAGAATTAATGCAAAAAAGGGATACAGGGAAACTTTTTGTTTATACATAGAGGGGTCTTATAATCAATTAAAATTTATTAATCAAATTGGAATAACCGATAGAAGAAAAGAAATCATACCAGAATTGAGAAAATCTTTAGAAAAAATAATTCCTAATCCGAACAATGATATTATTCCTAAAGAAGTTTGGAAATTAGTTATCGAACCAGTAAAAGAGTCTATTGGGATTGGATGGAGAGAATTTAGTCAAAGAATAAACACAGCTTATTGTGGCGATACATTATTTAAAAGTGGAGTTTCAAGAAACAGATTAATTAGAGTTTGCAATGCATTAGATGGAAATGAAGAAATATCAAATATTGCTAATTCAGGAATTTATTGGGATAAAATAGAATCAATTAAAGAATTGTCTATTGAAGATGTTTATGATGCAACAGTTGAAAATGTTCATAATTTTGTAGCTAATGATATTATTGTCCATAATAGTTTAGAGCAAGATGCAGACGTTGTGTTGTTTATTTATCGTGAAGATGCATATCATGAAGAAACCCCTAGAAAAGGAATTGCCGATATTATTGTGGCAAAACACAGAAATGGACCAGTAGGAAGAGTAGAATTATTTTTTGATAAACAAAAAGCTAGTTTCCGTAACTTAGAAACTAGCATGGAATTTAACGAGGGAGATATTGGCTTTTAAGCTTTTATTTCAGTTATTTCTACTTCAGTAAAAGGTTGGCGATGACCTTTTTTTACTTTGTATCTTTTCTTTGGTTTGTATTTAAAGATTATTACTTTTTCATTTCTTCCTTGCTTTAAAACCTTAGCTTTTACCTGAGCATCTTTTATAAAGGGAGTTCCAATTAATATTTCTTTTTTGTTTTCTAATAAAAGAACTTCAGGAAATATTACTTCTTCTCCTTCAGCATTATCAAGTTTTTCTATTTTGATTTTATCTCCTTCAGAAACTTTGTATTGTTTTCCTCCGGTTTTTATTACTGCTAACATATTTTTATTTATTAAAACAATATTGATTTTATATCATTAATTTAACCTAAAGTCAAATCCCTACAAAGATTTCTGAGATTATGAAAAATATATATATTAGAACAAGAAATACCGCTTCCCTCTTCGTTATTTTCTGGTCTGTTCTAATGAATAAAAAGAAGAAGAATATGCTGATAAACATGAATACTCTAGCTAAAGCCAAATGTGTAAATCCATTAATATGAATTGGGTGAATTATTGATACAATACCTAAAACCAAAGTAGCTGGAGCAACTACTGCTCCCATTAAATCTCCTAAAACCATCCATCCATAATTATTCTTAGCAGAGCTTATTGCAAAGAATATTTCAGGAAGGCAATTCCCTAATCCAACAACAAACAATCCAATAAGCAATATTGGCCAGTTAAAATAATCTGCAAAGTATCTAGCTGATCTTACTATTCCTTCTGAGGCAATAACAAACATAACTATGGCAAATAATATTTTAAATACTCCAGAAAAAGAAGTGCCAAAACTTTTAGTTATGGGTTTGGTTTGTTCGCATGTTTTAGAAAATCTTTCTCTGTTAGAAAATAACCAGGCAACGTATAATAAAAAGAAAAGAATTAATATAAAGCCATCCCCTCTAGATAATGTGTGGTCGTAAACTAAAAGCAGAGGTAAAACAGCAGCGATGATTGTAAAGAAAAGAGTGGTTTGAATCGTCCTGCTTTTTGCAGGAATTCCTTTTTTTGCAAACATTGCAGCGAGTCCAATAGAAAGAGTTAAATCAACCAAGTTTCCTCCAACAACATCACCAAAAGATAGTTCTGGAATTCCATGTAGAGCAGAAGAAATTCCAACAAAAAGATTTGGAAAAGAGGCCACGAAAGCCATTACAATAAAAGAAAGAACAAATTCTTTCCATCCAAGATATTTAGCTACCCTAATTAAGCTTTTAACAATTAGTTCTCCTGAGAAATAGAAAATTAAACAGGAGATAATAAATACAAATGAATAAAATATTATCATATGTTTTTTTAAAGTGACCCCAACCGGATTTGAACCGGTGTTTCTAGGATGAGAACCTAGTGTCCTAAGCCACTAGACGATGGGGCCTTATTTTTAAAATATATTATCATATTATTATTGTTTGTCTATAGGTCTGGCTGTATTTGCCAGTATTTAATAATGTATTCAGCAATATCATGGAAGATTGGTCCAGCAGAATATTCAGAAGTTAATGTTTGGGGGCTATCTAGCTTAACTAGAGCAACAAATTTGGGATCATATGCTGGAGCAAATCCTAAAAATGATTGCCATGTTTCATTAGAATAACCTTTTTTGTTTTCTCCTAAATATGACCAAGGTACTTGTGAAGTGCCTGTTTTGGCAGCAATATAATAACCCTCTACTTTTCCTTTTTTACCAAATCCATTTTCAACAACGCTAATCATCATTTTTTCAAGATCATCGATAGCCTCTTTGGAAATAATGTTTTCTTTTATTTTTTGAGTTTCTGTTTTTTCAACTTTTCCATCATTAAAAGATATTTCTTTAACTATATAGGGCTTTAATAGTGTTCCTCCATTGGCAATAGCACAAAAAGCAGTTGTCATTTGAAGTGGAGTTACGCTTATTCCCTGTCCAAAAGAAGCAGTGGCAAAATTAACTTCAATTTTATTCTGTAGAGAATTTCTTAATTCATTATTGCTAGAGTAAACTTCTCCTGCTAAATCAATTCCCGTTCTTTTAAAAAATCCATAACTTTCAATGTAGCTAAGAAAGCTTTTATGTCCAACTAAACTTTCAACATAAATAACACCAGTGTTTATTGATTTTTCCAAAATACCAGTCATGTTAGTTTTACCAAATGTTTTTTCAGAATAATTACAAACCTTGTATTTGTCATACATGATACAACCCTTGTCATCATTAAAAGGAGTTTCTGGGGTGACGAGTTTTTGATCTAAAGCAATAGACATTGTTATTGGTTTAAAAATTGAACCTGGCTCAAATAATTTTTCAATAGAATTATTTTGAAAAGTACCATAAGAAACATTTTTATAATCATTGGGATTATAATTAGGATAATCAGCCATAGCAATAATTTCTCCTGTGTATGGATTCATAACAATAATTTGTCCACTTTTTGCTTTGTATGTTTCTACTCCTTCTTTAATAATTTTTTCAGCCATGAACTGAATATTGTAATCAAGAGTTAAAGTTAAAGAAGCTCCATTAAGAGAATCAGTTTCAGAAGAAGAGAAAATGAAATTCCAAGGATTATTTTGTTTTTTCTGAGTTTTAGTTGTTCCTTTTAAGATATCGTTATAGTATTCTTCTACTCCATATTGACCTTTTCCTTCAGCGTTAATAAAGCCAATTACTTTGGAAGCCATTGTTTCGTTAGGATAATATCTTTTTTTACTATATCCAATGTGGACTCCTTTTAATTTTTCTTTTTCTATTTTTTCAGTTAAATCATCGTCCATTTCTTTTAAAATAACTTCATACATGCTTCCCTCAATACTCATTTTATTAATTAAATCTGTTTCTGATATATTAATAATTTGAGATAGTTTTTTTGCTGTTTCTTGCTTTTCAATTATTTCCTCTGGAGAAACGAAAAGATAAGGAGTATCTTTTGTCATAGCTAATATTTCTCCTCCTTCAAAGAACACGTCCCCTCTTTTTCCTTCTTCTTCGATTATTTGGTTCTGTTGCCCGGTTGCTTGGGCTTTATAGAATTTATTATCAAGTATTTGCAAAGAAAAAAGGCGGGATAAGAGTATTCCGCCGATTAAAAAGATGATAAATAAAACTGAATTAGTTCTAAGATTGTTCATGATTAATCATTAATAGCAACAGATGAAGAAGGAATTGTAATGAAATCAATTCTTCCCATCTTTGCATAGCCTAATTCTTTAACCTTACTTTCTATATTGTTAAGATTAGATGTTTTAGATGCAGTTAATTTAAGATTGCTTGTTTCTTCTTCAAGAAGAGTTAGCTCTTCTTGATTTTGTCCAATATTGTAATTTGTTTTTCCTGATTCAATTACTTGAAAAACATATATTCCAACTAAGGAAATTAATAAAAAGGTTAATATGTTGGAAGTTAATTTTATTTTCTTTTTCTGATTCATATTTTTTTGATTGCTCTTAATTTAGCTGATCTTGCCCGAGGATTAGATTTAATTTCTAATTCATCGGGCAAAACCGGCTTAATGGTTAATAATTCAATTTCTTCTTTTTTACTTTTGAAGAAATTTTTAATAATTCTATCTTCTAAGGAGTGGAAGGAAATGGCTACTAACCTTCCTCCTTTTTCTAATGTTTCTAGTGCTTGGGGTAAAACACTTTGTAAATTTTCTAATTCTTGATTGGTTTCTATTCTTAATGCTTGAAATGTTCTAGTAGCAAAATGTATTTTTCCTTTCAAGCAATTATTTGGAATTGCTTTTCTAATTGTTTCTACTAACTGGAATGTTGTTTTAATTGGTCTTTTTTTAATTATTTCTTCTGCAATCTTTCTAGCAAATCTTTCTTGACCATATTCTTTAATTATTCTTTCTAATTCTTTTGAAGAATAATTATTAACAATTTCATCAGCAGTTTTTTCATTAGAATAGCTCATTGACAAAGGTTCATCTTTTAGAAAGCTGAATCCCCTTTTACTCTCATCAATATGAAATGACGACATTCCTACATCAAGCAATATTCCTTGAATGTTTTTAAATTCTTTTTCCTCAACTATTTTTTTTAAATTAGCGTAACTATCATTAACAGGAATTAATCTTTTAATATTTTGGTTTTTAATTTTTTCAAAGATCTCTTTGTCGATTTCTATGCCCAATACTTCTCCATTAGTTCTTTTTAGTATTTCTTTCGTATGTCCTCCTCCATTTAAAGTGCAATCAATATAGTTTTCATTATCTTTAACATCCAAGTATTTAATTATTTCTTTCAAAAGAACTGGAATGTGCATGTTATATTCCTAATTCTTTTAAACCTTCTGTAATCTCTTTCATCTTTGTTTCGTTTTTCTCGTTGTATTTATTCCATTCATCTTCATCCCAGATTTCAGCTCTGTTGTACAATCCAACAATAACTGTTTTCTTTTCTAGTTTTGCATGTTTTTTAAGATAATCAGGAATTAAAATTCTACCTAGACTGTCTAGGTTTACATCAGTTGCTTGAGCAATTATTTCTCTGCTGATACTTCTTACATTAGACTGAGTAATGTATGGTTGGTTACTTATCTTTCCAGCCAAATCTTCCCATTGCTTTTTTGGATATAAAAACAAACAACCATCAACACCTTTTGTTAATACAGCACCATCAGTTAAGTCTCCCCTGAATTTAGTAGGAATGGTTAGTCTTTTTTTAGGGTCTAAATTGTAATTATATTGGCCTATCATCATAAGGCAGTTGTCCACAATTTAACTTAGTTTTCCACACTTTTCCCCACTTATTAACACTGTGAATACATTTTATTCCACTTTTTAAAACTTGTCAACCACTTAAAAACAGCCCCGTAAAGGCTGTTTTCCCCATTTTGTCCCCAAAATGGTTTTATATCTTGATTACTTCGAAATTGATAGGATCGATTTGTATTTTATCACCATTCTTCAGTGTATCGCTTAATAAAGCTTTAGCAATAGCGTTTTCTACTTTGTCCTGTATTTCTCTTTTGATTTCTCTTGCTCCAAACACTGGATCATAGCTTAATTCTACTAGTTTTTCTTTTAATTCCTGAGTAATTATAAACTCAATATGCTTTTCTGATAAGGTCTTTTGGATTTTCTCTAGTTGCAGATGAGTGATTTTAATTAAATCTTCTTTATTTAATGCTTTAAACACTATTACTCCATCAAACCTATTAATGAATTCTGGTCTGAATATTGCGTTTTTGAAAACATGATCTAATATTTCCTTTTTAACCTCACTCATTTCTTTATTGGTTTTAATTGCATCTAGAATAACTTGATATCCAGCATTAGAAGTAGCAATAATGATTGTATTAGCAAAACTAATCTTATTTCCCATATTATCATTAACATATCCTTCGTCTAGGATATGCAAGAAAAGATTCAAGATATCAGGATGAGCCTTTTCTATTTCATCTAAAAGAACCAAAGAAAAAGGATCCTCTTTTACTTTAGTGGTTAGAATTCCTTCCTGAGTATCAGAGCCAACTAATCTAGGGATATCATCTAATCTTTGGAATTCTGACATATCAAGCCTAATCATTCTATCCTCTGAACCAAAATATGCATGAGCTAAAGCTTTGGCTGTTTCAGTTTTACCAACTCCAGTAGGTCCCATGAATAAAAATGTTCCCATTGGTCCTTTTCTGTTTTGAACACCAGATCTTGCTCTTCTTAAAGCAGAAGATATTTCTTTTATTGCATCTTCTTGGCTAATTATTCTTTTCTTTAGAATGTTTTCTAAGTCAAGCAATGTTTCTTTTTCTTTACTTTTTACTTTTCCTACTGGTATTTGAGTTTTTTCTTCAACAATTCTATCAATGTGTTCAGGAAGAATAATTCTATCAACTCCGTATTTATTGCTAAAAGCAAAAGCATCTTCTAGTAAGCTTATTCCTTTTTGTGGAAAAGAATAAGGAATGTATTTGCCTGCTAAATGTATTATTTCTTTAATTGAAGAATAAGGAAGGAATTTTTTAAATTCGTATTCTAGTTGGAACACTTTGTTTTCGAGAATCAAGGTTGTTTCTTCAGAAGTTAATTCCCCTATTTCTATTTTTTCAAAATATCTTAATAGTTCTGGTTTTTTTTCTATGTATTTATGAAATCCTTGAGGATTGGTTATACAAATCATTTGGAATTTAGGATTAGATAAATATGGCATTAGAATTGCAGAGACGTCAGTGATTCCTGCTTTTTTCTTTCCTCCTAGAAAATCATGGAAATCATTAAGAATCAAAACAACGTTTCCTGACTTTTCAGCTTCAGAAAAACATTGTCCGATTATCTTCTCTCCCTGTTCAAAAGAATCAACCCTGGAAGATAAGGCAACCAAATCAAGCTGGAGAAATCTTTTGTCGTTTGCTTCTTTAGGCAATTCTCTTCTCAAGCTTCTTTTGATTAAATGGTGAATAAGTATTTTCCTTCCTGTGCCAGGGCTTCCAACAATAAGGAGGTTTCTATTGTTTTTTCTTGAAAATGCATTTTCAGCAATTTTTACTTCTTCTTCGTGGCCAATTATTTCTTCGACTCCCCTTGCTTCAATTATTCTTGTCCAATCAATAGAAAATTTGTCTAGAGTCACGGTATAAGCAAAGGCCCAGTCTCTTCCAAGAGAACCATGTTTTAATAGGTTTTCCCAAGAAAACATTGATTTGTTTTTCTTTATCTTTTCATTGGTTGATTCAATCCACCAATTAATATTTTCAACATCTTGTCTTTTAAGTTCAGCATCAATTAATATTTGTTTAAATATTGGTTCTGTCTCACATATTGCACAGATTATATCTCCTTCTCTTATTACATTATCTCCCCTTTTTAAAGCTGTTAGTCCAGCTTCTAAAAGTATGTTTTCAAGGTCTCCCTCTCCTCCTCCATTCATTATTTTCTGTAATTCTAATTTAAGTAACTTTAAATCAATTAAAAGCCTAGAGAAAATGAATATGATTTTAGGGTTTTTTTCATCAAGAAGGCTATAAAGAATAATGCTTGGACCTGGAATGCGATTTTTTCTCAAAGCCCTAGATACATATTTACAAGCATTAAAGTTAAGGAAAGGAGCTAAATTAAGCTTGTTTTCAATAGCATATTTTAATGATTCTTTAGTAAAATGATGTTTGCTATCTTCGAAAAAGGAATACAGTAATTGAGAGATTATAAACAATGCAAGAGAGATCATTCCCAATCCAATTGGTGTTGGCATTATTGTTTTATCAAAAAAAGTTCCCCAAACAATTAATCCCAAGAAAAAGATAATAAAAATTCGGCTTAAATTCCTTAAATATTTAAAGAAATTAAAAAATGTTTCTTGTTGTACTAGTTGGTAATGGTTGGTATTAAGCAAATTAAACATATTGGAAAGATTTAATTAAAAGCCAGATAATAATTAATGGCATTAAAAACCATATTAATAAGTAAGCAAGCCCTAAAATTAAAATTATTGTTTCAAAGATTAAACAGAAAATAATGAGAAAAGTTCTCATTACCATTCCAATTACAATAGATATAATATTTCCAATAAGAGTTTCTAAATATACTTGTAGATCAAATCCCCTACCTGTTTGCCAAGTAATGCCTTTCCAAGGAGTAAAAAAAGAAACAATAATTTGTTTTAATGAAAAAAAATACAAGCCAAAATTAAAAAGATTTTTAATGTTTTGAATTATTTGTTTTGGCTTGTCAATATAGTGCCATTTAAAATATTTAGAAGCTGAATCCATTGGAATAATTATACCCATTCTTTTTCAAACTGTAAAGTACTTGACAATAAAAATTACATAATTATAATGAGAGCATGTAATAATTGAAAGGTCGATTTCTCTTAAGTATTTTAAGAGATAAACCTACTGTTCTTTTTAAAAAAAGAATAGCATATAAATAAAATATTAAACATGATATTAGAAGAAAATATTAAATTAGAAATGGATGACGAATGGGAATCTGACGACATGGGAGGTGACGAGGATTTAGATGAAGCAGAAGAAGAGGAAGAAGAAGAGGAAGAAGACGAAGAAGATGATGATTTTAACGAAGATGAGTAATATACAACCCTGCGCTGCAGGGTTGTCTTTTCAGAATAATTAATTAATTTAGAAAAAAATGGAAAATAAATTCTTATCAAGCCTTGCTTTCTGGAAAATATTGGTTTTGATTCTATTTATTGCTTGTGTTGCTTTGGGAGTTATGGTTTATCAAAAACAAACAGCAGGAATTCCTTCTACTTCAAATAACGATACGCAAAATAATACTCAGGATATAGGAGCTCAAGCAGCTGCTGATAGAGCAATGAAGTATATTAACCAGTATTTGATTTCAGATGGTTCTGGTGTTTTTAAAAGCGTTTCAGAAGAAAAATTGACTTATTATAAATTTCTTTTTGATTATAATGGCAACGAATGGAGCTCTTATGTCTCTGCTGATGGAAAAAATATAATTCCAAGCGGTTCATATGACATTCCAGAACTTGTTGAAAAAGAAGTAAACACAGTAGATGCTAGTTTTAAAGAAATAGTTGGTGCAGAGATATGTAAGGAAAATGATAAACCAATAGTATATTTCTTTGGTTCTTCCACTTGTCCTCATTGTGAATGGGAAAAACCACTTATCCAAGAAGTTGTAGGAAAATTTGGAGATGCAATTTCTTATCATGAAAACATTGATTCTCAGAACGATCAAGATATTTTTAGCGAATTTAGTACAGGAGGAGTTCCAACAGTTGTTATTGGTTGTAAATATTATAGGGTTGGGTCAGGAGAATCTGGAGGAGAAGAAGTAGAAAAACAAGCACTAACTAAATTTATCTGTGATATAACTGGAAATCAAGCTGAAGCTTGTAAATAAACTAAGCCCCCTTAAAAGGGGGTTTTTATTTTGACAAAAAAATAAAAGTATACTATATTCCAAATAGTTCTTAACTTATTCAATGGCTCACTTTAAGGGCATTTAAGTGCTTTTAAAGTGGGTCATTGAAGTGGCTTTTCTGTGCCACCTTGAGGCTATTTCAGTGGCCCCAATCATTGTAGGGTTGTGGAAACATTATTTCACCTCCTAACTCATAAAGAGTCCTGTCTTATAGTTTGGCGACTATTTCCCAACCCTACTTAAACAAAAAACCCCACTTTCGTGAGGCTTTTTATTTACTTTAATTCTACTTGTGCTCCTGCTTCGTTGAATTTCTTTTTCATTTCTTCTGCTTCTTCTTTTTTGGCTCCTTCTTTAATTGTTTGAGGTTCATTAGCAGCAGCATCAACCAAGTCTTTTGCTTCTTTTAATCCTTTTTGAGTTGTGTCTCTTACAACTTTGATTACATCAATCTTTTTGTCACCAACAGCTGTTAAAACAACATTGTAAGAACTCTTTTCTTCAGCTTGTGCTTCCCCACCTGCTGGAGCGCCAGCTACAGCTGCAACCATTTGAGGAGCAGCAGATACGCCGAATTTACTTTCTAAAACTTTTACTAATTCAGCTAGGTCTAGAACAGACATTTTTTCTATTTCATCAACTAGCTTTTTAAACTTTTCAGGAACCTCTATTGTTTCTTTTTCTTCTGCCATATTTTTAATATATTATTATTTTTTAATTTGAGAAAGAACAAATACTAATTTTCTCAAGTTTCCCCCTAAAACTCCGACAAAGTTAGAGACTGGGGCATTTAATGTCCCAAGTAGGCTGCCTATTAATTGTTCTTTGCCTGGTAATTTAGCTATTCTAGTCATGTCAACTGAATTATAGAATTTGTTATCAATGTATCCGCCAACGATTTTAGCATTAGGGCTTGTTTTAATAAATTGGTTTACTAGTTTAGCTCCAGAGATCTCGTCTTCGTAACCAAATACTATTCCAATCTCCCCTGTCATTTCTTTTGCATTAACGTCAATATTTTTGTTTTTAAAAGCAATTCCCATTAAGGTTTTTTTAGCAACCCTTAATTCGTTTTTTGCTTTTTTGAGACTGTTTCTTAAGGCAGACAAGTCTTTTACTTTTACACCAGCAAAATCCATAAAAACAATTGATTTTTGTTTTTCAATTTTGCTTTCAATGTCTTTAATAATGCTTTCTTTTTTTTCTTTTGTTAGTGCCATATTGTTAATAAAAAAAGACCTGATTATGCCACAGATCTTCGACCAAAGATAAAAAATATCTATCCTCGGCAGGACTTACTAATTGCCCGCTTTCTGTGGATTACTGCTTTATTATATCTATTTTGTTTAATTTGTCAACAATCTCCTTGCCAAATTCATTAATTGCTTCAGGGCCGTTTGCAGTAATAATATTATTATCTGTAACTACTGATTGATCAATAAAAACAGCATTACATTCTTTTAATGTTTTTATTGCTGATTTATCCATGTTTGAAGACCAAACAGTTGCTTTTTTGTTATTTAATATTTTTGCTTTTGCTAGAATTACAGGGGCAATGCAAATAGCAGCAATTAATTTATTGGAGTTATAGGCTTTATTAATTAGATTATATGAGATTTCATTGTCTAAAAACTGAACAGCTCCTGAACCACCAACAAAAATAATTGTATCAAATTCATCAATATCAAGGTCTTCTATTGTTTTTTCAATATTAACTTCTCCTCCAAATTTTCCAACAGCAATCCCCTTTTCATTGCTAAATGTTTTGGTTTTAAAACCATTGTTTTCTAATATTTCCTTTGTTTGAAAATATTCTTCGTCTCTAAAGTCCTTATAAGCAATAATAATAGCTATTTTTTTCATTAATTATATTATATCAAGGATTATATAAAAAACAAACCATATTAAAGTGGTTTGTATCTTCTGCGAGAGTCTACTTTGGTTATAATAACTCTTGGTGTTGATTTGCTTTGTTCTGTTAGGATGCAGTAATACAGTAAGCATCTTAGTGTGCGAGTTTTTAGAGAATCTATGTCTTCTGACTCAACAATGATTCTTTTTCTTTCAATGAATTTTTTAATGACTTTTATCTGAACTTCTCTTGACGGTTCTGAGCAAAAGCAATATCTTGCTGCTTTATGAAACTCTTCTTTTTCAAGAAGTAGTTCTACTCTTTCTTCTTTAGAAATTTTGTAAGTAAACACGAGACACCTCTTTTTTAAAGATACTAATTTATTATATCTCTTTTTTTAAAAAAACAAAAGCCAACGAAAATACTGTCGGCTTTTGAGCTATAATATATTAAGCTTTTTTCTTTTCACCTAGTGCTACTCCCATTGCAATTAAACCAATTGCTATCTTTGCAATAGAGTGCCACATTGGTTCTATTCCCAAAGTTGATCCAGGAACCAGTGCCCATGCACCCATTAAAACAAGCAAAATACCTATAATTATTAGAGTTTCTTTTACCATAGTCGAGTTATTATTTAGAATAATACTTAACGACCTTTGATTAATTATTATAGCATAAATACATTTTATTTGTGAAGATTGACAAAAAGATATTTTATTGTTATATAATTATAGGTTCATTGTGCCTTTAATCAAGAATGGGAAGAATAAAGCCCAGACAAAGAATGCGATAAAAAAATCGCTTGACAATAGTCCAGTTGTTCCGACAAAAGCTCAGAAATCAAATCAAAGGAGAGGCAAATCCACGCAAGAGTTATCAAACATCTATGACAATATGCATAGTAGAAGAAAATGATAGCTCTTTTTTTATTCTTCCATTAAAAATACAGCAGCAGCAATAACAGTTGTCCATAATCCGTTTTTATTACCTTCTGCTGATTGGCAAGCATGAGTAGCTCTAATTATTTTTCCAGAAGTAATGTATTCTTGTTTTCTTTCGTTCCAAGCTTTTTCTGGATCAAATTCAATTCCTAATGTTGTTGCAAGCATGGTTGCTGCTAGATCCTCTGCATAATCTCCTGAAATATCTGCTTTTTCTCCATATGAATGATGTTCTGATAGATATCCGTAAGTACTTCTGTCTTTGGGAATCGCTGAACCAATAGCAGCTGAAATTAATCTGTTTGGTTCATTGGTTTCATTTCTTGCCATTACGCAAAAAGTAATTTGTCCTGGTTTTAATTGAGACACACCTTTTGATTTTGGAATAATCTCACAATTAGGAGGCAAGATACTTGAAACATAAACTAAGTTTTGGTTTTCTATCCCAGCGTCTCTTAAAGCTAACTCAAAAGAAGCTAACTTATCTTTATGGACACCAACACCCTTTACGAAAAATACTTTTTTCGGAATCATTTTTTTATCAATTATAATAATTAATAAATATTATATTCCTTTTTTAAAATTTTGCAATAAAAAAACAAGAAAAGATTCTTGGTTCGTGATTATAATTAAGGAGAAAGATATTTTCTATCCTCTCCATAGGGGGTGAATTCTTGTTTTTCAGAAGTCTCAACGTGGATACTTTATGTATCCTTTTTTTGAATCAAGCATTAGCTTGAGAAGTGCAAAAATGGACTCCATGATTCACCTCCATAATTGTGAAGCTTTTGGCTTCAAATGAAATATATCATATAAATTATTTTTTTGCAATACTGTCCAAGTCAGCAATATATCTCCACCATTCTTCTGGAATATTTTGCATCCACCAAACCTTGAATTTTTCTCCATCATGATCATTACAAGTATCTCCTGACCAAGCATGACAATTAATGTTTGTATTCGCTCCTCCACAATAAGATGCAACAATTGTTTCGTTTTTCCAATCATAATTATGATTTGAGCAATCAAGCATTACATTTGGAGGGCAATGGGTCCACCCACAACCAAAAGGCTCAGAGTCATCTCCAATAAAGTAATTCCATGATTTATTTTCATAATGTTCAAGAACTGCCTCTATTTGATGAGTATGATTTTCTAAAGCTTCCCCTACCCCTCTTGTGTAATTATATTCATAAACAGTATAAGTGTTTTTACAAATTGGCAAATCATTTATTCTATAGCTGTTACTAATGTCTCCATATTTACTAGCCATGTTTGATTCTGTTGGAGAAACATAATATCTATTTTCATCCAAACTTAAAGCATTATGATACATCCAAATCCAAACCTCTTTTACCCCTTTATTATCTACGTAACCGCAAATATCAATGTTTTTAAGTTCATTAAAGTGATCAGCGGTCATCCCCCAGTCTGTGTTTTCATTAAAAATCCATTCAAGATTATTTGTTCTTAGTATTGGTCTTAAAAATTCTTTTCTTTCTATAATATTATAGTCTATAATTGGTTTAGAGCTTGAATCTTTATATTTCAAGTAAGAACTTCCCTCTTCTAAATCAACAATTAATTTATTTGATATTGTTTTTATTCTTTCTCTCAATTCTTCTACGGTTGTTTCTTGCTTTAAATATGGGCCAATAATATTTAAATCAATCAAATCATTGTTAGTTTCGTTTAACGGTATATATGATATTTCTAAAACAGAGATACTGTATTGATTTTCTTTATTATTATTTATTATAGCAAAAAGAAAGATAGAAAATATTCCTAAAAATACGATGGCTAATTTTTTGTTCATGAATTAGGATTTTTTCTCTTGTTTTTCTTTTTTAATTAAGCTCCAGTGGAAAACGTATAAAGGAAGAGAAATTAAAATCATGGTCAAAGAGTCAACCATTCTTTTTTGTCTTTCTGAAGCATAACAATTATCTCCAGTATTCTCTGTTTTCCAGGTTTCGTATTCACTGATAATGGTGTCTATTTTCTGTTGCTCTTCTTGATTTTGAGCTTCTTCTTTTAATTTTTCAATATCAGTCATTGGATAATAAAAAGATTGATTACACATATAGTAGTCTCTTTTTTCTGCTTCAGGAAAAAAATACGATTTAAGGGTAACATTAATTAAATTTCCTACTCCAATGCATAGGAATAATAAACTTAATAATGAAACAATATATAAATATATTGTTCTGATGGTTTTTGTTTTTTCGGTCATAATTTATTAATTTATTATAATATATGTTTATTATATCTTAATAATTATCTTTAGGTCAATTATAATAAAAAAAGGTTTGAAGTTATCTCCCCTATCATATTTTATTTTTTAAAGGATCCATATCTTTTATAAAGACAATTTGCCTATCAACAAGAAATGCCCTGCCTCCTGCTTTATTGTTTATTGGTTTGCCATCTTTCCAATAGAGCCTTCCACATGCCTCACAGGGTCGGGCCTCAGAGTATTCTTCGCCCCAGCCACTAGAGCTGATTATGAGACTAAGAACATTTCTTTTGTCTATTTTTCCATTACAACCTTGTTCTTGGCAATTCATTTTAAAACCTCCACCGAGGATAATATATTTATACAATTTTATACATTAGAATGTCAATATTTTTACTGTTGACTATGTTTATTTGTTAATTTAAAATATAAATAGGATATGAAAAAAACAATAAAATTGAATATAGAGCATGAAGGACACTTAACTGTTCCACCACGCATGAAAGGGAAAGTTAAAAATGCTCAAATAAAAAACAAGAAAAAGAAAAAACAAAAAGAAATCTAGTTTAATCTTTTTGTAAATAAATTAGAGCTGAGTTAGCTTTGAGTAAGATTAGTTTTTAACTCAACTATCCTTTCAATGTATTCATTTTCAGCTATTCCCCTATTCTTGAATAATTTATTTAATCCTAAAAAGTAGTTTTGTTCTATTTGAGAGGTTGGAAGGGCTGCAGTATAAATACGAACTTCATCTATCAGTCCATCAAAATAATAAGGTCTTGATATTTGATTGATTGTTAAATTATTATTTACTAAATCTCCGGAAGATATTAACAATCCATCTTGATACCAGGACGGATTTAGATTTAAAATTGTAATTACATAATAATGCCAATTAGTATCTTTAATCAGTCCAGAGGAAATAGAGACATCGCCATTAGTGGTTGTTTCTAATTGTAATTCATTGTCTGATTGTCTAAAAGCTAAAAAATTATAGCCAGAAGTTCCGTTTCCTAAAATATCATCTTCTATACCAGTTCCCGGAGTAGAAAGTTCATTCCTTCTCGCCCAAAAAATAATAGTTGTACCGGTTGACAAATTCATTGTAGTTGAAGAAATAGAAATATAACTAGTAGATCCATTAAAGCTTAAGCAATTATTTGAAATACATTCTAAATTGTTAATTTCTGGTGAAGGAGATCCACTTAATGTTCCATTATTAGTTCCCCAAGAGTCATACATTGTAATTCCAGAAGATTCATCAAATTTCCAATAGGATAATCTTTCTAATAATAAGTTGTTATCTATTGAGTCTATAAATGATTTTCCTTTAGCAATGTTAGCACTCTCTGATATGGAACTCATTCCAACAAGAATAAACGCAGAAAGGATTCCAATAACAACAATTACTACCAATATTTCGATTAACGTGAATGATTTACTATGCATTAGATTATTATACTGATAAAACAAAAAAGCATCAAGAGAGATGCTTTGGTTTGCAGAGGCTCGTGGAAGAAGTCCGAACTGAAATAATAAAAACCGCTTAAATATTTTTTAAGCGGTCATTGATTAATCTGGAGAATTCTTTAGCAATATAGGAGCTAGCTGCTTCTCTAGCTTCGGGCGTTGTGCATAATTCTATTGCACGTTCCCTTGTAACTCCTTGTTCGACTATTTCGTACCAATTTCTAGCATTTTCAGCGTTCTCCCACCAAGAATCAAATTCTTGTTTAGTTTGAAAAATACTCCAGGTGACAACATCTTTAGAGATGCTTTCTCCTATGTTTCTGAACACCACAACATACATTTTGATTACTCCAAAGTTCTGTTTATATATTATACAATATATTTATTTTTGTCAATAGTGTATTCCCCTTCTTTAACCAAAAACCAGCACAATAGCTGGTCAACTTATTTGACAAGTAAGTTGCAGGGACTGCTGGACGATGTTAGAACCTGTTTTATAAATAAAAATGGGGCTAATTTGTTTTTCTTAAAATAATAAAACAAAGAAACGCCCCAAATGCAATAGATACATAGAAAGACATTTTAACAAAAGCAACGGTCCAAGAAGATCCGAATGGATCTATTGCGATTAACCCTATTGCTAAAACTATAATGCCCAAAAGATGTAATTCTCCTAGATTGTTATTTACTACTATTCGTATCCAGAACGCATCAATTAATGCAGCAACTAATAAAATTGTTAAACCAAAGATTAATGCAGGATATAATAATGTGAATAAATAAACCCCAATGATAATGATTGTTATTCCTACAACCGACATTACCATGTTAATGTTTAATTCTTCTGTTATCCATTCTTTAGTTTGACTTTCTTTTACTTCTGTCATGTTTGTCTCCTCTTTTGTTTTAAATTAACTGTCCCGAACTCAAAATTCAGTACAATAATATTATACAATATATTACTATATATTGTCAATAGGGCACTCTCCTCTGTTTTTTAAGAAAACCCAACGCAATGGTTGGGTTGTTCTGCAGGGACTGCTGGACGATGTTAGAACCTGTTTTATTAGTTATTAATTGGAAAAATAATTTCTGCTATTCTAATGAAGGATTGAGGGGATATCGTTTGAAATTAAGCTAAAATCATCAAAATATCCTCCAGAATTACTGCTATTGAGGCCGCTCAATCCAGTTTTTATACTTGTAGTTGTAGTATGAGTAAATAAATAAACATCGTCTACGTATACTTCAATCTCTCCAGTTATGCTATTAGCGTTTATTTTTAGTTCATACCATTGATAATAAGAATATGTGTATGGATAGATATAGGTTTGTGAGACTCCATTAATTCTTTCAACAACGCGTAATCCCGAACTATAAGCAGGATACATATAGACATTTATAAAATTATTATAATCTTGGTACCATACAATTATTCCCCCTACACCAGCATAATTACTTAAATTTAATTTAACCTCAACTGATTGGTCAGAAATTAAAAAATTGTTTTGTAAAAACTTATAATTATCTCCTCCAAGGTCTTGCAACAACATATTATTTTCTAATCTCCAATTACCCTCACTTAACCATGGTGCTGGGGGTACAGAAAGCCATCCATCAGTATTTCCATCATTAAAGTCGTCAAAGAAAGAGCCCGTTTCACAAATAAAATTATCGTTATTTCTTGATTGAATAGCGAAAAATGAGATGTCACCCGTTAATCCGTCACCTTGAATTATGTTTCCAGTACTTGCCGGGATATTCCATTTAACTCCTATGCAAGCATTTGTTATTGGTGTGCCGTGATTTTTATCAGCAATTGGCCAGTAACCGTTTATTACTGGTTGATTGTCTACCAAAACTTGTTCTTCGGAATCTTGAATATTATCACAATTAACGTCTTTCCAAACAGTAAAATTTAAATAATTTTGTAATTCACCTTGTCCTTCACCTGGATTATCACAAGTTATATCAGATGCTTTAATTTCTGGGTTGTTGCATTGATTTTCATAGCTTTTTAAGTTAGAAAATTTTGCACATACCCAAGCTGGATTATCGTGAACATGTAAACTAATTGTATTCTCTCCCCAATCACCAGGTTTCACATCATTATAATTAAAAAATAGTTGGTTAGTTAAATCTGTTTCTTGCCAAATACATTCTTGAACAGGTTGACCGTTGTAAGTACAATTATTATTTATTTTTAAGTCTATACTTCCTGCAGTAAAAATATTTCCACTGCTAGTTTCAGTATCGTTAAAATAAGCAATTGTTGCACCAATAGAAATAAATACAACTAAACCCATTGTTAATAGGCTGATTAATATTTTTTTGTTCATATTTTTATTATTTAAAAACACCTCAAAAAGAGGTGTTATTATTAATAATTAAGTTATTGACATTTTCTAACATATTTAACCATATAATAAATATATCTTTTTTTCAAGCAGGGCGACGGAATCAACTTGGAACCTTTTTCTGTCTAAATGATAGAGTTTTTTAAAACATTACAAATAATCTCTATTTCTTCTGGATTTAACATATTATTGCAATTTTCAATTATCCACTTCTCAAATCCCCTACCTCCAATCCAGACATTCTCTATTTTATGATTAATACCATTATCAATTTTCGCATTAGGAAAAATCAGTACAGGAATAACAAAATAATTTTTATTTAACTTCTCTTTTAATAGTTGATTAAGGAAAACGCTTCCTTTTTTCGACTGTCCTAAATAGTTGCCACCTAACTCTTGGTTATTCCTTTTTAATTTATTATCGGTATAAGAAATGGTTCCTTTGTGTGCTTTTACTTCTATAGCAAATATTCCGGTTGGACCAATGCATATATGATCTATATTCCATTTTCCTGCCTGAAAATCACTAAATACTCGATATTGATTACTTAATGTCATTAAACTTTTTTTAACGATTAATTCTGCTCCGGCCCCTTTTCCCCAAGTAAAATAGTTACGCTTCTTTTCATACCTCAATTCCTTTTTTGCTTTTTTTAATTCAAAATAAAAAATAAAAACAACTAATGCAAAAATTATCGATGATTTATAATATAATTCCATTGAGAAATAAAAAAACATTATGATATCAATAACAAGAAACAAAGAAGCATATTCAAATAATCTTTTATTTTTTAGGTATTTTTTATAAGTAAAAGATTCTTTGTTATTTATCATTTTTTATATTATCAAATTTTAATCAATAATTAGTTTGCTTCGTTAATATTTGATTTTAATATTTTAAATAAGTAAATGCTTTTTAAGCTAATAATCAATTCCCGTACCTTTTGTACCAAAAGTTTCTTCGCAGACATTTAAACCATTTTTAAATTTACAATTTTTACCACATTCCCATTTATCATTCGTGTTTTTGCTATTACTTTTTAATCCTTCTACCCATTTCACGCAATCTTCTAGAGAATTAAGTTGTGGACTCACTATATAATCGTCACAAACTAAACAACCACTTGGATAATAGAAACCAGTATATTTATCTTTGAACAATAAATTAAGTCCAAGATATAAAAATAACATAACCATCATAATTTTAAACCAATTTTCTTTTGTGAATTTTTTCATAATAAATAAAAACCTCAAAAGTTTTTTGTCTTTCATGATTTATATAAAAGTATTCTCCCTTTTTCCGTTAGCTCGCATATTTATTTTTTCCCTCTCGTCTTTAGTCAGATTAGATATGTCAACGCCAAAACTTATTCTACTTACGGTTGAATTTTTTAATTCCGTTTCACCCTGCGCTCCTAGCTGTCCGATTCCCCAAACTTTTATTTCACCGCCACCACCAGCAGACCCTGTTGACTCTACGGTTACAGCAATATCAAACTCAACCGCTGTTCTTTGCTCTCTGACCCCCTTAAATCTTATTTCTCTTTTGGTCTCTTCGTTTGCTTCAGAAATAGCCTGGTCTAGGTCGACGATAACTTTTTTAACAAATTCTTTTAACTCCATATTTTATAAAATAAAAACCTCAAAAAGAGGTGTTATTATTAATTATTAAATTGTTTATTATTAATCTCATTGATTAATCCTATATCAAAAAGAAAGATAAGTCAAAAATAGAATAAATATATTAGATATTGACAATAATGGCTTTAGAAAATAGTATTTAATTAATAAAAACAAAAAGATGAAAAACATACAAAAACAAAACAATCAAAATATCAATATGGAATACCCTTCTTTTTTAACTTCAGCTATAGAGCAAGTTGAAAAGACAAAAAAAGAGGTTGAAGAAGCAATATTACCAATATTGCCAACAATAGAGATCCTGAAAGAAAATAAGATTTTTCTTGATAGGGTTTTTAAAAAAGAAGAGCCCGTTATGTTGACAAAATACATTAATCCAGAAAGAGAAATTCTAAATGAAGCAAGGGAAATAAAAGAATTGATTAAAGACAAAAACACTAATAAAGAATTAGAATACTTCAATAAAAACTATATTATTTTCAATGGAAAAATTTACAAACCATTTAAAAAGATATATAAAGATTTTATTAACGAGCTTAAAAAGAAACACCAAAAAGAAAATAATAACGGTACTGTTTTAAATAAAGGAGAAAGGATGCCTGAAAAATTATTATCAAATAAACTAGGAATATCAATAAAGTCTATTAGAGAAATTAAAAAAGGAGTTAACAGGTCATTCAGGGACAAAGAATTCCCTCTTAGAATAGATACTACAGAAGAAGGGCTTTTATTGATACACACAATTTAACTTTAATGTGGGGGTAAAAATAAACACCTAAGAAAGGTGTTTTTCTTTATTTTATAAGGAAAAATGAGGGGTAAATTTTTACCCCTGTAGCCACCTGAATTTTACTGCGTCATCATTATAAAGATAAAACAAAAAAACATGAAAACATTAAAATGGCACACAACACAAAAAAGAGTAAACGAACTTATTCCTCAAGAGAATAATCCTCGTATTATCACTGACAAGCAAATGTCAGATTTAAAGAAAAGTCTTGAAAAATATAATCTTGTGGAGATTCCCGCAATCGATCTTGATGGTAAGATATTAGCGGGTCATCAAAGAATCAAGGTCCTAAAAATTCTTAATCGCGGTGAAGAATTAATAGATGTTAGGGTTCCTAATCGTAAATTGACCGAAGAAGAAGCTAAACAATATCTCATCGCAAGTAATGCTATAAGCGGAGACTGGGATTTCTCTGTATTAAATGAATTTTTTGAAAAAGAATTTTTAATAGATTGTGGATTTGAAGAATTAGATTTAGAAGTGGGATGGAAAGATATTTTAAAAATAGAAGATTCTGAAAATGATTTTGATATAGAAAGAGAATTAAAAGAAATAAAGAAACCAGAAACTAAGCCGGGAGATTTGATTCTTTTGGGAAAACATAAATTATTATGTGCTGATTCTACTGACATTAACGCTGTTAAAAAATTATTTGATAAAGATAGAGCTTCTATGATTTATAGTGATCCCCCATTCAATATTAATCTTAATTACAATAAAGGTATTGGCGGTAAGGCTAATTATGGAGGATCAATAGATGATAATAAAACAATAGAAGAATATAAAGAATTTATTAAAAAAAGCTTGTTATCAGCCATATCAGTTACCAAAGAATATTTTCATTGTTTTTACTGGTGTGACGAAGCTTGGGTATGGCTTTTTCAAACTTTATACAACGAATTGAATATTAAAAATAGGAGATTAAATATTTGGATTAAAAATGGTTTTTCCCCTACCCCACAAGTTGCTTTTAATAAAAGCGCAGAATTTTGTGTGTATGGAACAAAAGGAAGTCCATATTTATCAGAATCTTTTAAAAGTTTAAATGAATTAATGAATAAAGAATTAAGTAACGGAAATGCTTTATTCGATGAACTTTTAAATATATGGTTAGAAAAAAGACTTCCTGGAAATGAATTAGAACATGCAACAAGCAAGCCTCCAGCCCTACATGAAAAAGCAATTAAAAGATGCACCAAGGTCGGAGATATTATTTTAGATTCTTTTTCTGGATCAGCGAGTACAATGATATGTGCAGAAAAACTTAAAAGAAAGGTTTATTCTTTAGAAATAGAACCAATTTTTTGTGATTTAGCCATCAAAAGATTTAAAAAGATATCAAACAAAGAGATAAAGATTATTAGGAAATACTATGAAGGAGTGTAATTCAATAAAAGAAAAAATATTGCAGTCCTTAAGAGAAACAGGAATTATTAGTATTGCTTGCAGTCAAGCAGGAATATCTAGATATACTTTTTATAGGTGGATAAAAAGTGATGATAATTTTTCAAATAAAGTAAGCTTTGCTATAGATGAAGGAAATTATCATATAGATGATTTGGCTAGAAGTAAGATACTTGAACGTATTAAAGAAGGTTATTGGCCAGCAATAAGATATAAACTAGATAAGGCGAAACCTTATGATTATCAAAAAATGGATATGATTTTTAAAATTATAGATCAGGGAAGTGATTCGGATTATCAGGACACTGTTGACAAACAGGCTTAGCAAAACAATTGTTCTGCGTCATAATATGGGCATGGAAGTATACAAAACAGCCCAAACAAGGTTTCAAGATATATTGCCTCAAAAGATTAAGTATTGTTTATATGCTCGAAAATCAACTGAATCAGAAGAAAGGCAAATATTATCAATCGAATCACAGGTTAAAGAAATGCTTCAATTAGCCGAAAAGGAAGGGCTTGAAATTATCGATATTCGCAGAGAATCACATTCAGCCAAAGATTCAGGTCAAAGACCTGTTTTTAAAGAAATATTGGAGGATATTAAGAAAGAAAGGTTCAACGGAATCCTTACATGGGCTCCAGATAGATTAAGCAGAAATGCAGGCGATCTAGGGTCGCTTGTTGATTTAATGGATCAAAAGTTATTGTTAGGGATTAGAACTCATGGGCAAGTCTTTACTAATTCCCCCAATGAAAAGTTTTTATTAATGATATTGTGTTCTCAAGCCAAATTAGAAAATGATAATAAAAGCATCAATGTAAAAAGAGGTTTGAGGGCAAAGTGTGAAATGGGATTAAGACCAGGGGTTCCGCCAATCGGATATCTTAATGAAAGGCATATGGATAGAAAATGTCAGGCTATAGTAGATCCAGAAAGAGCTCCTATCATCAAAAAAATGTTCGAAAAAGTAGCTTATGAAAAGTGGAGTGGACGTAAACTATACAATTGGTTAAAGTTTGAGATTAATTTTAGAAGTGCAACAGGCAAGAAAGGAATAACTTTAGGTAATATCTATCTAATACTTCAAAATACGTTTTATTATGGAGTATTTGAGTATCCAGTCAAAAGTGGTAATTTTTACACTGGAAAGCATGAACCATTAATAACAAAAGAATTGTTTGATATGGTTCAGCAGCAGATCAAAAGTCAGGTTATAAAGTCGGAGGGCAAAGAATTTGCTTTTACTAAATTAATGACTTGCGGACTATGCGGATCTGGCATAAGTGCCGATGAAAAGTTTAAAAAGTTAAAAAATGGAACAGTTAATAGGCATGTTTACTATTTCTGTAATAAATCGAGGGATAGAAATTGTAAATGCGGATATATAAACGAAGATGATTTGTTAAAACAATTTCAAGATTTAATTGATAAAATCGACTTAGATGAAATAGGAATGAAAGATAAGATAAAAGTAGAAGTGGAACGGTTTAAAAAATTTCAGAGAATGATATCGGGCAGTAATGACAACATAGAAGTTGACTATATAGATATCCGCAATTATGCAAAATATATACTAAGAGAAGGATCTGTATTAGAAAAAAGAGAACTTTTATCCTATCTAAAAGACAAGTTAATTTTAGAAGATAGAAAAATAACTATATTAAATTAATTTTCCAAAAACTTTGGATTCGTTTAATTTAGCCAATTGTAATATTTCATCAATGGAGGCACTGTTTTCTTTTAGTCCATAAAAATGGGTTTCTCCAAGTAAAATATATTCCCATTTGCGATCCATTCTATCTTCCGGCTTTAAATCATTTATTCTTTTAATCCAATCTAATGTTGCTAATTGTTTTTGCTTAACATTTGGGTCGTTTAAATCTTTATCTGATTTTGTTTCAACAAGATATATATTATCTGCCGTTTTTATTATAAAATCTGGATAATAGAAAGATAAAAATCCATCTGTTCTTATATAAATAATATTAGCAAAATTATGATAATATTCATTAATTTTCATAATTGACTCGACTTTTGAGTCTGAGTCTGCATATTCCATCAATTCCTTTTCTAATCCTCCTCTATTTGACGGATATGGCAATTTTTCATAAATACTTTTTGTTATTTCTAAAGAATAATTCTCTCTTACTCTTAATTCGGAAACTTCTGAAAAATATCTCTTTTCAATAATTGCTTCACTAACATTTGTACTATTTTGCATGTCCATAATCAATTTTCCTATTTCTTTGATTATGTGCTGAGTAACAATTCCGTTCTTCAAAAGCAATATTTTCCAGTTATTATCAACAAAAGGATCGAATGGTTTGTCAAATAATTTAATCCTTATATATTTATCAATAGCTTTAACTATTTCTAAATTATTAATCTGCATTACTGGAAATGATTTTGTCTTTCTGTTGCCAACCTTAACCATTCTATTAATAATAATACTTAATATTTTTTCTAAGTATTCGTTATAACTCTGCGATCTAAATAAGTTTGCATCAACAGCGTATTCCCCAAATCTTGTCTTAACGGTTAATTCTTCGGAAACAAAATTTTCACCTTCTTTTTTGAAAAATTTTTGTAAATTTTCGATCTGATAAACAGAAAATGATTCTAATTTATTAATATCAATATCGCCACCAATTAACTCCTCTTCTGAATCTTTAATTATTGACGGCCAATATAAATCATATTTTTGATAATCTTTTTTTAGTCCAACCCTAATAATATCTCCAAGAACTCCTTCTCTATCTTTAGGATCTCTCTCGATCTCACTAATTAATCCTTCTTTCAATAAATCTTCATAAAATTGAATAAAAGAAGGGTGTTCAATGATTGTTAATAAATCAATATAATTTTCTGGCTCTTTCTTGTCTACTAATAATCTTCTTAAATTTTCTTCTTTAATTTCAATAAATTCTGGCTCACGCCACATTAATCTTAACCCCCTTCCAATAGTTTGCTCTAACAATATCGGGGCCGAAGTTGAACGTAGCGGTACAATAACGCAAATATTACTTACATCAAAACCCTCCCTCAACATTAAAACAGAAACTATTATTTTTGGTTTTTCGTGTTTATCTATATTAAAAAGTTTTTGCTTTATCCCCAACCATTCATTTTCAGAAATATCTCCCTTCCTATCAGAATCAACCCTCATAACATCTTCATCTGACCAGCCCTCATCTTTTAAAAATTCTGTAACAAACGGAGTTACCTTTGTGTCCTCACACATAATAAGCATTTTAGGATGCTTGTCTGTAGTCCCGTTCTTGTCTTTTGTAAAATCAATAAAATTATTCTCTAAAATTTTCAGCTTATTTATACCAGCTCTTATCATTAATTTTTGTCCCTCAGATAGTCCAATAACATTATTACCTTCTCTTATGGCATTATAATCTAAAGATATATCTGTTATTTCTTTTCTTTTATCAATAGCTATAATTTTTACTAGCCCCTTTTTAATAGCTTCTTTTAAATCAAAATCTATTATAATGTGAGGAAAATAATGCTTAACTCTTTTTTGTCCGCTTCCAGTAACATCATAAGGGGTTGCTGAAAAATCAATTTGAATAAATTTCCTTCCTTTATTTTTTAATATTTTATTTAAACTTTTTTGCCATTCAACTTCTTTAACTTCTCCATAAATTTTGTTTTCATGAATATGATGAGCTTCGTCATTAATAACCATTAGATCTGATAAATTCGTTAAAAAATCTATTTCTTTTCCTCCAAAATAATTAGCATCTAAAGAATCTAAGCTATTGCCACCAGAAATTCCTGGTCTTACTGATAATAATTCATTAACTATTAAATCGGGTCTATCTAGCGGAGAACTGCCATTATCTTCATTTTCTTTTTCTAAAAATAAATGCCAATTAGCTATGGCTATCAATCCGTCTCCAGTTATTTTAGTTCCGATTTCATGCTTTCTGGCAACACTATTTTGAACAAAACCAAAAACATCATCTCTGTACTGGGGCGGAATAAATAACTCTCTAAATTTATAAAAATCTGATTCTTCAAAATGTCTTTCTTGATTAGAATCTTCTTTTCCTAAATATGCATCCAACAAACGATCATAAACAATAATTCCCGGAGCTACTAATAAAAAATTATTTGTAAATTTTCCACTTACTTCTAGTTCATATTTAGCATTAAGATATTGCCAAATAATTAAAGCGTGCATTACCCATGTCTTCCCGGTCCCCGTAGCCATCTTAATTGCATACTTTGGAATTTCATATTTTTCTTTTTTAAGCTCACCCATATCTATTTCTGGCAACAAATCTGGGTCAATATTTTCATATATTTCTTTTACGGTTTTAATGCCTAAAATTTCATGAAGATATATAGTGTTTAAAATAGCCTGTTTCTGGCCTAAATTAAAATTAAATGGCCTGATTTCTGTGTGTGGTTCTTTAAACCAAAACTTTAACAAGTCTTGGGTAATCGAAGAAACTCTTGAGAGCATTTCTCCACTATCCCAAGAATTATTAACCTTATTAGTTAATTCTTTTGCAACTTTTAGTGGAATATCTCTTGTTCCTATACTTATTGGAGAAGGCATATTTATATCTTTTCTATTACGATACTTTCAAAACCAAAAACATCAACTGCTTTAACACAAATTTTTCTATCTTTCTTCTTTTCAACTATTAAAGATGCTTTTGAAATAACATGATATGGATCACTATCATTCTCTATATTTTCTCTATAATCCTGCCACTTACTTCGAAAGGTCTCTCCATCATAATCAGGATCAACACTCCAATACTCAATTAATGATAATGGATCTTTAGATATTATTTCTTTAAGTTTGTCTTTATCTTTTTCATCAAGGGGAATGTTATCAGGAGATAATAAAACATAATCACTTAACTCTATATGAATCTTTTCTTCGCTTTCAGAAAAAGGTTCCACTATTACTGGCTTAATGGTTAAATATTGCAATGAAGAAAACCTAATTTTTTTACTATCTACCAAATCTTTATAATTAGACTTGGTTTTAAGTTGATCGAGCAAATCAGGAGGAATAACTAAAACTTCTAGTTTATTGTCGTTTAAAGATTGTATAGCTTCTGTAATATCATAAGTAAAATTCCAACCAAGAACTATGACCTTATTCCACCCACCCATAAAAGAATTTCTGTATTCTATCGCCTTTTTAAGTGTAGCTAATCCTGTTAATTTATTTGGAGAATCAACCATTACTAAAGTTTTACCATCTTTAATATATCCTAGATTTCTATTAGGATTCTGTTCATCAGTAAAAGGAATTGCTCCATAAAGTTGAAGAATAACGCTAGAAAGATCTCCTATTCTACGATATAAACCAGAAGATGCAAATGCTTCTTTTTGATAGTCTCCTATTGATTGATATAAAAATGGATTAGCGTTTTGATCAATCAATCTTTTTCTCATTATTAAACTAGCCGGCTTGCCTAAATCAGACATTATCCATTTCCTGCCAAGTCTTTCGGCTACTGCACCAGTAGTTCCTGAACCAGCAAAAAAATCAGCAACAATGTCTCCTTCTTTTGTGGCAGAAGCAATAATTCTTTCTAATAATTTTTCCGGCTTCTGAGTATCATAACCAACATTGTCCTTACTATTATGTCTTAAAATAGGAATATCTACCCACCAGCTTCTTGCTACCATTCCTTCTTCTATATTAACTTTGACATTTTCTGATATTTCTCTACCACCAATAGTTCCTTTTCCTCTTTTATAAATAGCTTCTCCGTTCTCATCAACGTCCAAAGAATTTAACACCCTATCTGAATATTGAATTGATGTATATTTGTTTTTATTAATACCAGAAAAAATATTTATATTTTTAGAATAAAATAATAAAGTATCATGAGCCCTAATAAATGTTTTGACTTTATCATCTTCGCTGTTAGCCTTTTTTGCCGAAGAAGATGTTCTGCACCAAATAATTTCATTAATAAAATTATTTTTCCCAAAAACATCATCTAATAATAATTTAACATAATGCCCAATATGCCAATCAATATGTACATAAATCGAGCCTTTTTCTGATAATAATTCTTTCATTAATACTAATCTAGGATACAACATTTTTAAATAAGAAGCTGTACCGTGTTGCCAGGTATCAGAATAAGCAAATTGCTCCATAATAGTTGGCTTTTGCTCTAAGTCCACTCCAGGCAACTTAACTTTTGTTCTATAATCTGTCTTACTATCAAATGGAGGATCTATATATATTAAATCAATTTTACCCCTCATCGATGGTAATCCACTTTCCTTATCTCCAGCTAAAAGTGCTTGTATAGTTAACAAATTATCTCCATATATCAAACGGTTCATCCAATCAGATTCTTTTTGTTGAGGAACTCTTCCGCTCCAAAGATTATTAATATCTTTAGCAGGCAAAACTAGCTCATTTATTTGTAACGATAATTTACTTAAACCAGAAATTCTATCCAGTGTTTTTTCAACCTCTTTTTTCCCTTCGTCTATTATTTTAGGTAATTGATAAATTAAAGAATCCATATTTATACTTTATAGCATTATAATCTATAAATCAAATAAAGAAAAACTACACACCTACCAGTGACCGGTCTTTAAGAGCCCCGCCTTACTTGGTTTTGGTAATAGGAATAGAACTTGATATTTATAATAGACCCAGTATTAGAACTATCTGGGTCTCTCGATACTAAATGTAGCGTGCAGGGGCGGTAGGATTCGAACCCACAAGTCTTCTTTTGGAGAGAAGCAGTTTGCCGTTGAGCTTACGCCCCTAGGGCTAATTATTTCTTAGCCTCTTTGTGAATTGTATGTTTTTTACAGTATTTACAGAATTTGCTTAATTCTATCTTGTCTTCTACACCCTTTGATTTAATAGTGAAATAAACAGATTTCTTGCAATCCTTACATACAAGCCTAACTCTTTTTTTCTTTTTTGTTGATGCCATATATTTATTATTTAATACTTAAGAAACAATCGGAGCCGATGGGGAGAATCGGACCCCCGACCTTTCCCTTACCAAGGGAATGTTCTGCCACTGAACTACATCGGCAGTCAAGTGGGCAAGGAGGGACTTGCACCCCCGAAGGCCGAAGCCACCTGATTTACAGTCAGGCCCGTTTGACTACTTTGGTACTTGCCCGATATGAAAGTATATTAGCAAACTTCTCATTATTTTTCAATAACCTTTTTTCTTTTATTCCTCCACTCCCCTATTTTTTTATGATCTCCGGATAATAATACTTGAGGAACCTTCCATTTATTGAATATTTCTGGCCTAGTGTATTGAGGATATTCAGTAAATCCTCCTGTTTTTGTTATTCTTTCTTTTAATATCTCCTCTTTTCCTATAACATTGGGAATCAATCTGGATATTGTTTCAATTACAATCATTGCTGGCAGCTCCCCTCCCATTAAGTCATATTCTCCAATAGACAACTCTTCGTCAACTAATTTCTTTACTCTTTCATCAGCTCCTTCATATCTTCCACAAATTAGAATAATCTGATCGTATTTTTTTAGTTGAGAAGCTTTTTTCTGATTAAATATTTTTCCTCTTGGAGTAAAAAGAATAATTCTTGATTTCTTCTTTTTCTTTATTTTTTTCAATGCTTTAAATATTGGCTCAATCATTAAAACCATTCCTAGTCCTCCGCCATAAGGCCTGTCATCTACTCTTTTTCTTTTATCATTACTAAAATCTCTTAAATTGTGTACATTAATTTTTAAAAGCTTTTTATCTATTGCTTTTTTTATTAATGATTCTTTAAAATACGAATCAAAAATATGTGGGAATATGGTAACAATATCGAATTGCATATTTTGAATTTAGCATAAATAAAAAGAAAAACCAAGAATATCTTGGTTAATAACAGGTCGGTAGCAAAGCAATTCCAATTAAACCCGTAATAATCAATACTAGTTCAGCGATAAATCCGTTCTTTTCTTTTGTCAGAAAGAAGAACAAAGCATGGATTGATCCGCAAACAATAAGCCCAAGGAATAGTCCATGAAGAAGAAATATCGAAGCAATGTAAAATGACATGGCTATTATATACCTTATAATATTAATTGTGTCAAAACAAAAACCGCAGATATTTCTGCAGTCCTTGTTTAATTTAAACGAGAACTAGATTTTAAAATCTTCAAAGTCCTCGGTTGTTGTTTTTTCAGAAGGTTTTGCTTCGCTTTCAACCCTTTTTCTTGGAGAACCACCTTCTGGTTCTTCAATCTTTAGATTAACGCGAGCGTGGTTCTTAAGACCAATGATTCTGATTAGATTTCTAATCGCCTTGGCTGTAGAACCTTGTTTTCCAATAAGCTGGCCCATGTCTTCTGGGTTTACTTTCACTGAAAGTAATACCCCCATTTCATCAACCTGCCTATTTACCTTAACATCTTCTGGATGATCAACTAAAGCTTTTACAATGAATTCAAGAAAATCTACGTCTCTTGCTGCTTCTGCCATATAGTCCGATTTTAAACTTTTTATGATTTCCATTTTTTGGGTAGCTCGACTCATTCTACCCCGCTTATTCAATTATTCACTATAAATATTCGATTGTCAATATTATTCTGCCGGAGCTTCTTCTGGTTTTGCTTCTGTTTCAGGTGTTTCTTCAGTTTTTATTTCTTCTGCTGGGGCTTCCTCTGTTTTTACTTCCTCTACTACTGTTTCTACTACTGGCATTTCTTCTGGTTTTGCTTCTGCTGATGGTGTCGCTGCTTTAGGTTCTTCTTTTGCTGGCTCTTCTTTTCTTTTTAATACAACTTTTCTTTTTTCTCCTTCAATTACCTTATTAGTAATTAAAAGATTGTGAACCGTGTCAGAAGCTTGAGCTCCAACACTCAACCAATAAGTTGCCCTTTCTTTTTTAATATTAACTTCTTTGGTCATTGGATTATAGAATCCTATTTCCTCAACAAATACACCCCTTGCAGGAGCATTTCTTTTGTCAGTAACAACTATCTTGTAAGAAGGTTGTTTTTTCTTTCCTGTTCTGAATAATCTTATCATTAACATAATGTTTAATATATATTCTTTTAATAACGGTATATTATACTAAATTCTAATTAATTTCAAGACCCTTCCCAGTTTTTAATTTTTAAAGCCCTGGCTGCTGCATTGATTTCAGCTTCATGCTTCGATGATCCTTCTCCTTCAGCAATAAGTTTGTCTTTAAGAAAAACACCAACAACAAAGGTTTTCATGTGATCTGGTCCTGTTTCTTTTAAAGATTGGTAGGTTGGTGTAACAAATTCAATTTCCTGGGCTTTTTCCTGGAACAATGATTTCGGGTCTTTGTATAGTTTTTTAGAAATTATTTCTTCTAGTTTCGGTTTGATTAAGGTTTTTTCAATAAAATTTTTACAAGCACTATATCCTTGATCTAAATATAGTGCTCCAATAAATGACTCAAAAGCATCGGCTAATATATATTTTTTGTTTCTTCCGTTTTCTTTTTCTTCTCCTTGGGACAACAATACATATTCATTGAACTTAATTTCTAGTGCTACTTCATATAATGTATTAGCATTAACAAGTGATGCTCTCCAGCTAGTCATCTCCCCTTCTGGTTTGTCTGGATAATTATTATATATATATTCGGTTGTGATTAACTCTAAAACAGCGTCTCCTAGAAATTCTAATCTTTCATTGTGAGATAATTTAAACTGAGGATTTTCATTTAAATATGATCTATGGCAAAATGCTTGGGTTAATAAATCCTTGTTTTTAAAAGATATGTTTAGTTTTTTTTCTAATTCTGAAAAATCACTCATTGTTTTCTTCTTCGTTTGATAATTCTCTGTAAACTGTTCCTAATACTCCGTTAACGAATTTTCTTGAACTTTCTCCTCCAAAATTTTTAGCTAATTCGATTGATTCATTAATAGCTACTTTTGGAGGAACGCTTTCTTTGTTTCCAAAAATTAATTCAAAAATTCCTATTCTCAATATGTTTCTGTCTAGAATGTTTATTTGAGGAAGAGGCCATTCAGGAGCGGTTTTAACTATTATGCTATCAATAAACTCTTTTTTTTCTTGAACGCCCAAAACAATTTCCCAAATTAAATCAAACTCTTCTAACCCAGAGCCGAATTCTTGAATGTTTTTTTCTGTGATTTCCTTAATATCTTTAGAAAATTCATTAAAATCCCATTCGTATAGGCTTTGCATTGCTATTGATCTAGATAAGTGCCTTGAGGCCATAAGACTATTTTTTTGAAAGTTCTTCTGGTTTTAGTTCTTTTTCTTTTTCTTGGGATTCAATTTCTTTTTTTCTTTTCTTTTGCTCTTTTTTCTCTAATTTGGCTATTACATTAATGTATTCTTTTCCCTTATAAAAACCACAATAACCACAAACAGTGTGAGGCAATACTGGTTTTCCGCATTTTGAGCATTTTATTAATTTTGGAGTCTTAAGAAATATGTTTCCCCTTCTCCTGTTCTTTTTTGATACAGATAAACGTCTTTTTGGAACTGCCATATAAGTTTATTTATTCATTAATGGTTTAATTATACATTTTTTACTTATTTTGTCAAAAAAAAGAGAACCTTAGTTCTCATTGATTGGCAAGATATAGTGGTTCATTAATTACTTCATTTGCTTTTCCTCTTTTTACGGCTTTTTGAGCAGGAACATCAAAATGTCTTAAGCTATATGGTGGAATAGTGTCCCCAGTATAAAGAACCTGAGATTCTATAAAAACTGTGTTTTCTTTTCTTTTTACAATATGCCTTGTGATTTGGATTTCCTCTTCTTTTTCTGGATTCAAATAATAATTTATGGTTATTAATTGTTTTGAGCTCTTAAAATATGCTTTTCCTCTTTTTATTAAAAATGGGGACAATGGCTGGCCTTTTACTCCACACACTATTTGGCTAAATCCAGAGCTACCGTATTCTTTTAGAGATAAAAGTACAACGTGTTCTTTTTTCATTATTATGTCTGGAACCATGCAGGGTCCAGATTTTTCGTGAAGCAGGGAATGTGTTCTGTTTCTACTTATCCAGGAGAACAAACCATAATCATTGATTAGGGCGTCTCTCAGACTTGTATCATCATCAAGAATCATGACAGTTATTGTCATAAGTATCACGTTTTTAAGGTGCTACCGATAAATACCGGTTACACTTTAACCATAATACAATATCTATTTTTGTCAATAATAAAAGGGATTATTTTGTCCCTATATAAAATGGTCTTTCAGATGATTTGTTATGCTTTAGTTTTGATATTGCAGCTACTATAGGCTCATAAAAATTCTTAAGTGTGGCTGGAATTATTCCGCCCCTTAAAAATTCTTTTTCTTCTATTGTTCCTATTTCCCATTCTTGAACAATAACCTTATCGTGTTTCTTTTTGATTGCAATTTGTGTAAGAGAAACCTCTATTTTATAATTCTCTCTAGAAGCAATAACTATTACTGCTGCTTTGTAAATGCTAAACAAAGCTTCTTTTCTCCAAATAAATGTGGGGTTAATTCTTTTTCCATCAGGAGCACATATTATTTGCGCATAATAGTCATTGGCTTTTTCTTCAAGAGAAACAAAAATAGAATGATCTCTTATTAATATTATTCTTGGGATTTGATAGACTCCCTTTTTAATTAAAGGAAGAAATACTTTAAATCCCTTTTTCGTTTTTTTTACTTCCAATCCTTCTTTTTCTATAATATTACCTAAGTCAGCATCACTGCTTGGAACATATGCAATAACCCTATACATAATGTAAACGACCTCTTTTACAATATACAATAAAATGTTTTTTTGTCAATAAAAAACTGAAAAGTGTTTTTTCAGTTATTTAAGTATTCTTTTCTTAATCTTTCCAGTTCTTGTATTAGCAATTCCGGAGAAACTTCACTGATAATATATCTGTCTTTTCTGCAAAATTCCTTAATTTCTTTCCAAGACTTTTCATCTTGAATTAAAGGAAGTATTTTCTTTAAATGCAGTCCTTTTTTATCAGCTCCCCTGGACGCGGCATAGACATATATAAAATCTTTCAAAAAACATGCATTTTCTTCAAGTTTTCTGAAAAAGAATTTTCTTAATGTTCTGCTTTTTTTCTCGTAATTTAAAAAAGCTTTTTGCCAATCTTTAAAAGGAAGTTCAAGCTTATCTATTTTTAAAAGTATTTCACTTCTTCTTCTAGAACCTTGGGATCTCAAGAAAAAGCTCATTCCCTGTTCAACGGTTTTAATTTGAACAAGATCAAAAGAATAATTATTATTCGCTCCTATTTCTATTTCTTTTTCTTCAAATTTTTTGATTAATTTTTCTATTTCTTCAACAAATGGCTCTCTGAAGCGTTTTGGCATTTCTCTTCTATTCTTGATTATTCTTAATTTTTGGACTTCATATCTTATTCCTTCTAATTCTTCTGAAGTTTTAGATAAATCAATCAATTTTTCAAGCGTGCTTAGTTTTTGAGAAGAACAAGCATCTTGATTTAAAGAAAAGTAATATTCTGAAACACTGTTAAAGCTAGAAGCAATCATAATAACCTCCAATGTAAATGAACTTAATGTACTAATATTTATATATAAAAATGATTATTTGTCAATGGCAAAAAGATTTTCTATGAATTTTTGACAAACCGTATTTTTTAATATTTTTCATGTGTTCTTTGGTTCCATATCCTTTATGTCTTTCAAAATTATATTTTGGGTATTTTCTATGATATTTAATCATTAATTCATCCCTTGTAACTTTAGCAATTATGCTTGCTGCGCTACAAGATAAAACCTTAATATCCCCTTTTATAACAGGTTTTTGACTATGTTTAGTATTTATTTTAATGTTTCCATCAATAAGAATAAAGTCGATCTTTGTTTTTTTATTCAAAGATTTTATTGCTTTTAGCATTGCTTTTTTGGTTGCATTTAAAATATTGATTTTATCTATTTCTTTTTCTGAAACAATGCCTATCCCCCATTTCACTCTATTTATCAAGAATTCGTATGCTTGCCTTCTTTGTTTAGAGGATAATTGCTTAGAATCTCTTATTAATTTGTTCTTTTTAATTAAATTAAAGCATTTTTTATCAATTAAAACTGCTCCAGCAACAACTGGTCCAGCTAAGGGGCCTCTTCCAGCCTCGTCTATACCAACAACGAAGCTATATCCTTTTTTCCATAATGTTTTTTCTTCTTGAATCATTTTTTAAATTAAGGTATGATATTGTAATAATATCACAAGAGGAAAAAAATGGAAAAAGAGATATTAAATCAACAACAAATAGAAGCAGAAATAATTAATGCTTTTAAACAAGGAAAACCAGCTGATTTTTCTAAAAAAACGCTTTGTCCTTTTTCTTTATTTAACGAAACGATCAATACTAGCCTTCTTTTTGATGAAGCAAAAATCGAGGGACAAGTTTTTCTAGGCGATGTTTTTGTCCAAGGAGACCTCAGCTTTAAAAATTGTCAAATTAAAGGCTCTCTTTATTTGGCTAACATCAGGATTAATGGAAATTTAATACTAGAAAATACAATCATTAATGGTGCTATTAATTTAGTTGGAGCTCAAATACAAAAAGATATTTTGGGAAACAACTTACAAAGCCAGGGATTTTTAAGTTTAGCTAAGGCAAAAATTAATGGCAATGTGTTTTTAGAAAAAACTAAAATTAAAAACATTGTTTATGATAATTTTACTGTTAACGGGGATTTAATTATGGAAGGAGCTCAGATTGGAGAAATAATTAATTTAAAAGAAGCTAAAATTGAGGGACTTTTAGATTTAGATGAAATAAAGGTAGGAAAAGATTTAATATTAGAAAAAACTAATTTTAAAAATACTGAAGCAGTAAATATTGATATTAAAGGTAGAACCATAAATTGAAATGAGCAAATTTATCCACCTACATGTTCACTCGCATTTTTCTTTACTAGACGGGCTATCTAAGATAGACGATATTTTAGATAGAGCAGAAGAATTAAACATGGATGCAATAGCTTTAACAGATCATGGCGTTATCTATGGCGCTGTTGAATTTTATGAAAAAGCTAAAAAAAGAGGAATCAAACCAATTTTAGGTTGTGAAATATATGAATCTATTAAAAGCATGGAAGACAAGACTCCTAGCCAAGACAATCGAAGGGGTCATCTTTTACTATTAATTAAAAACGAGAAAGGATATGACAATTTAGTTAAAATCATTACCGAAGCTCATTTAAAAGGTTTTTATTACAAACCCAGGGCTGATTTAGAATTATTAAAAAAGCACAGTGAAGGATTAATTGCCACAAGTGCTTGTCTTCAAGGAAGAATCCCTCAGTTGTTATTAGCAGGAAAGACAAAAGAAGCAGAAGAATTAGCTTTAAAATACGAGGAAATATTTGGAAAAGGCAATTTCTTTTTAGAGATTCAGCCTCATTTTAATTTAGATGACCAAATAAAAGCCAATAAATTAATAATTGAGCTTTCCCAAAAAACAAAGATTCCCCTTGTGGCAACTAATGATGCTCATTATTGCAGAAAAGATGATGCTGAAGCACAGGATATTCTTATGCTTATCAATACTGGCTCTGACAAGAATGACAAAGAAAGATTAACAATGAAAGATGACGACTTTTCACTTAAAAGCCCGGAAGAAATGATAGAAAGCTTTAAAGATGCTCCAGAAGCAATTGAAAATACAGTCAAGATTGCAGAAATGTGCAATTTTGAAATGAAATTAGGAGAAATAAAGTTGCCAAAGTTTGATGTTCCAGAAGGAAAAACAAACGACAGTTATTTAAGAGAGCTTTGCTTAGAGGGAATTAACAAGAAATATAAAGGTGCTGATGATGAAAAGATTAAAGAAGTAATGGAAAGAATGGATTATGAATTAGGAGTAATTAGTAAAACTGGTTTTTCAGATTATTTCTTAATTGTTCAGGATTTTGTTAATTGGGCAAAAAATAATAGAATTGTTGTTGGTCCAGGAAGAGGTTCTGCTGGAGGATCGATTGTTGCTTATCTAACTAACATTACCAATGTTGATCCATTAAAGTATAATTTGTATTTTCAAAGGTTTTTAAATCCAGACAGAATTTCCCCTCCTGATATTGATTTGGATTTTACCGATAAAAGAAGGGACGAAGTAATTAATTATGTTGCTGAAAAATATGGTAGAAACAGAGTAGCTCAAATCATTACTTTTGGAACAATGGCTGCAAGAGCAGTAATTAGAGACGTGGGGAGAGCTCTTGATTATGAATATAGTTATTGCGATAAGATTGCTAAAATGATTCCAATGGGATTTAGCTTAAAAGAATCCTTAGAAAAAGTTCCTGAATTTAGATCTCTTTACGAAACTGATGAAAGAGCTGAGAAGCTAGTTGATTTGGCTTTAAAAATAGAAGGATGTGCAAGGCATGCTTCAACTCATGCTTGCGGAGTAGTTATTTCTAAATTTCCATTGGACACTTTAGTTCCTCTGCAGCACCCCACTCAAGATGAAAATGCAATTGTTACTCAATATGAAATGCACGCAATTGAAGACATGGGTCTGTTAAAAATGGATTTTTTGGGGCTAAAAAACTTAACAATCATTGAAGAAACATTAAAAAGAATTTATGCAGTAAGAGGAGAAAATATTGATATTGAAAATATTCCCCTAGATGACAAAAAAACTTTTGATTTATTAAAAAAAGGAGATTGCATTGCAGTCTTTCAGTTGGAATCAGATGGAATGCGAAGATATTTAAAACAATTAAAACCAACTGAGATTGATGATATTATTGCTATGGTAGCTCTATACCGTCCAGGACCAATGCAACATATCCCAGACTATATCAAAGGAAAGCATAATCAGAAAGAAATAAAATACATTCATCCAAAACTAAAGCCTATTCTCGAGTCAACTTACGGAATTCCTCTTTATCAGGAACAGATTATGCGTATTGCTCAAGAAATGGCTGGATTTACTTTATCAGAAGCAGATATCTTAAGAAAAGCTATTGGGAAAAAAATAGAAAAGCTTTTAATGGAGCAAAAAGAAAAGTTTGTTAAAGGAATGGAGGGTAATCAGATTAATAAAAAGATAGCTGACGAAATATGGCATTGGATTGAACCTTTTGCCAGGTACTCATTTAACAAGAGCCATGCTGCTTGTTATGCAATCATTGCTTATGAAACAGCATATCTTAAGGCTAATTATCCTGTTGAATACATGGCTGCTGTATTAACCTCAGAAGGCTCTGATATTGAAAGAATTGCTACTTTAATTGAAGAATGCAATAAAATGAAAATAGAAGTTTTACCTCCTGATATTAATGAAAGTTTTAGCAACTTCAGTGTTGTTCCAAACAAAAACGAAATTAGGTTTGGGTTAACAGCAATCAAAAATGTTGGATACAATATTGTGGAACAAATAATTGAAGAAAGAAAAAAGAACGGGCAATACAAATCAATTCAAGATTTTATGTCCAGGGTTAATGGAAAAGTACTTAATAAAAAATCTTTAGAAAGTTTAATTAAATCAGGAGCCTTTGATAATCTTGAAGAAAGAAATAAAATACTTCACAATTTAGAAAAACTTTTACAATGGTCAAAAGATGATAAAAAAATAAAAGAAAGTGGACAAAAAGGTCTTTTTTGCAGTATGCCCCATCATAATCATATTAATTTAGAACATATTGACGCTATTAATGAATATGATAAGTTGAACTGGGAAAAAGAACTATTAGGATTGTATATTAGTGGGCACCCCTTGGAAAAACATAGAGGAATGCTTAATGATATGACTACTCCAATTAAAAAAATCAACACCGATTTAAGTTCTTATACTCCTCGTTCTCCTTTTGAAAGATATATTCTTCAAGGAGAATCAGTTACTATTGGAGGAATTATTTCTAGCATTAAAAAGATTATTACAAAAAAGGGACAAACAATGATGTTTGTAAAAGTTGAAGATTTAACTGATAGAATTGAAGTGGTAGTCTTTCCTTCAATGATTGAAAAAAATCCAGATGTGTTTAAAGAAAATAAAATAATTTCAATTACAGGCAGAACTGACGTTAAAGACGGTTCTCCTAAAATAATTGCCAGTGAAATTGAAGAAATATTAGAATCATAAAAAATATATGGAAAATACTTTTAAACATTCTTTAGCTCACATTCTAGCTCTAAGCATCAAAGAGCTTTATCCTGAAACAAAATTCGGGATCGGTCCAGAAATAGAAAATGGTTTTTATTACGACATTGAAACTAAAACCCCGATTACTGAGAACGATTTAGAGAAAATAGAAAAGAAAATGAGAGAACTTATTAAAAAAGATATTGTTTTTAAAAATAGCATAATTAGTAAGAATGAAGCTAAAGAATTATTTAAAGATCAACCATACAAATTGGAAATATTAAAAGATATTGAAGGAGACAGCGTTTCAATATATGAAACTGATAATTTTATTGATTTGTGTAGCGGTCCTCACATTAAGTCAACAAAAGAAATAAATGAAAAAGCTTTTAAGTTAGATAAAATAGCTGGAGCATATTTTAAAGGAGATGAAAAAAATCCAATGTTAACAAGAATCTATGGTCTAGCATTTAAAACAGAAGAAGAATTAAATAATTTTCTTAAAATTAGAGAAGAAGCAGAAAAAAGAGATCATAGAAAATTAGGAAAAGAACTAGATTTATTTAATACAGATGAAGAAGTTGGGATTGGTTTGATTTTATGGCATCCAAAAGGAGCAATGCTCTGGAGAATAATTGAAGATTTTTGGTATGACAAACATTTAGAAAATGGTTATGAATTAGTTAGAACTCCTCATATTGGCAATAGAAGATTGTGGGAAAGATCAGGCCACTGGGGATTTTATTCTTCTTCAATGTATCCACCAATTGAAACAGGACAATCCTTAGAAGATTTACAGAATAAAAATAAAGTAGAAGAATCAGAGCAGTTTTTATTAAAACCAATGAACTGCCCTTTTCACGTATCAATATATAACAGCAGACCCCATTCATATAGAGAGCTTCCTTTCAGATGGGCTGAAACAGGAACAGTATATAGATTTGAGAAAAAAGGAGAACTTTCAGGATTAACTAGAGTTAGGGGCTTTACTCAAGATGATGCACACATTATTTGTAGAAAAGAACAAATAGAAGAAGAATTAAAACAAGTAATTGATTTTATACTTTTCATGTATAAAGCTTTTGGTTTTGATTTGGAATCAGTTAATGTTTATTTATCTTTAAGGGACCCGAATAATAAAGAAAAATATGCTGGTAATGATGAGGGCTGGGATTTTACAGAATCAGTTCTAAGACAAGTTGCTAATGAAAAAGCATTAAATTTTAAAGAAGAATTAGGAGAAGCAGCTTTTTATGGACCCAAACTAGATTTTAAGATTAAGGATGTTTTAGGAAGAGAATGGCAATGCTCTACCCTTCAGTTTGATTTCAATATTCCAGAAAGATTTGATATGGTTTTTGCTAATGAAAAAGGAGAAAAAGAAAGACCATATATGCTTCACAGGGCACTCTTTGGTTCTTTTGAAAGATTTATTGGATTACTAATAGAACATTATGCAGGGGCTTTTCCATTGTGGCTCTCCCCTATTCAAGTTAAAATTTTACCAGTAAGCGATAAGTTTATCGATTATGCGAATAAAGTAAAAGAAGAACTAAAAGGGTTAAGAATACAGATATCAGATGAAAACGAAACAATTTCTAAAAAAATCAGACAAGGAGAATTAGAAAAAATCCCTTACCTTCTTGTGGTTGGAGAAAAAGAAAAAACTTCAAATACTGTAAGCGTAAGAAAAAGAGGACAAGGAGATCTTGGAATTAAAACAATAAAAGAATTTAAAGATATAATAAATAAAGAATTGGGTATATGAAAAAAATATTAATTTGTTTGATTGCATTATTTTGTACTTTCACATTTGTTTGTGCTGAAGAATTAAATGTTCCAGAACCAAGCCTTTTACCGGACAGTCCTTTTTATTTCTTAAAAGACATTGGCAGAGAAGTGCAAATGTTTTTTACTTTTAATCCTTTGAAAAAAGCAGAGCTAAGAATGGAATTTGTAAATCAAAAATTAGCAGAAGCAAACAAATTAGCTGAAAATAATCCCAATAATGAGTCAGGAATAAACAAAGCTTTGGAAAGCTATAAAAAAGAAACAGAAAAGTTAAATAATTATGCTTCTACCTTAAACAAAAATAACGTAGATAACGAAACGCTTTTAAGTAAAATCGTGGCCAATAATCTAGTCCATCAAACAATTTTAACTAGTATACAAAACAAAATACAAAACAAAGAAAAAGCAGGAGAAATTAAAGATAATGCTTTACAAAATTTAACTAATGCCTCATTTAGCGTTGCTAATTCAGAAAAAGTTAAAGAAAAAATACAAGAAAAAATTCAAATTCAAGAAATAAATGAATCAGAAAAAGTAGAAATTTTAAAGAAAATGGAAGAAAAAGTAAATAGCGAAGAACAAAAAAAAGTTATATTGCAGATTGAAGAAGATTTGATTAATCAAAATATTAATAATCAAAACTTGAGCGAAGAAGAAAAACAAAAGATTTTAAGTCTAGCCGAAGAATTTACTAAAAATACCACATACAAAAAAATGCTTCTAGAAAATTTTGCTAGAAAAGTTATAACTGAAAACCAGTCTATCTTTAATCAACTAGATAGTATTTCAGAAGAGGATGTTCAAAAGCTTAATGACTTGGCTCAAAGCATTTTATCTGAAGAAGAAATTAATATTGACGAAGCACTAAAAAGGTTTTCTTCGCTAGAGGTTTCTTCTGAATCAAAAACTGTTATTGATGATGTTTTGGGACAATTGATTAATAAAATCAATAAAGATAATATTGAATGCGTTGAGGTTTTAAATCCTGTTTGCGGTGTTGATGGAACAACATATAATAGTGCTTGTGAGGCTAAAAAATTAGGAATAGACATAGACTATAATGGAGAGTGCGGAGCTTGTGCCAAAGAAAATGAAAAAATAATTCAAAACAAACAAGAATGTTGTGAGAATCTTATCTATTGTCCTGTTTCTGGATCAAATAATATTGGTATTTGTAAAAAAACTTGTGAAGAAGCAGTGGTTTGTACTTTAGAATATGATCCTGTTTGCGGAGAAAACAATAAAACATATTCTAATGAATGTTTTGCAAATAAAGCTCAAGTAAAAGTTAAATATAAAGGAAGATGCGAAGAAGATAATTCTAATAGTGCTATTCCTAATTCTGGTTCTAACTCTCCTGCTGTTCCCAGTCCAAGCTCAGAAACAGCTAATCCTGCTTCAGAATATTGTTTAAAATTAGGCTATGCTCTAGAAATTAAAAATACTACTAGCGGAAGCCAATATGGAACTTGTAAGTTTCCGGATGGAACTGAATGTGAAGAATGGGCTTTTTACAAAGGAGAATGTGGGGTTGATTTTAGGAAATAGTCCCCTATTGACAAATTAATATAATTATGTATAATATAATTACGCTCTTTAAATAATGATTTTGGTGGCTTACTTTAATAGCATTTACGTATTATTAAAGTAGGCCATCAGATTTAAATCTAGGTGGTCACATGTATAGCCTAAGGATCAAGCTGTTGCTTCTTAAACGCTCAAAAGCACCCAAGGAGGGATGCCTATGATTGTTTGTTCCCGTGACAAGGTCGGCGCTGGATGCAGCGCTGTATATCAAATGTAGAGATAACCCCGACCAGGTCCTGCCCCTAAAAGGAATGCAAGAGGTTGCCATGCTGGACGGCAAGGCCTATATATCAGCTTATCGATCTCTCCGAGATTAAGAAATGAGCTGATAATGTGATGATTGTAGCACCTGCCACATCCCAGTCAAACCCTAAAGAACCCCGTATTCCACAGGGGCTCCCAAACTCACGAGGAGGAAAAAGATTTGAGTTTTACTACTTAGTTAATTACTGATCGGGAGATCAGCTACTGCCAAGATTTAAAGTTAGATTCTTCTTACACAGAGAAGATCGGACTGTGAGAGTCATGGAGATAGTTCATGAACCTGGAATAGTTGCAGCTATTCAATTCCAAGGGTCTAACCCTCCCCCATCTCACACCTCTAAACGCCTAACAAAATGTTAGGTTGTTTTATTGTATAAAAAAGAGGAGTTAAAACTCCTCATACTGGTCCAGTATAAAATACTGGAACATAGAAAATTATGTAACATATTATTCCTTCTATCATTAACACAGAAAGCGTTAATAATAGAATTATTCTTTTGCCTTTAGAGATTTGTCTTCTGAAAGAATTTAAAATTAATAAAAACCAACTAAAGGCACCACCAAGCACTCCAAGAATTAACGAAACATCTCCTAACCAGCCCCAGACTCCCCAGTAAACAAAGGTTGGATAAGCTTGCCAAAGACTTGCTTTGAAATATGATATTTTTTCTTGGGAATTATATATTCCAAGTTGATACGCTGAACTGGTCTCATCCAAGTCTTTAATTTCACTGGTATAATTTTTTAATTGATAAAGTGCTGACCAGGCAGTTCCCATATCAGTCAAAGGATAATACTTATTATATACTAAGTAATTACCTTCTTTGGGAAATGTGTTTAGAATTTCAATTGTTTTTGAAATTTCTTCATATTGCGAATCTGCATCTGTAACACCCTGGGCAATATCCAAATGCTTTTCAGCAAAATTTAGACGCCATTTGTATTGATACGAATGCGCTACTGATATGCCTCCAAAACCAATAGAAGCAATCATTATTAGGATAAATCCTGTAGCAATAATATTGTGAGCTTTCATTTTGAAATTCCCAACCTAGTTCTGGATTAATAATCAGAACTTCTTGTAATATATAATATTTAAAATCGTTGTCAAGGTTCTCTCTTGCCAACAAGTTAAAACATATGTATCATTGTTTTAATGAAATATTACATTATTACATTTGGTTGCCAGATGAATATATCTGATTCAGAAAGAATTAGTGCTGTTTTGAAATCAATGAATTATATAAAAACAGAAAAAATTGAAGAATCCGATGTAATAATAATTAATATGTGTTCTGTTAGGCAACCAGCAGTAGATAGGGTTTACGGCTTAAATCCTAAATTTAAAAAATTAAAAAGACTTAATAAAAAATTAAAAATAATTGCTACTGGATGCATTTTAAAACCAGACAAAATTAAGCTTCTATCTTTTGTTGATTTTGTATTAGATAAAAAAGAATTATATAAGCTTAATGATTTATTAAATAAAAAAGTAAAGATCAAAAAAAACTATTTATCGATTGTTCCAAAATACGAAAGTCCTTTTATAGCTTATGTTCCAATTTCTTGTGGTTGTAGTAATTTCTGCACTTATTGCGCTGTGCCATACACAAGAGGAAGATTAATTTCAAGAGATTATAAAGAAATATTAAAAGAAATTAAAGAATTAATCAAAAAAGACTACAAAGAAATATGGCTTTTAGGAGAAAATGTAAATGATTACCATTATGGAAAAATGGATTTTGTTTCCTTGATTAAAGAAATTGATAAAATACAAGGAAATTTCTGGCTTAGATTTACTAGCCCTCATCCAAAGGACTTTTCAAAACAAATGATTGAAGTTTTAGCTAAAAGCCCTAAAATTACCCCATATCTAAACCTTCCCCTTCAATCAGGAGACAATCAGGTCTTAAAAGCCATGAATAGACCCTATACAGTAGAACAGTATAAAACACTTGTAAAAGCCCTTAGAAAGGCTTTTAAGGCTCAAGAAAAGGATAATTTAGCTATTTCCACTGATATTATTGTTGGTTTTCCTGAAGAAACTAAAGCCCAATTTGACAACACTTTTAAAGCAATGGAAACTATTAAATTTGATATGGCATATATTTCTCAATATTCCCCTCGCCCAGAATCTTTATGCTTTAATAAAATGAAAGACAATGTTTCTAAAAAAGAAAAAAGGGAAAGAGACAGTAAATTAAATAAACTATTAGCAAAGACTACTTTAGAAAAAAACAAGACAGAAAAAGGAAAGATTGTGGAGGTTTTAGTTTTAGAAAAAAGCAAAGAATATTTATTAGGCAAAACAAAAAATTACAAAACAATTAAATTTAAGGGTTCAGAATCTTTAATTGGTAATTTTGTAAAAGTAAGAATTAATAAGATTCAAGCTTTTGGTTTTGAAGGAGAATTAGTTAAAGATAAATTAATTGTAATATTAGGACCAACTGCTTCTGGAAAAACAGACCTAGCTATCAAGATTGCAAAAAAGTATAGCGGAGAATTAATTTCAGCTGACTCAAGAACAATTTATAAAGAATTGAATATTGGAACAGCAAAACCAAAATACCCACATCACTTAATAGACATTGTTTCTTTAAAAGATGATTTTAATGTTGCAATGTATAAAAAATTAGCACTTGAATCTATTAATAAAATAATAGAAAAAGGAAAACAACCAATACTTGTTGGAGGAACAGGGCTATATATTAAGTCAATAGTAGAAAATTTAGATTTTCCAAAAGTAAAACCTGATTTAAAATTAAGAAAAGATTTGGATTCTAAAAGCAAAGAAGAACTATTTAACATATACAGAAAATTAGACAAGCAAGGAGCAGAAATAATAGATAAAGATAATAAAAGAAGATTAATAAGGGCAATTGAGGTTTGTATTTTAACTCAAAAACCATTTTCACTGCAAAAATCAAAACAAGAGCCATTGTTTGATGTAATTCAAATTGGAATTAAAAAAACAAAGCAAGAATTAAAAGAAAATATTGAAAAAAGAACAAATAAAATGATCAAGCAAGGACTAGAAAAAGAAGCAAAAAAACTATTATCTAAATATCCTAATAATCCAAATTTAAATACAATTGGCTATTCTGAATGGAAAAACAATAAACCATTAAAAGAATTGAAAGAAGATATTAATTTAAACACTTTTAATTTTGCTAAAAGACAAATGACTTGGTTTAAAAAAGACAAAACCATTAAATGGATTAAAAATCAAAAACAAGCAGAGAAAATAATTAATTCATTTTTAAGGAATTAATAATGTAAACAGTTAAAACAGAGGTTAGCCCAGAAACTAAAACACCCCATAAAGTGTCAACTATGGCTACTTTCAAGGGCCAATTATTAATTGTAGAATAATTTACTAAATTATATGTTGAGTATGCTATTAGTCCCAAGAAAGAGCCCAGTATAAAACTGCTTTTAATAGGATTGGGAGATTTAAGCGATGGATTTATAACAAAAACAATTAACCCTATTGCATACAATAAATACCAGATAATTGCTGGTGTCATATATGCTTTACTTCTAAATAAAAGACCTAAAGATTCTTTATAAAAATTTTTAGACACTACTCCTAACCATAAAGCATCTAAACTTCCTAAAATTGCTAAAATTATTAAATATATTTTTATCATATATATTATTATAATATAAAACTCATTTTAAGTAAAGTTTTAAAAGTGTTAATTTTATTAATTGACAATTAATACCTTTTTTGTTATTTTTTAGACGCAAAACCAAATAATAATAAGGGGTAAAAATATGAATAAAAAAATATTGTTTTTTCTTTTAATTTTCTTTGGATGTGCTTTGGGAATTAATCTTTCTTACGCAAATAAAATAAATTATCCTACTAGCACTATTTATACAATAAGAGATAGAACTCGTCCTGTTGTGTATATTACAAGTCCTGTAAACGGAAGCACTGTTTCCGGAACAATCACTTTATCTGCTAATGCAACAGATAATGTAGGTGTTGCAGGAGTACAGTTTTTAGTAGATAAGATTGCTTTTGGAAATGAAATAAATGCTACTCCTTATGAAATAAGCTTGGACACTAAAAATCTTAAAAATGGTTATCATTATATTTCTGCTAGAGCAAGAGACCTTTCGGGCAACACAAGAACATCGTCCTTGATAAGAATAAAAGTAAACAATCCCCTTCCAGACACAATATTGCCTAATGTTTCTATTACTAATCCAACAAATGGACAGGTTGTTTTAAATACAATCACCTTATCTGCTAATGCAACAGATAATGTGGGTGTTGCAGGGGTGCAGTTCATATTAGACGAATTTAATTTCGGACCAGAAGACACTATTTATCCTTATGGAATAAATTTAGATACTAAAACATTAAATAATGGTTCTCACACAGTTGTAGCTAAAGCCAGAGATGCTGCAGGAAACACAAAAATATCATCTATTGTTAATTTTACAGTAAATAATCCTATTCCTGATACAGTTTCTCCAACTATTGTAATTACAAATCCTGTAAACGGAAGCACTGTTTCTGGAATAATTACCTTATCTGCTAATGCAACAGATAATGTAGGTGTTGCAGGGGTACAGTTTTTAATGGATAACATTAATGTTAATTCAGAGGACACTATTTCTCCTTATGAAACAGCTATTAATACAAATACTTTAAGTAATGGTTTCCATACTGTTTCTGCAATTGCAAGAGATGCTTCAGGAAACACGGCTAAAGCATTAGAAATATCAATTAATGTTTCAAATACTACTCCAGAACCAGAGGAAAACCTTATTCAAAATCCATCTTTTGAAGAAAGTGATGCATCAGGCAATCCAACTAATTGGGCTCAGGGCAATTGGGGAACGAATACAGCAATATTCATTTATCCAGTAATTGGATACAATAGTACTAAAGCTGCAAAAGTAGAGCTAACCGAACATACTAATGGAGATGCAAAATGGTATTTTAGTGATGTTAATGTCTTGCCTAGTCAGACATATAAGTTTTCGGATAATTATCAATCTAATGTAGAATCATCAATAGTTGTTCGCTATACTCTATTTGACAACTCTTTTCTTTACAAAGACATAGCTTATTTATCACCATCAATTAATTGGAATAGTGTCGAAAAAATATTTACAACACCAGCAAATGCTAAATCTTTAACAATTTTTCATTTAATTGGAACCATTGGATATTTAAATGTTGACAATTATTATTTAGGTAAAGCTCCTTCCATTTCTTTAAATCAAGGAATGATTTCATTAAATTTTGATGATGGCTATTTATCAACATATAACAATGCCCTTCCTATTTTAAATGCATCTGGATTAAAAAGCACTCAATACATAATTACTAATGCTTTAACTGATCCCTATGGAGAATATGTTAATGCTTCTCAAGTCTTAGAAATGCAAGCACAAGGTCATGAAATAGGAGCACACACAAAAAGCCATCCTCATCTAACAACTCTTTCTTCAGCAGAACTTCAAGACGAAATTGCTGGTTCAAAGCAAGAATTAATTAATATTGGCGTAAATCAAGTAGTTACTTTTTCTTATCCTTACGGAGAATTTAATGATACTGTTATAAATGCAGTAAAAAATGCAGGATATCTTGGAGCAAGAAATGTTGAGGGCGGATTTAACGACAAAACAACAGATAAATATCTATTAGAAAGTTTTTCAGTTGAATCTAACACAAACATTAGCACAGTAAAAAGCTTAATAGACTCTGCTATTCAAGATAAAACTTGGCTTATTTTACTTTTTCACAGAACTGAAAATAATGGTGGCCAATATAGTATAACGCCATATAATCTTCAACAAATAGTAGATTATTTAATTGCTAATAATGTTCTTGTTGTAACTAACGCACAAGGAATTCAAATATTATCTCAATAAAATATGATAATTTCGGTTTCAATACTATGTTTTAATAAAATAGTTAAATATCGCAATTAAAATAATCACAATTATAACTTGTCCTAAAAGTAATAATTTATCTTTATTCATTTTATTCTACTTTAGTTGCATCCCAAACAAATACTCCTCCCTCCCCTCCACCACCGCCTATCATGCTATCAAATGACGATGAAACTATTCCTGTATATGTTGCAAATTTTACACCATCTGGATAAGTATATAGATCAATAACTATATTTTCTCCTGTTAATTGTCCTGTAATAGTACGTTCGTATTCATAAGGACCACCTAGGGGATGTCCTATATTACCCGTAATAAATCCTTGTTTATCTTGAACTAAAAACATATCCCATTCCCAAAAAGAACCAGAACCAGCAGGTGTTCTAAATAACCACTTCCCAGTAAGATTATTTTGCTCAACGCACTCTCCAGAACCAATAGCTCCTTCGTTAAAATCAGTTAAAAGATTTGCTAGAGAAGTCCACTCTTCTTTTTCTAGGTCCTGAAAAAGAATTGTATTTGATGGCGTATAGTTTTCAAATTTATTTGTTGCATTTTCAATAGCTGTTTTTATTTCCAAAGGAACATAAGCACCTTTTTCGATATTTAATTTTGCTGCAACGTATTGATGTGCTAACTGATAATATGCATTACCTTTTGGTGGCGTCCACAAAACCTCATAATATGTTTTTCCACTATTAAAAAATCCTGTGTTTTCCCCGATAGATGACCACATATTATCATATGGTGCTTTTCCAAACATTGAGTGAGTTTTCCAATATCCTTGAGAAAAAATACAAAGAGAACTCGTTTCTGCTAAGACCTCTGAACTATTTGAAAACACAAAAAATAATAGAATAAGGAATAAAAAATATTTTTTCATGTATTTTTTAAATTATTATTATGGAGGTGGCAAATTACTATAAATAGCAATTTGAGTAATATCTTCTAAATCAAAATCGTATCCTGTGTCAGCATAATCAAGAGTTTTTGGATATAATTGTCCATTGTTCCATTGATATGTCCAATTACTTTCTGGAAGAGTTTCATGCATATCCCAATTACCAAAACAATTAACTCCCCACGGATTAACAGAAGTATCTGCCATAAATATTAACTGAGGAGAAGCAGTAAAAGAATAAGAGCTATTCTTGCGCCAAGTCAAAGTAATTCTTCCTCTTCTAGGAACATAATTATATATTGTGCTGTAATTATATGTTTTTGTGATTCCAAAAGTTCCAATAATTTTTATTTCATCTCCATCAACAGCTCCTCCAACTAAGCTTAATATGTCTTTTATTTCTGTTCCTTTTCGACCCCCTAAATCAAACTCAAAAACATTTACATATTCATATTCATTCCATAAGTCATGTTCATCAAAAGTTGGTTCTTGATAATAATAATGCGCTATATCGTCTCCATAAACAGTAAAATTATCTTTTAAGTACTCCATTGTTACTGTTGTTTGATTTAATACAGTGACACCATCATTAGCAAGTTTCTTGACGGTTATTGTATCAGAAAGAGCAGCTGATGATATCAATGGAAAAAAAGTAAAGAGAATTAATACGAAAAATATTTTAAAACAATATTTTTGTTTCATTAAATTATGTCTAATTCTTTTTTTAATAGTTCATCTACTTTTTGTGGATTAGCTTTCCCTTTTGACTTGGCCATTATTTGACCAACAAGAAAAGTAAAACTGTTTTCTTTTCCTTTTTTGTAATCTTCTACTGCTTTTTGGTTTTCATTTAATACTTCTTTAATTATTTTTTCTATTTCTCCTTCATCTTTAATTTCAGATAGTCCTTTTTCTTCAATAATGTGTGAGGGATCTTTTCCAGTGTTAAACATTTCCTCTAATACGATTTTAGCAATCTTGCTTGATATTTTTCCTTGGCCAATAAGACAAATGAATTCTCCAAAATTCTCTGGAGTAATCTTTTTTTCAATTTCAACTGGTTCCTTGGAATTTTTAATTAAATATTGTAAGTCAGTAGTTAAATAATTGGCACAAAGTTTAATTATTTCTTTTCTATCTCTTTTGCAAGCCTCTTCGTTTGCCCAACAACATGATTCAGATGCTGCTTTTTCAAGATAATCACCTAATTTTTCATCTTTAACAAAAAATTCAATGGTTTTATCATCTAAATCATATTCTTCTTTAAACCTTTTTCTTTTTTGTTCTGGTAGTTCTGTCATTTTACTTTTTATTAATTGTATTTTATCTTTATTAATTATTATTTGAGGCAAGTCAGGCTCTGGAAAATACCGGTATTCATGAGCACTTTCTTTTTCTCTCTGACTAAAAGTAATTCCTTTTGTATCGTCCCAGCCTCTTGTTTCTTGAATAATTTCTTCTCCTTTGTCTAATACTTCTGCTTGTCTTTTAATTTCATACTCGATTGATCTTTCAACTGATTTAAAAGAATTTAGGTTTTTAATTTCTACTTTTGTTCCAAGTGTATCAGTTTTGCTTAAAGAAATATTAACCTCACAGCGCATTTGGCCTTTTTCCATGTTAGCAGCAGAAACATCAAGATATCTTAATATTAATTGTAATTCCTGGCAAAATTTCTTTGCTTCTTCAGAAGAATTAATGTCTGGTTCTGTTACTAATTCCATTAATGGAACACCAGCTCTATTGTAGTCAACTAATGTTTTTCCATTGACATGAACTAATTTTCCAGTATCTTCTTCCATATGAACTCTAGTAATCCTTATTCTCTTAACTTCTCCATCATCTAGTCTAATGTCCATATATCCATTCTTACATATTGGCATGTCATATTGAGATATTTGATAACCTTTTGGCAAATCAGGATAAAAATAGTTTTTTCTATCAAATTTTGTTTGAGAAGCAATCTCACAATTTAATGCTAATCCAGTCATTATTATTTTATCTATTGCTTCTTCATTAATAACGGGCAGAGTTCCTGGCTGACCAGTACATATTGGACAAATATTAGTATTAGGCTTTTCCTCTAAAGCATTCCATTCCTCGTTAGCACAAGAACAAAACATTTTTGATCTTGTCTTTGATTCAAAGTGTATTTCTAATCCAATAGTTGGCTTATACATATTTCTTAACTTGTTTCATTATTTTAACCCCATTACTTGAACCAATAATGTCAGCTCCGGCTTTAATCATTTTATTAACATCTTCCAAGGTCTGTATCTTACCAGAAGCTTTAATTAATAATCCTGGGGCATTTTTTCTCATTATTTTCAAGTGTTTTGCTTTTTCATCTAATTCCCTATTTTCTAATGGATCTTTTTCTGTTGCTGTTTTAACGCAAACTCCCCCAGCAGCTTTTACTATTGAAGAAGCTTTAGCAATTTCATCATCAGTTAACATTCCCGAAGCAATGATTACTTTAGTTTTTCCAATTTTGCAAATCTCTTTTAATTCTCTTTCTATTTTCTCCCATCTTTCATGCTTAACATCAGGAATAGAAATAACAATGTCTAAATCATTAGCTCCGTCTTGAATTGCCTTTTTACATAAAGCAACTCTTTTTTTATGTTCACTATCCCCTATTGGATCATCAATTAAAACAACAACTTCAATTTCTGTTCCTTTTAATTCTTTGGCTACTGTTTTAACCCATTTAGGTCTTATGCAAACACCCCTAAAGTCATATTCTTGTGCTTCTTCGCAAGTTTTAATAATGTCCTCTTTTGTTGCATTAAGCTTAATATTTGTATGATCTATATATTTATTAATTGGTTTTTTCATATTATCTTAATTATTTGATTAAATACTTCTTCAATAGGCTTTTCTCCGTCAACTATTTCCCATTTGCAAAATAAATTATCTTTAGCTACTCTATCATACATATTAACAAGATTTCTTAAAAATTCCAAATCTTTTTCATTTCTATCTAAATCTCCTTGTTTTTCATTTGATTTTCTTTTCATTGAAGTTTCAGGAGAGATTCTTAAATAAATACATAGATCTGGTTTAGAAATATTAAATAAATTAGATAAAGATATTAATTTATCTAAATCTACGCCCCTTAATCCTTGATAAACAAGAGTGGAAGTAAAATATCTGTCGCTGATTAGGGTTTTACCTAACTCTAAATCTTTCTTTATTTTATCTTTATCTTTTACAAATTCAGAGAAATATATTAATGTTTGAACCTCTGGTGATAAGTCATATTTCTCGTATAAAAAATTATGAATCAACTGTCCAATTGGTTGGTCATATTGAGGATAAGTCATTTTTTCAATTTGCTTTCCTTGATTAATAAAAAAATCAGACAAAAGACCTGTCTGAGTTTCTCCTCCACACCCATCAATACCTTCGATAATGATGAATTTACCTTTTTGCATTATGATTGTTCTAGTTTACTTTCTTGAGGGTGCTTAACATTAACATACTTAGCACCTGCTTTTTTGTAATATGGTTTACTAGTTGGGGTTAATAATTTCTCAAACACTAATTGACAAATTCTTGTCTCTGGATAAAGAAGAATTGGAATCATGCCAATGTTTTGCATTTCCAAAACGATTTTCCCTCTAAACCCAGGATCAATATGCCCTGCTGTTGAATGAACAATAATTCCCAATCTTCCTAAGCTTGACCTTCCATCAATTCTTGCACATATGTCATCTGGAAGATACACTTCTTCTAATGTTGCACCCAGTACAAACTGACCAGGATGAAAAACAAAAGAATTGCCATTTTCTATCCTTACCATTTTAGTCATGTCTTTAAATGTTTCTTGGTTCCTAGTATCAATATATGGCTTTTTAGCATGTTCAAAAACCATAAATTCATTTCCAAGTCTTAAGTCTAAAGAAGCAGAACCTAATTGTTCTGCTAAATTTGGCTCCGGAATTATCTGAATAGATTTATCGTTAAGTGCTTTTTCAATGTCTTTGTCTCCTAAAATCATTTTTCAACTTCAATTCCTAATGATCTAGCTGTACCTTCAAGAATTTTAACAGCCTGATCCATGTCTTCGGTATTAAGATCTTTCATTTTTTGTTTAGCTATTTCTTCTAGTTGAGCTGTTGTGATTTTACCAACCTTCTTTTTATTCGGCTCTCCTGATCCTTTTTCTAAGCCTAATGCTTTTTTAATTAATTGGCTTGCTGGGGGTTCATGAAGCTTCATTTCATAAGAACGATCTGCATAAACAATAATGTCAACTGGTATTTTAAAATCTCCCAATTCTCTTGTTGCATCATTAAACCTCTGACAAAACTCAGCAATATTTACTTGATATTGAGCTAATGCTGGACCAACAGGGGGCGCTGGGGTTGCTTTTCCTGCTTGAATGTGTAATTTTATTACTTTCTTTATTTCTTTTGCCATATTATAGTTTCTTAATTTGTAATGAATCTAATTCTAGCGGTGTGTCACGACCAAACATATTAATCATAACCTTAACCTTACCTTTTTCTTTATCAATTCCAGATACTTTTCCTTCAGAATCTTTGAAAGGTCCGTCTATTATTTTAATTAAATCACCTTTTCTGAATTCAATATTGTATTTTGGCTCTTCTGCTTCTATTTTTTTATTTAACAAGCTCATTTCCTCTATTGAAACTGGTAAAGGAACGGTTCCCGAACCAACAAAACCAGTAACATTAGGAGTGTTTCTAACAACATACCAAGAATCATCAGTTACTATCATCTCTACTAGAACATAACCTGGATAAACCTTTTCTTCAACTGTTTTTTTCTTTCCGTTTTTAATTTTAATCTTTTTTTCTTTAGGAACTAAAACATTAAAGATTTTATCTTCCATACCCAAAGACTCAACTCTTTGCTTCAAGCTTTTTGCCACTGCATCTTCATATCCAGAATAAGTGTGAAGTACATACCATCTTTTTTCAGTTGTTGCTTGCTGTTTTGCCATAATTAAAATACGTACTTTTCTAATAATTTAACAAAAAAGAAATCAAAAACACCTAAAAGAGAGGCAACAAATACTGACATGCCTATTACTATTAAAGTATATTTGATTGTTTCTTTGCGAGTTGGCCAGGTTATTTTCTTAATTTCTGAACCCGCATCTTTAAAAAGATTCGATATTTTCATATATTGTATAGATTAGCAAAATAAGGGTTAAATGTCAATTATTGCCTTAAATATCAAGGTTTTTCACGCTTTTGGCTGAGCTCTGAATAAACCTTTTTCTTGGTAAAACATCTTTACCCATTAACATGTCAAAAGTATCATCAGCTTCTTTAGCATCTTCAACTCCAACTTGAAGCAATATTCTTTGAGAGGGATCCATTGTTGTTTCCCATAATTGCTCTGGGTTCATTTCTCCTAGACCTTTATACCTTTGAATATTTAATTTAGCTTTATCTTTGAGGGATGCTATGTACTTATCTTTTTCGTCTTCAGAATAACAATATTGTATTTCTTTTCCAGTTTGTATTTTATAAAGCGGTGGCTGGGCAACGTATAAATATCCATTTTCAATTATTGGTTTGAAGTGTCTAAAAAATAAAGTCATCAATAGGGTCTTAATGTGATTTCCATCAGAATCAGCATCACACATAATAATAATTCTGTGATATCTCAATTTCTCTAAATTAAAATCATCAGCAATAGCTGCTCCCAAAGCAACAATTAAAGCCTTGACTTCCGTAGAAGATAACATTTTATCCAATCTCACTCTTTCTACATTAAGAATTTTTCCTCTTAAAGGAAGAATTGCTTGAAACCTTCTATTCCTTGCTTGTCTGCTTGAACCTCCCGCAGATTCTCCCTCCACAATATATAATTCTGCTTCTTCTGGATTTCTGGTTGTACAATCAGACAATTTTCCTGGAAGAGATAAGCCATCTAAAACTCCTTTTCTTAAAACAGTTTCTTTTGCTGCTTTAGCTGCTTTTCTTGCTTTATATGACAATACTGCTTTTTCAATAATTATTTTAGTATCTTGAGGAAACTTTTCTAAATAATCAGATAAAGCTTCTGAAACAACTGTTTCAGTAGCTGTTCTTGCTTCAGGATTTCCTAATTTTGATTTTGTTTGACCTTCAAATTGAGGCTCTTTAATTTTAATTGAAACAATGGCCGTTAATCCTTCCCTAATGTCATCTCCAGTCAAATTAGGCTCTGATTCTTTAAGAAACCCTCCTTTTCTTGCATAATCATTAATTAAACGAGTTAAAGCAGATCTAAAACCCGTTAAGTGCATTCCTCCTTCTGATGTAAAAATATTATTAGTAAAACTTTCTTCATATATTTCGTAATCGTCGGTATAAACAAAAGCTGCTTCAACAACAATATCTTCTTTTTCTCCTGTTCCATAAAAAGCATTATTATGCAAAGAGTCAGCATTCTTGGTTAAATGCCTTAAATATGATTTAACTCCACCCTCAAAATAAAAATGGTAGTCAAAAGTATTTTTCTCATCACGTAAATCATAAAAATCAATTCTTACTCCTTTTGTTAAATAAGCTTGCTGTCTTAAATGATTCAACAACTTCTTTCTATCAAAAACTATTTCTTTGAATATTTCTGGATCTGGTTCAAAAGTAATAATTGTTCCTGTTTGTTTGCAAGTTCCTGTTTTCTTTACTGCTGAAACCGGTTTTCCTTGTTTGTAACTTTGAGCATAAAGCCCGCCACCCCTGCAAACCTCAGCAGTCATATTTTTAGATAAAGCACAAACAACCGAAACTCCAACACCATGAAGACCTCCAGAAACTTTATATGCTCCGGAACCAAACTTTCCACCAGCATGAAGTGTTGTCATAATGGTTTCTAATGCTGATTTCTTTGTTTTCTCGTGCTTATCAACTGGAATACCTCTTCCATTATCAGTTACTTTTACCTGATTATTGGGTAATAAGTATACCTCAATTTTATCACAATATCCTCCCAATGCTTCGTCAAGAGAATTGTCTACTACTTCGTAAACCAAATGATGTAAACCCTGAGGTCCAGTTGAACCAATATACATACCAGGTCTTTTTCTTACTGGATCAAGACCTTCCAACACATAAATATCTTTTGCACTGTATGATTCTTTTGCCATATTGTTATTTCCTCTCTTGCCAGTTAAACTTTTCTGTAAGAGATTTTATTATTTCTTTTAAAGTTTTATCTATTATTTCCGAATCAAGCGTTCTTTCTTCTGATTGAAAAATAATATGCATTGATATGCTTTTAAGCTCTTTAGCAATTGAATTGCCCTTATACACATCAAATACCTCAACACTTTTAACTAATTCTTTTGTTTTAATTTCATCTTTAATATCTTCTATGTCAATTTCTTCATTAATTAATCCCGAAATATCTCTTATTGCTTCTGGATGATAAGATATTTTTTCGTATTCTCTATCTTCTTTTTTATTCTTCATTAATAAATTAAATTCTATTTCAAAACAAATCATGTTTTTCATTAAAATAATTTGGCCCGCCTTATCTCCATTAATCTTTAATTCTAATCCTTTAAAAGAGGCTTTAATTCCTAAATTATTTAGAAGACACAATAGTTCTCCCTTTAATTTAGCCAAATCCATTAAAGAGACTCCTCCGCCAATTATTATTTTCTCTTGTATTTTCTTGTCTTCTGGAACAAACACCTTTCCAATTTCAAATATTTTTACTTGATTAAAGAATTTAAGATTTTCATTGATGTTATTAGTAATCTGAGGAATTAAGCTAGGTCTTAAATATTTGAAAAAACTACTAACTGGATTATTTATTGGCTCAGCTTTTAATCCTTTGACTTCTTTTTCAGACACAAAAGAATAATTATATACTTCTGAATAATTTAATTCTTTAAAAATATCTCTAATCTTATTAATTAAAAATAGTTCGTTATTTCTTTCTGCTGGAGACAAAAAAGAACATGGCAATTGAGAAGGAATTTTATCATAACCATTGATTCTTCCGATTTCTTCAATAATATTTTCTGGAATAACTAAATCTTGTCTAAAAGTTGGTATTTCTAATAATATGTTCGTATTATTTTTAGAGACTACTTTAATTTCTAAACGATTTAATATACTAACAATATCGTTTAAAGGAATATTAATTCCCAAAACCTTATTAAACAAGCTTAAATCTAGTTTAATCTTGATTGGTTTAACTTTTTCAGGATAAACATCGATTATTTCCGGAGAAACCTCTCCTTTTGCCCAATCATTTATTAAAGAGCAAACCTTGTCTAATGCTTTTTCGGTTAAATTAGGGTCTAAATGATTTTCAAATCTAGCCGATGCATCTGTTCTTAAGTTTAACCTTCTTGCAGTCTGGCCTATTGTTTTAGAATCAAAATTAGCTGATTCTATTACGATTATTTTAGTTTCTAGATCTACCTCTGCATCTTTTCCTCCTTTTATTCCAGCAATTGCTAGAGCTTTCTTGTCATCAGCAATAACCATTACTTTTTTATCTAAAACACATTCATTTCCACTAAGTAACATTATATTTTCGTTTGGTTTAGCATGCCTTATTGTTATTTTATGTCCCCCTATTTTATCATAATCAAAAGCATGAAGGGGTTGACCCAATTCAAGCATTACATAGTTAGTAGCATCAACTATATTATTAATAGAATTGATTCCACAATTATTAAGCTTGTCTTGAACCCATTTAGGAGAAGGCCCAACCACAACATTAGAAATTATTCTAGCCGAATATCTTTTGCAGTTTTTGTCCTTAATTTCAATATTTAGTTTGTATTTATTTTTTTCTCCAAACTGCTTTATTTTGCTTTCAGAATAAATCATCTTTAAATTAAGAACTGCTGCACATTCTCTAGCAATTCCAATGTGAGACAATGAATCTCCTGCTCTATCTGGTAGAACATCAACATTAAATATCCAATCATTCTTTAGTCTTTCTACTGATTCAACTTCAAATGAATGCATGGTTAAAACCTCGGCTAGTTTTTCTGGCTGAGGAAGTGGCTTTTTAAAAAAAGAATTTAACCAAGAATATGATACTATCATTTTAAAATTGTTTTAAAAATTTAAGATTTCCGCTATGAAACCAGCGGATATCATTAATTTTATACTTCATCATTGTTAATCTATCAATTGACATTCCAAAAGCAAAACCTTTCCATTTTTCAGAATCTAATCCCCCGTTCTCAATAACATTTGGGTGAACCATTCCTGCTCCCAATATTTCAACCCAACCAGTTTTTTTACACGCTGGACAACCTTCTCCAGAACAAACAGTACAACTCATATCAATTTCAAAGCTTGGCTCAGTAAAAGGAAAATAGCTTGGCCTTAACCTAATTTCAACTTTCTTTTTAAAGAATTCTTGTAGAAATCTTTCTAAAACACCTTTTAAGTTGGCAACAGAAATATTTTCATCGAGCATTAATCCTTCTATTTGATAAAAGTTTGTTTCATGAGAAGCATCTGTTCTTTCGTAACGGTAAACTCTTCCAGGAATAACAATTCTTAAAGGGGCTCCCATCTTTTTCATGTACCTTGTTTGAGCAGGAGAAGTATGGCTTCTTAAAACTAGGTTTTTTCTTAAATAAAAAGTTTTTCCTAAAGACAATGCGTCTCTAGCAGGGTGTCCTTCTGGAATATTTAATGAATCAAAATTATGCCAAGTGTCTTCCACTTCAGGACCTTCTACAACTGAAAATCCCATTAATTGAAAAATGTTTTCTATCTCTCTTCTAACTTGAGTTATGGGATGTAAGTGTCCAATTTCAATACTTTTTGGAGGAACATTAATATCAATCTTTTCTTGAGAGAAATCTTCTTTCAATACTTTTCCCAATTCTTCCACCTTAACATCAATATCCTTTATAAAAGAATTTATTTCTTGACCTATTACTTTTTTTTCTTCTAAAGTTAAATCTTTTATTTCTTCAAATATTTTTCTAATTTCTCCTTTTTTGCCTAAGTATTTTTTAGAAAAATCCCTCAATTCTTTTGAGTTTTTAATTTCTTTAAGCTCTTTTTCTATTGTTTTCCTTAATTCTTCAAAATCCATAATATAAGGTTATTTTACCCTATTTTACAAGAAAAATCAAATAGTTTTAGAAGGTTTTTGCGGACCCGACCGGGCTCGAACCGGCAGTCTCCTCCGTGACAGGGAGGCGCGATAACCAATTTCGCTACGGATCCATATTTGTGCCTAAGGTGGGAATCGAACCCACGACTTTTCGCTTATGAAACGAACGCTCTAACCACTGAGCTACTCAGGCCCTAAGATTACAATGAGAAGCCCAAAAAAACATGTTGCGGTTCCTAGAATTGCACTAGGGTCTCCAGCTTATGAGACTGGCGAGGTACTACTCCTCTAAACCGCTATAATACATGCATTTTAGCAGAAAAATAAATAAAATCAAGTCATTAAAAAGATTCTTCGCTCCCCCAAGAAGAAACAGATGGTTCGGTTGCTGAATATTTACGAACTGATATCCAGTCAACATCTAATTGATAAGCTGCATTGTATGGAGAAACCTCTGCTATTCTAAGGTAATAAGAACCAGAAGGCGTAGCATCTGATCTTGTTGCCATTGATGAATCATTTCTTAAAAACTCTTGAGAACTTTCCCCCATTTTTAAGGTTCCTCGATAATAGGTACTAGCACTTTCTGCTGCAAAGGTTGTATAGGCAACTTGAGTATGCAACGAACCCGACGAACTATAACCACCAGCAATATTATGACCCGTATAATTTCCTTCAAAAATATATGAAGAAGTATTAGAAGTTTCAAAACCAATATTTCCATAATATCTTGAAGAACTTTCTTTATATCTTGATTCAATTATAGCGGGCCTTGAAAAAGTTGTTTTTGATCTAATGTTTTGATAATGAGAATTACCTGTTGCCGAATACAAAGAACAAACACTATTAGAAATTGTTATTGTGCAAGTTCCCCATGTATTTCGATTCCACTTACTAGTATCCAAACTACTACCCTCAAACCCATCAAAGAACTCAAACGTATTATCCCCATCAGAACCAGAAGAAGCAGAAGCATTGCCATAGTATGCGTAGATTGTATTGTCTCCAATAGACAAGGAAGGAACCTTAACCCAGAATACTGCAGAAACAGAATCTGTCTTTGATTCCAACCAATGACTAAGCTCAGTAGTACCATTAGACAAAGTAAATCTTAAATCATCAAAATCAGCTTGCATGTCAGAGTCATAAGTAACATCTATCTTGACCTGGTAATCTGTTAATGATGCAGAGGAATTGATTGTAATTGATTTTCTCTTAGTATACCCTACTAATCCAGCGTACTGAGAATACCCAGTATCAGGACTGTAAGCCAGGGTTTGGTTACTAGACAAGGTTGCCTTGATTGTATAGGTTGTTCCATCAGAAGTATACTTGTACCTATCTCCAGAAGGGTCTAGAGGAAACCCTTTGGCATATCCAGAATCAATTAATTCATCCAAACACGTTCCATCCCCTATGTTACACTCAGAAGCTTCTACTGGGTAAGAACCTGTCATTACTCCGTATTCCATGAGTGCTTTGGATATTGAGTCTAGATCCTTTTTCCTCTTTGCATCCTGGGTAGAGTCAATTACATTGTTTGTTGCTACAATAATTACTCCAGAAAGAATACCTACTATGAGGATGACTGTTAAAATTTCAATTAGGGTAAAGGATTTGTTTGACACGACAAGATATCTTAAAAATTATTATTCTTTATTTCCTAATTTCTCAAAAGCTCTTAAAACTTCCAAAGGAATTGCAAAAACAACTGTATTTGATTGGTCAGAACTAATATCATTGATTGATTGCAATGTCCTTAAATGAAGAGCCCCTCCTGATCCTGAAAGAATCTCAGCTGCTTTTGCCATATTGTTAGCAGCAACAACTTCTCCTTCTGCTTTAATAATAACAGCTCTTTTTTCTCTTTCTGCTTCTGCTTGCTTACCAATAACTCTTTTCATTTCTTCTGGAAGAGTAATGTCTTTTAATTCAACGTTATCAACACTAATGCCCCATGGATCGGAAGCCTCATCAATAATTGACCTAATATTTTCAGAAACTTTGTCTCTTTGAGATAATAATTCATCTAATTCAACTTGGCCAACAGCATTTCTCATTGTTGTTTGAGCTAGCTGAGAAACAGCGTAATAAAAATTCTCTACAGCAAGAAGAGCTAATTCTGCTGAACGAACCTTGTAATAAATAACAGCATTAACTTTAACTGAAATATTGTCTCTGGTAATTGCTTCCTGATCTGGAACATCTACTGCTTTTACTCTCATGTCTATTTTTTGATATGACTGGAATATAGGTAAAACTATGTTCCAACCTGGCTGCATTATTCCTGAGAATTTTCCTAAAGTAAACTTAACTCCATTTTCATACTGGTTAACTTGCCTTATTGAGCTTAAAATTATTATTAACAAAAGAAAGATTAAATATTCCCACATATGTTTATTATTTTATTATTATTTAAAACAAATGCAATTTTTGCAATGTTTTTTCAAAAGAAAAAATCAATTCTTTTATTCTTGAAATATTAACTTCAATGGTTGGATCTTTTTTTAATTTAAAAGATAGGTCAATTATTTCTTTAATCACTTGAATATTTGGAATATGCCTTTCGTCTAATTCGTCTATTGATTTATCACTCATATTTGACTTCTCTAGAATATCGAAAAACAAATTAGCTGACTTATTAACAATTATTTTGTAATTAATCTGATCTTCTTTTGGTAATAATTCCTTGATTTCTTTCCATTGATTGAATAAATCTGACTGAACGCTAAAATCTTGAGAAGAAAAAAAGTTTTTAAACTTCCTTCTCGCATCTCCAAGTAGAAATGACTGTCTAATTAAATAATAAACTGTCAAGCAAATCATGGCTAAAGATAATAATATGAAGACCACCTTTAGAGGAAAAAGAAAATTATTTAATTCACTAGAATTTAAAAATGAATTAATGTCTTGTATTGTCATATATTTTAGCTATTTTAAATAAATTATTTTCCATAAAAGCAGGTGCAATTATCTGCATTCCTATTGGCAAACCATTGCTTTGTCCGCAAGGAATTGAAATTGCTGGAAGCCCTGCTAAATTAACTGAAACAGTGTAAATGTCTGATAAATACATTGCTAAGGGATCATCAACTAATTCTCCTATCTTAAATGGTAAACAAGGAGAAGTTGGGCCAATAATAGCATCTACTTTTTCAAATGCTTTCTCAAAGTCTTGTTTAATTAATGTCCTTACCTTTAATGCTTTTTTGTAATATTCATCATAATATCCAGCTGACAAAGTATATATTCCAAGTATAATTCTTTTTTTAACCTCTTCTCCAAATCCTTTGGTTCTGTTCTGTAAATAATAATCAAGCAAGTTTTCTCCTGAGGAAACCTTTCCATATCTTATTCCATCAAATCTAGCCAAATTAGCACTTGCTTCAGATGGAGCAATAATATAATAGCAAGCTAAAGCATATTCAGTATGGGGCAAACTAATTTCTATTATTTCTGCCCTTTGCTTTTCATAAAAAGAAATTGCTTTTCTGATTGCTTCTTCAATATTAGGATCAAGGCCTTTAGCAAAATATTCTTTAGGAACTCCTATTCTAATTTTTCCCATTTCTCTTTCTTTTGATTCGTCTGAACTGGTTGAGTCCATTTTATCAATTCCCTTAATTGCATTAAAAACTATTTCTGCATCTTCAATATTTTTAGTCATTGGTCCTATTTGATCTAATGAAGAAGCAAAAGCAATGAGCCCATATCTTGAAACAGTTCCATAGGTTGGTTTTAATCCAGTAATCCCACAAAAACAAGCTGGTTGCCTAATTGACCCTCCAGTATCAGACCCTAATGCAAAAACACATTCATTGGCAGCAACTGCTGCTGCTGATCCACCAGAAGAGCCTCCTGGCACTCTTTCTAAATCATGAGGATTGTGAGTTGGAAAATATGCTGATTTTTCACAAGAAGAACCCATTGCAAATTCATCCAAATTAGTTTTTCCCAAAATTACAGCTTCTTTAAGCTTTTCAATAACTGTTGCATTGTATGGAGAAATATATTCTTCTAAGAATCTGGAACCAGCAGTACATTTTATCCCCTTAATCATTATGTTGTCCTTAATAGCACAAGGAATTCCTGTTAAAATATCTATTTCTCCGTTCTTAATCTTCTCATCAGCCTTTTTAGCTTGATTTAATGCTAGCTCAGAAGTAATTGTTAAATATGCTTTGATGTTTTTGTCTTTTTCCTTAATTTGATCTAAAAAAGATTGTGTTAACTCAACAGAAGAAAACTTCTTTTCTTTTAATCCCAAATGAGCTTCTTTGATTGTTAAATTTGTTAAATCAATCATTTTCTTCGAATATTTCATTAATCCTTAAATAATTATTTTCTTTTTCTGGGATTAAATCAATTATTTCTTTTGTTTCTTTTCTTTCTTCTATGTCTTTTCTAAAAACATTATAATTAGGAGACAAATTAGCTGTTTCTTCAATACCAGATACGTCTACTTCTTTTAACTTATTTACATATTCTAAAATCGAAGAAAACTCTTTTTCCAGTTTCTTGTCCTCAACAATCAAATTAGCCAATTTTGCAATCTTTTTTATCATGTTATATAACTATACATTAATATTACTTTTGAGGCAATAATCCTTTAATCTTAACAATTAATCCCGGTAATTCTGATTTTAAGCTTTCTACTTCTCTTTCAAACTCAGTTTTTATATTCCCTTCCATTACCCAATCTTTTAGATACATTATTTTTTCAATAAAGGAATCCACATATTCATTGCTTGCAAAACAAGAAAAACCAATGAATAAAAACAAAACTATTAAAATATATAATTTATTTTTCATGTTCAATTAATATTAATGCTTTTTTTATTCTTTGAATTGTTTTTTCTTTTCCTAATAATTCAGCTATTTGAAAAGGAGGGGCAGAATTACTTTTTCCAGTTAAAGCAACTCTTAATGGCCAGAGTAAATTACCCTTGTTTTCCATTTTCTCTGCTTCTTTAAATAGTTCCTCTTGGATTTTCTCATGATTAAATTCATTGATGCTTGAAACAACTTTAAGAGATGTTTCTAGGGATTGTATTATTTGACTATCATTCATTTCTTTCCACTTTAATAGTTCTTTTGAATAATTTAATTCTTTAACAAAGAATAAATCAATCAATTCCCCTATTTCTCCTAATTTCTTTAATCTTTCTTGATATAGAAGAATTATTTTTTCTAAAAATTCTATGGTTATCTCTTCTCCTGTTTCCTTAATTTTAAATGCTTCCATTGAAGTCTTTTCAATGTACTTGTCTAAAAAGGGGATGCAAAGCATTGTTAATTCTCTTATTGTTTTCTTTCTTAAGTATAGTCCATTAATCCAATCTAACTTTTCAATATTAAAAACTGCCCCAGCTTTTTGTATTTTTTCCAAAGAAAATTCTTTGATTAGTTGACCAATAGAAAATATTTCTCTATTATCTCCAGGATTCCAGCCCAGTAATGCAATAAAATTAAGCAAAGATTCTCCTAAATAACCTTCTAATATGTATTCATCAACAGAAGTTTTTCCATCTCTTTTAGACAACTTCTTTCTTTCTGGATTTAAAATTAAAGGAAGGTGAGCATATTTAGGTTCTTCAAATCCAAAAGCTCTTAATAGCAATATTTGTTTGGGAGTATTAGAAATATGGTCCTCTCCCCTAATTACATGAGAGATTTCCATTTCCGCATCATCAACCGCACAAGTAAAATTATATAAAGGGGTATCTAAATCTTTAGCAATAACAAAATCTCCCATTGTTCCTGAGTCAATTTCAATGTCTCCCCTAATTAAATCTTTGAATTTAATTTTGATGTTCTCTGGTGTTCTGAATCTAATCACACACTCTTTCCCTTGCTTGATGTTTTCTTCTACTTGTTCTTTGGTTAATGTTCTGCATTTTCCTAAATATATTGGTGGTTCTCCAATTGACATTAAATATTGTTTCTGAGACTCAACTTCTTCTTTAGTACAAAAACAATAATATGCATTGCCTTCATCAATTAATTTCTGTAAATATTTTTTATACATTTCCCCTCTTTCACTTTGCCTATAGGGAGCGTGGGGACCAACATATGATTCTGATATTTCTTTTTGCTCAAAAAAAGTTGGACCCTCATCCCAATCTAAACCAAACCATTTTATTGCTTTTAGCAATTGATGCTCCCATTCTTTTTTTGAACGTTCTTTATCAGTATCCTCTATTCTTAATATAAAATCACCATTATTTTTTTTAGCAAATAAATAGTTAAATAAAGCAGTTCTTATGCCTCCAATGTGTACTGGACCAGTTGGAGATGGTGCAAACCTAGTACGTATTCTTTTTTCTTCTTTTCTGGGAGTCATCATTTTGTTAAAAAATCTAATAAATATTTAGCAATAATATCAGCTGAATATGGTTTAGCAAAATCTTCGGCTCCTTTTTTCATTTCATTAATTTTGTTAAATTCAAAAATACTATTTAATTTTTCTAAAAAGAAATTTGGAGTTAAATTATTTTCTTCTAAAACAATACAGGCTCCGTACTTTGCGTAAGCATAAGCATTTTTAGATTGATGATTTTGAGCAGCTTCTGGTAAAGGAATTAATATGCTTGGCTTTTTTAATATTGCTAGTTCAAAAATAATGCCAGAACCAGCTCTTGAAATAACGCAATCTGCTACAGCATAAGCATGCATTAATTCTTCTTCTGGAAAAAAAGAATAAACATGATGCTCGTTTTTCATTGATTCGTATAATAATGCATTGGCTTGTTTTTTAACTCTTTCAAAATCATTATAACCAGTTTGATGAATAACCTCATAGCTTTTTAAAAGTTGTGGTAATATCTCTAATATTAAATCATTAATTCTCTGACTTCCTTGAGATCCTCCTAAAACTAAAACTACTGGCTTCCCTCCTTTTAATTTAAATATCTTTGCAGCCACTTCTTTATTTCCGTTCAAAAGAGCATCTCTTGTTGGGTTACCAACTTTTACCATCTTTTCGGTTGGAAAATATTCCATTTCTTTTATCGGAAAAGAAACAAATATTTCTTTGCTAAATCTGCTTATTATTTTATTCGCTAACCCAGGAGAAACATCTGACTCATGAAGAAATATTGGAACACCTAAAATTGAACCAGCAATTACAACGGGAACTGATCCGTATCCCCCTTTACTGAAAATTAAATCAGGAGAAGTAGCAAAAATTATATATAGAGATTGCAATATCCCTAAGGGAATTTTAAATAAAACATCAACTATATTTGAAAAAAAATCAGGTATTGTAAAATATCTTCTAATTTTTCCTGATAAAATATAATTAGGGGTGATTCCTTCCCTTTCAAGGGAGGATTTAGAAAAGTTGTCCTCTGGTCCAACATATGTAAATTCCATGCCAAATGGTCCAATCTTCTTTAGGGCCCTTGAAATAGCGATAACAGGAAAAACGTGACCGCCAGTCCCTCCGCCTGTAAATATTATTTTCATATATTATAAATATAGTATTTTTTTGAAGTTTTAACAAGAGGATTGCCTTAAAGAAACTTTTAAAAGTATAGCGCAAGCAATTAACTCAACAATAACATGCGAGCCCCCATAGCTTAAAAACGGCAAGGGTGTTCCGCTTAAAGGCAGTATTTTAACCATTGCTCCTATATTAACAAAAGCTTGAATTGTAAACCACGAACCAATACCAACCATTATTAACTTAGAAAAAAGGTCTGTTTCTTTTCTAGCTAATGAAAAACATATAAAAGTAAAAGATAAAAATAAAGCAATTAAAGCAAAAGCACCAATAAATCCTGTTTCTTCTGCAAACACAGCAAAAATACAATCAGACATTGATTGAGGTACAAATCCATATTTTTGAGCGCTAAAACCCAGTCCTGCTCCAAATAAACCACCCGAACCAATAGAAATTAAAGATTGTTGAGTTTGATATCCTGCCCCTAAAACATCTGTGTCAGGATTTAAATAAGTCATAAATCTTTGCATTCTATATGGTGCAAAAACAACAAGCATTACAAAACCTAAAATACCCAATCCCCATAATATTAAATTATGCTTAATAGATGTTTTGGCACATAAAAATATTATAAAAGAAATACAAGAAATAATAATTAAGGTGCTTAGATTTTTTTGAACAATTAAAGAAAGAAAAATTAGTCCCACAAAAAAAAGAAATGTAGCAAAAAGGTTTCTTTGCTTTAAAGAGCTAAGCAATGCCGATAAATAAAGAATTGTTGATATTTTAAGCAGTTCTGAAGGCTGAAAACTAAAAGGCCCTATATCAAGCCACCTTGCTGCTCCTAATTCTGCTCTTCCTAGTCCTGGAATTAAAACTAAAAACATTAGAAAATAAGAAAATAAAAATAAAGGAAAGGCTATCTTTTTTAGTAAATTTAAAGAAACCTTAAAATAAATAATTAATCCTGCAATAATTCCTGGCAAAAATCCGAAAACTAATTGGTGAAATAAAAAGTAACCAGCATCCTTATTATTTTTAAGCGAAGCCGGCACAGTAGCTGTTGCCAAAGCTAAAATACCTATTAAAACCAATAAAGAAATAATTATTAATAAAGATTGATTAGGCTTGTTTTTCATGAATATATTTTTTAAACAAATCTCCCCTTTCTTTAAAATCTTTAAATAAATTATAGCTTGGAGAGGCTGGAGACAAAAGACAAATCTTATTCTCACTGGTATTTTTAAAACAAAGCTGAACTGCTTTTTCCATTGAATCAACAGAATAATGCTTAATTTTCTTTTTAGTCAAAGCATATATCTTCTTTCCAGAATCAGGAAAAATAATTAATGTTTTGATTTTGCTTTTATCAATTCTCTGACTTAGCTTTTTAAAATCAATTCCCCTATCTAATCCTCCAATAATTAAAGTTTCTACATTTTCTCCTAGTTTATCTAAAGCATAAATTGTTGACTCTGGTATAGTTGAAATTGAATCATCGTAAAAGTGAATTCCTCTAAACTTTCCTAAATATTCTAATCTGTGAGATAAAGGTTTAAAGCTTTTTATTGCTTTTAATATCTTATCCATGCTTAAAAACAATTCGCAAGCCCTAAAAACAGCAATTAAGTTGTCTCTATGAGTTATATCTAGTAGCCAAGGGTTTTGATTAAAAACTTTGTCATAATTAGAAATAGGAAGTTTTCTTGATTTAACCTTTATTTTTATTTTGGGATTAAAAATAAAATAGTCTTTTGATTTCTGATGAATAGCAATATTGGCCTTAGCATTAAAATATGATTTAAAATTAGAATAATAATCTAAGTGTTCGGGATAGATATTAAGAAATATTGCAATATTGGGACTAGTACTCAAACCATCTAGTTGATGACAAGACATTTCGTAAACAATTATTGATTTTGTTTTCTCTAAATAAGATAAAGCAGGATTTTCAATGTTCCCAACCAAATGTGTATTAACCTTGTTTTTCTTTAAAACATGATAAATCAACGAAGAAGTCGTACTTTTTCCTTTTGTTCCCGTAACCCCGATAACCTTACCCTTAAAATTATCTAAAAATAATTCTGTTTGGCTTGTTACTATTGACCTAGTTTTTATCTTGCTCAAAGAAATACCCGGAGATCTAATTATTACATCAAAATCATTCAATGATTTTAAATATTCTTTACCAATTATCCAGCTAACATTCTTTAGTTTAGAATCTTTAACATTTTTTTCATCAGCAATGAATAATTCCTTTTTAGGAAACTTCTTTCTCAAAAAAAGAAAAGTGTTTTTTCCCTCTAAACCAAAACCTAAAATTAGTATTTTTTTATTTTTTAAATCCTGTATTTTCATATTATAAAAAATCAATTATGCCAGCATCAAAACCCTTTGGTAAATTATTCTTTCCCCAGTGGCCAAGAATATCTTTTGCATGTTTTTCTATTTGAGGATATTTTTTTAAAATCTTTTTTTCAAAATGTTTTAGTAATAATAACTTTTTATTCTTCTTCCAAGATAAATAAAAAGCAACAAGAGATTCCTTTTTTGTTCCAACGCACTCGAATGGCTTTACCTTCTTCTCCTCTATCAAATCCATCATTATCGGAATCAATTCTTTTTTGTTGAATAAATCATCACCAAAAATCTTTATTAATTGTTTTTCTTCTAAAAATGGATACAAAGAAGCAAAAACAAAAAGGCATTTAGAACATTTTCCACACCACTTCCCTGTTTTCTTTTTTGTTCCTGAGTATGTTTTTTGAGACTCGTTACAGCTTAAAAAACTATTAAAATATTTAGGCATCTTAGAAAACATTTGAGCAATTTGCAATTCATAGAAAGGTCTTAAAATACTAAAATATTCTACATCAGATAAATATTTCTTTGAGTATTCCCTAAAATCATTCTCGAATTCAAGTGTTTTTGAATGTTGATGATTAACATCTACTCCCAGATATTTAACATTACCCTCGTTAGAACTTTCTTCGTTTCCTAAAATAATATACTTTTTATCAAATAAAGCTGACACAATAACACTTAAAAAAGAAAGGTAAGCAACAAAAGGCGTGTGACCGTTATAATAACCATTCCTATTCATTTTTAATAACTTTTTATCTATTTCTCTTTTAACTGTAATTAATTCTAATCCCCTTGTCATCTTAATTATCTGCTTTGTGGGATTTAAAGATAAACAAGAAACATTCTTTTTTGCTTTCTTAGTTAACTCCAATGCAACAGCAGAATCTTTTCCTCCACCAATTAAAACCATTGCTTTGTCTCCTTTAACTTTAATCTTTTTATCAGTTTTCTTGCCCTGCGTTTCAAATTTAACATCAATAAATTTTAATTTATTTTCGTAAAAAAACTGACCCATTCCTTTTTTAATCAATTTACTCCACCATTTCTTTTGATAAGAATCCAAATGTCCACATTTAACTAAAATCAAAGGAGAACATACTGCTTTCCAATAACTAAACATTTCTATCATTCCCAAATTAAAAACTAGATTAGATATATCTTTTTTAGCCTTAATATTTTTTATTACTACTTTGGGATTAAAAACAATATCTCCTGTTTTAAATACAAAATTAACCTCAATATCTTTATTGATTTTTTTAAAAGAATATTTTTCGTATATGAAAACAGGATAAGATTTCATATTAATAGCCTAATTGAAACACCTAATAATGCTAAAACAATACCAACTATCCAGAAGCGCATTGTAATTTGAGGCCCTGTCCAACCAATTGCTTCTAAATGATGATGAATTGGTGTGGAAAGCCATATTTTTTTCTTCCTAAATTTCTTAGACAATAACTGTATTATCACAGATCCAGTCTCAATAACCAGTACCCCAGCAATAATAGGTAAAACAACTACAGAGTTGGTGATAAAGGCAATAGTGGCCATTGTAATTGATAATCCTAATATTCCTGTTTCTCCCATATAAAACTTAGCTGGAGGGATGTTAAACCAAAGAAAACTAAAAAGCGCTCCTAAAATTACGGCGCAAAAACTAGCTAATTCAACCTGACCCTGTGCAAAAGCAATAATAGCAAAAGCACCAAATATTGAACTAAAAACTCCTCCAGACAATCCATCTATACCATCAACAACTCCGCTGGCCCAAGAAGCTAAACAAACAATAACAAATAAAACAATATACCAAATACCTAATTCAATCTCAAAACCATTTGGAAAATTAAATAACATTGGGACATGAATAGAGCTCCATCCTAGTTTGTAATAAAACCAAAGCCCCCCAATTAAACCAATTAGAGAAACTAACAAAAACCTTGTTTTAAATCTCAATCCTCCACCAATATATCTTCCTTTTCCATAGACAACAAGAAAATCATCAATAAGTCCAATAATTGAAGCGGAAATCAAAGCAAATATAGGAATCCATGTTTGCTCTCTAGATATGAAATTTAAATCTTTAAGCCACCAGACATCAAAAACAGAATTAAGTATAAGAATTATTAAAAGCACGATAATCATGCTTAACCAAATAATTATTCCTCCTCCCCTTGGAACAGTAGTTTCTTTTTCTTTATGTAAAGAATGAAAAATGCTTGCCTCTTTTCCATCAATAGTAGTCTCCCTAGCTTTTTTCTTCCAAAACTTTATCTTGTATAAAAAAGCAATAAGAAAATTAGCAATCAGGATTGATATTATTGAAGAAAAAAAGGCCAAAGATATTATTTTAATTGCATTAAAAGTAAATATTGACATATTACCAATAGAAAGATTCTTTAATTTTTTCTTCCATTATTCTAGCATCTCTAAACCTGTCCTTTGAATTTATTATAATATTAATGATATAACTATTTTCTGTATTTGAAAAGGGTCTTTTCATTAGAAGAATAATACATTCTCCAGCCTTAACAGTATACCCTGTTTTCCCCCAAACATAACCATTATTTTCATATAATAATATATTGGTTGATATCATTTTATGATGGAAAATATTATTGTTGTATAAATCTTTTTCTTTTATTGATAATATTTCAGTTATTAAGGAATGCTCTTTAATAATATATGTTACTATTTTTTTAAGATCATCAACAGTTGAGATATTACTGTAGTCAAAATCAAGACCACTGGGATTTGTATAAAGGGTATTTTTCATTCCTAGTTGATTTGCTTTTTGGTTCATTAACTTAACAAAATTATCTCTTCCCATTTTTTCTGCCAAGCTCTCTGCAGCATCATTGCTTGATTCAATAAGCATAATTTCTAATAAGTCTTTAATTTTTAGCACGTCTCCTGATTTTAACTCCCCCATTATCCCAAATGTTTTAATTGCTGAATCAGAAACAAATATTTTTTCTTCTAAATTATAATTTTCTAAAACTATAACAGCTGTCATTAGTTTTGTTAAAGATGCGATAGATCTTTGCTCCTCTATGTTCTTAGAAAAAAGTATTTTTTCTTTGCCATCAACTAAAAAAGAGATATAACTCGAAGCAGATATATCTAAATTAATATTTTTCTTAGGATAGGGCCTAAACAAATCACTTTCCTTAAAAGATATAAAAAAAGATTTTTCTTCTTTAGCAAAAACACTTTCTTCTGTGTTGAAGAAAGTTATCAGAATAAAAGATAATAAAAAAATAAATAACCAATCACTTCTTTTCATTTTTATGTAATTTTTCTTCTAGTTTTTTAATCTTATTTTTTAATTCAACCATTTTATTCTCTCTGTTAATAAAAATATTGCTAAAATCTTGAAGCTCTATTATCTTCTCCTCTAACTCCTGTGTTTTTATATCAAGTTCTTTTGTTCTTTCTTTCACTTGATTTTCTAGTGTTTGATTTAATCCTTGCAAGTCTTTGGTTTTTTCTTTAATTTTTTCTTCTAAAATTTCGTTTGTTTTTTCTAATTTTTCTTTAATATCAAACAATTCTCTTGTGTTTTCTTCTAAATCTTTTGTCCTTTCTATTAGTTTTGTTTCAAAGTCCTTATTAATATTCCTTAACTTCATTGTATATCTTAAAAGCAAAAAAGAAGAAACAGAAATAATAATAAAGATAATAGAACGTTCGGTTGCTCCCATCTCAACATCTTCAAAAATAACTAAAGCTGCTGGAAAAGCAATAGCCACTGTTACCAAAATATCCGTTGTAATAATCAAAGCAAAAGGATTTTTCTCAATTAAAATATATGCCATTATTAAAGCATATATTGGTATACTTAAATAAAATAAAGGATAAATATTTATTCCTTGAATGGGAAGAAATTCGATAAATACTAAACCAAACATAGCAAAACCTAAAAGGAAAATTAAAGAAATGTCTTTCCTTTCTTCTTTCTCTTTTTTACTAAGTATGCTTTTTGAAAAATTGTACATTGTTATAACAAGAAGAACCAAAAGGAAAAAAGCAAAGAAATGAAATACTGTATCTGAACCATCATTATTCTTCCAACTATAAAAGAACAACCCATTTATTATTTCGTTAGAATCAGCAATAAAAACAAATACAAAAGAAATTAAATAAGCCAAGAATAAATGTATTCTTTGGCTGGCAATTTTACAAAATTCAACTGAAAAATGATATAGAAAAACCGGTATTATAAAAACCGATAAAGAAAATAATTTTTCATTAAAAGGATCCATTTCGTAGCCTAAACCTGAAATCTTCCAAAAGAAATAAGTTCCGAATGTCCAAATAAATTGAAAAACACCGATAAGTAAAAATACAAGATAAGGCCTTTCTTTTTTACTTATAAAAAGAAACAAAGAAACCAGTAATATAAAAATACTGCTGGGTAAAAGAATATAAATTGAAAGAGGCGTGTCAATCATATTAATTCATTAAATCAAATATTCTTAATTTTGTAAATAAGATTTTATTTTAGATAAAACTTCTTGAGGATCAAAATTTGATTTAATCATGTAATCTTTGGCACCCAAGGAAAATGCTTTCTTCTTTGTTTCGTTGTCGTCAAAGTTTGATAAAACAATTATAGGAGAACTTCCTTTGTATCTTTCTAAAAAATTAATACCGCTTTCCTTTGGTAAAAGAATATCAAGTATTATCAAATCAGGATTGTTCTCTTCTGCTAATTTTAATCCTTCTCCAACTTCTATAGCATTAAGTACTTCGTACCCCTCTTTCGCAAATTTAAACTTATACATTTCTGATAATATTTTTTCGTCCTCAATAATCAATATTTTATTCATTTTAAGATATTATATTAAAGGTTTGGTGTTTTTTAATAATCGACTTTATTGGTAAATCTATTATAAAGATGCTACCCTTATTTTTTCCTTTAGAAAAAGCAGTAATTGTACCATTATGAATCTCAACAAAACTTTTAGCAACATAAAGACCCAATCCTGTTCCTTGGGTATATAATTCTAATCCGCCCTTGCCCCTAGAAAAACTTTCGAAAATCTTACCCAAATCTTCTTTATCTATTCCCACACCAGTATCTTTTATCTCAATTTTAATAGAATTGTTCTCTAGGTAAGATTTAATTGTTACTCCTCCTTTGACTGTATACAAAACAGCATTATTAATAATATTGCAAACCGCATTTTTAATTTTCTCAAAATCACCATTGATTTCCGGTAATTTTTTTGGAGATTTTTTGTACTTTATATACAGCCCTTTTTCCTTTGCAGACATTGATACATCCTCAACGCACTCTTCTATTACTTTTTCAATAGAAATACTTTCAATATTTAATTCTATTCTTCCTCTCTCTAAACGACTAACACTTAATAAGCTATTAACTAATTTTATCATCCTAACACTAGAATCATAAATATATTTATTAGCATTTAGAATGTCTTGACTGATTTCACCATAATCTCCGTCTTTTATCATTGATGAGTGCCCTCTAATAGCAGCAAGCGGTGTTCTTAATTGATGAGAGACGATTGAAATAAATTCAGACTTCAATCTACTCATTCTTTCAAGCTCCTGCCTTCTTTCTAGCTCTTCATGATTGTGTTTAATTAAAAGCAAGCTTAATGATAAAATCAATATAAAAATAAGACCCTTTATAAGAATATTAAATTCTAAATCAGGAAAAATAAAAAAGGTTACTAGAAGAATCAAAATTATTACCACTAAAATGTCCGTAGCAACAACAGATGGAAAAAGATTTTTTTCAGTAATAGCATAGGTAATAATTAGGGCGCACAAAGGTAAAGCAAGATAATAAAGAGGATAAATTGATATTTTATAAGCTGAAAGTAATCCTAATCCAGATAAACTAAAAATAAAAAAGGCTAGTAAAATGTAAAAAGATTTCACTCTTTTTTCTTTTGGTTCTTCTTCGTTTTTCCAAGTAGAATAAAAATTATAAAAAGTTAAAGAAAGAAAAATACCAAGATAAATTAAATAAAAATGATGGCCAATCTGTGCTACAGTATGACAACCCCAATCATAACGGAAAAGATCTTTAATAAAGTAATCGGTATTAACTATTAAATAAACAAACCCTAAAGAAAAAAGATAGCACAAAAACAATAATATTTTATTTCTTTTCGTTTTTAAATCACATAATTCAATTGAAAAGTGATACAGAAAAGGAATCATGAAAACCGATGCGATATAAAGAACCTTATCCCAAAATAAAACCAACTCATCAACATCGCAATTGTACCACATCATAAAAGTAGAAATCGCCCAAATAGACTGAGCAACAGATAAAAGAAAAAATAACAAGTTTTCTCTTTTATCAACCTTAAACCAACTATAAAATCCCACGATAATAATCATGAAAGCACTGGGTACAAGAAAATATACTGGAAATGGAATTGTCATATATTATTTTATTTCTCTTTTTCTTAGTTGTGAATGCAATGTTTTTCCTAAATTAGACTTGGGCAATTCTTTAAAGAATTCTACCATGTGCGGTGCCTTGTGAGGAGTAATTCTCTCTTTACAATAATCTATTATTTCTTTTTCTGATGACTCAAAACCATGTTTTAAAACAATACATGCCTTAATTGCCTGGCCATAATAATCACTATTAACACCAATAACCGCAACATCTAATACTTTAGGATTTTGTTCTAATATTGTTTCAACTTCTCTGGGCCAAACCTTTTCTCCCCTAACATTTATCATATCGTCACGCCTTCCTTCGATATAAAAAATACCGTCTTTGTCCATTCTTCCAATATCATTAGTATAAAACCATCCATCCCTTAATGCTTTTCTTGTTTTTTCTTCTTTTCTCCAATAACCCTTAAAAATTGATGGACCAATAACAACTATTTCTCCTGAACTTTCTGGAGGCAACTCATCTCCAGTATTTAAATCAACTATTTTAACATCAACATCCATCATCGGCACTCCAACTGAATTCATTCTTTTTTCATACTTATTATCAGCTGGATCCATAACAATACCGGGGCAGGTTTCAGATAACCCATATCCTTCTATCAAGAAGGCATTAGGAATAACTTTTTGTAGATTCTGCCAAACATATGATGAAATTGATGTACTTCCACTAGCACAGAAAGTAACATCAGTTAATTTTGGCTCATTGGGATTATCTTGATAGTATTTTACAAACGCAGCGTAAATTGCTGGAACACAAAATAGTCCGTTAATTTTGTGCTTTAATAGTTCTTTAATTGTTTCTTTAGTGTTAAATTTAGGAAGCATCAGCATCTTACCAGCTCGAGCAGCAATAAAATTCATAATTGGTCCTGATCCATATATATGAAACAAGGGCACAACAAGTAAACAAGATTTAACTGGTACATTTTTAAACCAAGCTTCAAAATTTAAGATATTAGCCATTATATTATAATGAGTAAGCATCACTCCTTTAGGCTCTCCTGTTGTTCCTCCAGTATAAACAATTAAAGCTACATCTTGTTTTGGATTAATATTTATTTCTTTAAAATCTGAAGAAACATTTATAAAATCTTTAAAATCAATAGCTTCTTTACATTCGATAACCTTTATTTTTCCTAAAATCCTGGCTAAATGTTTTTTAAGAGGAGGAAAATAATCAGAAACATTGGTACTAATTATCTTTTCTATTTGCGGAGTCACTTTAGAAGCCTCTAATACATTACTGTAAAAATTATCAGGAGTAACAACTATTCTTGGCTCTAAATCTTTAAAAAAGTATTCTAATTCCTTTGCTGTGTATAAAGGATTTAAAGGAATTGGTATTGCTCCTGCTTTCATTGTTCCATAAATACTAATAACGGCCTGAGGACAGTTAACTGCCATTATAATTACTCTATCTCCTTTATGAACTCCGTTTAATTGAAGTGCGTGAGCAAATTTATCTACCAATTCTTTGTATTCTCTATAATTTATTTCGGTGCCAAAATAACTTAAAGCAATGTTATTTGAATTTTCTTTAGCTGCCTTGTCTAAAAAATAAAATAATGGTTCTTCTAAATAATCAATATGTTTTTCAACTCCCTCGTCATAATGCTTGAACCATGGCCTATCATTTGGAACATAATATTCTGCTTTTGACATAATTTTAATAATTATTATTTATTTTATTAAACTTATTTAAATCTATTGTTTTATTAAAACATGTAAAATCTGCTATATCAAAACCCCATTTTTCTGCCCAATCAATTGTCTGCTTTAAATGATTCATATCAACAGAACCAATATAATCATTTTTATCTTCTTCTAAGGCTTGCATCATGCCTTCGGTCATACAAGCAAAACCAACATGCTTGGGTAATCCTAATTTTACTTTTATGTCAACATTATCCCATTTTACTCTTCCTCCGTCAATTGAAATAACGTCTGGTCTGATTTCTTCAATATTAGAAACAACGTCAGATGGTTCGGCAACATCTACAACAATAGCATTCTTTTTAAGCATGTCTCCTGTAATTAATGCCTCTGGATGAGATGTAGCAGTAACAATAACCTCTGCTTTTAACAAGTCCTTTAAATTATCTGTTAATTCATATTTATCATTAACTAATCCTGGTTTTAGTCTTTCAAATCTATCAATATTTCTTTCAACTAATAATAAATTGGCATTTTTTTGGTTAAAATATTTTGTAACCGCTTCACCTATCACGCCCGCTGCACCAACAATTGCAATTTTTATTTGATTTAGATCTATTTTAGCTAGCTCAATTGCCTTTTCTGTTACTTGAATTGCAACCGCAGCTGTATACGTGTTTCCTGTAGTTATACTTAGTCTAACTTGCTTTTGATCTTTAAGCCATAAACCAGCTCCTGTTGCTGGTGCTGTTAATGCTCCAAGCATTACAATATCGCAATTCATTTTATCTTGAGCATAAAGAATAGTATCTAATATTATTTTTCTTATTTTCTCTTTATCGTCATTCATTATTTGTTCTGAAGTTAAATGAATTCCTAAAATACACCCTCTAGCTTTTCCTAAAATATCGAACTCAGACATTGGAGTAAATTTTCTTGGAAAAATATTAACTAAAAACTCCATTAACCATAATGGAAGGTATTTACCAAAAGGAAATAATTTTCTTAAATCATTTTTTGTTAATAAATGTCCTAAAATTGCTACTTTCATTTAAAATAAAACCCCATTAAAAAATAGGGCTGTTAATTTGCTTGTACTTTTATATTAAATTCTAACAAAATTTCATTCATAATAATATTATACTTGTTTTTATTGGTCTTTGCAACTTTCTTTTATTTCCTCGCTTAAATTATAAATATCGCCCGCTCCCATCATTATAACCACTTCAGCACCCTCTAATTCATTTTTCAGAGCAACTTTTTCAATTCTTTTTGCCCTTTTATTATCAATCTCTTGAGCTATTTTTTCTGAAGTATATTCTGTTTCATCTCCCGCTCCTTCCCTACCAGAAACATCATAAACGTCAATTAATAGTAACTTTTCTATCATGTTTTTACTTAATAGTTCTTTAAAAACAGAAACAAATTCATTAAAAAGAAGCTTTGTTCTTTGATATTGATGGGGTTGAAAAACACAGAAAATCTTTTTATTATTATACTTTTCCAAAGTTCCTTTGATGGTTGCCATTATTTCCGTTGGATGATGGGCATAATCATCTATCAAAACAAACTTATTTAAATTAGTTACTTCAAATCTTCTCCAAGAACCTAAATATTCACCCAAAGCATTATAAGAATCCTCATCATTAACTTTTAACGCTCTTGCAACCTTTAAAGCAGCTAATGCGTTTAAAATATTATGGTCTCCTGGAATTTTCATTATTTTCCTTAATTCCTCTACTTCTTTGTCTTTTATTGAAAAAATTATTGAATTAGCAAAATTCATTTTAACATCATCTCTTTTAATTAATATTCCATCGTTTCCTAAATGAGACACAAATTCATTAAAGGCTTTTTCAATATTTTCTAAATTAGAATAAAAGTCTAAGTGGTCTTCCTCGACATTAGTAATTACAATAATCTTTGGATAATAATTTAAAAAAGATGCTTCGTGTTCGCAAGCTTCAATTACTAAATATTTTGATTTTCCCTTTCTGAAATTAGAATTACTGAATTCCTTTATCTTTGTTCCAACAATAATAGTTGGATCAAGGCCAGCTTTAATTAAAATTAATCCCAACATTGCTGTGGTTGTGCTTTTTCCATGTGTCCCTGATATTGCAATAGTAAAATACTGCTTAGTTAACTCTCCCAAAGCTTCAGGATAGCTCATTGTTTTAATTCCCCTATCTTTAGCTTCTTCTAATTCAGGGTTTTCTTCTTTAATTGCTGGACTAAAAATAACTAAATCAAAGTCTTTAATGTTTTCTTTTTTTTGTTCTCCAATTAGAACCTCTGCTCCTTTTTCAATCAAATCATCAGTAATACTTGATTGAGTAACATCAGAACCAGAGACAATGTCTCCTTTATCTAAATAATATTTTGCTAAAGCTGAAACACCTATTCCTCCTATACCAATAAAATGTACTTTCATGAATTTAAAGGAAACGACTTAAGGGTAGTATATACTGCACCACCTCTTTTAAGTTCGCTTTCCATTACTTCTATTGAGTTAGCTTTAAAATTTAAATCTATTTGCTCTAATTCTGGAATTTCTTCTTTGTTTATTCTTTTAAATTGCCACTGTCTGATTCTTCCTAATGTTATATGGACATTAAATTCTTTATTTCCATGATTAAACAATTCTTCGTCTATTGATTCTTGAAGTTCTTTCAATTCTTTTGATTTCTCTCCATTAACCCAAACCATTCTAGGATTATCTTTGGGAGCATAAGTAATAGAGCTAAGATTTATTTCTACTGGTTCTGTTTTGCTGGTAATTGTTTCTAGCTTTTCAAAAACCTCGAAAAGTTCTTCTGTTTCAATGTTACCTAAGAATAATAAAGTGATGTGCAAGTTATTTTTCCTTGTCCAAATTACAGGACAAACACCATTAAAATAAGAAAATGAATTTTCTGTTTTTCTTTGTATCTCTTCCAGTTTGTTTTTTGCGTTCTCTGGAAGATTAATAGCAATAAATACCCTTTTTTTCATTAAATTAAACATATCAAATTATTTGATTTTATTCAATAAAACTATTATAGTGTAAACAATATGAAAATAGATACTCATATCCATACAAATTATTCAAAAGACGGAATGTCAGGGATTAAAGATATTGTTCTTGTTGCAAGAAAAAAAGGAATGGATGCTATTGCTATCACTGATCATAATTCAATTGAAGGATGGGAAGAAGCAAAAACAATCTCTCGAGAACTTAATTTTCCCATAATCCTTGGAGATGAAATTAATTCAAAACAAGGAGACATTATTGGATTATTCTTAAAAGAAAAAATACAAGGAAAAAAGAAAGAAGCTAGATTTGTAATGGAGGAAATAAAAAAACAAGGAGGAATAGTAATAGTTCCTCATCCTTTTCATGGTCCTTTATCTTTTAAAGAAGACCTTACTAATTATCTTGATTTAATAGATGGAATTGAAGTAATAAACGGAAGAAGACCGTTTAAAGAACCTGATAAAAGAGCATTTGATTTTGCAAAAAAATATAATCTAGCCATGACTGGAGGAACCGACGCACACTGCGCCCAAGCAGTTGGAGATGCTTACACTGAATGTGATGCAAACAACTTAGAAGAATTCAAACAAGCTATTCTCAATAAAAAAACAAGGGGTTCTGGAAGAAAATCAAACCTCATATATGTCTTAGCTCCAAGTTTAGCTAAATTAGGATTTAAAAAAAATAATTAAGTCTTCTAAAGAATTTAAAATTTTATCTGCTTTTGAAAAGTTTTGTTTTTTAGAAAATTCTTGAGGAATTACAAAACAAAATGCTCCTGCGCTTTTGGCTGATTCTAAACCATGTTCAGTGTCTTCTATTGCCAAACATTCAAATCCTTTTAATCCCAATCTTTTCATTCCTTCCAAATACACGTCTGGAAATGGTTTGCCTCGTAAAACATCGTCTTTTGTAATTATTGTATCAAACCTTTCACATAAATTATTCTTTTTTAGCTTGCAGATAACTTCATTTTTAGAACCACTTGTACAAAGGCCCATAAATAAAGAAGGGTGATCAGAAAAAAACTCAATTGCTTCTTTAGCATAAGGCATTAATTCTATATCGTCATCATCTTTAAACCATTGTAACAGTATCTCTTCTTTTTCTTTTTCTAATTCTCCCAAATCAATATTTAAATTGTGTTCTTTTATTATATCTTTTTCTACTTCTCGAGCAGTTTTACCAATATATTTATAATATTCTTTTGGATCAATAAAAACGCCTCTTTTTTCCAAAACATCATTCCAAGCTTTTAATTGATAAGCTTCTGTCTTGCAAAGAGTTCCATCTAAATCAAATAATATTGCTTTAATATTTTTAATTTCCATTAAAGTATTCTACTAATTCTTTTAAAGATTTGCAAATTAAATCTGCTCTTGAAAAATCTTGTTTTAAAGAATATTCATTGGGTATTGAAACACAATTTAATCCAGCATCTTTAGCTGCTTGAAGCCCATATTGAGTATCTTCTACTGCTAAACATTCTTCTTCTGATAATCCAATTAATTCTTTTGCTTTTAAGTAAATATCCGGAGCGGGCTTACTTTTTTCTACATCGCTACCAGCAACTATTATTGGAAAATAATCAATTAATTCTGCTTTCTTTAATTTTAATATAACTTCGTCTCTTGGTCCGCCAGAACATAATGCTAATTTAAACTTAGAATTAAAAAATTCTAAAGCCTCTTTGACATAAGGCATATAGTTTAACTTTTTTTCTGAAAACCATTCTAAAAGTAGTTCTTCTTTTTTATGAAGCAATTCTCCTTGTTTTAAATTTAAATCAAAATCTTTAATAATTTCTTCTTCTATTCTTTTGCCACTCTTTCCAGCATAATCAAAATACTTTTCTTTTGTCAGCTCTATTCCCATTTCTCTTAAAGGAATTACCCATCCTTGCCATTGATAATATTCAGTTTCAAGAAGCACTCCATCTAAATCAAATATTATTCCTTTGATTTTTTCTTTATTCATCTTAGATTAATTTTAATAGCAGAGTAAACTCTTTGGATTGCTGTAATGTTTCCCAAAACAGCAATTAAAATAATAATATATGTTGTGTAAATAAAGTTAGGATAAATTAATCCTAAAATCAAAGCCAAAAAAACTAATATTAATCTCTCCCCTCTTGATAATATTCCTCCTTTTAATTCTTGATTAACTAGTTCTTTTTCCTTAGCAGCTGCTTTAGCATAGGTTGTAACAATAGAACCAAATACTGCTAAAAATATCCATGCATAAGCAGGTAAATATATTGTTGGCAAGGGTAAAAATAATAATCCAAAGAAAATCATTCCTTCAACATATCTATCAAAGATAGTATCAAGATATGCACCAACTTTAGTTGAAACATTTCTATGTCTTGCTACTGCTCCATCAATAAAATCTAAAAACGCTCCAACAAAAAAGAATATAATTGATAATGATAATTTTTGCATTATCATGTAATACATTCCAATTAAAGCAAAAACTCCTGACAGATAAGTATATCCATTAGGAGTGATTGGTAACATTGAGAATATTTTTCCTATTAAAATTTCTAAAGATTTAAACCAATGTCTTTTTGTGTCTAACATATGTTTATAGTTTTTGTAATAAGTCTTCAGAATACTTTTTCATCTTTCTTAATTCTTCTTTTCCTTTTTCACTTGTAATAAATGCTTTTTCTCCTTTAAACTTTTCGTTCTTGATATATCCTTGAGATCTTAGTCTAAATAAAACTGTTTTGATTAATAACTCGCTTGGTAAAAATCCAAATTTATCGAATATTAAACCAGAAACTTCTTTATTTTGTATCTCTTTTTCTATTCCCAAAGACAAAATATATATCCATAGATTACCTTCAGTAATTGTGGATACAAATCTATTTAATGGTTCCATTTTTTTTAATTTAATTATTATTAAATTATTATATTATCTTTCTCTCTTTCCTGCAATAAATTCTTCAATCATTTCCCTTGCTCTTTCATCAGTAAATTGCTTATAAGGATGTTTCATAAAATATGCTGAGGGAGAAATCAATGTTCCACCAATTCCCCTATCTAATGCAATTTTAAGTAAACGAATTGCATCAATCACGCACCCTGCTGAATTAGGAGAATCTTCTACTGATAATCTTAACTCTAGTTCAATTGGTACGTCACCAAATTTTCTACCTTCCATCCTAATAAAACAAATCTTATTGTCTTTCAAAAATGGTATCCAATCAGATGGTCCGATATGCAAGTTATCATAACTTAATCTTTTGCTTAGCTCTGATTCAACTGCTTCTGTTTTGGATAATTTCTTTGATTTTAATCTGTCTCTTGAAAGCATGTTCAAGAAATCAGTATTACCGCCAAAGTTTAATTGATATGATCTGTCAATTGTAACTCCTCTTTGAGCAAATAAATGAGACAATACCCTGTGTGTAATTGTTGCGCCTACTTGAGATTTAATATCATCTCCAATACAAGGAATTCCTTTGTCTCTAAACTTCTTTTCCCATTTTTCATCAGAACAAATAAATACCGGCATACAGTTAATAAAAGCAATACCAGCATCTAAACATGCTTGAGCATAAAATTCTGTTGCTTTTTGAGAACCAACTGGCATATATGATACCAAAACATCAGCTCCTGATTTTTTAAGTTCAGCAACTATATCAATTGACTTTTTATTATCTGGCATGAATGTCTGATCTTCGGGATAATTTTTCATGTGATCTGCTACTCCATCTAGAATTGGTCCCATTTTAACAATCACTCCTGTTTTAGGAACATTCTTACAAAAAACTTTTGTACAATTAGGTTTTTGAAAAATAGCCTGAGAAACATCCTTTCCCACTTTTCTCTTGTCAACATCAAAAGCAGCAACAATTTTAATATCAGAAATTTTATAATCCCCTACTACATTATGCATTAATCCAGGAACTAATTCATCATCACTATTAATGTCCTTATAGTAATATATCCCTTGAACTAATGAACTAGCACAATTACCCACTCCGGCAATAGCAATTTTAATGTCTTTGCCTTTAGAAATTTTTGTCTTTTTTTTGTTTGCCATATATAAAAATATTAATAATTACATTATTAGTCTATTTTACAGGCGTAAAATAGTTTGTCAAGCACATTTTCCACAATAAATATTATTTATATGTTTTTTCGTTTCTTATTTTAATAGAATCTATAATAATTTTAGATTTTTCATAATGAAAAATAATTCTAAACCTCCCCCTTTTTAATCTTAAAAAATTGGTATTTTTAATTTTTTCGATATTAAAATTTTTTGTTTCTCCAGAAATTAATTTTATTATGGATTCTTTTAAAAACCTCCTTTCTTCTTTTTTAATTTTCTTAAAAAGTTTTTTAATCTTATCCATAATTATTCTAATTCCTCTAATATCTTAACTAAATCTTCAGCTTTTATTCCCTTACCTTTATTATCTCTTATTGCATCAAAAACAGTATATTCTTCTTTTTCTAAAGCTTCTTCTTTCAAGGGTCTAATTTCTAGAACATCTTTTTTTTCTTCTAGAATATAATTATTAGTATTAAAATTTCTTCTCCATTTAGCTGGAATTGTAATTTGTCCTCTACTTGTTGTTTTTACTATAGTTTTCATTTTTTTATTCTTATTTTCTTATTATCTTAATATCATACAATACGTAAAATGTCAAGTATTTGACTAGCAAAATTAAATGAATTAATATAAAACAATGCAACCAATAGAAAGACTTAAAAAACTTAATACCAAAGAAAATCTTTGGATATATATTTTAATACTTTTAAAGAAAGAGCCTGCTTATGCCTGGGAACTCCCCTCTTTGATTGAAAAAGAATTTGGATTTAGACCAGGCAACATTACTCCTTACAGAGTACTTTATAGGCTAGAAGCTGAAAATCTTGTTAAAAGTAAATTAAAAGACAGAAGAAGAACCTATGAAATAACTGATAAGGGATTAAAAGAATTAGGAAACGTTAAATCTTTCTATAAAAACATTATAGAAAAACTATGAAAAAAGAAAAAAAAGAAACTGATATTCAAGAAGTGGTTAATCATTTCTTTTCAACTAAAGGATTGTCTTTAGAACAAATAAAAGAAGATGCTAAGAAAAAGAAAATCATTTATTCAAGGTATACTAGACCAGCTAAAGAATTAATTGAATTAGCGGGCTCAGTTAAAAAAGCCAAGCAAGCAATGACCATTGTGGCTGATTGGGCTAAATCAAGAAAACTAGATTATTCAATTGAAACAGTTTTTAAGAAATGGCTGGAACTTGACAAATTAAAGCCAAAAGAGATAATAAAAAAACCGTATTATAGAAATCAACCTATGGTGTGGTCTCAAACCAAAAGAAAATGGTTTGTTATTGATGACGGTGGCGAATGGCTCGAATTCGCTGATAAAGAAGATAAAATTGAATGGAAACAAGAATAACATGTTATCATATTCAGAATTAGCAAAAGGAAGAATAATCATTATTAATGATCAGCCCTATGAAATTATAGAGGCTATTAATACTTTTAAAGGAAGGGGTCATTCTTACCTTCAAGTAAAATTAAAAAATCTAATCAATGGAAGCATTGTTGCTAGAAGTATTCAGCCAAGAGATTCTTTTGAAGAAGCTGATATTGAAAAAAAAGAAGCTAAGTTTGTTTATCAGAATAAAGATAAATATGTTTTTTCTGAAATAGATAATCCTTCTAAAAGATTTGAATTGACTTTCGAGCAAATTGGAGACAAGGCAAGGTTTTTAAAACCAAACGAAGAAGTAGAAACAATTGTTTTTGACGATAAAATAATTAATGTTTCTCTTCCAATTAAAGTAAAACTAAAAGTTACAGAAGTTACTCCTGGAGTCAAAGGAGACAGAGCCCAAGGAGGAACAAAAGCAGTAACCATTGAAACAGGGACTAAAATAAATGCGCCTCTTTTTGTTGAAGAAGGCGATGTTATTGAAATCAATACTGAAAGTGGTGAATACGTTAGAAGAATTAATGACTAATTTTCTTTAAAAAATAAGTTGCAAAAGCAATGACCATCTTTTTTTATTTCCTCGACATGATAAATACAAGGACAAATTATTTTCTTGTCATTTTTTTTATCTCCAGTCATTTTTCTGCATGGACAATATTTTTTACCAAACTTCTTTTCTCTAATAATCAAAGCTCTTATTGTTCCTTCTAAAACTTTCTCATTAGGATTTAGTTTAAATCCTTTCTTCTCTGCATAAGCTTTGTATTTTTTAATTAATTTTTCGATTTCTTTTTCCATATTTTTAGATATTTGAATTTAACCAGTCTTCAATATCTTCTTTTTCTCTAAAACCAATAAAACTGCTTTTAATTTCTCCTTTATTAAATAATACAACCATAGGAATTCTGTCTATCTGAAATCTATCAGCTGAAACTGGATTTTGATCAATATCCATTTTAAAAACCTCTATTTTCCCTTCAAAATCTTTTTGTATTTCTTCAATGATCGGAGAAAGCATTTTGCAAGGAGGACACCATTCAGTATAAAAATCAATTAAAACTGGTTTTTCTCCATTTATTATTTCTTCAAAATTACTGTCTGTTATTTTTTCCATATACTTTTCTTTTTAATTAAACTTGCATAAATTAATGGCGATACAAACATTAGCCCGTAACCAAGCCATAAATAAGGTGAATAAAAAATATACTCATTAAATTTCATTGTCACAAAATAATCTAAAGCAAAGCCTAATGTTAACCAAGTAAAAGAATAGATTAGTGCTTGTTTTATTTTCTGTGCTTTTAAATAATATATAAATAAAATAGCAATAACACCCGAACTTATTGATACCAAAATCTTAATTAGCTCATACTGATTATACAAACTTAAAATCATGGAAATTAAAGTAAACATTGTTGCCCACAATAGAAATCCAGAAATTAATGCCTTAAGGAATGTCTTCATTTTTTTATAATTATTATTATAAATTTATTATACCTTTTTTAACAAATCAAGGCAAGAAAAAAAATGGACTATTGCCCATTGTCTTTTTTCTTCTTAGGTATAATTGAAATACCCTTTTTTACAATTCTATTTTCTAACCAAGGATTAATGCCCTTTCTTTCGATTCTTTCAAAACCTCTAAGTACTGTTGGGGTTAAAGCTTTAATCAGCTCTTCCTCGTCCATTTTTTCAGTCAAGCTTATCTTGAAACCATTAATCTCTCCCTTGCAGAATGCATTAAATATTTCTCTATAAATGCGAATAAAGGGTCTCAGTGTCATATTCTCCCATGTTCTATTCATGAATTCTATAACATCGTGACAATCACGACACAGAGAAAACTTTCTGTCACTGTCTCCATAAACAGCTTTCTTGTAAATATGATGTTCACTTAAGGGAACATTTTCCTTTCCACAGATAGGACAAGTTCCTATTCTAAAACTTTGTCCGTTATTATCATTACTATTATTATTCCTTCTTTTTCTGTTACTCAACCTAACACCTCGATAATTAAGTAATAATTTTAAGTTGCCAATTACATTATACTCATAATTTAAAATTATGCAATTAATTTAATGAGATCCAATTTTTAAGTGTATTTAATAACTTCTCTTTTTCATAAAAAGGTTTGGGTAAAATTTTCCATTTATTAAATTCACTTGGTTTTTGTTCTTTTCTTCCACTACCCAAAAAATAATCATTAAATTTAAAATCCCCTCCTATTATTTTTTCACTCATTTTTATCCAAACAGCTGGTATTCCATATGCTTCAGCTATAATTATGCCATGAAGAGAGCTGGAAACTATAACTTCACACGAAAAAATATCATCTATTACTTTTAACGGATTGTTTTTAACATTAATAACGTATTTTCCTTTTAATCTTTTATCGTTTAAATCAATATAATGTGGCACATATCCTATTTTATTTTTTTTCTCTATTTTTGGCTTATAAAAATCTGGCATAAGTATTGCTGGATCACCAAAAATATTCGGCACCTTGTAACCCTTAATAAATTCTTTTGTCTTGGGTCCTCTTACTGCTAAGAATTTCATTCCCAAAGGAAAATCAAAAGGATTGTCATCTAAAATGCCTGACCCCCAAACTATATCATTCTCTTTTGAAACATATATTACACTTCCTATAGCAAGTAATTTTCCTTTATCGTTTTCTTTAGCTTTTTCAAAATCAAAACCAAGATTATTAAAAATTATTGGATTCAACATGTCTCCAAAATTTTTATCTCTTTCTATCCAATATAGTTTAATTTTCTTCATTACTTTTTGCTAAAATCTTTTTTGATTTCTTCGAATTCGTTCTCTGTTTTTTTGAGTCTCTCTTTTGTTTGTTTAATAAGTTCCATCGCTTCTTTCACTTTTTTTAATCCCAATTCAACATCAAGATCTTCTTGATTTTCAAACCAATCAATAATTTGATTAAGCTTTTTAATGTTTTGACTTATATTTTCTTGTTTCATTTACTTTTGTGTTAATTATACCATCCATAATTTCCAAGTCAATTATATCTTCTTTTTCAATTCCTTTAATTGATTTAATAACCTTGCCTGATTTTCTGGCAATTGAATATCCTAAAGCTAAGTTTCTTTCTGGATTATTATGATTAACTACACTTTCTGCATTAGCAATTATCATTCTTAAATTATCTATTCTTGATTCAATTATTTTAGGCAAAACTTCTTTAACTTTGTATTCTAATAATTTAATTGATTCAAAAAAAGAAGAAAGAAAAGAAAATATTGCGTTCTCTTTTTCTTTAATTTCCCATTCTAGTCTATGCCAAGACTCATTTAAAAGATTAGCTGCTGCTGTTGGAGTTGAAACCATTTTATCAGCAGATAAGGCTAAAAGTGGCACGTCTTTGTCGTGGCCTATAGCCACAATCACAGGAATAGATAATTTGGCCACTTCCTTGATTAATGTCTCGTTATTAAACGCTAGGAAAGACTCCAAAGAGCCTCCTCCACGCATTATAACAAGGCAATCAAGCTTTTCCCCTTTTAAAGTTTTAATAGCCCTTAAAAGGTCTTTTACAGCCTCAATTCCCTCAACCCTTGAATCTACAAGCTTTATCTTAAAACCATACTGACCAAGGTTATTAAGAAAATCATTGATTACTGCTCCTTCCTTGGAAGTAATAATTCCAATATTACAAGGAAGCAATGGTATCTCCTTTTTTCTTGACTCATCAAATAATCCTTCTTTTTCTAACTTTCTTTTTAATTCTTCGTATTGTTTCTTTAATTCCCCTTCTCCCATTAATTCAATTGAAGAACATTTAAAAGTTATTCTTCCATTTTGCTTATATATATCAGCAAAGCCAAATACTTTTATCTCGACTCCTTCTTTTAATTCAACTCCACAAAATTTATAAACTGAAGACCAGATAACACAATTAAGAACGCTCCCGTCTTTTTTATCCTTTAAAGAAAAATACACGTGGCCTGATGATGCTTTTTTAAGTTCAGAGACTTCTCCTGCTACTTTTGTTTTGCATGAAGAAAGAAGCGTATTTAATATATCCAAATACGCTGAAACAGAAAAAGTATTTTTTTCTAATGTTTGTCTTAAATATGATTTATTTTCCTTCATGCTTAATTTTCGCCACTACTGCATTTTTCCTATAATTGCAATAATCACAATCAGGATTCATCTCTGGAATTTTATCACTCATTAAACATTCCTTAATTTCTAATAATGTTTTATCTATCCAATTAGTATCCCCTTTATATGGAATTACTTTAATATCAAACTCTAATTTTTTATCAAAATATGGTTTTCCAACATCACCATTACAATAAACAAAATACCCTACTGGAGAAACTTTAAATCCATTCATTTTAAACAACCATTGATATATTTCCATTTGTCTTTTGTATCCCCTCTGCCATTCAGCATCTATGTTAACTTCGCTTTCTTTTGATGTTGCTTTGTAATCAACAATTATTAATTCTCCTTCTGGATTAATCCAAACATCATCAACTGCTCCAGTGATTAATAGATTGGTTGGTTCGTGCAAAAATTCAATTCCTTTAAAAGTATTTCTCCAAGTACCTATCCTTTCGTCTTCATATGGAATTGCATCCACTCCAAACTCTTTAATTAAGGGATGTGGGGTTTTTTCTTTTCTATGTAAATCAAATTCTTTTTTAAGTAACGTATCGACAGCACTATTTAAAGTAAAAGGAAAACCAGGAGGTCTACCTACTCCAAGACGCCTATCTAAATAAAAGCACTGAGGACATTCCATGAATAAATCAATCTTTGATCTACTTAGTTTAAATGATTTTTCTGACTTAGGGTCAAATATATTATTTGACTTTTTGTAATATTGAGACATGAAAATAGTAATATGATTATGTAATCACATTAACATAAAAAAAGAAAAAAAGCTAACTTACTAATGTTCCAATATTTTTTGTTTTTAATACTTTGTCTAAATCCTTAATATTAAAAACAATGATTGGTATTTTATTCTCCCAACACATTGCAAATGCAGTAGAATCCATGACTTTTAATTTCTTTTCTATTGCCTCAATATATGATATTTTCTTATACATTTTAGCATCTTTATGCTCATCAGGATCTTTATCATATATTCCATTAACGTTTGTTGCTTTTAAAATTAAATCGCAACTAAGCTCACAAGCTCTCAATGCTGAAGCAGAATCAGTAGTAAAAAATGGATTACCTGTTCCTCCAGCAAATATTACAATGTTTCCTTTTTCTAAATATTCTATTGCTTTTTTTCTATTATACTGCTCTGCAATAGAGTCCATTTTTATTGCTGTCATTAATTTTCCTTTGTTTCCCAAAGCTTCTGCAAGACCTAATCCATTAATAATTGTTGCAATCATTCCCATATTATCTGCTTCAACTCTATTAAACTCTTTGTCTTTTTCCCTACCTCTAAATATATTTCCTCCACCAACAATAATTCCTAACTCAATATTGTTTTCTTTTTGAATCTTTAAAATGCTTTTCGTTATTTTTCTATAAGAAGACATGTCAACACCGTCTCCTTTTTCGTTTCCAAACACTTCTCCACTAAACTTAAGAATGATTCTTTTTTTCATATTATTTAAATTATTATACTAAATTAACTTTTAACTATCAACTGACCACAAGCTCCTTCAATATCTTTTCCAAACTCAAAACGTTGGGTTGTAAATATTTTTCTCTTTTCTAAATAATCTTTAAATTCTTTTATTGTTTTTGAAGTAGAGCTAGAATATTTTCCTGTTGGGTTGTATTTAATTAAATTAATCATATATAATGGCTTTCCTTTAATTAACTCATATAACTCTTCTGCATTTTCAATTGAATCATTAACTCCTTTAATCATTAAATATTCAAGCATTACTTTTCTGTTTGTTTTTTTAATATATTCGTATACTTTTTTCATTACCTTATTTAACGGATACTTATCATTAATCGGCATTATCTTACTTCTTAATTCATTATTTGGCGCATGAAGAGAAATGGATAAGTTAACCTGCAAATCTTCTTCCATAAATTTCTCTATTCCAGGAATAATGCCTGAAGTAGAAACAGAAATCTTTCTTGCTCCAATATTAAAACCATTCGAGTCATTCAATAATTTAATTGCTTTTATTGTATTGTCATAATTCAAGAAGGGCTCCCCCATTCCCATAAATACTACATTAGTAATATTTCTCATTCTTTTAAAAAGTAATACCTGTTCACAGATTTCATAATAATTTAAATTCCTAATTAATCCCATCTTTCCAGTTGCACAAAACAAACAACCCAAGGGGCACCCTACTTGAGTTGAAACGCAAACAGTTGTCCTATTACCATGAATCATTAAAACTGTTTCAATAAACAAGCCATCCTCTAGTTCAATCAATCCTTTAATGGTTTTTTTATCTTTTGATTTAAATAGTTTATATTTTATTTCTAAAGGAAATTCTTTTTTCAATTTTTCTCTTAAAGATAAGGACAGATTAGTTGCTTTGTCCCAATCATTAATTAATTCATGAAAAAGCAGTCTATGGACTTGCTTTTTTCTAAATTCAGGCTCGTTTGATAATATTTTAATTAATTTACTCCAATCCATCTTTGTCATCAATTAATTTTGCTTCTTCCGACTCCCCCTTTATTTTATCAATCACTCTGTTTAATTTCTTATTCCTAGTAACAGATACTTTTTCGTACTGATCTGATACTGTTCTAATTTTGTTTCCCAGTGTATCTAATTCATCACTAAATTTATTGTATTCTATTTCAAATAATTTAATTAAATTAATTATTTGTCCTAAATTTTCATAATACATGAAACTTTTGTATGACTGGTAAACCATTCTTAAAATTGCTGTAAAGCTAAATGGTCCAGCAATAACCACTTTTTTTTCTAAAGCCTCTTTCCAAACATCTCCTAGTTTATCGTAAATATATGAAAAGATTCTTTCATTGGGAACAAAAAGAATTACAAAATCAACAGTATTTTCTTCTGGATTAATGTAGTCTCTTGAAGAAACTTCTTTTATCTTCTGCTTAACATCTCTAGCAAAATCATCTAAATGCTTTTTGTCATTGGTTTCTTCAAACCTAACTAATGCTGCGTAAGGGAACTTAACATCAATATTTAATTTCTTCTTATCAGGAAGAAAAATTGTAAAATCAGGCCTATTAGAATTAGTGTCTTGAGCAGTATTGCTAACATAATGCTCTCCAGAAACAAAACCAATTGTTTTTAATAAATTGTCAGCAATTTCTTCTCCCCATCTACCTCTTAATTGATTATTGGATAAAACATTTTTTAACCCTTCAGTTGAATCTCTTAATTCTCCTGCGAGTATTTTGTGCTCTTCTAAAATTGCTCTTAAAGCATTAAATTCTCCCACTCTTTCTTTTTCAACTTGATGAAGCTTTGTTTCTAATTCTTTAATTAATTCTTTTACTTCTTCTTTAGTTCTTTTGTTAGAATCAGTAATTATTTCTTTTTTATAACTCAACTCTCTTAGAAATAAAATAAAGAGAACAAAGAAAAGAATTATTATTGCAATAGTTAATTGATCCATATTTTTTATTTGTATAAAAATACTTTATCTCCTTTTTTAACTTTTCCTCTTATTTTAACTCCTACTTCTGTTCCTTTAATTCCTTTCTCTATTTCTTTTCCTTTAAAATGAATTGAGAAAACATCTTCTTCAAGAAATGTCTTCTCTCCTTCAATCATTATTTTCTCGCCTTTTTTAATATTCCTGTGACTTAACTTTAGAGCCATAACTTTCATCTTTGGATAATATTTAACTACGTCTCCTATATATATCTTTTTAACTAACGAAACATTATCAGCTTTATCATACCCTATTCCTTCTTTACTTGGAATAGAAAAATAGAATCCAGTTGAAAATCCCCTATTATATACCTTGCTTAATTCTTCTTTCCATTCCTTGGCTTTTTTTAAAGTAAATGTTTTATTGTAATAACTATTAATTGCTTCTCTATAACATCTAGAAGTTACTTCAATATATTTAGCATCTCTTCTTCTTCCCTCTATTTTAAAAGAATCTATTCCTGCTTTAATTAATTGAGGAATATATTCAATCATGCATAAATCTTTAGCGCTTAAAAAATACTTTCCCTCATTAACAATTTGATTTCCCTCGTCATCAGACAATACCCATTGTTTTCTACATGGCTGAGCACAAGAACCACAATTAGAAGATTTTCCGTATAAGTACGAAGATAAAATACATCTTCCGGAAATAGCAATACACATTGCTCCATGAACAAATGTTTCGATTTCAATCTTTGTTTTTTTCTTTAATTCAGCAATATCTTTTAAATTCATTTCTCTGGCTAAAACAATTCTCTTGGCTCCTAGTTTTTTAAAAAACATTGCTGATTTATAATTGCTAACATTCATTTGAGTTGAAATAATAAAAGGCATTTTGTATTTTTTAGCCAAATCAATTACAGCAAAATCCCAGACAATTAAAGCATCTACTTTTGCTTTCTTGGCTTTTTTAATCAATTCTTCTGCTTTTTTAATATCTTTATTATATATCGCAGAATTAATAGTCATATATGCTTTGATTTTTAAATCATGGCAAGTCTTAACAAATAAAGACAAATCTTTTAATTTTATTCCAGCTCTAGCTCTTAAACTTAAGTCATTAACACCAAAATACACTGCATCAGCATATGCTTTACATGCTTTGAGAGAAGACCAATCCTTTATTGGACACATTAATTCAGGCTTTTTCATATTTTAAACTTAACATAAAAACCCTTTTAAAAAAAGGGCTTAATTTGAAAGAATTCTTCTTTCAATTTCTTTATATCTTACTATTGTTTCCTCTTCGATTGACTGAGGAATTTCTGGTGGCTGAGATTTTTTATCCCAACCTGTTTTAATAAGCCAATCGCGGAAAGGTTGTTTGTCAAAGCTTTCTTGAGTACTCCCAGGATTATATGCGTCAATGTCCCAAAATCTTGAAGAATCTGGTGTTAAAACTTCATCTAATAAACACAAGTGTTTATCGCCAGAAGAATCTTCAACAAATCCAAATTCAAATTTGGTGTCAACGAGAATAACTCCTCTTTCCAAAAGATACTGGTGTGCTATTGCATAAATAGCAATACTTGTTGTCATTATGTGTTCTGTTTTTAAGTATCCTATTTCTTTAGCCACATCCCAAAAAGTTATGTTTATATCGTGGCCTTTTTCTGCTTTTGTTGAGGGAGTAAATATTGGATGAGAAAGACGGTCTGCTTCTTCTAAATTGCCTGGCAAAAAATTCCCAAAATAAATGTCTGGCTTGCGATCATTGTTTTCATATTCTTCAAAAATTCCTCCAGCCAAGTATCCTCTTACTATAAATTCAAAAGGCAATGGCTTTATTTTTTGTATGAGAGTTGATCTTTCAAAAAGATCACTTGGATCTTCAAATATTCCAAAATTGTAGAAAATTTCCTTGCTATCGATTTCAAAAACGTCATTTCTTATTAAAAAATTAAAGTATTTTTTCCAAAAATTGGAAATGCGATTAAGTACAATTCCCTTGCCCTTGATATTACCAATTACTTTATCAAAAGCAGAAATTTGATCTGTGGTTATGCAAAGAGCAAGATCTTCACGAAAACAAGGAATATTATAAAGCTCTCTTACTTTCCCCTTTTTGAAAGGTTCAAATCCAGGAATAGAAAACTTTGTTTCCATAAATCATTCTCCTGTCTTCTGTTTTCAAGGAACCAAAAGACTACTAGGTTTATAGCAAAAAAAGATTATAAAATCAACCCAACTTTTCCTTGAGTATTTTATTTAAAATAGCCTTAACATTTTCTAAAGATTCGTCATCAAAAATAGAAAAAGCAATTATTTCTTTGTTTTTTAGCTCTTTAATTTTCTTTAATTCTTTTATTTTCTTCTCAACTTCTTTTGCTTCAATTAAATCTATTTTAGACAAAAATACATACTCTTGCTTTTCAGTCATTTCTGGATTGTATTCTTTTAATTCGTTTCTAATTGTTAAATAATCTTTTCTAACATCAATCGAATCAGCAGAAATAAAGTGAAAAATGATTTTTGTTCTCTCAACGTGTCTTAGAAACTTCATACCCAACCCTTTACCAGAAGAAGCTCCTTCAATTAATCCGGGTATATCAGCTAAAATTAAATCATAATACACGCCCAAATTGGGTTCCAAAGTAGTAAAAGGATAATTGGCAACCTTAGGATCAGCGTTGGTTAATTCTTTAAGCAAACTTGATTTACCAACATTAGGAAGTCCCACAAAACCAATATCAGCTATTAGCTTTAATTCTAGTCTTATATTAAATGTTTCTCCTGGCAACCCTCCTTGAGATTGCATTGGAGAAGTATTTCTTGAGGAGCGGAAAAAGAAATTACCTTTGCCCCCTTTTCCTCCTTTGGCAATTAAAACTTTTTCTCCCACACCAACTATTTCCATTTTCTCTGAAGAATTGTCTAAATTGTATACCACTGTTCCAACTGGAATTTTAATTACTGCATCTTCGCCTGTTCTTCCATCCATGAATTGGCCTCTTCCATTTTTACCATCTTCTGCTTTTAATTCTTTTCTAAAACGAAACTGTTTCAAAGCATCTAATTCAGGAACACCAATAAAATATACATTGCCACCATTTCCGCCATTAGCACCTGTTGGACCAACTCCAAACTTGTTTTTATCAAAAGCAACAGCACCGCTGCCGCCATTCCCAGCACTAACTTTAATTATTACGTCATCTATTAACATATGTTAAGCATACACGATAAATTAAAATTTACTAGTCTTTAAAATACTTTCTATTCTTTAATTTATTTGGCATATATTCCTGCTTTTCACTATATCCATAATTAGGACTATACTTGTAATCTTTTCCATAGCCCAAGTTTTTCATTAATTTAGTTGGCGCATTCCTTAAATGTATTGGCACTCCTAAATTACCATAATTTTTAACATCTTCTGCTGCTTTTAAATATCCAATATACAGCTCATTTGATTTTTTGCATTTTGCTAAATATGTAACTGCTTGAGCTAAAATAACATTACATTCTGGATAACCAATAAAGTGGCATGCTTGATATGCTGCGACTGTTTGCTCTAATGCTCTTGAATTGGCTAACCCTATATCTTCTGAAGCAAATCTAACTAATCTTCTTGCAATAAACAATGGATCTTCTCCTGCTTCAACCATTCTCGCAAGCCAATACAAAGAAGCATTAGGGTCAGAACCTCTCATTGATTTATGGAGAGCTGAAATTAGATTATAGTGTTCATCTCCCCCTTTATCATAAAGCAAATTAATTTTATCCACTGCTTGTTTAATTAACTTATCATCAATATTAATATTTTCTTTAAAAGAACTGCTTAATACTGCGTATTCTAAAATATTTAAAGCTACTCTTGCATCTCCATTGCTTAATTGAGCAATTAATTCTATTCCTTTTTTATTAATCTTAATTTTCAACTTAGGAAAACCTTTTTTAATTGCTCTTTTAATTAAATTTTCAATATCTTTTTCTTCTAATTGTTTAAAAACAAAAACGCGAGAACGAGATAAAAGTGCTCCCCTAATCTCAAAACTAGGATTTTCTGTTGTTGCTCCAATTAAAACAATAAGTCCATTTTCAATATGAGGGAGAAGTGCATCTTGCTGAGCTTTATTCCAGCGATGAATTTCATCTATAAAAAGAATTGTTCTTCTGCCTAATCGATCATTTATTTTTGCTTTTTCAATTATTTCTTTTAAATCTTTTACTCCGGAAGTTACTGCACTGATCTTAATGAATTCTGATTTAGTTTGTTTAGCAATAATATATGCTAAAGTGGTTTTTCCTGTTCCAGGAGGGCCCCAAAATATCATTGAAGGAACCCTATCTTCTTCAATTGCTTTTCTTAACAGTCTTTCTTCTCCAACCAATTCCTCTTGACCAAAAAAATCATCCAGAGTCTCTGGCCTCATCCTGTCAGCTAATGGTTTTAATTGCTTTTCCATTGTTTTAACTATATTTCATTTACAAAAAAGAGGCAAGTATATCATGCCTCTGATGTTTGAATAAAAAAGTTGGCTATTATCCCAAAATTATTCTTTACAAACCCGTGCGCTTTTGAAGAAACGAGTTCAAATTTCTTTCTGCTTAAAATATCTCTTTTATGGGAAGGACAAAAGAATATCATTGTTGCTCCGTCTGAAACCAAGTCCAGCATGTTGAGATCAGTATTGCCATCTCCTACAGCAAAAATGTTTTCATGGTCAATATCCCAAATCCTTGAGAAACTATGGACTATCCATGGTTTCTTTTCTGCTGTGACAATACTGTTGTCTTCCCAGCCACTAATGATTCCCTTTTCATCAAAAAGAACTTCAGTAGCATTTATTTGCAGGTTTCCATATTTTTTGGAATCAATTCCATAATATTCTAGTGTTTTTTCTATTACATTCTTTACACCAGAGGAAACAATACAAACCTTAGAACAATTTTCTAATAAATATACAAGAAGTATTGCTCCAGACAAATACATTCTAGATTTTTGGATTTCTTTTTCCAAACACCTTAAATCAAGGTTTCCGTCTGTATAAATTCCCAAGTTTGTTCTCTGCCATTCTTTCATTTCCTTGCTGGTTAATGGTCTTTGTTTTTCAATCTCGTGATATTTCTTAACAATCTTTTCTAGTAAAAGAATGTCTTTTCTTACACCCACCTTAGCAAAAGCATTATTCATTATTTGCCAGGAATTATTATTAATCCCAGGTTCAGTTAAGGTGTCGTCCCAATCTAGGATAACCGCCATGTCTGAACAATGTATTTTCCTTGAAAATCTATTAGAATGTTTTGTTGTTAAGAGGTGTTCACAAGTACGATCATTCAGCATTATGCTGTAAAGACTTTCTGAATCAACGGTTCTTGATCTCATAACCAAAACTCCATTAAAGAATTGTTAAAATACCACTTCAAACCTAAAACAATTTCCACTTAAAGTCAACCCTATTAGACATTTTTATTTTTTTCTATTATACTGATTTTATGAAAGAATTACCTAAAGAATACGACTTTAAAACAGTTGAAAATAAGTGGAAAATTAATTGGGACAAAGACCAATTGTATAGATTTAATGAAAAAGACGATTCTCCTCTTTTTGTTGTTGACACTCCCCCTCCCTATGTTTCAGCTGATCATCTGCACGCAGGACACATTATGTCATATGCTCAAGCAGAATTCATTGTAAGGTATAAAAGAATGAAAGGCTTTAATGTTTTTTATCCAATGGGATTTGATGACAATGGTCTTCCCACTGAAAGGTTTGTTGAGAAAAAATACAAGATTGATAAATCAAAAACAACCAAATCTGAATTCATCAAACTTTGTTTAAAAGAAACTGAACAAGGAATTGAAACATACAAAAAACTTTGGACTAATTTAGGAATTTCTGTTGATTGGTCAAAAACATACAGCACCATTGCTCCTCTTCCGACCAAAGTATCTCAATGGTCATTAATTGATTTGTATAAAAAAGGACACCTTAAGAGAGAAGAGGTTCCAATTCTTTGGTGTCCTTATTGCCAAACAGCGATTTCTCAATCTGATGTTGAAGACAAGGAGAGAGAATCATTAATGAACTATATTTCTTTTCCCTTAAATAACAATGAAGAAGTAATAATTGCTACAACTAGACCAGAATTATTACCTGCTTGCGTTGCATTGTATTACAATCCAGAAGATGAAAGGTATAAAGGGCTAAATGACAAAAAAGCAATTGTTCCATTATTTGATTATGAAGTACCAATCAAAACAAGCAAATTAGTAGACAAAGATAAAGGCACAGGATTAATGATGGTTTGCACTTGGGGAGATACAGAAGATTTAGAAAAATGGAGATTAGATAAATTAGAAACAAGAAATCTTTTAACTACTGATGGAAAATTAAATGAGCTTGGAGGCAAGTATCAAGGATTAACTATTGTTGAGGCAAGAAAAAAAATAACCGAAGACTTAAAAGAATACTTGGTTAAACAAGAAAAAATTACTCAAGTGGTTAATGTTCACGAAAGATGTGACACGCCTGTAGAATTAATTCAAAGCAAGCAATGGTTTATTAAAATTTCAGACATGAAAGATACATGGCTTGAATACGGGAAAAAGATTAAATGGCATCCCGAATACATGTATAAAAATTATGAAATATGGATTAACTCTCTTAAATGGGACTGGTGCGTTTCTAGACAAAGATATTATGGAGTTCCTTTTCCTTTCTGGTATTGTAATGATTGTGGAGAAGTAATAATTCCAGATGAAAAAGATTTGCCAGTTGATCCAAATGAAAACAAACCAAAAGAATGCCCTAAATGCAAATGCAAAGATATTATTCCAGAAACAGATGTTATGGACACTTGGGCTACTTCATCTTGTACTCCTTTTCTTCTAAAAGAATTAGGGGGAAATAAAGATTTGTTCCCTGTTGATCTAAGGCCTAATGCTCATGAAATTATTAGAACCTGGGATTTTTATTCAATTGTCAAAAGCTATTATCATTTCAAAACAATTCCTTTTAAAAACATAATGATTTCTGGACACGGCTTAGACGAAAAAGGAAAAAAGATTTCTAAAAGATTGGGCAATTATGTTCCCTCTGATAAACTAATTGAAGAATATGGAGCTGATGCAGTAAGATACTGGGCAACAGGAGCATCACTGGGCCAAAATTTAAGATTCAATCCAAAAGAAATTAAAAAAGGAAAGCAAATTACAATAAAATTATGGAATGTTGCTAGATTTATCCAAATGAATGGAATTAATGAAAGCTTTAACACTGTACTCGAAGAACCAGATTTGTGGATAATAGAAGAAGCAAACAAAACAATAAAAAACACCACAGAACATTTTGAAAATTTTGAATATGCAAAAGCTAAAAATGAAATTGAATCATTCTTTATGAGTAAATTTGCTGATTACTATGTTGAATTTGTTAAATATAGATTAAACGAAGAAAACAAAACCTCAAAACAAGCTGCTCAATATACTTTAAATAAAATATTTACAATTATACTAAAACTTTATGCTCCCATAATTCCATTTGTCACTGAAGAAATATATCAATTTAATAACAAGGGAAGCATACATAAATCAAGCTGGCCAGAGGAATTAAAAGAAAACAAACCTAATGAAGATTTTGATGAGGCAATAAAAGCAATTGATGAAATAAGAAAATACAAATCAAAAAATAAAATATCTTTAGGAAAAGAAATAGAAGAATATAAATTACAGACAAAAGTTAATCTAGAAAAATATAAAGAATTTATTCAAAAAGCAATCAAGGTTAGAGAATTAAAATAATCAAAAACACCCCTTACGGGGTGCTTTTGATTTACTGAATATGAAAGTATTTACTTTTCTCTAATAATAGATTTTCTTCTTTCAACTTTCTCTTTCTATCTGTTTCTCTTAAGAATAATAGGATTATCAAGAAAATAATCAATCCTAATAATAATCCCAAGAATAAATAAAAGATCTTCCAATTTCTGCTAATAAATCCTGCTAATCCTGCCATTGATTCATCTCCTGATTTTTTAGAAACCCTAATGTCTAAAGTATCAGATGCTGTTTCAATGTTTTTGGCATTAGCTTCAGAAGTATTAGTTAAATCAGTTACTCCATAAACAAAGCTGTCTTCTCCACTAATCTTAACTTTAAAGATTAATGTTTTTGATTCTCCTTTTTCAATTGTTCCTAAAATGAAGCTACCACTTGCGTCCCCACAAAATGATTGACCTTCAACTTTAACATCATAAACATCATCTAGTTTAAGTGGTAATATATTTGTTAAGATTACATTTTGAGCTCTGCATTCAAGAGCAGTAACTGTTACCATTATTTCTACTTCCTCTAATGGAGAAGCATAAATAGAATCTTGCCATGATGTTTCTCTTTGAGTTAAGTTTCTTCCTTGAATATCTACGCCTAAAGAACATTTTGGAGTAACAATAGGAGTAATAGGAATAATTGGAGTTACAGGAGTTGATGGCTTATATGTTGTCACAAAATCTTTAGAGTATAGACTATCTGACAATGCATACATGTCACCATCACAAGCTATTGACCATGCACGATAATAATAATTATTTCCTAAAACAATATCATAATCAGCATAACTAGTATCGTTTCCATAGTAAACAAGAGTTCCGTCTGTAATAGTTGCTGGATAAGAATTTAATTTTCTAGTTACAGCAGTATTACATGCTCCTTCTCCTCTACCCCAAGTTAAACGAACATAACTATTACTAATCAATGAAGCATCAAAGTTATAAGGAGAATCTGGTTTAGTTATAAATTTTAGAGTTGAACCATAAACAGTTCCTCTTGAATTTTTAGCTTCTGCTCTAAATTGATATGCTTTTCCTTTTTCTAAATAAGTTGCATCAGCATAAAAGTAATTACCAGTTCTCTTGTAATCAATCCATGATGTGTTGTAAGAAAAATTATTTAATCTTCCCCAATTAAATCTAACACTGGTATTTTCTCCACCATCATTAGATAAATATCCATTCATTCTAGCAGAGTTAGTAGTAATACTTGTTGCATTATTGGTTACAACTAAAGGAGTTTGATATACATATCCTCCACCAACATAAATACTTACTGAGTCAGAAGCATAACCGCCTCTTCCGTCATTAACAGTTAGTGTACATGTGTAAGTTGTAGAATATGAACCAGTTGGTGCATAAAATGTTGGATTAAGTATTGAGTAAGAAGATAAAGATCCTCCAGTACAGCTCCATGAATAAGTTAAGTAATCACCGTCTGGGTCATTAGCAGTTGCACTAAAGTATGTGCTTTGTCCTGCTTGAACGTTTCTGTTTGAACCAGCATCAACA
>BTXY01000001.1:0-233143 GCA_036987155.1 Candidatus Microsyncoccus archaeolyticus | reverse complement strand
CCCACGAATACCAGCGCGGTCATCGGCTTTCGTTGTGCCCGGTAGCTTTGGAATCTTGAAAGTCTGAACGGTTCTTGAGTGTTTCCTTTGAAACGCTCAAGAATCCCGAGCACCTCTTAAAAGAAATAATTGAATATGTATTTATAAAATATTATTTTAAATATTTATTTTTAGCGACATTGTGTTCCTCTAGTGTTTTTGAAAATACAGTTTCTTTGTTTGATTTTGAAAGATAGTACCAATAACTACTTTCTTTAGGATATATTGCTGCTTTTATGCTTTCAAATCCAGGATTACATATTGGCCCTATTGGCAAGCCCCTATATTTATATGTATTGTATGGAGAATCAATTTTTGTATCTTCAACTGAAATTGATTCTTTTTTTTGTCCTAAAGCATAAATAATAGTTGCGTCTACTTGAAGAGGCATATTAGCATCAATTCTTTTCCATAAAATGCCGGAAACCAATTGTTTATCCTCATAAGTAATTACTTCTTTTTCAATCAAAGAAGCCATGGTTATTATTTGAAAAATTGTTTTATTTTGTTTTAATATTTCTTCTCTTAATTCAGGGGATAATTTTTTATCAAAATTACTTAAAATTATTTTTATGGTGTTTTCTAAGGACTCGTCTGTTTCAAGAAAGTAGGTGTCAGGAAAAACATAGCCCTCTAAACCCAAATCGTTTGGTTTATCAGTTAAAAATTCGTAATTATATGAACTTGAGTTTAATGAATTCAAAACGCTTTCCTTGTTAAATAATTCTTTTGATTCAAGATAATCAGCAATTTCTTTGTTGGTCCACCCTTCTGGAATAGTTATTTTGTTTTTTATTGTTTTTCCAGAAGCTAACATATTAATGATTTCATTATTAGACATTTTAGAGTTTAACAAATAATTTCCAGCTTGTATGTTTTTAAGATCATTTTTAATAAAAGCGGTTAATAAAAAGACATAGCGATTTTTAATTATCCCTTGATTTTCTAGGTCTGAAGCAATATTAATAATAGTTTCTCCACTAGTAATTATTATGGTTTTCTCTTCAAAATCTATATTTTTTGGAAAAAATAATACTAAAAAAAGGCTTGAAATAAGAATAAAAAATGAAATTTTTAATAGATTCATATACAATTATTCTATTAGAGAATAAAGAATTGGTCAATTAGGCAATCATTGACAAATAATTTTTATTTTTATATCATAATAATGTAAATTATGAACCCTTGCATAAAGACAATTTATACCATTATTTCTGCCAAAAATACATTGGCATGGTTTACTGTCTTTATGACAACTGAAAGGGGGTAAAATTAATAAAAAATAATAGAATCTATATATTATTACCTCCTTTCAACAAAGGAGGTTTGCTTATATACATTCTAAAAAATATGCATCAATATTATATAACTAAGAAAAAATTAAGAGAGCTTGAGGAGGAACTGGAGAATCTAAAAAAAATAAAGAAAGAGGATTTTTCAAAGGACTCTCCGTCTGTATTTGAGGGGGAAGACATTAATCCTGATTTCGCTTTTTATCAAGATGGTCTAGAAGAGCTTGACATGAGAATTGAAGAACTGGAAAATATATTAAAAAACTATATAATAATAAAAGCTCCTCAAGAAAAAGATAAGGTTAATCTTGGAGCAAGAGTTGTTTTCAAGGATAACTCGTCTTTAGAAAATGAATTTAGGATAGTGGGAACACTAGAAGCAAATCCTTTTGAAGGAAAGATTAGCAATGAGTCTCCTATAGGCATAGCACTTTTAGGAAAAAGGGTTGGAGACATTATTTCAGTTGGAAGGAATAACAGCTATAGAATTATTAAAATAAATTATGAAGAGAGTTAAGAAAAAATATGTTATTTGTTTCTTAATCATTCTAACTATAGTTTCAGTTTTTTGGTTTGATATAGTCTTTTTAAAAGACAATAGTGCGATATTTGCTGAAGAATTAAAAAAAGCAGGAGAGTCTAGTGATGTAATAATTATTTTTAATGCTGGTGGTTTTGGCACAGTTCAACCTGAATATGCTTATGACTTTAAGCCAATAATTGATAATTTAGAGCAGACTATTAAAAATATGAATTATACTGTTTCAGTTGTTCCTTATTATAGAACAAAAGAAACATTGCTCGGGAGGCTGGGTTATTTAAAAGAAATGTTTTTTGAGTTTCCAAAACATTCAAAAAATATGGCCAATCAAATACAAATATTTTTAGAACAAAACCCTGATGATAAAATACTAATGGCAGGCCTCTCTAATGGTGCAGCTTTTGTTTCGTCAACCATAGCTAACCTAGGAGAAGTTCCTGATAATGTTTCAGCAATAGAATTAGGTGCTCCTTTTTGGTCAGATAGAAGCACAAGTGATTACGTTTTATTTTTAGATAATGATGGAGAAGATGTTCTAACTGTTGGAAATAAAAAAGAATTAATAATGTCTTTTGTAAAAGCTCCTTTTAAATGGGTTCACTCTAGAATTATAAACAAAAGAATATCTTTGGCTGAAGCAATAGAGGCCCCTGGTCATCATTATTACTGGGATAATATAAAAGACGATGTTACTGTTTTTGTTGAAAATAGATTGAAATAGCTTGCAGATAAGGTTTTTTTGTACTACAATTTAACTAATGAAGAGTAGATTAATTTTTATTATTTTATCTTTTGTTATTGGAATAATTGCTTTTATTTTTCTTGGAAAGTGGATTGGTTGGGATGAAATAGGAAAAGCTTTTAGTGCTTTTACTTTTGAGCAAGGAGCAATAATTCTTTTTTTAACCTTAATAATAGCTTTATTGGGAAACTTAAGGTGGAAAGAAATTTTAAAAGATCAAGGTATTGATATTTCATTTTTTAAATTATTCAGAATATATCTTGGAGGTTATTCTATCATGTATTTGTTTCCATCGATTCTTCTTGCCGGAGAATTTTTTCGTATGTATGGGTTGGGAAAAGAAAGAGGTCTTAGCTGGAAAAGAACAGCATCTTCTGTAATTATTGAAAGAGTTTTAGAGTGGACGTCTAATCTATTAGTAGTATTTTTGGGATTGTTCCTTTTTGTTTTTAAGATTAATTTCTTTTCGCAAAAAATCATTTTATTTTTTGGTGCAGCGTTTTGTTTCTTTTTCTTTGCAATAGTATTTTTCTATACAACAGCATTAAGAAAAAGAAGTATAGTTCATTTGATTGTTAAAAAATATGAAGAAGACAAAGAAAATGGTTTGGTCGAAGTAGAAAACCAAGTTTTTAATTATTTTGACTTAAAATCAAAATATTTAATTAAAGGACTAGGCCTTTCTTTTTTAAGGGCTATTGTTATGCAGTTGAGGGTCTGGGTTTTAATACTGTTTTTAGGTGCGAATGTTGGATTACTTCATTCCTTTTCGATTCTTGGTTTTTCTTACTTGTCCTCAATGATACCTATCCCAACATCTCTTGGAACCCACGAAGCAATACAAATAGGAGCTTTTAGATCAATTGGTTTACCAGCATCAATGGCAGCAGCTTTTACTTTAATAATCAGAGCAGCAGAAATAATTCTGTCTTTATTTGGTTTGGTTTATCTTATAAGAATGGGATTTAATTTAAAAAATAATATTTATGAAAATAAACAAAATAGTTAAGTATCTAATATTGTCTGACATTGCTTTTTTTACTGGTTGGGGATTAATTACTCCTATTTTTCCAATTTTTATAATTGATAAGATTCAAGGAGGGACAGCCTTGGTTGCTGGTATTGCTTCAGCAATATATTGGATGGTAAAGGCAGTATTAGAATTTCCTGTAGGCACTCTTCTTGATAAATACGCAGGAGAAAAAGACGATTATTTATTTTTAATGTCAGGATTTTTTATTGCTTCTATTGTTCCTTTTGGATATATTTTTGCAATATATCCTTGGCATATTTATTTATTGCAGTTTTTTTATGGACTAGGAATGGCAATGGCTATTTCTGGGTGGAGAGCAATTTTCACTAAAAATATTGATAAAGGCAAAGAAGCTTCTGAATGGAGCTTAGATAACTCTCTTTTAGGATTTGGAACTGGAATTGCTGGAATAATTAGTGGTTATTTTGTTTTAAAATTTGGATTTACTTTTTCTTTTATTTTTGCTGGGATTTTAGGTTTACTTGGTGTTTTAATTATATTTTCTTTAAGAAAAGAATTAAATGTCTCTGTAAGGGGAGTCCATGCTAATATTTGGGATTTCTTTAATAATAACAAAAGAAAACAAATTCATCCTAATATCAAGGATATTATAAGTGACAATAAAAGATGAAAAATCAAGAGGTTGCTCAAATATTGTTTGAGATAGGAGAATTTTTAGAACTGCAAGAAATTCCTTTTAAGCCTCAAGCATATCAACAGGCAGCTGTTGCAATTGATAATTTAGAAGAAGATATAAAAGAGATATATGAAAGAGAAGGAATTAAGGGTTTAAAAAAAATATCTGCTGTTGGAGAGAGTATTGCTTTAAAAATTGAAGAGTATTTAAAAACAGGAAAAATAAAGTATTTTCAAGAATTAAAAAAAACAACACCAGTTGATGTTGATGAATTAACTAAAATAGAGGGATTGGGTGGAAAAAGGATAAAGAGATTATATAAAGAATTAGGAATAAGAACATTAAAAGATTTAAAAAGAGCAGCAGAAGAGCATAAAATTGCTCCTTTGTTTGGTTTTGGAGAAAAAGTAGAAAAAAATATTATTGAGGGTATAAAGTTTCTTAAAAAATCAAAAGGAAGATTTCTTTTAAGAGATGTTCTAGATGATGTTACAAGAATCGAGAATATTTTTAAAAGAATAAAAGGAGTTGAAAAAATATCTGTAGCAGGATCTGTAAGAAGAAGAAAAGAAACAGTTGGAGACATTGATTTTCTTATTGCAATTAAAGATGGAAGCGACACATATTTAATCAATAAAATAATGAATACTTTTGTTGGGATGGATGAGGTTATTAAAATAGTAAACAAAGGAGAAACAAAGTCTTCAATTAAAACAAAACAAGGGCTTGATATGGATTTGCGTTTAGTGCCGTTATCTTCTTTTGGTGCAGCCCTTCAGTATTTTACTGGTTCAAAAGAGCATAATATTGCCTTGAGAAGGATTGCTATAAGACAAGGACTAAAACTTAATGAATATGGTTTATTTAAAGGAAATACGAAAATAAAAGGAGAAACAGAAGAAGAAATATATGAAAAACTAGGAATGGATTGGATTTATCCAGAACTAAGGGAAGGGGAAGAAGAAATAGAATTAGCTCAAAAACATAAACTACCTAAATTGGTAGAAATAGAAGACATAAAAGGAGACTTGCATTGTCATACTAATTGGAATGGAGGGGAAAATTCGATTAAAGAAATGGCAGAAAAAGCAATTAGTTTGGGATATGAGTATCTGGGAATTGCTGATCATACAAAGTCACTGGTAATAGAGAATGGATTAGATGAAAAAAGATTATTAGAGCAAAGAAAAGAGATTAATAAAATTAATAAGGAGTTTACTGAAAAAAGGATTAATTTTAAAATTTATCAAGGATCAGAAGTGGACATATTAAAAAACGGAAACCTAGACATTAATAATGAAACCTTAAAAACTCTTGATTATGTTTCAATAAGTATCCATTCTAATTTTAAAATGGGCAAAGAGGCAATGACGAAAAGAATATTAAAAGCAATGGATAATCCTTACGTTAAAATACTTAATCATCCGACAGGAATGATTTTGGGTAAGAGAGATTCTTATGAGGTTGACATAGAAGAGGTAATTAAAAAAGCAAAACAAAAAAATATTGCTCTTGAAATTAATGCTTACCGTCTTGATTTAAATTATCAATTAGCTAAAATAGCTAATTCAATGGGAGTTAAATTAGTTATTAATAGTGATGCTCACAATACTAAAGAATTAACTGATATTCGTTTTGGGGTTTATCAAGCAAGAAGAGCAGGCTTAGAAAAAAAAGATTTATATGAAATCAATTAAAGTTCTATTATTATTTTCCGGAGGATTAGATTCTTTACTTTGTCTAAAAATTTTAGAAGAAAAAAGAGTAAAAATTACTCCTATTTGTTTTTCAAGCTATTTTTTTAATTGTAAGAAATCTTTAGAAACAATTAAGCAAACTAATTTTAAGTTAAAGATAATAGATATTTCTATAGATCATTTAAAGATTATTAAAAATCCAAGACATGGTAGGGGTACAGGAATGAATCCCTGCATTGACTGTCATTTGCTAATGCTTAAAAAAGCAAAACAAATAATGAAGGAGCAAGGATATGATTTTATTGCTACTGGTGAGGTTTTAGGTCAAAGACCTTTTTCTCAGAGCAGACAATCATTAGAATTAATAGAAAAAAGAGCTGGATTAAAAGGACTCGTGATAAGGCCATTGTCAGATAAGCTTTTGAAAGAAACAAAGTTTGGCAAAGATGGTTTTTATGATTTTTCTGGAAAAGATAGAAAAAGACAAATAGAGTTAGCTAAAAAATATAATATTAAAAATATTCCTATGCCGGCCGGAGGATGTATTTTAACTGATATAAATTTTTCAAATAAATTAAGAGAGCTATTAAAAATAAAGAAGAATTTTAATGGAGACGATATTCAAATGTTAAAATTAGGAAGAACTTTTTTTAATGAATCCTTTTTTGTAATTGTTTCTAGAAATGAAAAAGAAGGAAAGGAATTAAAGAAAAATAAGAAAAGAGGGGACATTGTCTTGGAGCCTAATAATTTTGCTGGACCAACTGTTTTGATTAGAAAAACAAAAAAATCATCCCGAGAAGAGATGATTAATTTTGGTTCTGATCTTGTAATTAAATTTAGTAAGAATGTGCCCGATAATCCTATTTTATTATTTCTATAATCTTTTCTACTGCCTCAGGTTTTTCTTTAACTAAAACAGATAATATTTTTCTATCAATCTGGATATCTTTCTTTTTTAATCCAGCAATGAATTTATTATAGCTTAATCCTTTTTCTTTTAAGAAAGCAGATAACTGAACTTGCCACAATGCTCTTTTCATTCTTTTCTTAACTTTTCTATCTCTTGTTGAATAACTCAAAGCTTTCATTACTGCTTGTTTGGCTAGTTTGTATTTTGATTTTCTTCCCCATTTAAATCCTTTTGCTTGTTTTAAAACTTTTTTTCTTCTTTTATTTGCTATTGTTCCTCTTTTAACTCTTGCCATATTATTTACCTAATAATTTTCTTATTATCTTTGCCTCGGCTTCTGACATCTTTACCATTTTGCGAAGACGTCTTCTTTTATTTGAAGACTGCTTTGATAGAAGATGGTCTTGTCCTACTGCTCTTCTTAAGACCTTTCCGGTTTTTGTTACCTTAAATCTTTTTGTTAGCGATTTTCTTGTTTTCATACTATTTCTTTAAAATAATCATTGATAATCCTTTTGGTTCTTTTTTTAATTCTTTTTCTATTTTTAATTCCATTTTTTCTTTTAATTGCTCTAAGAATTTATTAATTTTTCCTATCCCTATTTCTGATAATTGTTTTTCCCTTCCTTTTAATCTTAATTCAATTCTTATCTTGTCGCCTCTTTTTAAATGTTTTTCTGCTGCTAGTACTCTGGTTTTGATATCATTGTCGGAAATATTAAAAGACAACTTAATTGTCTTAACTTCACTTTTCTTGCTTCCAGCAACGGTCTTTCTTTCTTTCTTTTGAAGTTGGTAAAGATATTTTCCATATTCACCAATTCTACATATAGGAGGGGAGACTTTTTCTGTTACTTGAATTAAGTCCATTCCTTTTTCTTTTGCCATTTCTAGTGCTTTTACTAGAGGCAAAACTCCTACTTGTTGACCATCGACATCAATCAGTCTTACTTCATCTGCTCTTATTTGGTTGTTGTATAAAGGTTTATTCAATTTGTTTGTGGAGGTGGCGAGTAGTGAGCTCGCGTCCAAAAATTATCCAATAATAATTCTACAAGCTTATTCTGTCTTAATTTAACGTAATTATTGTTTTAAAGGCAGAAAGAATAACAATAATACGGGTTCATAAATTTCAGTCACAAACCTTCTGAGCCAAAAAGTAAGTGCTTGTCTCGCTTGTATTGTGCCCTTGATATTTAGCGAGAATCGAAATCAAGGACAGCATTAAGCGTAAGCTAATGCGGGTTCTTTAGAAAAGTCTACACTTATTAAAGATTCCCCAAGGTTTTACGAGGATTGAGACCTCGGCTTGCCTTATTATTTTCAAAATTCTGTCGAAGCAAATCACCCCCGTGCTTTTAATTCTCTTTTAATTTGTCTTTCAATGTCTTTTTTCTTGATTGACTCTCTTTTATCAGCTTTCTTTTTGCCTTTAACTATAGCAAAAGATAGCTTAATTTTGTGTTTTTTAGTATAAACCAATAATGGCACTAAAGTCAAGCCCTTTTCGCTTGCCTTGCCTACTAGGTAATTTATCTCTTTTTTACTTAAAAGAAGTTTTCTATCTCTTTGAGGATCATAACTTTTTTCAATATTTAGTGGTTGGTAAGGGAAGATATTAGCTCCCACCCAGAAAATTTCTGAGTTTCCTTTTTTATTCTTTTTAATAACTATATATGTTCCAAGCATGTTTACTCCTCTTGTTCTTAAAGATTTTACTTCTTGGCCAGTCAAAACTATTCCTGCTTCGAAGGTTTCAAGTACTTCATAATCAAATTTTGCTTTTTTGTTTTCAGATATTATCATGGTTTCATTTTAGCTGATTTTATGATAAAATAAAAGCATATTTAATCTTTAAAGTAAAGTATGGATATAAGAAAACAAATAAAAGAATTGGTTGAAAAAGCTATTGAAAAAATATATGGTTTTGATTTTGATGTCCAAGTTTTAAGACCTAAAGAAAAAAATCACGGAGACTTTGCTGTTAGTGTAGCTTTAGAGATTGGAAAAAAAGTTAATAACAATCCTTTTGATGTGGCTCTAAAAATTAAAGAAGAAATTAAAAGTGATTTATTTGATAAAATAGAGGTCATTAAACCAGGATTTATTAATTTTTTTCTTTCTGAAAAAATAATAAAAGAAGAAATTAAAAATGTTTTAATAGAAAAAGATAAATTTTTTAATTTAGAAATAGGAAAAGAAAAAAAGATTCAAATAGAGTTTGTATCAGCTAATCCAACAGGACCATTAACAGTTGGCAACGGAAGAGGAGGTCCCTTTGGAGATGTTCTAGGTAATGTTTTAAAAAAAGCAGGGTATAAAGTTGAGAAAGCATATTATGTAAATGATTTTGGAAAACAAATATTGTTATTAGGCCACTCAATTTTAAAAGACAGTGAAGCAAAATATACTGGAGAATATATTGATGAATTGAATAAAATAATAAAAGAAAAAAACCCGTATATTATTGGTAAAAAAGGAGCAGAAATAATTTTAAACGAGATGATAAAGAAAACCATTGAAAAATTAGGAATAAAATACGATGAATGGTTTTTAGAATCAAAGCTTTACGAAAAAGGAGAAGTGGACAAGGTAATTAAAATATTAAAGGAAAAAGAATTAACCTACGAAGAAGATGGGGCTCTATGGTTTAAATCAATTAATTTTAAAGATGAAAGAGATAGGGTCTTAATTAAGTCAGACGGGAATAAAACATATTTAGCAGGAGATATTGCTTATCATAAATATAAATTTGAGAAAAAGAAATTTGATAAAGTAATAAATATTTGGGGAGCAGATCATTATGGAGATGTGGCTGGTTTAAAAGCTGGGGTGGAAGCTTTGGGGCACAAAGACAAATTAGAGATTATTTTATTGCAATTTGTGACAGTAATGAAAGACGGAAAACCTGTAAAAATGTCAAAAAGAATGGGAACAGCAATTACCATGGATGACTTATTAGAAGAATTAAGTTCAGATGTAATTAGATTTTTCTTTTTAAATAAAGCAGCTAATACTCATTTATCTTTTGATTTCAATTTAGCGAAAGAAGAATCAGAGAAAAACCCTGTTTTTTATGTCCAATATGCTTATGCAAGAATTTCTAGTATTTTAAGCAAAGTAGATAATTTTAAAATTCCAAAAGATTTTTCTTTGCTTAATGACAAAAGAGAGACAGAATTAATTAAGCAAATTTTAAAATTTAGAGAAATTATAGAAGATACGGTTAAAGACTATCAATTACAAAGAATTCCTCAGTACGCGATTGATTTAGCAACAACATTTCATGGATTTTATCAGGATTGCCAAGTTTTAGTTGATGATGAAAAATTAAAGAACCAAAGATTAGCATTAATTTTATCAACACAAATCACATTGAAAAGCGTTTTGGATTTAATGGGAGTTTCTGCTCCAGAAAAAATGTAAAAAAAATATGTTAATGAACAAGTATTATTTATTAAGGCACGGAAAAAACAATCATCAGGAAGAAAATCCTGATATTCTTTATTGCTATCCTGATAATGATACGCCTTGCTTTTTAATTGAAGAAGGCATAAATCAGGTGAAAAGATCAGGAGGAATATTGAAAGATAAAAACATTGATTTAATTTTTTGTTCAGACATTTTAAGAACAAGACAAACAGCAAAGATCGTAGCAGAAATTATTGGATTTGATTTAAACAAAATTATATATGATGTAAGGTTAAGAGATATTAATTGGGGAATTTTTGGTGGCAAATCAAAAAAAGAAGCATGGGATTTTCATGAAAACAATAAAATTAATATGTTTGAGAATACACCGCCTAAAGGAGAAAATTGGAATAAATGTCAAGAAAGAATGAAAAACGTTTTTAATGAAATAGAGAATAATTTTCAAGGTAAAAATGTTTTAATCATCTCTCATGGAGACCCCTTGTGGCTTTTAGAAGGTTATGTTAAAGGTTTAAGCAAGGAAGATTTAATTAACCAAAGAGAGGGAAAAGGAATAATTAATACAGGAGAAATAAGAGAATTATGATAAATGAAGAAAAAATATTAAAATATTGGGAAGAAAAGGATATTTTTCACAAATCAATTAAAAAAAGAGAAGGTTCTCCTTATTTTAGTTTTTACGATGGCCCTCCTTTTGCTACAGGAAAGCCACACTATGGTCATATTTTAGCAACTACTATTAAGGATGCTGTTTTAAGGTATTGGACAATGATGGGATATCAAGTTCCAAGACGTGTTGGTTGGGATTGTCATGGTTTGCCAGTAGAGAACTTGATTGAAAAAGAAATGGGAATAAAAAACAAGAAAGAAATAGAAGAAATGGGAATTGAAAAATTTAATGATGCTTGCAGGTCTTCTGTTTTTGCTTGCGTTGATGATTTTGAATCTACTTTGAAAAGAGTTGGAAGATGGGCTGACTATGACAAAGCATATTCTACTTTAGAAAATAATTACATTGAATCAGTGTGGTGGGTTTTAAAACAATTATGGGACAAAAATTTAGTTTTAAAAAATTATAGGGTTTCTCCTTATTGTCCAAGGTGCGGAACCACTTTATCAAATTTTGAAGTTAATCAAGGATACAAAGAAGTAAAAGACAAGTCGATTTATGTAAAATTTAAAATTGTTGATAGAGATGAGTATTTGCTTGTTTGGACAACTACTCCATGGACATTGCCAGGAAATGTTGCTTTAGCTGTTAATCCTGAATTAAATTATGTTTTAGTTGAAAATAATTCTAAAAAATATATTTTAGCAAAAGAAAGAATTTCTATTTTAGATAAAGAATATAAGATTGTTAAGGAATTAAAAGGAAAAGATCTTGTTGGACTAAAATACGAACCAATGTTTGATTATTTGAAAGATGTAGAAAATATTGAAAACGCTTTTCAGGTTATTGCAGGAGATTTTGTTTCTTTTGAAGATGGAACAGGAATAGTTCACATGAATCCAATGTATGGAGAAGATGATTTTAATATTGGCATGAAATACAAGCTTCCTTTTTTTCATACAGTAGATTTATCAGGGAAATTCAAAGAAGAAGTATATGATTTAAATGGAGAGTTTGTGAAAGACGCAGACGAAAAGATTGTTGAAAAAATAAAGCAAAAAGATCTTTTATATAAAGAAGAGATTGTTTCTCATGAATATCCTTATTGTTGGAGATGCGATTCTCCTTTGCTTTATTATGCTATTGAAAGCTGGTACATTTCTGTGACTAAAATAAAAAAAGAATTGATTGATAATAATAAACAAATACATTGGGTTCCTGAGCACATTAAAGAAGGTAGGTTTGGTAAATGGCTTGAGGGGGCAAGAGATTGGAATTTTTCAAGAAATCGTTTTTGGGGAGCCCCAATTCCTATTTGGGAATGTGAAGAGTGTAAAGAGTTAATTTGTATAGGTAGTATAGAAGAATTAGAAAAAAATGGAGGAGAAAAATTAAATGATTTGCACTTGCCATATATTGATAACATAAAATTTAAATGCTTAAAGTGTGGAAAAGAAATGAAAAGAACTTCTGGAGTTTTTGATTGCTGGTTTGAGTCAGGATCTATGCCTTATGCTCAATGGCATTATCCTTTTGAAAACAAAGATTTAGTAGAAAAAACATTTCCTGCTGATTTTATTGCTGAAGGATTAGATCAAACAAGAGGATGGTTCTATACTCTTCATGTTCTATCAACTGCTTTAACAATAAATGATATTGGTTTGGGAAAAAACAGTCCAGCATTTAAAAATGTAATTGTTAACGGTTTAATTTTAGATGAAAAGGGAAGAAAGTTAAGTAAAAAATTAAAGAATTATCCTGACCCTAAAGATGTTTTTGATAAATATGGAGCAGATGCTTTAAGGTTTTTCTTGTTAAGTTCTACTGCAATAGGGGAAGATTATAGGTTTTCTGAAGATAGAGTGAAAGAGGTCTGGAGAAAAGTAATTTCTTCGATTGAAAATTGCCTTGCTTTTTATGAAACATATAAAAAGGAATGCAAAGAGATTGGTTCTTCAAACATATTAGATAAATGGATAGTTTCTCGAACAGAAAAATTAAACAATGAAATAATTGAATTAATGAATGAGTATGAACTAACTAAAGCTTCGAGGCTTTTCTATGATTACATAGATGATTTATCTAATTGGTATATAAGAAGGTCGAGAAAGAGATTTCAAAAAGAAGAGGAAGCATCAGCTACTCTTAAGTATTGTTTATTAAAATTAAGTAAATTAATCGCTCCATTTTCTCCTTTTATTGCTGAAGAGACGTATTTAAAGATTGATAATTCTGAAGAAAGCGTTCATTTATGTGATTATCCTGTAGCTAATAAAGAAAACATAAATGAAAATTTAGAAAAAGAAATGCAGGAGGGAAGAGATATTGTTAATATTGTTTTAAGTGAAAGATCAAAGAATAATATAAAAGTAAGGCAACCATTGCTTTGTGTAAAGATTAAAAAACATATAGATAGTGAAATATTAGAGTTAATTAAGGAAGAAATTAATGTTAAAGAAGTTATTATTGATGATAACATAACAACTGAGGCAGAGCTTAACTTAGAGATAACTCCAGAACTTAAAGAAGAAGGAATGATTAGAGACATTGTAAGACATATTCAACAAATGAGAAAAGAGCAAGGATTTGTGCCAAAAGATAGGATAATTGTCCACTATGAAAATTCTGGATTTTTTGATATGATATTATCAAAGAACAAAGATAGAATCTTGAACGATGTTTTAGGTATTGAGTTTAAGAAAGAAGATGTTATTGATAATGGTAAAGAAATTTTGATTGAAGGTAGTAAGATTATTTTAAAAATTAGTAAAAAATAATGGAAAACTATTTTCCAATTGAAAAGCCGAAAGAAAAAAAAGACTTTAGCTCTTCTTATGTTAAAATTAAAGAAGATAAAGGAAGAGAAAAAGATGACGACCATCCAAAATCAGTTTTTCAAAGAATAAAGGATAAAGATAAGGATAGGCATTCACAAGGATTAAAAGACATAAAGGCTAAATCTTCAAAAAATTATCAGGTTTTTAATAAATTAAATAAATTAATTGAAAAAGATGAATAAAACAGTAATTACATTAATTGTATTAGCAGTTGTTTGTGTTGTATTTTTTATTTTCTGGCAGAACATGTCTTTTTCTAAAGAGATATTAAAATTAGAAATAATTGGTCCGGAAAAAGCATCTGTTGGAGAGGAAATAGAATATATTGTTAAATTCAAAAATAACGGCACTATAAGATTAGAAAACCCTGAATTAACTTTTGAATTTCCAGAAGGAGCAATAATTGATGACGGAACAAGAATACAGAGAAAGTCTTCAGATGAAATTCAGGGAGATGTTTATCCAGGGCAAGAAAGAACAGTTAAGTTTACAACTAGATATTTAGGCAAAGAAAATGATATTAAAACAGTAAAAGCAACAATGAGTTTTCAGCCCAAAGACTTGAATTCGAGAAACGAAGTGACGACTAGTTTTACAACTGTTTTAGGAGAGGTTCCCATCAATTTTTCATTAGATATTCCAACAGAAACTGCTAGTGGGAAAGCTTTTTCTTTTAGAATAAATTATTCCTCTAATGTTAATTATCCCTTAAAAGATGTTTCTTTTATGATTCAATATCCTGATGGTTTCGAATTTTTATACTCTCAACCAAAAGGATTAGAAAATACACAGTGGGATATACCAATATTAAATGAAGCTGCTTCTGGAAAAATAGAAATATCAGGTATTTTAACTGGCAATTCTCAAGAACAAAAAATATTTAGAGCTAGAATGGGAATATGGCAAGATGGCAACTTTATTCTTTTAAAAGAATCAATTAAAGGGGTTCAGATTGCCTCTCCTTCATTATATATTACTCAAAGAGTAAATAATTCCGAAGACTATATTGCATCAACCGGGGACCATCTTCATTATGAAGTATTTTTTAGAAACCTTAGTGAGTCTCCTTCAACTAATATGGTTTTGATTGTTCGTTTAGAAGGATCAAGTCTTGATTTTAATTCAATAGTTGCACCAGATGGAAAATTTGAATCAGGTGACAACTCTATTCTTTGGGAGCCTAAAAATGTTTCACAGCTTCAATATTTAGACCCAGGAGAAGAAGGAAAAGTAGAGTTTTGGGTTGATGTTAAAAAAGATTGGGTCATGAGAAATTTAGCTGATAAGAACCCAACCATTAAAAACAAAGTAATGATAAATACTAGTAGAGGAGAATTTGTTACGAAAATTGGAACAACACTAGAAGCAAAACAAAATATTTATATCGAAGATAAATATTTTGACAATTCTGGACCATATCCTTTAGAAGCCAATCAAAAAACTTATCTTACTGTTGAATGGACAGCAAAAAGTACTTTTAATGATATTGGAGAAGCTGTTATGAAAACAGTTTTGCCAGATAACGTGATTTATGAAAATAAGATATATCCAGAAGGAGTGGATTTGGTTTTTGATGAAAACACAAGAGAATTGGTCTGGAATATTGGAACAATAGAGGCTGGTTCAGGATCTTTAAAGCAGTCAAAGTCCTGTGCTTTTCAATTATCAGTTACTCCTCAGACCATAGAACAGGATATAATTCTTTTAGGATCAGCTCAAGTGTCAGGAATTGATCAGTGGACAAACAAAAGTCTTTCACACAAGACAGATATAGTTTACGGTGAAACCAATAGGTAAAATAATGGAAAAAAAAGATTATTTAAAAATTTTAGCATGCATAGCAGTTTTCTTTATCTTCTTTTTTATTCCCATTTTTTTATTTAAACAAACAGAAACAAAAGTTAATGATATAGAAGTGAAAAGTGGTTTAGAGAAAATAAGAATGTTGTCAATATTATACAAAACAAAAAATGGAACATTCAAAGGAATGGAAAAAGACCCTGAAATATCAAAAATAGTAAAAACATTAAATTATTTAGAAAGAGACTGCCAATTAATTTTAAATACTGATGATTTTTGTGCAAAAGCTAGTTTAGCTGATCTAAGAACAAAAAATTGGTGCGTTGATAATAATAATTATTCTGGAAGTAAAATAACTAATTGCAATTATGGAAAAGAAATCAAGTGTCAATGATTTAGAAAAAATAGTGTCTTTTTGCAAAAGAAAGGGATTTGTTTTTCCCTCTTCTGATATTTACGGAGGAATGGGTGGTTTCTATGATTTCGGTCCACTAGGAGTTGAGTTAAAAAATAACATTAAAAAAAGTTGGTGGAAAAAAATGGTTCAAGAAAGAGCTGATGTGGTTGGTTTAGATAGTTCGATTATTATGAATCCAAGAATTTGGAATGCATCAGGGCATACTTCTAATTTTACGGATCCATTGGTTGAGTGTAAAAAATGTCATAAAAGATTTAGAGCAGATCATTTAGATGATATTACTAAGTGTCCAGAATGCGAAGGAGAATTAATTCCTCCTAGATTATTTAATTTAATGTTTAGAACCTTTATTGGGCCGGTTGAAGATGATGCTTCTATTGCTTTTTTAAGACCAGAAACAGCTCAAGGAATTTTTGTTAATTACAAAAACATTGTTGACACTCAAAGAGTAAAAATTCCTTTTGGTATTGCCCAAATAGGAAAATCTTTTAGAAATGAAATTACTCCAGGCAATTTTATATTCAGAACCAGGGAGTTTGAACAAATGGAAATGGAGTATTTTGTAAAACCAGGAGAAGATGAGAAGGCTTTTGAATATTTTGTAAAGCAAAGAATGGATTGGTATATTAATATATTAGGAATCAAAGAAAAGAATTTGAGAATAAGAAAGCACGATAAAAAAGAACTGGCTCATTATGCTAAAAGCTGTATTGATATCGAGTATAATTTTCCTCATTTAGGATGGTCTGAAATAGAGGGCGTTGCCAATAGAACAGATTTTGACTTAAGTCAGCACGAAAAGTTTTCAGGAATTGATTTGAAATACGAAGGATATACTCCTTATGTTATTGAGCCTTCTTGTGGAGTGGAAAGAGTGATGCTTGCTGCTTTATGTGATGCATATGAAGAAGTTGAAGGAGGAAGAACAACGACTACTGAAAAGACAAAGGAAATAGAAGTTGTTTTAAGGCTAGATAAAAAATTATCTCCAATTCAAATAGCTGTTTTTCCTTTAGTTAAAAACAAGGAGAATATTACTCAAAAAGCAAAAGAAATATACGAATTATTGAAAAAAGATTTTAACTGTCAGTATGATGAGATTGGAACAGTGGGGAGAAGATATAGAAGGCAAGATGAAATTGGAACCCCTTTTGCTGTAACAATTGATTTTGAAGAAGATGTAACTGTTCGTGATAGAGATACAATGCAACAAGAAAGGGTAAGCGTTCCAAATCTTATTGATTATTTTAAAAATAAATTAATATGATAAAAATACCATACACTTTTAAAGTAATTTTGCCAGTTATTGGCTGGGGATTACTTTGTAGTTTTTTTTCTTATACATTATCTTTAACCATTGTTGATTCCTCAATTAAGTTTTTAATTTATGGTGCTCCTTTGTATCTAGTATTTCTAGGATTAATATTTGTTGCTAGATATGGATATGGTTCTTTTTCAAAAGAAGCAAAGATAATTAATAAAAATATTAATAGCAAGGGAGAATTAAGAGAAAAAATATCCGAAGAAGAAACAAGGAATGTTTTAGAAAGCTTAGTTGCTTATTGCAAAGAATTATATAAATTTTCTTTTTCTGCAGGACTTTCTTTTGTTGCTTTTACTGTTTTAATAATCTCTTTTGACAAAGGAACGTTAGAAGAGTTTTTAATTATTTTAATATCATCTTTAATAGGATTATTTTTCTTTTCTTCGTTTAGCTTGTTTTTTTCTCAACAAGCAGTTTTCCCTGTGGTTAAAAAATGTAGGGAAATTTTGTTTAAATCAAAAGAAAATGGCAAAGATATTGTTTTATCAAGCATTAAGTCAAAATTTTACTTCCTTTTCTTTTTCCCATTTATTTCTGTATTAATCGTGATTATTAGTGTTTATCCTGTTAATTACAGCATAATAATACTGGCATTAACTGGGCTAATGATGGCTCTAATAATTGGCAGAGTTCTTTATGTTTATGTTTATCGATCTTTTTCAGAAATAGAAAAGTTTAGTAGGGTTTCTGGAGACAAAGACAATGTTTTTGTTGTAGGAAGCTTAGATAAAGAATTTGTTGATTTGGCAAATAATTTTAGTAAAATTTCTCAAGAATTAGAATCTCTTAAAAAAGAATCAGAGAAGTCTAAGAAAGAGATGACAAAAAAAATGGAAGAATTGGAAAGATTTTTTGATTTAACAGTTGATAGAGAAAATAAAATGGTTGAACTTAAAAAAGAGATAGAAAAACTTAAAAATGTATAAAAAGGTAATATTAAAAAACGGACTAAGAATTATTACTGTTCCCCAAAAAGAATCAAAAACAGCAGTGGTCTTAATACTTGTTGGAACAGGATCTAAATATGAGACAAAAGAAATATCAGGTATTTCTCATTTTTTAGAGCACATGTTTTTTAAAGGAACAGAAAAGTTTAAAAAGCCAAGAGACGTAGCTGAATTTTTAGATAAGATTGGAGGAGAGTTCAATGCTTTTACAGGAGAAGAATACACTGGTTATTATGCAAAAGTTAGTTCTAATCATTTAGATGATGCTTTTGAGTGGACCTCACAAATATTTTTAAAATCAATTATTCCTTCTAAGGAAGTAGAAAAAGAAAGGGGAGTTATTATTGAAGAAATAAATATGTATAATGATAACCCAATGATGTATGTTGATCAATTATGGAAAAAGCTTCTTTATGGGGATCAGCCTGCTGGATGGGATATTGCTGGAACAAAAGAAACAGTTTCAAATATTAAGAGAAAAGACATTTTAAATTATATAGATTCGCAATATAGTTCAAAAAATACTATTATTTGTGTAGCTGGAAACATTGATCAAGAAAAAGTTATTTCAAAGGCCAAAAAATATTTTGGAGAAATTAAAAATAAAAAAACAAAAGGAAAATTAAAAGTTGTAGAGAAACAAAAAGAACCGCAAATGCTTAATTTCTATAGAGACATAAGCCAAACCAATTTAATTTTAGGAGTTAGGGCTTATGATTTATTTCATAAAGATAGATATGTTACTGAAGTAATTGCTTGCTATTTAGGAGGAATGATGAGCTCTGTTTTGTTTGAAGAAATAAGAGAAAAATTAGGAGCAGCTTATTATGTAAGAACATGTAATGCTTCAGACACAGACACTGGTTATTTAGCTACTCATTCTGGTATTGATAACAATAAACTTGAAAAAGTAGTTAGTATTATATTAAGAGAATACAAGAAAATGAAAAGAGTAAAAATAAAAGATAAGGATTTAAAAAATGTTAAAGAGCATCTCAAGGGAATTATGGCTATACGCCTTGAAAATTATGATAACAAGGCAATATTTTTTGCTAATCAAGAATTATTAAAAAATGAAATAATAACAATAGAGGATGTTTTTAAAAAAATAGATAGCGTGACAAAAGAAGATGTTTTAAGAGTTTCTCAAAACATTTTTAGAGATGAAAATCTTAATTTGGCGTTAATAGGTCCTAATAAGAATAATAATCAACTTAAAAAATTATTAAATCTATGAACACAGAAATTGAAAAAGTAGACATTACTTGGACAGCTATTTTTAAATTCTTTTTCGTCTTAGTTTTGTTCTATTTTATTTTTTTAACTAGAGATATTTTAATTTGGACTTTTTTAGCATTGATTATATCTATTTTGTTTAATCCTTTAATAGAGATAATTGAAAGAAAAAGAGTACCAAGGCCTTTAGCAGGATTTATTGTTTACTTTTCTTTTCTATTGATTATTTTTGTTTTAATGTATTTATTAATTCCTCCCATTGTTTTAGAAATACAATCTTTTTCTGCAAACACGTATAAGTATTTAGAATCTCTTCCAAAGGCATTAACCAATATGGGTTTTGATTTAAAAAATATTGCTTCTTTTGTTTTGAATATCAAAGACGAGCTAGTTGGTATTTCATCTAATGTTTTTAGTGTGGCCATATCTTTATTTGGAAGCATTTTTGCTGGGATAACCATTTTTGCTTTAGCACTATTCTTATCAATTGAAAAACAGGATATTTTGAAAGTTATTAAATTAACAACTCCTAAAAAGTGGGAAGAAGACATTCTTGCTGGATGGGAAAGAAGTCAGGAAAAAGTTTCTGCGTGGTTTACAAGCAGAGTTATGTGCTCAATAGGTGTTTCAATTTTTACCTTCCTTGCTTGCGTTTTTCTTAATATTAAATTTGCAGTTTCTTTGTCTCTGCTATCCGGACTTTTAAACATTATACCTTTTGTTGGACCGTTAGTAGCTGGAATTGCAATAGCAACAATTGCTTTGTTTGATTCATGGAATAAAGCAATATTAGCTATTATTATCTCAATTATTATTCAACAAATAGAAAGTAACATCTTAACGCCATTTTTTACAAAAAAGATGGTAGGGATTCCAACATTTTTAGTTCTTCTTTCAATTCTTTTTGGAGGCAAATTAATGGGAATTATTGGGGCTGTACTTGCCATTCCTTTAGTTGGAATATTTTATGAAACAATAAAATCATATTTTTTATCAAAAAAAGAATCATGAAAAAAGTTTTTATATCAACAGCAATAGATTATGTTAATGCTTCTCCTCACTTAGGGCACGCTTTAGAAAAGATTCAGGCAGACGTAATTGCAAGATATCACAGGTCTTTAGGAGATGACGTTTTCTTTTTAACTGGATCAGATGAAAATAGCCTAAAGAACGTTCAAAGCGCTGAGAAAGAAGGAGTTAGTGTAAAAGAATTAGTTGATACAAACTACAAGAAATTTCATGAAATGAAAAATATTTTAAATTTGTCTTACGATGACTTTATAAGAACAACAGAAGAAAGACATATTATTGGTGCTCAGAAATTATGGAATTTATGTGAAAAAGACATTTACAAGAAAAAATATAAAGGACTTTATTGTGTTGGTTGTGAAGAATTTTATAAAGAAGAAGAATTGGAAGATGGATTATGTCCAGAACATAAAAAGCCTCTCGAGTTAGTAGAAGAAGAAAACTATTTTTTTAAATTAGAGAATTATGCAGAGCTATTGAAGGAAATAATAGAGAAGGACGAATTAAGAATAATTCCATCCAAAAGAAAAAACGAAATTATGAGTTTTATTAACTCAGGTCTTCAAGATTTTTGTATTTCTCGTTCAAGCGAAAGAGCAAAGGGTTGGGGGATTGATGTGCCAGGTGATAATACTCAAAAAATATGGGTTTGGTTTGATGCTCTAGCTAATTATATTACTGCTCTAGGGTTTGGTAGCGAAGATGATTCTAAGTTTGTTAAATTTTGGGAAACAGGAGATTCTAAATTACATGTAATAGGAAAAGGAATAAATAGGTTTCATTCTGTATATTGGCCAGCAATGCTTTTGTCTGCTGGTATTAGTTTGCCCAAAACTCTTTTTGTTCATGGCTATATCACAGTAGACAATCAAAAAATGTCTAAAAGTATTGGCAATGTTATCGACCCTTTTGAATTAGTAAATAAGTATGGAACAGACGGAGTTAGATATTTTCTTTTAAGAGAAATTCCAGCACTAGATGACGGAGATTTTAGCTATGAAAAGTTTGAGAAAAGATATAATTCTGATTTAGCTTCTGGTATTGGAAATCTTTTTGCAAGAACCATTGCCATGGTTGATAAGTTTGGAGAGATTAAAATAGAACCAAATGATTTTACTAAAAAAGAAATTGAGGAAACCTGGAATAAATACAAAGAAAATTTCATTTCTTTTAATGAAACATTGGGAGATGTCTGGAGCTTAATCAGTTCTTGTGATAAATATATTGATCAAGAAAAGCCTTGGGAGATCACAAGTGAAGAAAAAAAGAAAGAAGTATTCTCTAATTTATTGTTTTCGTTAAAAAATATTTCTCAGATGATTGAGCCTTTTATGCCTGAAACTGCAGAAAAAATGAGACAGCAATTAAATGAGGACGATGGAGTTTTTAAAGTTAAAAAAGGAGAGTCTTTGTTTCCTAAAATATTATGATTGACACTCATGCCCATTTAAATTTTCCTCAATTCCATAAAGATAGGAATGAAATTATTTCTAAGTGTTTAGAAAATAATATTTCAATTATTAATATTGGAACTGATTATAAAAGCTCTGAAGAGGTAATCGACATTGCAAGAGAACATAATACATATGCTTCTATTGGTTTGCATCCATTAGATGCGGATCAGGATTTTGATTACGATAAATATAAGGCATTAATAAATAATAAAGTAGTAGGAATAGGAGAAACAGGTCTTGATTATTGGTATAAACCAAAAGGAAAAGCAAGATTAGAAGAATATAAAAAAAAACAAAAGGAAATATTTGTTAAGCAAATTGATTTAGCCTTAGAATTTAATCTTCCTTTAATTGTCCATTGTCGTGTTGCTTTTGATGATGCTTATGAAATCCTTAAAAATAAAAAATTAAAAGGAGTTATTCATTCTTTTACTGGTTCTGATTTTGATTTAGAAAGATTTTTATCTTTGGGATATTATATTGGAATAAATGGAATCATTTTTAAAATGGATTTAAAAAGTGTTATTGAAAAAGCGCCAATTGATAAAATCTTGATAGAAACCGATTGTCCTTTTTTGTCTCCTCCAGGATTTGAAGAAAGAAATAATCCTCTATCTTTAAAAATTATTGCAGAAGAAATAGCAAAAATTAAAAATATTTCTCTGCAAGACTTAATTAAGATAACAGACGAAAATGCTGTTAAATTGTTTGACAAAATGAAGATATAATTATATATAGTTATAAGTTCATTGGTGATGCCTATGGGTAACGGAAGAGAAAAAAGGAGAAGGGAGGAGAAAAAGAAAAAACCTTCTAAAATTGTTAAGCAGTGTCAAGAAAAAACCCAAGGACAAAAATCTAGTTTTAGACAAAGAGCTAATAGAAAATAAGGCTCTTTTATTTTTCTTTTTCTTGTGTTATGTTTTAATATATGGTAATACCAAACATTTTATATATATTAAGAAATCTATTTTTTTCTTTAACTGCGGGTATTTCTATCTATATTGTTTTGCTTTATTCAAAGCCAATTATTGAGAGTGTGTTCAAAAAGAATTATAGTATCGATGGTTACTACTGGTTTATTGTGCTTATTTCTTTTTTAGTCGCAATAGTTGCTTTATTCATTTTATGAACTATTCTTTTAGAGAAATTGAGAAAAAATGGCAGAATATTTGGGAAAAAGAAAAAACATATGAAACTAAAGATCTTTTTTCTCCTAAGTATTATGTTTTAGACATGTTTCCATATCCATCTGGGGCGGGTCTTCATGTGGGGCATTTTAAAGGATACGTTGCAACAGATATTGTTGCTAGGGTAGCAAGAATGCAAGGTTTTAATGTTTTGCATCCCATGGGTTGGGATGCTTTTGGTCTTCCTGCTGAAAATTATGCAATAAAAACTGGAATTCATCCTGAAATCACCACTAAAAAAAATATAGATAACATCAGAAACCAGATGAAGATTACTGGATTAAGTTATGATTGGTCAAGAGAAATTAACACTACTGATCCTAATTATTATAAATGGACTCAGTGGATATTTTTAAGATTACTAGAAAAAGGATTGGCTTACAAAAAATTACTTCCTATTAATTGGTGTCCCTCTTGTAAGACAGGATTGGCTAATGAAGAGGTTATTGATGGTAAGTGTGAAAGATGCGGAACAGAAACAACAAAAAAAGATATAGAGCAATGGGTTTTAAAGATTACTGATTACGCAGAAAAGTTATTAGAAGATTTAGATTCTTTAGATTGGCCAGACAAAATTAAAGAAATGCAAAAAAACTGGATTGGTAAAAGCGAGGGATGGGAAATAGATTTTAAAATTAATGATATTAATGTTCCTGTTTTTACAACCAGAGCCGATACATTATTTGGTTGTACTTATTTGGTTTTAGCTCCAGAACATTCTCTTATCAGTAAGCTTAAAGTAGAAAATAAAGACGAGGTTAATAAATATATTGAAAAAGCAAGAAATAAAAGCGAAAGAGAAAGAATAAGCGAAATTAAAGACAAGACGGGAATTGAATTGAAGGGAATTAAAGCAATAAATCCTGTTAATCAAAAACAAATACCAGTATTTATTGCTGATTATGTTTTAGGGCACTATGGAACAGGAGCAGTAATGGCTGTCCCAGCTCATGATGAAAGGGATTTTGAGTTTGCTAAAAAATATAATTTAGAAATTATTTTTGTAATTGATTCTGTAAAAGATAAGGCTTTTGTAGAAGATGGAATTCTTTTTAATTCAGGGGAATTTGATGGATTGAAATCTTTTGAAGCAAGAGAAAATATCGGGGAATTTTTAAAGGGAAGAAAGAAGATAAATTATAAATTAAGGGATTGGATATTTTCAAGACAAAGATATTGGGGAGAGCCCATCCCAGTAATTATTTGTGAAAAATGTGGAATAGTTCCAGATAATAATTTACCAGTAAAGCTTCCTTATGTTGAAAAATACGAACCCACAGGGACAGGAGAATCTCCTTTAGCAACAATTGATTCTTGGGTTAATGTTGATTGTCCTAAATGTGGAGGCAAGGCAAAAAGAGAAACCAATACTATGCCCCAATGGGCAGGTAGTTCTTGGTATTATTTAAGATTCATTGATCCCAACAATAATAATGAATTTGCTGAAAAAGAAAAAGAAAATTTTTTCATGCCAGTTGATTTATACGTTGGTGGAGCAGAGCATGCTGTTCTTCATTTATTATATGCAAGATTTTGGCATAAATTTTTATACGATTTAGGATTTGTTTCAACAAAAGAACCATTCTTTAAATTAAGGAATATTGGATTAGTTTTAGCTTCGGATGGTCAAAAAATGTCAAAATCAAAAGGAAATGTAGTTTCTCCTGACGAAATTATTGAAAAATATGGAGCAGATACTTTAAGAATGTATGAAATGTTCATGGGTCCATTTGAACAAGCCATTGTTTGGAACGAACAAGGAGTTAAGGGTGTTCATAAGTTCTTAAACAGATTATGGGATTTTGTGATTAAAAACAAAGATGAAGAATTAGATGAATTATTAGTTGAAGTTAATAAGCTAAACAAAAAAGTTTCAGAAAGTGTTGAGAAAATGAAATTTAATACATCAATCGCCTTTTTTATGGAATTTTTAAATTATGCAGGAGACAAGAAAGCAAGTAAAAATACCTTAAAAATGCTATTGCTTTTAATGTTTCCTTTTGCTCCTCACATATGTAGCGAATTATGGGAAATTATTGGGTGTGGAAACATAATGGTTGAAAAATGGCCAGAATATGATAAAAGGCTAATTACAGAAGAAAAGGTTGAAATTATTATACAAGTTGATGGTAAACTAAGAGACAAGGTTGAAGTCGATATAGATTCTACAGAAGAAACAGTTAAAAGCCTTGTTTTACAAAGGGAAATTATTAAAAAATGGACAGAGAATAAGGAAGTATCAAAGGTGTTATTTGTGCCCAATAAATTAATGAATATTATATTAAAAAAATAGTATGTGTGGAATTGTTGGATATATTGGCAATAGGGATAGTATGGCAATAGTTTTTTCAGGACTTAAAAGATTAGAATATCGTGGATATGACAGCTACGGTTTTTGTTTTATTAATAATGGAGAAGCAAATGTTTTTAATAGGATCGGAAAAATAGAGAGAACAGAAAAAGAATTTTTAGAAAAAGGGTTTAAGGGAAATTTATCAATCGGTCATTCTCGTTGGGCAACCACAGGACTTGTTACTGAAGAAAATGCACATCCTCATTGGGACTGTAAAAATGAAATATTTGTTGTTCACAATGGAATCATAGAGAATTATAAAGCACTAAAAGAAAACTTGATTAATGAGGGTCATAAATTTACATCAGAGACAGACACAGAGGTGATTGCTCACTTGATTGAAAAATATTATGAAGATAATTTAGAGAATGCAGTGATAAGGGCCTTGAAAGACATAAGAGGAACATATGGTTTAGCTGCTATTTCAACAAAAGATCCAGAAAAACTTGTTGTAGCCAGATTGTCTTCACCATTAATTATAGGAGTTAATGGAGATGAATTTCTAGTTGCTTCTGACCCTTCGGCAATAATAACCACAACCAGACAGATTATTATTTTAGAGGACAATGAAGTAGCTGTTATTAAAAAAGATGGATTAACTATTTTTAAAGAAGAAAAAGAATTAAAAAAAGAACCAGAAACAATTGAATGGGAATTAGAACAAGCAGAGAAAGGAGGGCATAAGCATTTTATGCTTAAAGAAATAATGGAAGAACCTAATGTTATTGAGGATGCGATAAGAGGCAGATTAATTCCAGATCAAGGAAATGTAAAACTAGGAGGATTAGAGTCAGTTGAAGATAAATTAAGAGAAATTAACGATTTGTTTCTTATAGGTTGCGGTACAGGTAATTATGCTTGCAGGGTTGGAGAATATATGCTTGAAGAACATACAGATATATTATCAAGAAGTGATATTGGTTCTGAATTCAGATATAGAAAACCGATTGTTAATAAAAATACTGCAGCTATTTTTGTTTCCCAATCGGGAGAGACAGCTGATACTTTAGCTAGTTTAAGAGAAATGAAAGAAAAAGGAATTATGTGCTTAGGAGTTACTAATGTGGTTGGATCTTCTCAGTCCAGGGAAACTGATGCAGGAGTGTATACTCGTTCAGGACCAGAAATTGCGGTTGCCTCCACAAAAGCTTTTTTAGGTCAACTAACAACATTAGCCATGATTACTGTTTGTCTCGGACGACAAAGAAACATGTCTTTGTTTGAGGGCAAAGAAATTGTTTCAGGGCTACAAGGATTGTCAATTTTAGCAAAAGAAATATTAGATCAAAAAGAAAAGATTAAAAAAATTGCTGAAAAATACAATAAATACAAAGATTTTTTCTTTATTGGTAGAAAATATAATTATCCCATTGCCTTAGAGGGTGCTTTAAAATTAAAAGAAATATCATATGTTCATGCCGAAGGGGTAGCAGGAGGGGAATTAAAGCACGGACCATTAGCTTTAATTGACGAGAATTGTCCTACTATTGCAATTTGTCCGACAGATTCAGTATATGAAAAAATGATTGCTAATATTGAAGAAATAAAAGCTAGAAAAGGCCCGGTTATTGCAATTGCAACAGAGGGCAATAAAGAAATTAAAAAAATAGCTGATGATGTAATATATATTCCTAAAACATTAGAAATTTTAACACCAATTCTTTCTGTTATTCCTCTTCACCTTTTTGCCTATTATTTTGCAGATTCTTTGGATTGCGATATTGATAAGCCAAAAAATCTTGCTAAAAGTGTGACAGTTGAATAATATTCTGATATAATAGAAGTTAGAATGAATAATAAGGACTTCTCAATTCTAATAGGCGGGGTCGCTGGTCAAGGCTCAAGAAAGGCGGGTTTAATTATTGGTAAAATTTTTAGCAATTTAGGCTACAAGGTTTTTATTTATGATGATTACCAGTCTCTTATAAAAGGCGGACATAGTTTTTCTTTGATTAGAATTTCTGAAAAAGAATCTAATTGTTCAAAAGAGAAAATCGATATTCTTTTAGCTTTAGACAAAAAAACAATTTCAGAACATGCTAATGATTTAATGGAGGATGGAATTGTTTTGTATAATGCCGATAAGATTAAAAATGTAAAAGGCATAGGTTTACCAATTGAAACTATTGTTAAAGAATTAGAAGGGATTCCTATTATGGCTAACACTGCTTTAATAGCTGGACTTGTCAAGATTATTGGAGTAGATTTTGAATTTTTGAAACCTATACTAGAAAAAGAATTTAATAAAGAAATAGAAAAAAATATTGAGATAGCTAAAAAAGCATATGATTGTGCTCCAGAAAAAATAAAAATTGAGGACATCGGGGACCCCTTGCCTCTTTTAACTGGCAACGAAGCATTATCTTTGGGAGCCATTAAGGCTGGTTTAGATGTGTATATGGCTTATCCCATGACACCCGCAACAGGAATTCTAAATTATTTAGGAGGATTAAAAGATTGTAATATTTTAACTGTTCAATTAGAAAATGAAATTGCTGTTATTAATACTGCTATTGGAGCAAGTTTTTCTGGTAAAAGAATAATGATAGGAACGTCTGGGGGAGGATTTGCTTTAATGACAGAGGCTATTAGTTTAGCAGCAATGACAGAAACCCCTCTTGTTATAATCAATAGCCAAAGACCAGGACCAGCAACCGGTGTTCCAACATATAGCGGGCAAAGCGATTTATTATTTACCCTAAACGCTGGCCATGGTGATTTTATAAGATTTGTTTTTGCGCCCGGCGATGCTGAAGAGTCTTTTTTATTGACTGCTAAAGCAATAAATTTAGCTTTTAAATATCAAACCCCAGCAATTATTTTAATGGATAAAAATTTATCAGAGAGCACTTTTACTTTTAACAAAAACATCTTATCAAAAGCAGAAAAAGAAGAAGGCTTTGTTTGGGACGGTAAAAAAGAATACAAAAGATATGAAATAACAAAAACCGGAATATCGCCTATTGCTTTTCCTGGCGGAGATGTAATTGTCAAAGCAACAAGCTATGAACATGATGAATATGGAATTTCTACAGAAGATAAAAACATAATTAAAGAAATGCAGGAAAAAAGATTAAGAAAATTTGAATTAATGAAAAAAGAAGCTGAAGAAATGGAAGCAGTTAATACTTTTGGAAATTCTGAGATCGCAGTTTTTTGTTTCGGATCATTAAAAGGTGTGGTTAAGAAAATTTGTGAAAAATTAAAATTAAAAATGATTCAACCCATTGTGTTAGAGCCATTTCCTGAAAAGAAAATAAAAGAATCATTAAAAGGTGTTAAAAAAATAGTATGTGTTGAGTCTAATTCTTTAGGGCAATTATCTCAATTATTAAATCAATACGGAATTAAGGTTGATAAAAAGATTTTAAAATATGATGGCAGACCTTTTACCGAAGAAGAATTAGAGGATAATTTAAAAAATATATAGTATGGATAATTTGCAAACAAAAGCAATAAATACTTGGTGCCCTGGATGCGGTAATTTTGGAATATTGGCAGCTTTTAAAAAAGCAATAGAGTCTTTTGATAAAAAAAATATTGTTCTTGTTTCTGATGTTGGTTGTAATTCTAAAATAGTAGATTATTTAAATATAAACAGTTTTGATTCTTTGCATGGAAGATCTATTTCAACTGCTTCTGGAATAAAATTAGGCAACCCGAATTTAAAGGTAGTTGCTTTTATTGGTGACGGGGGAGCATTAAATGAAGGAATTTCTCATTTAATCCATTTGGCTAAAAAGAACTCAGATATTACTGTTTTGATGCACAATAATAGACTGTTTGCCTTAACAACTGGTCAGCAAACTGCAGTTTCTCCAAAAGGATTAAAAACAAAATCAGCTCCAGGAAACGTTATAGAAGAGCCATTAAATCCATTAGAATTAATGCTTGACTCTAAGGCATCTTTTATTGCAAGAGGATATTCATCTAAGATTGATCATCTATCTTCATTGATTAAAAAAGCAATAGATCATGAAGGGTTTAGTTTTATTGAAATACTTCAACCATGTGTTTCTTTTTATGACAATACTAAATTTTATAATGAAAAAATATACGAGGTAGAAGAAAAAGAAAGGAGCATTAAAGAATCAAGAGAATTAATAGAAGAATGGAACTATAATGGAGAAGGGAAGATACCTTTAGGGGTGCTTTACTTAGGACACAGAGAGTCTTTTGAAAAAATAATCAACAAAGAGACTAAAGAAATAGATGCACAAAAATGTTTGGAAAAACTTTTCTAAAAAAAACAAAAAAAATTGTTTGTATTGGTGGAGGGAATGCGATGCCCAAAGCAGTTTTGAGAGGGTTGAAAGATAAAGACGTTGAGCTAAGCGTTGTTTCTGCGGTTTTAGATTCTGGTGGATCATCAGGAAGATTGAGAGATGATTATGATATTATTTCTCCAGGAGACTTAAGAAGAGCTTTTATAGAATTAGCAGAAATTTCTTTTGACGATAAAGAACTATTAAATTATAGGTTTAATGAAGGAGAATTAGAAGGACAGGTTTTGGGTAATATTATTTTTACAGCATTAGTCTTAAATAAGTGTTCATATAAAGAAGTTTTTGAAAGACTAAATAGTTTTTTAGGAAAACATAAAATACTTCCTTCAACAATTCACAATTCAGATTTGGTGGCGATTTTAGAAGACGGGCAAGAGATTGTTGGAGAAACGAATATAGATATACCTAAACACAACTCAGATCTAAAAATTAAGAAAGTTTTTTTGAGACCAGAAGTTAATGTTTGTCCACAAACAGTTAAAAGAGTTGGTATGGCGGATGCTGTTATTATCGGTCCTGGAGACATTTATTCTTCTTTAATGCAGGTTTTATTAGTTAACGGAGCTTGTGAAGCAATAAGAAACAGTAAGGCAAAAAAAATATACATTCCCAATTTAATGAATAAAAAGGGGGAGTCTAATGGTTTTTATATTGAAGATTTTGTTGAAGTAATAGAAAAAAGATTACAATGTCAGCTTGATTATGTTATATATAATAATAAAGAAATTTCTTCTCAAAGAATAAAAAATTACAAAGAAGAACACGAAGAATTAATTGATTTGGTTAAATGTAAAACTAAGTCAGAAAAATTAATTGGAGCAGATATTGTTCCAAGAGAGGGTGATATTATTCACGATCCAGACAAATTATCAAAAATTATATTAGAACTATTATGCAAGCAGTAATTCTAGCAGCAGGTAAAGGAACAAGGTTTGAGCCATTATCTTTAACTAAACCAAAGCCCCTGTTTTCTATTTTTGGAGAATCAATTTTAGAGCACAATTTAAGACAATTAAAAGGATTGGTTGATGAGGCCATTGTTGTTGTTAATTACAAAAAAGAAGCAATAGAAGAGTCAATAGGGAAAGAATTTGAAGGAATGAAAATAAATTATGTTTTTCAAGAAGAATTAAACGGCACAGGAGGAGGAGTTAAATATTTTTATCCTTTAATTAAGGAAAAGTTTATTCTTTTGAATGGGGACGATTTTTATTTTAGAGAGGACATTGAAAAAGCAATCAACAATTTTCCCTGTATTTTAGTTAAAAAAAATGAAGATCCTTCTTCTTTTGGGGTTGTCATAGAAGAAAACGGTTTTGTTAAAAGCATTATTGAAAAACCAGAAAATCCAATTTCTAATTTAGTTAATACTGGATTATATTTTTTGCCAAAGAGCATCTTAGATAAAGATATTCAAAAATCAGAACGAGGAGAATATGAATTTACGGATTATATAAAATTATTTATTAATGATAATAATCTTAATATAGTTATTGGAAATAATTGGTTCCCGGCATCTTATCCTTGGAATGTTCTTGATGCTTTAGATTTTTTCTTTAGCAAAATAAACAAATCAGCTAGAATCAATAAAGAAAAAAATGTTTTTATTAAAAATAAGATAATCGTTGGAGAAGGAACTATTTTAAAAAGCGGTGCATATATTGAAGGGCCTGTATATATTGGCAAGAATTGTATTATTGGTCCAAATTGTTATCTTCGTCCCAAAACCATTATTGGAGATAACTGCAAAATAGGACAAGGAGTGGAAATAAAAAATAGTATTATTGGAGATAATACTAATGTTGCGCACTTATCATATGTTGGAGATTCAATTATTGGTTCTAATTGCAATTTAGGAGCTGGTACAATTGTTGCTAATTTAAGACATGATGGGCAAACAATAAAAACAACTATTAATAATAAATTAATTGATACTAGAAAAAGAAAATTTGGAACAATTATGGGAGATAATTCAAAAACAGGAATTGGAACATTAATTTATCCAGGAAGAAAAATATATCCTTTTAAAAATACTTTACCAGGGGAAAGAGTAGAAAAAGATTTTAATTAAATAAAAAAAGCAGATTATTCTGCCTCAAGTTTTAATGCTCCTCCACTTTGGACCGAGTAAATTTTTAGTCCCTTTTCGGTATAAATACCAACATATTTATATTCTCCGCTTCTGTTGTGTTTTTCAAGAAAGAGCTCCAAATCAGTTGAATTGTTAGCCTGTCTTACATTGCCCAGTTGCCAAACTGAATCCTTTCCGGCTTTTACAACCGGATAAGCTGTTGCCCAAAGCATGGTTTCACCTTATGTCAATGTTCGGTTGATTATAATCAACCAATAGATTGATAACATGGGGAGTACAATAAGTCAATGTGCCGAAGGAGAGACTTGAACTCTCACGGGATTGCTCCCATAGCATTTTGAGTGCTACGCGTCTGCCAGTTCCGCCACTTCGGCTCAAGGTATATTTATCATAAAATATTGCATTTGTAAATTTTTTTCTTTAGTAGTATAATTGTCTTAATGAGTAGAGTAATTGCCATAGCTAACCAAAAAGGAGGAGTAGGCAAGACAGCTATTGCTGTTAATTTGCCAGTATTTTTAACTGCTTTTGGCAAGAAGGTTTTGTTAGTTGATCTTGATCCTCAAGCTAATGCAACTTTTTCTTTGGGAATAAAACCAAGGGAACTATCGGTTTCTTTATATGAAGCTTTGTTGGGTCAAATATCTCCTAGAGAGATTATTAGAAGGACTCCTTTTTTGGCTTTTGATATTATGCCCACTTCATATAATTTAGCTGGGGCGAATATCGAATTAATTAATTTAAAAAATAGAGAATTTAAATTAAAAGAAACGATAGATAAGATTAAGGATAATTATGATTTTGTAATAATTGATTGCCCTCCTAGTTTAGGAATACTAACTATTAATGCTCTTGTTGCTGCTGATGAAGTTTTAATTCCAGTACAATGCGAATATCTAGCAATGGAAGGATTGGAGCAACTTTTATTCAATGTTAAATTAATTAGTAACAATTTGGAAAAAGACGTCAAGATTTTAGGATCGGTTTTAACAATGTATAACAGAAGAAATAAGGTTGCGCAAAAAATTGCAAAAGATTTAAGAAGAACGTTTCCTGGTTATGTGTTTGATACAGTAATTCCAAGAACAGTTGCTTTGTCAGAATCTCCAATAGGAGGAAAAACAATATTAAGATCAGCTCCTAATTCTGCTGCTGTTCACTCTTTTAGAGAGTTGGCTAGAGAAATAATATCAAGAGCGTAAAAAATAATTTGGCAAATAATTAATTTCTGATATAATACAACCCATGGTAGGAAAAGGTTTAGAATCATTAATTCCTAAAAAGGATCAAAATACAGGAAAAAATACAGAACCAGCAAAAGAGTTTGTTTTTTGGATTGAGATTGACAAAATCAAACCCAATCCATTTCAGCCGAGAAAAGAATTTAATGAGCAAGAATTGAATTCTTTGGCAGATTCAATAAAAAAATACGGATTATTACAACCAATAATAGTTACCAAGATTGAAAAAAGAACAAGTTCAGGAGGAATGATAGCTGAATATCAAATTATTGCCGGAGAAAGAAGATGGAGAGCGTCAAGAAAGGCTGGGTTGAAACAAATACCAGTAATTATTAAAGAAAGATCTAATCAAGAGAAGCTAGAGATTGCATTAATTGAAAATATTCAAAGAAAAAACCTTAATATTGTTGATAAAGCAGAGGCTTTTGAAAGATTAAGAAAAGAGTTTAGCTTGTTAGATAAAGAAATAGCGGAAATAGTTGGTATGAGTAGAGAAGCAGTATCAAACGCATTTAGAATTTTGTCTTTATCAGATGAAATTAAAAACGCCTTAAAAGAAGAAAAAATATCAGAAGGTCATGCAAGAGCTTTGCTTGGAGTTAAAGATGAAAAAGAAAGAAAAAAGTTATTCTTAGATCTTTTAGAGAATAATTATTCTGTAAGAGAGGTTGAAAGAAAAGCTAAGGGCAATAATGTTTCTAATATAGATAAAACTATTATTAACAAAGAATTTTTAGAAAAAAAACTAGAAGAATTATTTAGTTTTGATAAGGTAAAGCTAGAAAAGAAAAAAGACAAGATTCAGCTTGTTATAGACTTTGACACAGAAGAAGACGTTAAAAAGTGGATGAAAAAAATAATACACAAAGATTAATCAATAAAAGAAAAATCTACTTCGTTTCCTTCTTTATCTTTCATTTCAGCCCAAACTTTTTTAACTTCCATTTCTGGGAAATTTTCTTTTATTAGGGCTTCTGCTTTTTTCATGTCTTCTATTTGAACATTTTTTTCTTCTTCTAAAGAAGTAAAACAACATGTTGATTTATATGCTCCACAATCACTATGATGAATTAATATTACTTGTTCTGAGCCATGAAGATCTTTAGAGGCCTTAATTTGTTTTACTAAAAGATTTTTTATTTCGTCTTTTCCATCAGCGAGAGATTTGCTTGAACCTGCAAGAGAAACAATATCTGCGTCTCCAATTAAATTGTTTTCTTCAAGAAAACGAATAGTTTCTTTAGTTAATCTAAAATCCATACACTTAAAAACAATCGATTTGCATTTATGCATTTTATTATTCTTAAATTATTATAATTAATTTATACATTATAATTAATATTTTGTAAATAAAAAAAGAACACTTAATGTGTCCAAAAAAATCTTCTATCAATTTCATCAAAAATGAAAAAAAAGAAAAGAATAATCATTCCGATTAGTCCAGCAATAATAATAAATGCTGAATCTATTGCATCATAGCAGTCCTTATTCATTTTAAAGCCTCTAATTATTAATAATACTTTTATGGTGTTTTGTCAATTGACATAATTTATTTTTTGTAATAATTTTTAATTGTTCGTTTAAAATTAAGGAGGTTAAAAAGTGGACGTAGTTGAAAAGACAAAAGAGTTTATTGGTTTTTTGGACATTGACCCAAAGTGGTTTATTTTTGAAGAGGAAGGAGAAACAGATATTGCAATTAGTTTAGACTTTAGTGGTCTTTATTACGGAGTAAATCATGACGCTTTTTCTTGTCAGGGGCCTGATGAAGTCTCTTATGCGTTAAAAACGTCAATTAAAGCAGTAAGACTAAGAGCTCAAAGAGAATTAAAGCTAGAAATTTTTCCTTTTCTCGATTGTGAAAAAACAGGTGTTTTTAAAAATGCAATTCAAATTGGTCTTGAATACGAAGATCTCTCTTTTGACGAGATAGATCTAGAAATAGTTTCAGGAGTATCCAATTTTTTTTGGATTAAGAATAGAGCATTTTTACCATTAATCAAACACATGATAACTCTTAATGCAGAGGATATTGTAAGAATCACTGAGCCCTTTATTTCAAAAAGCACTTAATAGTGCTTTATTTTATTTGAAAATCTTGTTTTAATTTTTTTATTCTTTCGTAAGATTCTATTATTTGGTTTCTAGATAGTTCTCCATTTTTCACAGCATTAAATATTATTTCGACTGTTTCTTCTGCTACGCTCTCATTATATTCTTTTCCATTGTTAGAAATTATTAAAATATCGCACCCTGCATTAATTGCTTTAATTATTGCTTCATCAAAGCCATAATTATCTACAATTGCACCCATGTGCATATCATCTGAAGCAATCACTCCTTTGAACCCCAGCTCTTCTCTTAATATATTTTTAATAAAATACGGAGATAGTGTAGCAGGATAATCAGGGTCAATGTTTTTATTGATGATATGAGCAGTCATCACTATTTGAGAATAATTATTTTCTATCAACTTTTGATAGGGGACAAGTTCTTTATTATTGTAAGTATTTGTAATGTCAACTATTCCCAAGTGACTATCAGTAGTCGAACTACCATGACCAGGGAAGTGTTTGATTGAAGTAATAATGCCTTGTTCATTTAGTCCTTCTATGAAACTAGAAGCATAAATAGCCACTTTTTCTTCGTCGTCAGAGAAAGATCTTCCTAATTCTCCGATTATTGGATTATTTTTATTAGTATTAACATCGACAATAGGAGCAAAATCAATATTGAAGCCTAATTCTTTTAATTGTTTTCCTAGTATTGTTGCATATTCTTTTGCTTTTTCTGGTGTTTGTTTTCCAATATCTTCAGCGCTAGGAATATTAATAAACCCGTATTCTTCTTTGAGGCGGTTGATTAGTCCTCCTTCAGCATCAATAGAAACAAAAATATCAGAAGACGATAAATTTTTAATATCAGATATTAATTTTTTAGTTTGATTGGGATTGATAATGTTTCTAGGAAATGTTTTAGTTATAGCGTCTCTGTCAAAAAGAATAATTCCTCCAAGATTATACTCATTAATGTCTTTAACTATTTTAGAGTTTTCATTTACTTCTGTTCCTCTAAAGCCAACAATAATCATCTGCCCTATTTTACTTTTTAGCTCTTCATCTGTTAATTCTTGATTTGTTGGTTTAATTTCTGGATTTGTTTTTGGATAGAGTATAAAGACAAGGATAATTGATATTAATAAAATAATAATTATTTTACTTTTTGACATATCCACAATTTTTATTCTCACAAACTATTTTTTTACCTTTTTCAATCAAAAGAGAGTTGCAATTAGGACACCTCTCTCCAGTTGGTTTGTACCAAGAAGCAAAATCACAGTCTGGCCATTTTGAACAGCCATAAAAGATTTTTCCCTTTTTGGTTTTTTTTGCAATTATTTCTCCTTGTTCGCATTTAGGACAGATAATGCCTGTTTTTGTTTTTTCGTTTTCAATAGATTCTGTATATCTACATTCTGGAAAACCCGAACAAGCCATAAATTCTCCAAATCTGCTTTTTTTAATAAGTAAGGGCTTACCACATTTGGGACAGTCTTTGTTTGCTAATTTATGTTCTGTTGGTTTTTTTTCAATTTCCTTATGCTTTTTTTCTAATTTTTCATTAAAAGGCAAATAGAATTCTTTTAATAATTCTATCCAGTTTTTTCCTTCTTGAGCTATCTCGTCTAGATTTTTTTCCATTTTAGCAGTGAATTTTATATCAATTATTTCAGGGAAATGTTCTGCTAACAAATCATTTACTGAAAAACCTGTTTCTGTGGGGACAAACCTTTTTTCTTTATTTTTTTCAACATAATTCCTTTTTTGAATTGTTAAAATAGTAGGAGCGTAAGTAGATGGTCTTCCTATTTCATTATTTTCTAATTCTTTTATTAGAGTTGCTTCATTGTATCTCGCTGGAGGTTTAGTAAAATGTTGAAATGGCTTTAATTCCAAAAGGTTCATTAAGTCTTCTTCATTAAATTGAGGGATTTCCTTTTCCTCTATTTTCATGGGGTATATTTTTATAAATCCATCAAAAAGCATTTGTAGTCCTGTTGTTTCAAAACAGTCTTTTTCTTCAGAAGATATTTCAAGCTTAACAGAACTAAATAAAGCTTCTTTCATCTGTGAGGCAGTAAATCTTGTCCAAATTAAATTGTATAGTTTTTTTTGTTTGTCATCTAATTTTAATTTGTCTGGAGTGTTATTTATTTCTGTTGGCCTGATTGCTTCATGGGCTTCTTGAGCTCTTTTATTTGTTTTGAATTTTCTTCCATTACTTGAGTATTCTTTTCCAAACTGATTTTCAATAAATATTTTAGCTGCATTGATTGATTGAGAAGAAAGATTAAGAGAATCTGTCCTGTGATAGGTGATATGTCCTTTTTCGTATAGTTCCTGAGCAATTCTCATTGTTAGAGAAGATGGAAACCTTAATTTTTTAGAGGCTTCCTGTTGCATTGTTGAGGTTGTAAAAGGAGGTAAGGGATTTCTTTTAATTGTCTTTTTTTCAAGCTTAGATATTTTATATTCTTTGTTTTTTAACTCGTCGCATGTTTTTTCTGCTTCGTTTTGTTTTTTTATTATCGCCTTTTTCCCTTTGATTTTAGACAAGACTGCTTCTATCTTTTTGTTATTGTTATCAAACAATCCTGAAATAGTCCAATATTCTTCTGGAATAAATTTTTGTATTTCTTTTTCTCTATCAACAATTAATTTTAAGGCTACAGATTGAACTCTCCCAGCAGAAAGCTGTCTTGCGATTTTTTTCCATAGAAGAGGAGACAATTTATATCCTACAATTCTATCCAACACTCTTCTTGCTTGCTGAGCATTAACTAGATTGATGTCTAGCTGGTGAGGTTTTTTAAGAGCAGCATTGATTGCCAAAGGAGTGATTTCATGAAAAGTAATTCTTTGATAATCTTTGTCTTTTCCCAGTCCCAATATTTCAATTAAATGCCAAGCAATTGCTTCTCCCTCTCTATCAGGATCAGTTGCAATGTATACCATATCAGCTTTTTCAACCTCTTTTTTAAGAAGGTTAACATTTTTTCTTGATTTAGTTGGTATTACATATTTTATTTTAAAATTATCTTCTGTGTCTATTCCTAAAGTGCTTTTAGGTAAATCTCTTACGTGTCCGTAAGAGGATAGTATTTTATAGTCATTGCCTAAAAAAGCCCCAATGGTTTTGGCTTTTGTGGGACTTTCTACTATTACTAAATTATTTATTTTTTTCATTCTCAATTACTTCGATTATTTTTTTTAATATTTCTTCTTCTTTTTCTTTTAATAATTCTTTTTCGTATTTATTGAATTTTTTAAGAACTTCTTTTTCCAAATCTTCTTTTAAGTATTCTGAATTAATTCCTATTCTTATCCTTATAAAATCTTTTGTTTTAATATTATTAATTATTGATTCTACTCCATTGTGCCCATGAGAAGTTATTCCTTTGCTTATTTTTATTTCTCCTAAGTTTATTTCTACTTCATCGTGAATAACTATTAAGTCGTGCTTAAACATTTTTCTTACTGATTCTCCGGATTTATTCATGAAGGTTTGAGGCTTCATTAAAATAATATCCTCTTTTTTTGATATCAATGCGTTGCATCTTTTGTCTAATTCAAAATTAGGAAAACCTAAAACCTCTTTTATTTTATCAATAAAATAGAAGCCGAGATTGTGTCTCGTATGCTCGTATTCTTTGCCTGGATTTCCTAGTCCTACTATTAACATGGTTTTATTGTATATCAACTTGACTTTTTTATCAAATCTATGCATAATAATTTAGCCTCATGTTCGAGGATTATTCTTTTAAAAAAGAAAAAGGAGAGAAGTTCATGTATTACAGGATTCCAGTTGCTGAAAGAATTATCGATGAGAAAAAGGGTACTGCTACTCTTTTCGTTGTTATCGATGATATCGGTTACAAGGTTGTAAACCACAAGAAAGGTCCTTCAAGGGCAAATATTGAAGATCTTAAGAAAATGCCAAGCACTATAATTGTTTCTAATCTTTACATTGAAGCTGACAGCCCAGAAAAAGCAGTTAGGTCATTTTTTGGAAATTCTTTTGGAGCTAGTTGTGGACCAGTGCTTCCTGCTTGTGTAATAGATAAGAAATTGCCGATTATTGAAATTAACTGTCCAAGGATTGGAACCAATGTTTTTGGAGAAGTTATTTGTGGAAAAGAAGTGTCAGGAATACCCATTAAAAGTGGATTGCTCGGCTTCTGTGTCCTTGAGCACAATGCTTTTCCGCAGAATTGCGACGTAGAGAAAAGAATTGCAGAGATTGATAAAAACAAAGATTGTTCAAAAACCTGTATAAAGGTAGGTGATGCTGAATATAATGTTACAGAAATTAAAATTAAATGAGAGGAGATCCTCTCTTTTTTATTTTTAAAAAACATAGTATAATTATTTTATGATGAATTTTAATGAATTATCAAAATATGTTTTTTTAGGTTTTGGATTTTTGTTTCCTTTTTGTTTTTTAACTACCAATTTGTTAATAGCTAAAACGTGTTTAGCAATTTTTGTTTTATTAATATTCACTTTGCAATTAGTAGAATCTTATAAAACAAAAGAATATTCAATTCCTAAAAATATTTTAATTGTATTTTTATTCGTATTATTTTTATCAAGCTTATTTTCTAAAAATTTATTAATTAGCTTGTTTGAGGGAGTTGATTCATTTTTCTTTTTATTTTCTATATTTTTAGCATTTGTTTTCTCAAGGAATATTTTAAAGAAAAAAGAGGATATTCTTTTATTTATAGGACTACTTTGTTTCAGCTTGGTTATTATTTCTGTTATTATTGTCTCTGGAGCCGTTGCTCAAAAATTTTATGGAATGATAGAGCCATTATCGTTATTGATCGGAGTTACGTTGGGAATATCTTTATATTGTATTTTTTCAAGACAAAGAAAGTTTGAGATAATTATTTATTCTATATTTTCTTTTACTTATTTTTGTGCGCTGTTAGTCATTGGATACAAGATAGCTTGGTTTGTTGTGTCTTTGTTTGCGTTTTTTATATTTTGGAAAAAAACAAAAGAGAATGATTTTTCTTTCGCAAAAAGAAAAGTTTTGTTTTCTTTAATTTGTTTTTTGATATTCTTTATTTTATTTTTAACTCCTAAATTTATCAACAATTCAATTATTTTTAATCCTTCTATATCAATGGGTGAGAGTTCGCTGATTGCTTTTAATTCAATTTTTCAAGATGTAAAAAGCTTTGTTTTGGGGTCTGGACCAGGAACATTTAATTATGAATATGCTAGGTTATTTATTCCTATTAATGTTGACCAAGGGGCCTCAGGACTATTAACAATTTTATCTGATATAGGATTTTTAGGGCTCGTAATATTTGTTTCAGTTTTTGTTGCTTTTATTTTTAATGGAATTAAATCTTTTTTAGAAAAAAATTCAGAGACAGAAGATATTGTTTTTATTACTACTTTTGTGCTTTTTTCTATTTTAATTGTTTTTAGAATTGAAATAATTTTAATGTTTTTATTATTTGTTTTCCTTGGAATTTATGAAGCTTTCAATAAAAAAGAAAAAATAATTTCTTTTAAGTCATTATTAGTGGCATTTATAGTATTTTTCATAATGTCTTCAATTTATTTTTCTTTTCTCTGGTCAGAAAAATTATTCAAAGAAGCTTCATTAGATGATTTAGATAAAGCAATAAATAAAACAGAAAGCGCTTCTAGGTGTTTTCAGTCAACAGATTATTATATTGGTTTGTCTCAATTATATTTAATCAAATCAGCTGATATTTTTGATAATAATTGGGATTTAAGCGAAGATGTTAAAGAGCAAAAAGAAGAAAATGAGAAAAACATGAAAGCTTTTGCGTCTCAAGCAGAAGCAACTGCAGAAAGAGCAACAGTTATAGATAAATATAATTATCTTGCTTGGCAGAACTTAGGATTAATTTATGAAAATACTAGTTATTTGGTAAATGATAATACTGATAAGGCAATCGAGGCGTTTAATAAAGCTCTTGAGTTGTCTCCTAAAAATTATTTAGTATATATTGCTAAAGGAAGAATCTATGAAGAAAACAAGAAAATAGATGAGGCCAAAGAAGAATACATTAAAGCCCTAGAAATATATCCTAATTATCAAGGATTGAAAGAAAAGATTGATAGCCTTGACTAATTTTTAATTTTATTGCATACTTGTAAAGGTTCATTATGAACGAGATGGCTGTTATTCTTGATTTCATGGGAACTATTGCTAGTTTCAGTGATCTAGAGAGAAAAGTAGTTGCAATGCCTGGTTCTGTTAAAGCAATCGAAAGATTGTATGAAAAGGATTGCGAAATATTTATTTCCTCTAAAGCTTCTTGTGCTTCTATTGATGCGTGGATAGAGGAAAACAACCTTGGAGCACAGATTTACTTCTCTTACGGAAGAGAGGATGGATCAAAAGAAGAACACATCCAAAAAATAGAAAGATATGGGGATTATGAGGAGATTATATTTATTGCTGATATGCCCGAAGACTTTGTCTTTAAAACAAAGACCAAAGTCAGGAAGATTGCAGTTAACACTACTCTTCCTCATGAGCTTTTCCCTATAGACGTTAATATCTTTGAAGTACCGTTAACAGTTAAGCTTGTTGAAACAATTATAAGGGGTTAGCCCCTTTTTTTATTATATGCTATATTTATATTATGAAACTTAAAGAAAATATATCACTAAGGGATTATTCTACGTTTAGAGTCGGAGGAAACACTAAATATTTTGCTGTAATTGAAAAAAAAGATGATTTAGTAAAATTGATTGATGAAATTGACATGCCTTTTCGAATATTAGGAGGAGGAAGCAATACTTTTATAGATGAAGAATATTTTAATGGCTTAACTATTGTTTTTAAGACAAGTAAACCAGAAATATTAGTAGAAGACAAAGGATGCTCAGGATTAATTTATGTAGAAGGATCTGTTCTTCTTTCTTTTTTAGTTGCTAAATTAAAAAGTTTTGTAGGTCTTGAATGGGGAATTGGAATTCCTGGAACTTTGGGAGGAGCAATTAATGGAAATGCAGGAGCTTTTAACGAATCAATTTCCGACTCAATTGAATCAGTAGAAGTTTTAGAAATTGGAAAAGGAATCAAGGAGTTCAGTAAAAAAGATTGTCAATTTGGATACAGGACAAGTATTTTTAAGAATAATCCAAAACTAATTATTCTTTCTGCTAAATTAAATTTAATGAAAGGGGATTCTTCTAATAAAATTAAAAGTAATTTTGAAAAAAGAAAAAATTATCCTAAAGGATTTTCTCTTGGCTCTATTTTCAAAAACTATTATGGAGATTTTGATTTTAAAAAATTTCCTCAGTTTAAAGAAATTTATGAGAAAGTTGGATATATTCCTGTTGGAATGTTAATAGACGAATGCAAACTTAAAGGATTTAGAATTGGTGACGCAGAAATTTCTTCTAATCATGCAAATTTTATTATCAATTTGAAAAATGCAAAAGCAGAAAATATTTTAAAGTTAATTAATTTGATAAAAAAAGAAGTAAAAAATAAATTTTTGATCGATCTTGAGGAAGAAATTCAATTTTTTTCTCGTCAAACTATTGACAAATAAATTTTTTTGAGGGAAAATGAATTAAGAAAATATTTTTTCTTTAAAAAATTTTAATAATGAATGAAAAAGGTCGAGTTATCAAAAATAATCTCGCACAAAAAAATGGCTACAAAAAAGAAAGCAGCAAAAAAGAAAGTTGCAAAGAAAAAAGTTGCAAAAAAGAAAGTTGCAAAGAAACCAGCAAAGAGAAAAGCTGCTAAAAAGAAGAAAAAATAGTTTACTAAAACAACCCTTTCCAAAGGGTTGTTTTTATGATAATATATTAATATGCAAATAAGGATAAAAGAAACAAATTTAAAGCTTAATACTGGGCTTCATTCGTTCTTAGAAAAGAAAGTAAGTTCTTCATTGGGTAAGCTTTTACCTGATATACCAGACTTGATTATTGAAATTGATGTTGGCCTTACAACAAAACATCATCAAAAGGGTGATATATATAAATCAGAGATACAAATTCAATTGGGCGGAAAATTATTTAGATCAGTTTCTAAAAAGGATAATATCCGCAGTGCAATTATTGAATCAGTAGAAGATTTAGAAAGACAGTTAAGAAAAAGGAAAGACGCTTTTATTGCCAGAAGAAAGATTAAATAAATTATCATGTCAATTGTCAGTAGTTTTTTCGGAGACGCTAATCAAAGATATATTAAAAGTTTAAAACCGATTATTGATAAGATTAATTTTCTAGAAGAAGAAATATCTAAATTAAGTTCCGAAGAATTAAAATTAAAAACTAACGAGCTAAAGGAAAAAATAAAAGATGGTGAAGATGTTTTACCATATGCTTTTGCATTAGTAAGAGAAGCAGCAAAAAGAAATTTAAATCAAAGACATTTTGATGTTCAGTTAATTGGTGGAATTGTTTTACATCAAGGAAAAATTGCTGAAATGAAAACAGGAGAAGGAAAAACATTAACTGCAACTCTTGCTGCTTATTTAAATGCGCTTGAAGGTAAGGGCTGTCATGTTGTAACTGTTAATGATTATCTTTCAAGAAGAGATGCTGTTTGGATGGGCCAAATCTATAATGCACTTGGTTTAAGTGTTTCTGTTATAAATCACGAACAGTCTTTTATTTACGATCCTGAATTTAAAGAAAATGATGAAGATAGAGATAAATTAGGAGGATTTAAAATTGTTGAGAATTATTTAAGACCATGTACAAGAAGAGAAGCTTATCTAGCTGATATTACTTATGGAACAAATAATGAATTTGGTTTTGATTATTTAAGAGATAACATGGCATATTCTTCTTCTCAAGCAGTACAAAGAGGCTATCATTATGCAATAGTCGATGAAGTTGATTCAATATTGATTGATGAAGCAAGAACTCCTTTAATTGTTTCTTCTCCTGATACAGAAAGCTCTAAATGGTATCAAGAGTTTGCTAAAATAATTCCCAGATTAAACAAGGAGACTGATTATGAAATAGATGAAAAAATGAGAGCAGTTACCTTAACCGAAGAAGGAATTAATAGAATAGAAAATATACTTGGAGTTGGGGATATATATAATCAAAAAGGAATTAAGTATTTACATCATTTAGAGCAAGCACTAAAAGCAGAAATATTATTTCATTTAGATAAAGACTATGTAGTTAGAAACGGAGAGATAGTAATAGTAGATGCTTTTACTGGTAGATTAATGCCAGGCAGGCGTTGGTCTGGAGGACTTCATCAAGCAATCGAAGCAAAAGAAGGAGTTAAAGTTAATCCAGAATCAATAACCATGGCGTCAATTACTTTTCAAAACTATTTCAGAATGTTTAATAAATTAGCTGGAATGACCGGTACTGCAGAAACATCGGCTGAAGAGTTTGATAAAGTTTATAGTCTTGACGTTGTTGTCATACCAACTAATAATCCGATGATTAGAAAAGATCTTTCTGACAAAGTGTACAAAACAGAAAGTTCAAAGTTTAAAGCAGTGGCAGAAGAGGTCAAGAAAAGACATGAAACAGGTCAACCAGTATTAATTGGTACGACTTCTATTCAAAAAAACGAATACTTAAGTGCACTACTTTCTAGAGAAGGAATTCCTCATGAAGTATTAAATGCAAAGAATCACGAGAAAGAAGGAGAAATTATTGCTCAAGCAGGTGCATTTAAAGCAGTGACTGTTGCTACAAATATGGCAGGCAGAGGAGTTGATATTTCTTTAGGGGGCAATCCTTGCACAGAAGAGCAAAAGAAAAAAGTTATTGAATTGGGAGGACTTTATGTAATTGGTACAGAAAGACACGAGGCAAGAAGAATTGATAATCAATTAAGAGGAAGAGCTGGCAGACAAGGAGACCCTGGAACAACCCAGTTCTTTGTGTCTTTAGAAGATGATGTTATTAGAATTTTTGGAGGAGACAGAATTAAAGGATTAATGGAAAGATTTAATTTGCCTGATGATGCATTAATTGAAAACCCCATTATTTCTAAAAGTATTGAATCAGCCCAATCAAAAATTGAAGGAGCTAATTTTGATTCTAGGAAATATGTATTAGAATATGATGATGTGCTAAGCAAGCATAGGGATGTGATATATAAGAAAAGAAAAGAATTGCTTGAAAAAGGAGAGAAAAAAGAATTAAAAGAAATAATCATTCCTTTACTTTCTAAAACAGAATTTAGTATTGAAGATTATGAAAAAAAAGAGAAAGAAGTGGGTGAAGACAATATGAGACAAATCGAATTAGTTGCTTCATTAAGATCTTTAGACATGCTGTGGATTGAACATTTAGAAAACATGGAAAGCTTAAGAGAATCAGTTAGATTAAGAGCTTATGGCCAAAAAGATCCTTTAGTTGAATACAAAAAAGAAAGCCATATCATGTTTAAAGAATTATTAGACAATTATGAAAAAATACTAGTTAATAGTATAATGAGAGCAGGAATTAATATTAACTCTAAGCCAGAAGAGAAAAGACAAACAGTAGTAGAAGGAGTAAAAGAAATAGGAAGGAATGATCCATGCCCTTGTGGAAGTGGGAAGAAGTATAAGAAATGTTGTGGGAAAGATAAATAATAATTTATGCCTAAAAATAAAGAAACAATTTACGATATAGTTTTGGACACGCTTTCTGTTTTATCGTGGCCTTATATTTTATATCTAGTATATTTGTATTTTACAAATAAAATTATTTTCTATATAGCATTTTTATTTGGACTTTTTATTATTATTGGAATATTTTTAATTCCATTTTATTTTAAAAAAATAAAAAAAGAAAAAATTGAGAATTTGATTAAAAAAATAAATGGATTAAACTTAAAAGATGAAATTAATGATTTTATTAATAGGTATGGAAAAGAAAAAGGAAAATATGTTTGGAAATATATGGATTATGCATTTGATTATAATAAAATGAAAATTTTTATTAAAACCTTAAAAGAAAAAGGCTTAAACATTAAAGAACCAGGTATTTTTAGAGAAATATTAAAACACTACATTAATGTTAAAGAAGAAGCATTAATTAGAAATGGCTTCGAAGACAAAAAACATCAACTTGCTTTATTGACCGGAGAAGAATTTGAAATTTTGTTAATCAAATTATTTGAAGTTATGGGCTACATAGTTAAACATGTGGGTGGAAAAGGAGATCAAGGAGGAGATTTAATTTTAAATAAAGACAATCAAAGAATTTTAGTGCAAGCTAAGTGTTATAATAATAGCTCAATAGGAAATAATGCTATCCAACAAGCGGTAGCAGCAAAAAAATATTACGATTGTAATAGAGTGATAGTTGTGGGAACATCTAATTATACAAGAGAAGCTGTTCAACTTGCTAAAAGTAATGAGGTTCAATTAATATGGAAAAAAGAATTACAAGAATTATTAATTAAAAATTTAAAAGAAAACTGGGTTTAATTTATTAAAAATAAAATAATTAGAGAGGACAATTTGTCCTCTCTTTATTTTTCTGCTGTACTCCATTGGATGTGGATGCTCCTTAATTGGGGGGTCCAGGAGCTAAAGTCATTCCCGATAGCGCAGGGTGAATAGTTAATGTCATTGTGGTGGCGCTAGCTGGGGTTGAGCAGCAGGTGTGTATAACGTTCTTCTGGCAATACGAATCGTCGCAATCAATTGCGAAAGGCGGTCCAGTACCCAGTTGGTAGTCTTCAATAATTTTCGGGGGGTACTCAAGACCATTATCGCCTTGTTTCTTTTTGTCTTGGGCATTGTTTAAGATCATCCCACTATTTGCGACTGGGCTGGTCTGGCAATTACCACAAGGTAATGCTAAGGCGACAAGTAGTACTGCAAGAGCTACGACTATAAGTGCTGCAAGTTTCCTTGCGAACTTTTTCGTCATATTCCCTCTGTGTCTATGCATCGCCCCTAAAAAATCAAAGGGCTATTTTTCTATTAACATTTTTTATTATTAATGTAAAGCATAAAAAATGAATTCTATAATTTAGTTTAAATAAAAAAATGACTGAATTCTCAGTCATTTCAGTCATTATTTAAGGCCAATAATATTGTAATTATCTGCCTTAAACTCAATTGTTTCTCCTACTTGAAGCTTGTTAGCCTTGAGGAGTGTTTTGTCATCAAGAATTGCACTATCAATCAAGAATTCTTCATTTCCAGAAGAAGTTTTGATTAAAAGCCATTGCTTGCTGTTGCAATCTTTGACGTAAGGAGGTGTTTTAGAAAGAATTGTGCCTTTGATTGTATCAGAATCTAAGACAACTCCTTTTCCTTGTCCGTAAAGATTGCGGAAGCTTTCTTTTGCTTTTCTGATTAGCGTTTCTCCAGTTACTCCTTCTCCAGTGTATTCAATGATTACTTTATCAGCAGATTGAGCATCTACTATTCCTAATCCAGCTAATCCAATAACATTGCTGTTCGGATTAGTGTAGTAAATTGGCACGAACCAAGCATATTTTGTTTCATTGCCAACTTTTAGAGGATAGAGAAGTTCCATTCTTGTAAAGTAATCTGAACTTGCTCTGGCAGTAATTTTGCTTTTAACAACACTGCTTGCAGCAATGCCACTCATAAGGTCATACGATTTTAAATCGTAATAGAATATTCCTTGAGGAGTGACTTTGAAAGCGCCAGCCAAAGACAATTCGCCCTTTTCTCTTATGGGATGAACCATAACCATGGCTACTATTTGGTTTGAGTCAGGATCATATATGTATCTAGTGTCTTCTGTAATCGCCAATCTGTCATTGCTTGGTGGAATCCACAAGAATCCTCCTGCCCAAAGATCAAATCCAGTCCCTCGCTTATGAGCTCCCCAGTCAGCAATTCCTTTTTCAAGGAAATTGTTTTCATCGTAAGGCTCAATAATCCATTTTGGAATATTGGTGTTGTCATATTTTTGTATAACATCACCTTCCTTATTTAGTTCATAGAGCCCAGTATACTTTCGAACAAAGAATATATCTTTCTTGAAAGTTGTTAGAACTGTGGTCCATGTGTTTGTTTCTGGATTAAGTACTGGATAAGCATCTCCATACGAAAGTGCAGTATCGATTCCGAAATATCCTTTGATAGGAGCACTACCCCAAGCACCGATTATGGGATTAAAGTCTAAACCTTGAGCAACATCAAAGTTTTCTTTAATGACTTTAATTGGTTTGTCTGGGTCATTTGCATCAACAGCAAGTATACCAGAAGTTTCAAACGTTGTGTGCCATTGTTCTTCTTTGGCAGTTGTTGACAGCCAATAGAGTCTCCCATCAATTAGTCCCAAGTGGGAGTTGATTACTTTAACTGCGCTTCCGAACTCTCCCATGTGCTGTGAAGTAATTGATTCAGCTAGTTCCTGAGTGGAAAGTCTTAGCATGTTATCTGGAATCTCGTTTTGAATTGGGAATCCGTCTTCTTTAACAATGAAACTATCGAAGTAGATTGCATTGTTGTTACCAGAGTAAAACGCAGTGATCCCAATAGCAACAAGAAAGATAACAAGAACAACTATGAATGTTCCAATAAACGGAAAAGAATCATCTTCTTTGCCAGAAATCAATTCATACAGCGTCCACCCAATGAGCCACGGGAACAAGCACCACCACATTAGGTAATCAGGAGTGCTGGTCAGGATAAGGAGTATTCCTATAACTATACCAAGGATGAATCTTATGATTCCAAGACCCATCCCCACATGCTGTCTGCTAATAGCGCGAATCGCTATTTTAACAGAGGGTATGGCTACAAGGAGCCACAGAAAGAACCATAGAAGTGGAGTCATTTTCGGGATTTCCTGCTCCGATTAAGTTAACAAGGAGCTAATTTCTTATAATGATTTTTGTTTTAAATGTCAATGGTATATTTACAATTGATTTTGTTTATGTAATATTATTCTTGCCATGAAGGCATCTGGTCTTTTAAAAGTAAAGAGGGATTGAAATGTTGAGTTACTTTGTAGAAAAAGAAATTATTCCTTGCGTTTACGATATTTCGTATAGGCCAGGAGAAATTCCTTGCATTGTTATAAGCATAAACAAAGATTGGATTGACGATAATCTTAAAAATAAAGCAATAGAGAGTATAGTTAATCTTTTAATGTATAGAGAATACGGTTTTGAAACCTTTTCTTTTCTAGACTCAGAATATTTTGGTTTTGATAATGCTATAAAAAAAGGAAAAACAAAAAACGGTTTTGTTGATTATTTTGTTGAAATTGTTCCGATTAGAAAATCTGGGGAAAATGTTTGTGCATATTGCAAAGGAACAGGATACAATAAAGAGCTCGAAATGAAATGTTCTTTCTGTGATGGAAATAAACTGGAAATTATTTATGATTTTAAGCCAATACTTGCAATTTCTTGTAGTTTGCAGGTATTGACCATGCTTTTTGAAGATACAGAAAAAAATTACAATACAGATAAAAACCAATTACTTACTTTTAAGATTGATGCTTTAAGAAAATTTTCAATAAGCGGTTCTTATGGAAAAGAATTTTGCTATTGGCTTAATTCTTTTAAGGATGGAAGAGTTTTTCCCAGCGTTATTAAAGCAATGAAAGAAGTCTATACCCGCATGTACAAAAGAAATGATTATTATGGATTTGATGCTTACGTGAACAAGGATGCATGGCTAATTATTAATTGCCCTGGAGATGCTTGCGGTATAAATCCAGAACATTATTATTCAAGAGAAAATGAAGGATTTAGATTTTCTTGCCATAACATTGATGGTCCTGCTCAGCAATTAATGCTTTTAACCGGTCTTGCTGTTTTAAATGAAATGGCAAGAAAAGAGATATAGGTCTATATAATGACCTATTTTTATTTGACAAATTAGATTAAAAATATTATTGTGTTTTTGCTTAAGAAGGAGAATGATATTAGATGTTCATTGAAAAAGCAAAAAGAGTATTGAGTGTTGAAAATAAAGGCCTTAATGATTGGGTCAAGATTCTTCTTAATTCTAAGCCCAACAGTAGGCAAGAATTGAAGGCTTGCGAAAACCTTCAAAGAATTGCTGTTAATCTTGGTGATCTAATTAAAATTTACAATCTTCCTAAGAGATTTGAAAAAATTAGACGAATTGCTTTAATAAGGATATTAAAAATACCTGAAAGTTTTGAAGAATGGGTATATATTCATAAATATGCAAGAATAGATGGAAAATTAAGCAAGATTTCTTTTGAAGAAATGAAGAAGCTTGCTAATACAACAGATAGACTAGTAATTCTTTGTGTTGTTTCTACTTATCACATAGAAAATTTTGGAAAAAGGAGCCCCGAGGATTATAAATATTATGTAGAAACAAGAAGCAGTTTAATTAAAAAGGCCATTGAAAGTGCAAAAACAATTCAAGAATTTACTTTAATTGATCATTGTCTTTTTGAAAAAGACAGCAAGGAAGAATCAATTATTATTGAAAACATGCTCAATCTTGTTAGAACAAAAGAGGATTGGCAATATGTTTACGAGAATACTCGTGACAATAGCAATCTTAAAATGATTTCTCTTTCTAAATTATAATATAGGTAAAAACCTATATTTTTTAATATTGACAAAAAATAACTATCATTCTATTGTATCTTTACCACAAAAGTGGAAGTTCTTTGTAAATTAAAGGAGACAAGTATGCAGGCGATTATCTTAGCAGCAGGAAAAGGGACAAGATTTGAACCACTTTCTTTGACTAAGCCAAAACCATTGTTCTCTGTTTTTGGACAATCAATTTTGGAACATAATTTAAACCAGCTCAAAGGCTTGGTTGACGAAGCTTTGATTATTGTTAGTTATAAAAAAGAATTAATACAAGAAACAATAGGAAATGAATTTGAGGGAATAAAAATAAAATATGTTTTCCAGAAAGACCTTAATGGAACAGGAGGAGGAGTAAAACTAACAAAGAAATTAATCGAAGATAATTTTCTTCTTTTAAATGGAGATGATTTTTACTTCAGGGGAGATATTAAAAGAGCAATAAATAATTTTCCTTGTATTTTGGTAAAGGAACACGACAATCCTTCTGAATTCGGAGTTATTGTAGAAGAAAATGGTTTTGTTAAAAATATTATTGAAAAACCAAAAGATCCAATTTCTAATTTGGTCAATACTGGATTATATTTTTTACCCAAAACCATTTTAAATAGAAAAATACGTAAGTCAGAAAGAGGAGAGTATGAATTTACTGATTACATCAAATTTTTTATTAAAGAAAATAATCTTTATGCAATTAGGGCGAATAATTGGTTTCCAATGTCTTATCCCTGGGACATATTCAATATTTTGGAGTTTTTATTTGACCAGAAAAAGAAAACTTCTAAAATTGATAAAGAAAGAAATGTCTTTATTAAAGGGAAAATAATTGTTGGAAAAGGAACAGTTATTAAAAGTGGAACATATATTGAGGGACCAGTATTTATTGGCAAAGATTGTGTGATTGGTCCTAATTCATATATTCGTCCTTTTACAATAATTGGAGATAATTCTAAAATTGGCCAAGCAGTAGAAATCAAAAATACCATTATTGGTGATAACACCAATGTTCCTCACCTCTCTTATGTCGGCGATTCGATTATTGGTTCTAACTGTAATTTGGGGGCAGGAACAATTGTTGCCAATCTAAGACATGATAACAAAACAATACACACCTTGGTTAATGGTAAAATGGTTGATACCAAGAGGCGTAAATTTGGAACAATAATTGGAGACAACTCCAAGATAGGAATCAAGACAATTATTTATCCAGGAAGAAAAATTTATCCCAACAGTACTACTTTGCCAGGAGAAAAAGTAATAAAAGATATAATCAGCTCAAAAAGCTGATTTTTTTATACTTGCCTAAAAATAGGTTTTAGTGTATTATTTGTCTATGGAAAATAAAGGAATAGTCAGTTTTATTTTTGAATGGACAAAGCTTTTTTTATTGGCCTTGGCCATTGTAATACCTATTAGAGTATTACTATTTCAACCTTTTGTTGTAAGTGGGGCCTCAATGGACCCTAATTTTCATGATGCTGATTATTTAATTATTGACGAACTATCATATAAATTAAGAGAACCAGAAAGGCAAGAAGTTATAGTTTTTAAGTATCCTAGAGACCCTTCATATAAATACATTAAAAGAATAATCGGACTTCCTGGAGAAAAAGTAGAAATTAAAGATAGTGAAGTTTTTATTACTTCAAACAATGAGACATTTGAATTAGATGAGCCTTATTTGCCAGAAGAAACAAAGCAGAATTGGGACAGAAATAATAATTTTTCAATAGAGCTTGGTGCAAATGAATATTTTGTTATGGGGGATAATAGAAATTATTCCTCTGATTCAAGAATTTGGGGTCCAGTGCCCAGAGAAAACATTGTTGGGAAAGTTTTTATCAAGCTTTCAGCTTTTGACTTTCTTTCTAGCATATTAACAAACTTTAAAAATAATTATGGCCAAAATTAAATACCAGACTCCAACAGGGATGCATGATATTTTGCCTCAAGACCAAATATATTTTCAGAAAATATACAGAACAATAGAAAAAGCTTTTGATTTTTATGGTTTTGAAAAAATAGATACCCCGATTTTAGAAAGTGCAGAATTATTTAATAGAAGTGTTGGAATTAATACTGATATTGTAGAAAAAGAAATGTATATTTTAAGAACAAGAGAAGGAAAAGATGCTCTAGCTTTGCGTCCAGAAGGAACAGCACCAATTATGCGCGCTTATTTAGAGCACGGTTTTAATACATATCCTCAGCCAGTAAAATTATGGTATCACGGACCATTTTTTAGACATGAAAGACCTCAAGCAGGAAGATATAGACAATTTTGGCAATTTGGGTGCGAAGTCTTGGGAGATAAAGAATCTATTGTTGATGCTCAAACAATTGTTATTGCTTACAATATTTTAAATGATTTGGGAATTAACAATACTCTGGTAAGGATTAATTCAATTGGAGATGAAAATTGTAGGGGGGAGTATAAGAAAGCATTGGTCAAATTTTTAAAATCTAAAAAGAATGGTTTTTGCAGGGATTGTTTAAGAAGAACAAAAACAAATCCTTTAAGGGTTCTTGATTGTAAAAATGAAAAATGTAGAGAACTTTTAAACGAAGCTCCTCAAATCGTTGATTATTTATGTGATGATTGTAAAAATCATTTAAAAGGAGTGTTGGAGTATTTAGAAGAATTAAAAATACCCTTTACTTTAGATCCATTTTTAGTAAGAGGATTAGATTATTATACTAGAACTGTTTTTGAGATAGAGGCCCCAATAAACGAAGAAGAAGGAGAGGGGGTCTTGGCAGGAGGCGGAAGATATGATATCTTGTCAAAGGTTTTAGGAAAAGCTAATATTCCTGCTTGTGGATTTGCTGCAGGAATAGAGAGAATTGTAACTGTAATGAGAAATAGAAAAGCAGAAGGAGTTTACGCTTCTCCGCCAAAGGTTTTTATTTCTCAAATAGGACCATTAGCTAAAAAGAAAGGATTAGTTATTTTTGAAGAATTAAGAAAAGCAGGCATAAAAGCAACAGAATCATTTAGTAGAGATTCTCTTAAGGCTCAATTAAGCAGGGCAAACAAACTTAATATTAATACGGTTATAATCGTTGGTCAGAAAGAAGCATTAAAAGACATGGTTATAATCAGAGACATGGAAACAGGCAAACAATCAGAAGTTGCCATAAAAGATATGGTTAAAGAAGTTAAAACAAGATTAAGATAATAAATATGAAGATTCAAAAACAACAAAAAGAAACTTCCCAATCTTTAGTTTATCGTTTTACTAAAGCTGTTCAAAAGAGCGGTGTTTTAACTGAGGCCAGAAAAAGAAGGTTTCAGGAAAGAGACAAAAGCGATAACTTGAAGAAAAGAGCTGCTTTGGTAAAGATAGGAAAAACCAAGAAGTTTGAGAAATTAAAAAAATTAGGGAAAATCTAATATTATGTTAGAAGAAATTAAAAAGGATTTAATTTCCTTTCAAAAAGATAAAAACGAAACAGGTGTTTCTGTTTTAAGAATGCTTATTTCTTCTATTATTAATAAGGAAAAGGATAAAAGATTGAAAATCGCTAATGATAATCAAGGAATAAGCGACAAAGAATTAGACGAGAAAAGCATTTTAACTAAAGAAGAAATAATTGAGGTTGTTGCTTCTGAAGTTAAAAAGAGAAGAGATAGCATTGAATCTTTTAAGGCGGGAGGAAGAAATGATTTGGTTGAGCAAGAAACAAAAGAATTAGAAATTCTTAAAAAATATTTACCAAAAGAGCTAACCGAAGATGAAATTAGAAAAATTGTTGAGGATGCAAAGGCAAAAACAGGAGCAAGTACAATCAAAGACATTGGATTAATAATGAAAGAGGTTGCGCCTCAAACAAAGGGAAAAGCAGATGGTAATCTGGTAGCCAAAATAGTAAAAGAATTATTAAGTTAAAGCAGGGATATCCTGTTTTTCTTTTATACTTGATTTAATTTTCTCAATCTAGTAAAATAGATATAATGATTGATATAGTAAACCTAGACAAGGATTTTAAAGTTGATAAGAAGTTGTTAGAATCTGTTGCTAAAAAAGTTCTTAAGGGGGAGGGTATTAAAAAAGACATTGAAGTTGCTTTTGTTAAAGAAAAAGAAATCAAATCTTTAAATAAGAGATATAGAAAAAAGGATAAAGCAACAGATGTTTTGTCTTTTGGTACGATTAATGATACTCTGCCTCAAATAGTAATTTGTTTAGAAATGGTTAGAAGAAACGCAGAAGAAGCTGGAGTTCCCTTTAAAAAGGAATTATCAAAAGTTTTGATTCATGGTATACTTCATTTGAAAGGTATGGACCATGTTAAAAATAAAGAAGCAGAAGAAATGTTTCAAAAACAAAATAAGTATTTAAGCAAATAATTATGGCAAGAATACAAACCGTTGCAGGAATAGATATTGGGACAAGCGTGATTAAGGTTCTTGTAGCAAAAAAAGATACGGAAACAGGAAAAATTACAGAAGTATTGTCTTTAAAGACAATTGATTCGGCTGGTGTACAAAAAGGAAGAATTAAAACTCCAGAAGAAACAGCAAAGAAAATAGCAGAGGTTTTCACTCAATTAAGCGAAGAAAGAATTCCAAGGCCAAGAGAGTTTTATGTTAGTCTTAATGGAAACAAATTAGAACTAACTAGTAGCAGGGGCCTTGTTTCTGTGGGAAGAGCAGATGGCAAGGTTTCTCAAGAAGACATTGAAAGAGCTCATCAAGGAGCTAATGCAACCAATCTTCAATCAACCAATAAAGAAGTTTTAAAAACTTTTGCTAAAGAGTGGATTTTAGATGGAGAAAGAGAAATTAAAGATCCTTTGAAATTAAAAGGAACAAGATTAGAGTTAGAAGCATTTCTTTTATCAGGGTTTGTAGCTGATACAGAAAATATTATAGAAGCAATTGCTGAGAGTGGTATTGATTCAGAAGTAAGCATCGTTCCAGCAATTTTAGCTGACATTAACTCAATTTTAACTTCTGCTCAAAAGGAATTAGGAGTAGCTTTAGTTTCTATTGGAGCAGGAACTTCTTCTGTCGCAGTTTTTGAGGATGGAAGACTTTTAAACTTAGCTGTTTTTCCAGTAGGAGCAGCAAATATTACCAATGACATTGCAATTGGTTTTAAAACAGAAATTGAGATAGCTGAAAAAATAAAAAGAGATTATGGATCATGCAGTAAAACAGGAATTAAAAAATTAGAAATAGATTTAGATTCTTTTTCAGGAGAAAAAATACAAATAGAAAAATCTAAGAAAGTAAAGAATAAAAATAGTCTTTGTTTTTCTGAAAAAGAATTAAATAAAATAATTGATGCTAGGGTTTGTGAAATATTTGATTTAATAGATAAAGAAATCAAAAAAGTCTCTAAGCAAGGATTGTTGCCCGGTGGAATTGTTTTAGTTGGAGGAGGAGCAAAATTACCTGGAATAGTTGATTTAGCAAAAAAAGAATTTAATCTTCCTTGTAGAGTTGGTTATCCTAAAAATATTTCAGGAATAGACAAAGATTGTTCTCTTTCTACTGTCTGTGGATTAATAGCTGACAGTGAAGAGGATACTCAAAATAATGAGAATGTTTCTAGAGATGGTTTATGGAAGAAAATTAAAGATTTTTTAAAAAATCTTAATCCTTAAATGAATACGAAAATAAAAGTTATTGGTATTGGCGGAGCAGGATGCAATACTGTTTCAAGGCTATTTGATTCAAATATTAAAAATGTTGAATTAATTAGCATGAATACAGATGCGCAAGACTTAACTAAAAAGAAAGCGCATTTGAAAATAAGAATTGGAGATAAGATAACAAGAGGATTGGGCGCAGGAATGAAGCCTGAAATAGGAAAACTCTCTGCCAAAGAGAGCATTAAAGAAATAGAAGATGTTTTAAAAACAGCAGACATTGTTTTTTTAACAGCAGGATTGGGGGGTGGTACTGGTTCCGGAGCAATGCCAATTGTTTCAGAAGCAGCCAAGAATTTAAATATTTTAACAATAGGTATAGCTACTTTACCATTCTTTTTTGAAGGTAAGAAAAGAAAAAAAATTGCTTTAAATAGTTTAGAAGAGATAGAAAGAAATATAAACACGCTTGTTATCATCCCTAACGACAAATTAATTAAGTTAATTCCTCCAAAATCTTCAGTAGAATTTGCTTTTGAAAAGTGCGATGAGCTTTTAAAAGAAGCAGTTGAAAGTATTTCTCATGTAATTTCCAGTCCAGGAATACTTAATCTTGATTTTGCTGATATAAAAGAGATTCTAAAGAGTGGTGGATCAGCCTTTTTCGGTATTGGAAAAGCAAAAGGTAACGACAGAGTAATGAAAGCGCTTGATAATGCCCTATTTTCTCCCTTAACTGATTTTCCTCTTGAGAAATCAAGGAGTATTTTGTTTAATATTGCATCTGGAAGCAATAATTTTTACTTATCTGAGGTTAAAAAAATCGCAGAAGCACTCAAAAAGAGAACTTCGCCGTCTGCAAAAGTGGTTTTTGGTGCTTCATTCGATAAAAATCTGTCTAAAGATGAAATTAGGCTAACAATTATTGCGACTAGCCCAGAAAAAAGCCAATAATACAATCTTTGAAACATTTGTCAAAGTTGACAATAATTTTGTCGGGGTTTAGAATTGTTGTATGGAAAATAAAATTCTCAAAATTAAAAAAAGAAATGGCGACATTGTAGATTTTAGTCAAGAAAAAATTACAAATGCGGTTTTCAAAGCTATTACTGCTACCAAACAAGGCAACGGAAAGAAAACAAAAAAGATTTCTGATAAAATTGTTCAAATTTTAAACCGAAGATTCAAGTCTGGTGAGATTCCAAACGTTGAGCAGATTCAAGACATTGTTGAAGAAGTGCTAATTTTAGAAGGAGAAGCAATTGCAGCTAAAGCTTTTATACTTTACAGAGAACAAAGAAGAAGAATTAGAGAAGCAGAAGAGATAAGTGAAGAGGCCGTGGACAGAGTTGATGATTATTTAGACAAACTCGACTGGGAGGTTCAAGAAAATTCCAACATGACCTTTTCTTTGCAAGGTTTAAATCACTATGGAGTGTCGTATATTGTTAAAAAGTATTGGTTGAATAAAATTTACCCTAAAGAAGTTAGAGAAGCAAATGAATCTGGAGATGTTCATTTGCATAATTTAGACACATTAGCATGTTATTGTGTTGGTTGGGACTTGTATGATTTAATCTCTAGGGGTTTTGGAGGAGTAAATGGAAAAATTGAATCATTCCCCCCTAAACATTTTAGATCTGCTTTGGGTCAAGTGGTTAATTTTATGTATACTCTTCAAGGAGAAGCAGCAGGAGCAGTTTCTTTTTCTAATTTTGATACTCTTCTAGCTCCTTTTATTCGTTATGACAACTTAAGTTATGCTCAGGTTGAGCAAGCAATTCAAGAATTTTTATACAACATGGCAGTTCCAACAAGGGTTGGATTTCAGTGTCCTTTTACGAATGTAACATTAGATTTAAAGCCGTCAGCTGTTTTTGCAAACCAACCAGTAATAATTGGAGGAATACCTCAAAAAGAAACTTATGGAGAATTTGAAGAAGAAATGAAGATGCTAGTCAAAGCATTTTATTCTGCAATGATCAAAGGCGATAAAAGCGGAAGACCATTTTCTTTTCCAATACCAACAATAAACATTACGCCTGATTTTCCTTGGGAAGACCCAGCATTAGATGGGCTTTTTGAAGCATCAGCAAAATATGGAATAAACTATTTTGCTAATTATTTGAATTCAGACATGAAGCCAGAAGATGTTCGTTCAATGTGTTGTCGTTTGAGACTTGATTTAAGTGAATTAGCCAACAGGGGAGGAGGCGGATTATTTGGATCAGGATCTTTGACTGGTAGTATTGGAGTAGTAACAGTTAATCTTCCTAGAATCGGATATTTATCTAAAACAAAAAAAGAATTTTTAGAAAGATTAGGGTCTATAATGGATATTGCTAAAGAAAGTCTTGAAATTAAGAGAAAAACCATTGAAGAATATACTGGAAAAGGACTGTATCCTTATTCTAAATATTATTTAGCAGGTGTTAAAAAAGCAAAAGGACAATATTTTGCTAATCATTTTTCTACTATTGGAATTTCGGGAATGAATGAAGCTTTGCTTAATTTTATAGGAGAAGATATTGGTTCTAAAAAAGGAAGACAGTTTGCTCTAGAAGTAATGGATTTTATGAGAGAAAAATTAGTCGGATACCAAAAGGAAACAGGCAATATTTATAATTTAGAAGCTACTCCAGCCGAATCAACTTCTTATAGGTTAGCTCAAAAAGATAGAAAGCTTTATCCAGAGATTGTTACTTCTGGAACAAAGAAGATTCCTTATTATACTAATTCAACTCAATTGCCGGTTAATTATACGGATGATATTTTTGAAGAATTAAAACTTCAAGACGATCTGCAATGTAAATATACTGGCGGAACAGTTGAGCATATATTTATTGGAGAAGAATTATCAGACATTGAAACAGTAAAATCATTAATTAAAAAATCTTTTGAAAATAATCGTTTGCCATATATTACAATTACTCCTACTTTTTCAATTTGTCCTAGTCATGGATATATTGCAGGTAAGCATTTTACTTGTCCTAAGTGTATAATTGAACAGCCTTGTGAAGTCTATTCAAGAGTGGTTGGCTATTTAAGACCAGTACAGCAATGGAACGAAGGAAAACAACAAGAATTTAAAGACAGAAAAGAATTCAAGGTCAAATCATCAATGTTTTCTAAAAAATAATATGACTCAACAATTTTTTTGTTATGATTGTGGCAAAGAAATACAAATCAACAGCAAAGGAGAGCTGTTAAATGGTCATTTTTTAAAATATGATTTAGGAAACGGGAATTTTCAAGAAATCTTTAAATGTTCAGATTGTTTTAATTTAAACAGAGGATTAAATAATTTTCAGAAAACAGAGGTCTATTCAAGAGTGGTTGGCTATTTAAGACCAGTACAGCAATGGAACGAAGGAAAACAACAAGAATTTAAAGACAGAAAGGATTTCAAAATTAATTAATGAAAATTGGAGGCCTTCAAAAAGTTACTTTAGTTGATTATCCAGGGAAAATAGCTTGCACTGTATTTTTATCAGGGTGTAATTTTAAATGCCCTTTTTGTTATTCAAAAGAATTAGTTTTAAAAGAAGAAATAGAAAAACAGCCGGAGATTAAACAAGAAGAATTTTTTTCTTTTTTAAAAGAAAGAAAAGGAATGATTGATGCTTGCGTTCTTTGTGGCGGAGAACCGACCATAAATCCTGACATCAATCAATTTATAAAAAGAATAAAAGATTTAGGATATTTAATTAAACTTGACACTAATGGTTATTGTTCAGATAAGCTCAAAGAATTAATTGATGAAAAGTTAATTGATTATATTGCAATGGATATAAAGTCTTGTTTTAAAGATTATTCTTTGGCTACTGGAGTTAATATTGATATTTCAAGAATAAAAGAAAGCATAGAATTAATTAAAAATTCAGGTATTGATTATGAATTCAGAACAACTATTGTTCCTAAAATTCACACTAAAGAAAGTATTATTGAAATGGCAAATGATATTGGAAAAGCTAAGAAATATTTTTTACAAACATTTCATAATGAAAAAGAAACAATTAATCCTGAGTTTAGTAAATTAAAACCTTTTCCAGAAGAGGAATTAAAAGAAATAATTAAGATAATTTCTTCCTTGTTTGAAGCTATAAAAATTAGATAATATGCTTCCTTTGTATGACGAGAACACAAGAAGAGGGATTCCTTTTATAACCATTATCTTGGTTGCTTTTAATATTTATGCTTTTTTTGTTTCTTTTTCTAGTCCAGAATTCTATTTCAATAATTACGCATTTTCTTTTAATGATCTATATAATGGAAAAATATATACTATTTTTACTTCTTTATTTTTACATGGCAATATTGTCCATCTTTTGGGAAACATGCTGTTTTTGTGGGTTTTTGGTAAAAATATTGAAGCAAGAATTGGAAGTATAAAGTTTCTAATATTTTATTTTCTTTGTGGAATTTTTTCTATTTTAACATACGCCATAGTTGAAAAAACAGGATTATTGATTGGAGCTTCTGGGGCAATTTCTGGTATTTTGGGAGCCTATTTAGTTTTGTTTCCAAGAAATAAAATTAGAACAATTGTCCCAATTGTATTTTTTTGGACCATTGCTTCTGTCCCTGCCTTTGTTTTTATTGTTATCTGGTTTTTAATTCAACTATTATCTTTAGGATCTTCTGATATGGTTGCTTATTCTGCTCACGTCGGAGGGTTTATCGCAGGAATTTTATTAATCAGGAAACTTAAAAAAAGATAATGGAGATCGATAATTTATTTTTATTTTGCATTATTTTTATTGGAGGCATTTTTATTGCCTCTTTTTTTAATTTTTGGTTCTTGCCCTTTTTGTTTTTAATTATCGGCTTTAGTTTTATAGGAGTACTTTTTCAAAGAGGGTATTTAATTGGTTTTTCTTTTATTGTTTTGGGGTTATCTTTTTTATATTTTAATTTTTATTATTCTTTATCGGAAAAGAATACTTTTATTTTTGATACCCAGATTTCTTTTGTTGGAATAGTTTGTAAGGAGCCTCAAGTTGATTATGAAAAACAGAAAATAGTGGTTTGTACTAGCAGTGGTAGAGCTTTAATTTCGTCTAATGTTTTTCCAGAGTATGAATATGGAGATGAGTTGAGAATTAAAGGAACAATGAAAAAACCTGGGATAATAGAAAATTTTAATTATCAAGGATATTTGCTCAAGGATAAAATTACTGCTTACATGTCTTTTCCTAATATTGAAATTATAGGCAAAGATAAAGGAGGAGTTGTTATGAGCTCAATATTGTCATTCAAAAAGAAAATGGCTTTAGAAATCGAAAAGCAATTAACTTTAGACAAAGAAGCGATTATTGAAGCAACAATATTAGGTAACACAATGAAAATGAGTGATGATTTAAAGCAAAAACTTAGCTTAAGCGGACTAAGTCATGCTATTGCAATATCTGGTGCACATATTGTTTTATTCGCTGGAATTATTTTAGAAATATTATTTTTAATTGGTTTGTGGAGAAGAGAAGCCCTTATTGTCTCAATATTATTTATTTTTCTTTATGTTGTTTTTGTTGGTGCTCCAGCCTCAGCATTAAGATCGGGTTTTATGATTGGTTTAATATATTTAGCCCAGCTCTTAGGAAGAAATACATCGAATTTAAGAATATTATTTCTAGCTGGATTTATTATTCTTTTAAACAATCCCTTGCTTTTAAAGTATGATTTAGGGTTTCAATTATCTTTTTTTGCAACATTGGGAATTATTGTTTTAGGTCCTGCTTTTAATTATTGGTTTCAATTTATTAAGATAAAAGAATTAAGAGAAGTGCTTGCAATGACTATTTCAGCTCAAATTTTTGTTTTGCCGATTCTTATTTTTAATTTTGGTTATTTTTCTTTAGTCTCTTTGATATCAAACATTTTAATTTTTCCTACTCTTCCTTTTATTATGATTTTAGGCATTCTTTTTCCATTGATTGGCCTAATAATTCCTTTTGCTTCCTGGGTTTTATCAATGATTTTATCTTTGTTTTTATCTTATTTAATTATTGTAATAGACCTATCAGCTAAGATGTTTTTCGCTAAAATAGAAGTTCCTGTATTTGTTTTTATTATTTTGTATGTTCCTTTAGTTTTATTTATACTTTTCCAAAAAAGGAAGAAAGACTTGGAGTTTTTTATTTAATATTGTATAATTATCTAATGACTAAAAAAGCATGGGTCATATCAATTAATATGGGCTATGGGCATCAGAGAACAGCGTATGCTCTCAGAGATTTAGCAATAAGAAAAAAAATTATTAATGCCAATGATTATAAGGGAATCCCTCAGGGAGATAGGGCGATTTGGGAAAGCTCAAGAAAATTTTATGAATCTGTTTCTAGATTTAAAAAAGTCCCGATAATAGGAGAACTTATTTTTTCTTTGTTTGATAAAACCCAGAAAATAAATGAATTTTACCCTAAAAAAGACGAATCAGCTTGTGGTTTCAATCATAGAAGCACATATTCTCTTTTTAAAAATGGCTGGGGTAAGCATTTAATTAAAAAACTTTCAACAAAAGACAAGAGGCCTTTTGTCTCTACTTTTTTTACGCCTGCTTTTATGGCAGAAGAATTAAAATATTCTGGAAATGTTTATTGTGTTGTTTGTGATGCAGATATTTCAAGAAGTTGGGCTCCATTAAAACCAAAGATAAGTAAAATTAAATATTTTGCACCCAATAAACGAGTGGTTGATAGGTTGAGATTATACGGCGTTAAAAAAGAAAACATATTTTTAACAGGATATCCTTTGCCAATGGAAAATATTGGCAAGAAAAAAGAAATACTTAAAGAAGATCTTAAGAAAAGACTTATTAATTTAGATCCTTTAGGGAGCTATAGAAGACATTATAAAGGCTTAATAAAAGAAAAATTAGGAGAATTACCTGATAGTTCTGGTAGACCATTAACTATTATGTTTGCTGTTGGAGGAGCAGGCGCACAAAAAGAAATAGGTATAGAAGTTATAAAACAATTAAGAGATAGTATTGTTAATAAAGAAATAAAAATAATTTTAGTTGCTGGAACAAAAATAAAAATTAAAGAATATTTTGAAGAAGAAATTAGGAAGTTAAAAATAAGTGAATTTGTTAAAGACACAAAATTAATAGAAATTATTTATCAAAATAATTTTGAGAAATATTTCGATGCTTTTAATAGTGCTTTAAGAAAGGTGGACATATTGTGGACCAAACCAAGTGAACTTTCTTTTTATTCTGCATTGGGATTGCCGATTATAATTGCTCCAACAATTGGTTCTCAAGAAGAGTTTAATAGGTATTGGCTTTTAAGAAACGGATTTGGGATTGAGCAAGAAAATGTTAATTCAATTAAAGATTGGTTATTTGATTTGTTAAAAGACGGTCAATTAGCTGAAATCGCAATAGAAGGGTTTATTGAGGGAGAACAAATGGGCGTATTAAAAATTAAAGAGATTATAGAAAAATGATGTGGCTAATAGTTTCAATTTTAGGTTATTTATTTTTTGCCATAGCTTCTTTAGGAGATAAGATTGTTTTAAAAAAAACGCCTAAGCCAAAATTATATGCTTTTTATGTTGGATTTTTAAGTATTTTTGTTGTTCTTATAATTCCTTTTATTGGTATTCAAATTCCAGATAAAACAACTTTTATTTGGGCTTTTTTGGACGCTATTGTCTATGTTTGGGGTCTTTATGTTTTGTTTTCTGCTTTAGAAAAGTATGATGTTTCAAGAGTAATACCAACAACAGGAGCAGTCCAACCAATTTTTATATTCTTAATAGCTTTGATTATTTGGCCCAGCGCTTCTTTAGTTCTAAGCAATTATAATTTAATAGCCTTCTTTTTACTTTTACTTGGAGGAATAATGATAAGTGCAGAGAAAAACCACATTGTCACAAGAGACAGTTTATCGCTTTCTTTTTTTGCTGCATTTCTTTTTTCTTTAGATTTTATTTTCCAAAAATTCGTTTTTTTAAAAATGGACATGGTTTCAGGCTTTATTTTAATGAGGCTTTTAGGAGCTATGGTTTCTCTTGTTTTCCTTTTGGATAAAGAAGTAAGAAGAGATATTCGCAAAAAAGAAGGAAAAGGAGAAACTGGTATTATATTTATTTTAGCTCAAGTTGCTGGAGGACTAGCTACTATTTTTCAGAGCTGGGCAATTGTTTTGGTGCCAGTGGGATACTTAGCAATAGTTAATGCTTTAAAAGGAGTCCAATATGTTTTTCTTTTTATATTAACAACAGTATTTTCGTTTTCACTTCCTAAATATTTAAAAGAATCTTTATCTAAAAAAATATTAATTCAGAAATTAATTGCTGTTTTAATTATTTGTGTAGGCCTCTTTATTTTAATAAAATACGGTAATTTTGTTGCTTGATTTTTAGATTTTTTAGTGTATTATATAACTAATGGAAATAAGCACTAAAAACATGTTGTTTGCTTTAGCTCTATTTTTTTTATTATCTTTTGGATTCTTTTTTATTGGATTTTCTAATGCTTCCCAAGACGTAGAATGGGGGGTTAATTATTCAGTTAAGCAGACTGATTTTTTAGGCCTAGATTCTAGACAAACATATTTAGCCCTGTTAGATGACTTGAAAGTAAAGAAAATTAAGATTTCTGTTCATTGGGATTTACTTGAAAAAGAAAACAATAATTTTGATTTTTCTGAAATTGATTGGCAGATGCAAGAAGCTGAAAAAAGAGGAGTAGATGTAGTTTTGGCAATTGGAATGAAGACTCCTCGTTGGCCAGAGTGTCATATTCCTGATTGGGCAAGAAACCTTGAGAAAGAAGATCAGCAAGATAGAATTTTAAGAATGCTTTCAAATGTCGTTAATAGATACAAAAATAGTTCTTCTTTGTCAGCTTGGCAAGTGGAAAATGAAATATTTCTTACATTTGGAGCATGTCCATGGACAGATGTTGGTTTTTTTAAGAAAGAAGTAGAATTTGTTAAAAAATTAGATGATACAAGGCCAATAATTGTTACTGAAAGCGGAGAACTTTCTTTTTGGTTTAAATCAGGAATGATAGGAGATATTGTAGGAGTAACAACATATAGAACAGTTTGGCAAGAGCAATTCAAATTTTATTTTTCTTACAAGTTATTACCTGCTGTTTTTTATGAAAGAAGAGCTCAGTTATTGGGAGTTTTGGGAAAGAAAGTTATTGGAACAGAACTTCAGGCTGAACCATGGTGTAAGCAATCAATTATTAATGCTTCAGTTGAAGAGCAAATGATAACAATGGACTTGAATCAATTCAGAAAAAATATTGAATTTGCAAGAAAAACAGGAATAGATACTTTCTATTTCTGGGGATCAGAATGGTGGTATTATATGAAAGAAAAGCAAAACCATCCTGAATATTGGGAAGAAGCAAGATATTTATTTCAATAATATGTTAAGCATAATTATTCCAACCTTAAATGAGGAAAAAAATATATCAAGGATTCTTTCAGCTATAAAGAGAGAAAAGATAGATGATTTAGAGGTTATAATAGCTGATGCTGGTTCAAAAGATAAAACAATTGAAATTGCCAAGAGCTTTGGTTGTGTAGTAACTAAAGGAGGACTGCCAGCAGCTGGTAGAAACAAAGGAGCAAAAGCTGCCAAAGGAGACATCTTATTATTTCTAGATGCAGACATTAAATTATCAACTAATTTTATTAAAAATGCTTTGGAAGAATTTGTTGAAAAAGACTTGACTATTGCTTCTTTTCCAATATATCCTCAAAAGAATAATATTTATTTAAATCCTTTTACACTAGATCTTGTATATAATTATCCTCAGAAACTATTAGAAACTTTATTTCCAATGGGAGCAATGGGAATCATGGTCAAGACAAAAGTATTTAAAAAAGTAAAAGGTTTTGACGAAACAATTAAATTAGCAGAAGATGTTTGCTTTGTTCAAGGTTGTGCTCAACTAGGGAAATTTGAAATAATAGACACATCAAGATTATATATGCCAACAAGAAGATTTGAAAAAGATGGGTATATTAGAACAGGAGTAAAATATCTTTTATGTGCACTTCATATGGTTTTTATTGGCCCAGTGCGGTCCGACATATTGAAATATACCTTTGATTATGAAAATAAGAAAAAAAACTAATATGACAATGTATCAATTACCAGAATTAAATCTTAAAAAAATACAAAATCCAGAAGCTAAAAAACTTCTTCAATCAGGCAAAAGCATTGATTGGCGTATTTGGGTTTTAATATTTTTTATTTTAGGAGTAATAATTGGATTATTATTCACCTATTATTTGTATTCTGATCTAAGACAAGAAATATTAAAAGCAGGGGTGCCATTAATTACTCAAGAAAAAGTAGTAGAAAAAGAATATATTCCTCAAACAACAGAAGAGGATAAAGTTATTAAAGTAGTTAAAGAAGCATCTCCTTCTGTGTTAAGCGTTGTTATAACCAAAGAAGTTCCCACTTATTCATATGATTTTTTTGGGTTTCCAAGATTAAAAGGAACTGAAAAGCAACAAGTAGGAGCAGGAAGCGGATTTATTGTTTCTTCAGATGGCATGGTTTTAACCAATAAACACGTTGTTGAAGATGAAAAAGCAGAATATACAATAACTACTTATGATGATAAAGAATACTCTGTTGAGGTTCTAGCCAGAGATCCAGTTCAAGACATTGCTATTTTGAAAATACAGAGCAATGAAACATTTATTCCAATAAAACTAGGCAGTTCTGAAAGTATACAAATTGGCCAATCAGCAATTGCTATTGGTAATGCTTTAGGACAATTAAAAAACACAGTTTCTGTGGGAGTAATTTCTGGATTAGAAAGAACAGTTACTGCTTCAGGTGGAGGCACAATAGAAACATTAGAAGACATTATTCAAACAGACGCAGCTATTAATTCAGGAAATTCAGGTGGACCGCTTCTTAATTTAATGGGAGAAGTAATAGGAATCAATACTGCGGTTGCTTCTTCTGCAGAAAATATTGGTTTTGCAATTCCAATTGACAAAGCGATTAAAGATATTGAACAATTAAAACAACTAGGAAAGATTTCTTATCCGTTTATAGGAATAAGGTATGTTTTGATTGATGAAGACGTAGCAGAAGAATTAGAACTACCTGTTTCTTATGGTGCTTTAATTTCTAAAGGTAGTTCTGGGGAAAGAGCAATTACTTTGGGATCTCCAGCTGAAAAAGCAGGACTTGAAGAAGACGATATTCTTCTAGAATTTAATGGAGAAAAAATAACTAAAAGCAATTCATTGGCAAAAATAATATTAAAGTATAATCCAGGAGACACGATTTCTTTTAAAATATTAAGAGATGGGCAAGAGATAATAAAAGAAGTTGTTTTAGGGGAATGGAAATAATATGAGCCAAGAATTAGAAGAAATTAAATCAAGACTTAACATCGTTGATGTTATTTCAAGCTATATAAAACTTGAAAAAGCAGGTGTTAATTACAGAGCAAGATGTCCTTTTCATGATGAAAAATCACCATCTTTTTTTGTTTCTCCCTCAAGACAGATTTGGCATTGTTTTGGAGGATGTAATGAGGGTGGAGATATTTTTAAGTTTGTAATGAAAATCGAGGGCATTGAATTTTATGATGCATTAAAGTTATTAGCTGATAAAGCTGGAGTTGAATTAAAACAAAGCAAGGAATGGAAGCAAGCAAAAACACAAAGACAAGTTCTTTTAGATTTAAGTGAAAAAGCTTGTTTGTTTTTTGAACATCAATTGGAAAAAAGCAAGAAAGGAACTGAAGCAAAAGAATATTTATTAAAAAGAGGACTTAAAGAAGACACCATTAAGAGCTGGAGAATAGGTTATGCGCCAGACACTTGGCAAGGACTAACAGACTTTTTAATAAGCAGGGGTTTTAAAAGAGAAGATATTGTTAAAACAGGATTAACAATTGAAAAGGATAGAAAATCTTTTGATAGGTTTAGATCAAGAATTATGTTTCCGATTACTAGTTTTAATTCAGAGGTTATCGGCTTTACTGGAAGGATTTTTGGAAAAGACGATAAAGAAGAGGCAAAATATTTAAATAGCCCGGCCACTATTCTTTATGATAAAAGCAAGGCTCTTTATGGAATTGATAAAGCGAAAATAGAGATAAGGAAAAAAGATTCGTGTGTCTTAGTAGAGGGTAATGTTGATTGTATTATGTCTCACCAATCAGGAATTGATAATTGTATTGCTGTTTCTGGAACGGCTTTGACAAGCATGCATTTGGGAATTATTAAAAGATATTCAAAGAATTTGGTTCTAGCTTTTGACATGGATACAGCTGGAAACAAGGCAACTGAAAAAGCAATTGAATTAGCGGGAGACTTTAATGTAAAAGTTATTCCAAGAATTAAAGACAAAGATCCAGCAGATATTATTTTACACGAGGGAGAAGAGACCTGGAAAAATATAATTGAAAAATCAAAACCAATTTCAGAATTCTTTTTTAACATTGCTTTAATTAATAAAAATATTGATTTAATTGAAGACAAAAAGAAGATATTGAAAGAATTCCTTCCTCGTGTTAAGAATATGGAAAGTGCGGTTGAGCAGTCATATTGGATTGAAAAACTGGTAGATACTTTAAAGATAAAAGAAGAAGATGTTAGGATGGAGCTTAAGAAAATAGGAGTGGTTAAAAAAGAGCCATTGAAACAAGACGAGTGTTTGATGGACAAAAAAACAAGACGTCAAATGATAGAGGAAAAAATATTAGCCCTTATCCTAAAAGAAAGAGCAAGAATAGAATTAGTTGATGATTTTTCTTTTTTTTCTTCACCGGTTAAGGAAATACTAGAAAGAATTAAAGAGAGTAAAGATGTTACATTTGAAAAACTTCAGGAAGAGCTTAAAGACAATATTAACTTTTTAAACTATATTTTTCTTAAATCAGAAGTAATAGAAGAATTAGAAGAGGAAGAAGAATTAAAAACGTGTATTTTAGAGATTCAAAACTTAATAACTAAAGAAAAACAGCACAATCTTCATTTAGAGATAAAAGATTTGGAGAAAAAAGGAGATTTTGCTAAAGTAAAAGAATTATTAGAACAATTTAAGAATTTAATAAAATATGAAGAAAAAAACAAAGAAAAAGAAGAAAGTTGTGCTGAAGAAGAAACCAGCAAAGAAGAAACCAGCAAAGAAGAAGGTTGCTTTAAAGAAGAAGAGACTAGTGAAGAAAAAAACAAAGAAAAAGAAGAAAATTGTGCTGAAGAAGAAACCAGCAAAGAAGGTTAAACCAAAAAAAAGAAAGAAAAAAATTATCTCTGTTATTACTCAAGAAAAACTAGACGAATTAATTAAAAAAGTAAAAACAAGAGGTTTTGTTACTTTTTCAGAAATTTTATCAAACTTTCCCAATATAGAAGACAATATTCTAGAAGTAGAATCAATGTTTACTAGGCTAGAAAAAGAAGGAATTGAAATAAAGGACTCAAAGGGGTATTTGGATTTTGATGATAAAGTAGTTAAAAAGAAAAAAAGCTTTGCTATTGGAAAAATTGATTCTGTTCAATCATACTTAAAAGAAATTGGAAAGATTTCACCCATTACTGCAAGAGAAGAAAAAGAGCTTTCTAAAAAGATTGAGATGGGGGACGAAGACGCTAAAAGAAGATTAGCAGAAGCTAATTTAAGACTTGTTGTTTCTATTGCTAAGAAATATATTGGCAGATCTCCTAATTTAACTCTACTTGATTTAATCCAAGAGGGAAATTTAGGATTATTTAGAGCAGTAGAAAAGTTTGATTGGAGAAAAGGATATAAGTTTTCTACTTATGCTACGTGGTGGATTAGACAAACCATTACCAGAGCTTTAGCTGATCAAGCAAGAACAATTAGAATTCCAGTTCATATGATTGAAACCTTAACTAAATATACTCAAGCTAAAAGAAGATTACTCCAAGATCTAGATAGAGAGCCATTAGATGAAGAAATAGCAGCTGAAATGGGATTAGAAGTTGCAAAAGTAAGACACTTAGAGAGAATTGCTCAAAAAGCAGTTTCTCTTGAAACTCCAGTAGGAGAAGATGACAAAGATAGCGTTTTAGGAGAATTTATTAAAGATGATAAGATCGAATCTCCAGCTGCTCAAGCAGGAAGGAAATTATTAAGAGAGCACTTAGAGGAAATATTTAACGACTTAACAGACAGGGAAAAGAAGATTATTTCCATGAGGTTTGGGTTAGAAGATGGAGTAATGCATACATTAGAAGAAGTAGGACAAGAGTTTAATGTTACAAGAGAAAGAATAAGGCAGATTGAAGCAAAAGCTATCGAAAAGATTAGACAGCATAAGGATTTGAAAAAGCTAGCAGGATATTAAATATAACTTGACTTTCTGGGTTCGAATGTTATACTTAAATCAATGAAAGGAAAGCTAGATTTAAAGTTAAAAGCCAAAGAGTTAAGAAAAAAAGGTTTCTCTATTAAAGAAATTAGAAAAGAACTTAATGTTTCTTTGTCTTCTGTTAGTGTTTGGGTTAGAGATGTTAGATTAAACAAGAAACAATTAGATAAGTTATATTTAAATAAAAAAACAGGAAACCTAAAAGGAAGTATAGTAGCTGCTCAAAATAAAATAAAAAAAAGAGAAGAAATAACAAAAATATTTAACGAAACAGGAAGAAAAGAAGTAGGGAGAATAAATAAGAGAGAAAGATTTATTGCAGGAGTGGCTATTTATGCTGGAGAGGGAGGAAAGACAGATAGGGATATTTCTTTCGTTAACTCTGACCCTAGAATGGTTAAATTTATGGTTGACTGGTTTAAAGATTTTTGTAATATCTCTAACGATAAACTTAGAGGTAGTCTATATATTCATGATGATTTAAATGAAAATAAGGCAAAATCGTTTTGGTCAAAACTATCAGGAATACCATTATCTCAATTTACAAAAAGCTATATAGCAAAGAATAATAAAAATAGATTAAGAAAAAAGAAACATAATTATGGAATATTTAGAATTAAAATTTCCAATGCTTTTTTACATCGTAAAATAATGGGGTGGGTTGACGGTTTGCTCAATTAAGGGTATATATTTAGTATATTTAACATATTCCGGCGTGGCGCAATGGTAGCGCGGATGCCTGTAAAATACTTGCAGCTTTCTCGAGTAATTGAGATTGAAAAACGAGGTGAATTGCGGGAAACCTAAAAGCTTATGCCTATGGTAATCCGCAGCCAAGCCTGATTATTTCAGGAAGGTTCAGAGACTATCCTTAGTGGAGTACTGCTTAGAAATAGGTGGGAAGCGCCTCGCCCCTTTAATTAAGGGTGATGATATAGTCCATGCCTAGTAGAAATATTAGGAAAAGATGTAAGCATTAGGTTGTAGGTTCGAATCCTACCGCCGGAGCCAAGTAGGGCGGGGTTCCAAGAGACCGGTCACCGGTAGGTGGCTGGTTTTTCTTGATGTATTTTTATTTTGGGTATAGAATCAGTTTAATCATATGTCTGAAAATAGAGCCCACCAAGAACCTAGAGATGATCGCTTGGCAAGATTCCAGAACAATCCGCCAGCGGAAATTATTGATACGTTATTGAATTCAATCGATAACTATTTTAATAATGAAATAAGAATAACTGTCGGTGAGGCGAATTACCAGACATCCCTTCTTTTTCTGGGGATACATTCAGTTGCTTTAACTATTTCAGAAGGTTTGTTCGACAAAAGCGGATTAGATGGGTATAAAATCTTTTTAGAAACTTTTGTTGACGAGGGAGAATCTGATCTTAAATTCTCGTCCATAGCATCCTTGCTTCATGATTGGAGAAATGTCCTTGCTCATCAATGGCTCGGGTCTGTAGGCCATAAAATCGGCTACGATTACAGAATGGATGAAGGCTGGCAAGAAAGAGAGGGAATTACTTTTATCAATCCGAGGATATACTGCAATCAGTATTTGAAAGCTTTTGGTCAAGGAGGCAAGGCATGGAATTATCAAAACTTGTTAAGCGAAGATGAGCTTAACAGTGCCAAACAAAGACTAATTAATAAATACATAAAAAGATAGTACTATGGAAATAAAAACCCACGAAGCAAAAGTTTTAGGAGAAAAATGCACAATCGACCTGATGCATTTCAGCAAGTCTGATGGAAAAGTATGGAAGGGTCTTTTTGACTCGTGGAAAAATTTGAAATTCGGCTTAAGGGATTTTAAAACCAGAGAGCCGAATCTTCCAGAAGGATTATCAGAGGTTGCTTTTTGCTTATGGTCCGGTTCAGGAAGAATGCTTAAGAAAAAGAAGGGCGGAGCATCTTCTTCTTTTGATACCTTTAACCTTAAAACAGGTAAAGCGGAACAGATAAAGGCCTCCAGCGTTGAAGAGGATCTGACTTCTTTCGGGCCCAAATCAAAGTGGGACGATATTTATTTTCTCGATTTTTACAACGGCGGAAAGCTTGACGGGACTTTCAATGTTTATAAAATTTCCAATAAGCTTATAAAATCAGTCAAGGTTAATAAGGATCAGACATTCGAGGACCAGCAGAAAGAAAAAAGAAGGCCTCGCTTCAGCATAACCAAGGATATTATCAAAAAGAAGAAAATCGAACCGATAGCTAAGAATGTGAAAGTCTGGTAGGCTAAGCTCCCACAGCCTCCCTTATCTTCTTTGCGACAGCCTCTACTACTGCGACGCTCACCGAATTTCCAGCCTGCTTATAGAGAGCTGAATCGGGGAGCGTTTTTGGCAATGCGAATGACTTAGGGAATCCCTGGATTCTAAAACATTCAAGCGGAGTAAGCTTCCTGATGCCTTTCTTGTCCCTGATAATCGGCACATTGTGTCCTCCTGTGCCCATATTGGCGGTGAGGGTAGGGCATACTCCTTTTTTATTCTCCCTGACATACTTCCTTCTCCACTGATAGACGGATCCCTGTTTTTTGACGTCGTTTTTAATTTTCTGATAGAGCGGTTTTCCGTTGTAATAATATTTTTCAGCAGGGTTGCTTTCCAGCAGGTCGGCTACAGATACTTGAAGCTCTTTTTTAGAGGGGAACTGGAATCTTTCTGCGTATTCTTCATTCTTGAATCCGACTATATAAATCCTCTCCCTGTTCTGGGGAATGTTTCCGTATTCCATGGTATTCAATATCTGATATTTAATTTTATAACCCAGCCCTTCAAGCGTTTCTGTTATAACTTTGAAAGTCTTTCCCTCGTCATGGCCTTTCAGATTTTTAACATTCTCCAATAAAAATCCTTCAGGTCTTTTATCCTCGATAATCCTGGCGATTTCGAAGAATAGATTTCCTCTTCCTTTTTCATCTTTGAATCCCTGCCTGTATCCAGCTATGGAAAAAGCTTGGCAGGGGAATCCAGCCAGCAAGAAGTCGAACTCAGGCAAATCTGCTGAGCCGATTTTTTTAATATCTTCTACTATTAGCTTTGAAGTTTTGAAATTAAGGTCGTAGGTTTGTTTGCATGCCTCATCGAAATCATTGGCAAAGACTGTCTCGAATCCAGCCTTCTCGAATCCTTTCCTTATTCCTCCTACTCCTGCGAATAGATCAATGGTTCTGAAAGTCTTAAGAGCTTTGCCGGATTCATTATCGAAATTGCTGATTATTTTTGCAACCACTCCTCTTATTTCCACTTCCTTTCTATAAATCGGCAGCATATTCTGGTTCCTCGGCTGTAATCTGAACTGGCTTTTCTCTCGATAGAGCTTTTTAAGGGTCGCCTGATTATCATCTATTACAGCCACGACGGTCTGCCCGTTTTCTGCTACGCTCTGCTTCTTTATCACTACGATGTCCCCATTGAATATTCCTTCGTCCATCATGCTATCGCCCTGCACCCTCAGAGCATAATAATCGCCGAACCTTCCGAGCTCTTTCCTCGGCACGGAAACTGTTTCTCCTGATCCGGAAATATCAATAGCGTCTATAGGCTGTCCCGCAGCGATTGTTCCGGCTATCGGTATCTCGACAATCTGATCATCATTCTTGATTTCTATGCTTCTTGCGGAATTGCCGTTCTTTTCGATGAATCCTTTCTTTGCCAAGGCTTCTATATATTCATGCACCGAAGAAAGGGAAGAAACCTTCAGTTTTTTCTTCATCTCTTCATAGGATGGCGAAACGCCGTTTTTTCGGATATAATCCTTAATATAGTCGAATAATATTTTCTGCTTCGGGGTTAATGTAGCCATGCTTTTACAAGATTATTATAATTGCATATTTACATTATACCCGAACACTTTACGAAGTGCAAGCTATGGATGTTTTTACCAAGGAAAAGAGGAGCGAAATTATGTCCAAGATAAGAGCCGAGGACACCAAGGCCGAGCTTGCCGTCTTCAAAGAACTGAGAAAAAGGAAGGTTTATTTCCAGAAGCATTATAAAAGAATCTCAGGGAAGCCTGATATAGCAGTTCCGAGCAGAAAGAAGGCAGTGTTTATAGACGGAGATTTCTGGCACGGGTACAATTTTAATAAAATAAAAAACAGGCTTCCGAAAAAATACTGGCTGGCGAAGATAGAAAGCAATATAGCAAGGGATAAAATGAATAAATCCTTTCTCAGGAGAAGCGAATGGAAAGTGCTAAGAGTCTGGGAGCACGAGATTGAAAAAGATTTATCCAAAGCGGTTGATAAAATACAGTCTTTCCTATTTCTCGATTGAGGCCTTTCCATTAGCTATTACTATTTTTCCTTTAACAAAGGACATCAACTCTCTTTTTTCTTCGATTGTTCCTTGCGCTAAAATATATTTTGCATATTTTTTACTGTCTAATTGATCATCTATTTTTTCTTGCGATTTTTTAATTCCCAAGACTCCGTATCTGAATTTTTCATATCTCTTGATTTCCGATTCTATTTTTTTCTGTATTTCAGATCCGTCTATTATCAATTCGTCCATAAGATCGGAAAGCTGTTTTATCAGATCTTCTTCTTTTATATATCCGCATTTGCAGTGAAGGTCATTGTATTTTGTGCATCCATAATATACATGCTTGTTGAATGATCCGTTCTTCAGCTTCCTATGCTTTTCTTCAGCGGTTATTCCTGATCCGCATAATCCGCATTTCATCAGCCTGGTGAAGGCGAACTCCCTATTTTCAGCTCTTTCATTCTGGCTGGTAATCTGCTCTTGAACCATATCAAATAATTCTTTGCTGATGATCGGCTCATGCATTCCATCATACCAGGATCCGCTCCCAACAGGGTATTCGAATTTTCCGTAGTAGAAGCTGTTTTTAAGGATTGAATAAACAGAGCTTAGAGTTACTCTTTTTCCAGTCCTAGTTGCGAACTTAATGGATATCAGCCAATTATATAGTTTTCTGCCACTATACTTTTCATGGGCTGTTTTTTCGAACATCTGCTTGATTATAGGAGCCCTGACATCGTCTATAAATATCTTCCTTTGGCCTTTAATTCCTTCTGTATTCGTTAGATAGCCTAGAGGTGGCATTCCAGGCCGCCATCCCATCGAGCACTTGGCTTTCATGCCTCTTTTTACGTTTATGCCCTTATTGTCGTTCTCAAGCTTGGCTTGAGACCCGAGGATCATTAAGAGGAATTTATCGTTAGGTGAATTGCCGAAAGATTGGCCGTAAGTTCTGATTTCTTTCAGTTTTCCGTTATCCATCAAATCTACCACGGCTCCCAAGTCTCCAGCGTTCCTTGATATTCTATCCGGGGCCCATGTCAGAATCCCCGTAAATTTTTCTTCTTTTATATTATTGATTATTTCATTGAAGATCGGCCTCTGGCCAGTTTCTTTCGCTGAATGCTTTTCTTGTTTTATTTCGACTACATTCAAGTTATCCCTTTTTGCCAAGTCCAGCATTTCCTTTATCTGCGAATCAATTGAAAGGGCTTGGGTTTCGTCAGATTCTGTTGACTTTCTTGCGTATAAGCAATATTTAACATCCGTCATATTATCTATATTAATGACGCAATGGTTAAGGAAGTCCAGACCCAGATGTAGACAAAGTGGAGACTGAAAGACTACACAAATTCCAGCTTTTGAGCTATTATTGAATCAACAATTTAATAGCAGTGGCCTAAACCATTGAGCAATCAATGGCATGGCTCAAAAGAACAGTAACGAATAAAGAACCCATCACGGGGTCGTCGTTACTGTCCATATCGGGAAACCGGTATGAGTGGCTTCGGCCACTACCTGTGGTGGGCTTTTTGTATCTCCGCCACAGGACATCTTTAATTCAATCAGGTCGGCAAAATAATTAATAAATATTTAAATATATGGATTACGAACAAATTTGGAATAAGCTTCTGAATAGCGGAGAAAAAGTAGAGCATCAATTTTCTATCGGCAAGAGATATACTACTCTTGGCTTAATTGTCTGGGGAATAATAGCCCTGTTTTTCATATTAGCCCGTGCATATTTTTGGGGAATTTTATTGTTTGCAGGAGTAGCCTTTTATTATAAGTTTTATCTTCCCTCGGCCAATGCTTATGCTTTTACTAATAAAAGGGTGCTGATTCACAGAGGATGGCTTTCAACCCATACTATCAGCGTTGATTACTCGAAGATAACAGACATTCATATCGTCGAACCATTTTTAGATAAGATTATAACGCATACCGGGCACATTGCGATTATCACAGCAGGAAGCACTAGGGATCAGATTATATTGCAGCACATAGAGTCTCCTTATGAAGTTAAGAAAAAACTTGATTCATTAAGAGATGAAGAGAGTTTAAAAACTCATCGATTATCATAAGCAATTATGCCGATTATAATATCCAACAATGGAAAAGGAGCGGTAAGAGTTAATGAATCGCAATTCGAAAAGGAGGGGCATCTTCAGGAATATATCTATGACAATCCCGAAATGCTTCCTTTGTACGAAATCAAGGAAGATATCCGCTTTCTCATCTTAGCGAGGGAATTGCGCACCAATAGCGGGCCTATCGATGCTATCGGAATCGACAAGGAAGGAGATATCTATATTGTCGAAACCAAGCTTTATAAGAATCCCGATAAAAGGACTGTCATCGCCCAAGTCTTGGATTATGGAGCATCTCTTTGGAAATCAAGCATCGACTTTGGAGACTTCACAGAAATACTCGATAAGAACGTCAGGAAAAAATTCAATTCAGGATTATCTGAAAAGCTTTCTGATTACTTCATTTTAGAGGAAGAGGAATTGAATGTGCTGATGGAGAACGTCAGGAAAAATCTTAACGAAGGCAAATTCAAGTTCGTCGTTTTGATGGATAAACTGGAAAGCAGGCTCAAGGATCTCATCATCTTCATGAATGAGAACAGCAAGTTCGATATCTATGCCGTCGAGCTTGATTATTACAAGCATGAGACATGGGAGATATTGATTCCTAAATTATTCGGCAATGAAGTGAAGAAAGATATGGGGGTCAAATCTTCCGACGCTCGCAGATGGGATGAAAACGGCTTCTTTGAAGATGCTAAGAAGCATTTATCAGAGCAGGAAAGAAACATAGCTGTCGATTTATACGAATTTTTCAAAAATAATTTTTCAGTCAGATTCGGAACAGGTTCGACAAGAAGTTCTTTTTCTGTCCAGATGAATAGGGGCGGTACGCCCATATCTCTTTTAGAAATTACGTCTAAAGGGAAGATACAATTTTATCTTAGCGGCTTAATTAAAAGAGGAGTAGATATTCCTGAAGTTCAGGAGCTGGTCAATAGCTTATCTGCTATTGATAGTTCTTTCGCGGTTTCAGAAGATTTAGCCCACAGCTACTCATCTTCCAAAATAGGGAATTTATTAGCAGAAGATAAATTAGAATGCTTTAAAGAGAAGATGATAAAATATCGAGATTTGTGGAGCAATTAATATTTTTAATCAAAGTGAAAAACAAGACACCGCCTGGGAAAAGCGGTGTTTGTTTTGCGGTACTATAAGGCGTCTGGCCTTGGTCCCATATGGCCCTTGCTTCCTCCTTGGTGGAAAGCTTTTTTAAGCGTAGGGTAAACGGCATAGAAGAAAGCATCGGCAAGATCATCATGCTTTTCAACTCCGAATCCGGTAAGCTGCGATATCAGGTTTTCCGCTCCCTTTTTAGGGAAAAGAATTACTCCGTTTTCTATCAGATGCGTAATGGAAGCAATTCTTGCCCTCTTATCTCCGTGAGCTATTACTTCTTCAACATTAACCATTCTAGTTTTCATTTCTTGAGCGAGGGAGGATTGGAAGTGATTACTCTCTATGAAAAACTTACTGGAACAGCCACCGCCGAGGGTTGCATAAAGAAGCTCTATCTGTCTTACCTGCTCAGGCCAGTTAAGCCTCTTGTTTATAGGATTAGGCAAGACATATATTTTCAATTTTTTTCCGTATCCGTAGGACTTGATAGAAACCATGGCGGTATAGTCAGCACTGTCTTTTTTAGATATAGCTAGATCGACTCCCGTATAAAGAGATGTATAATTTCCTTCTGGCAAGTCTTCATAATAATGGATCCATTCAGGCCTTACCAAGCAATCATCATCGGGAATTATCTTCAGCATGAATTCTCTCTGGAAAGCCACTTCGCTGATAGTTTTCTGCTTCTCTAATTCAATATCTTCTGGAGAGCTGTATTTTCCAGGCCATAAGGCATTGCCGTTATCGTCCATGAGAGGATATGATCTATATGCTCCTTTCATTTTTCCTTCTTCAATGTTTGTCTTGAGTTTCATAAGAAGAGAATCTTCATGAAGCAAATTTCCAACGAATACGAATTTGGTATTCTTATCTCCGATAGGCGTGACATCTCCCATGACCCAATTATATGTCTTATTCCTTGATTCTTTAGTTTTAACCGAATTAATATCTTCAATATCGTCTAGAATGACCAAGTCTGGCCTGTATGCCCCGTGTTTTATTCCTCTGACGCTTTGTTCTGCCGAGGCTGCAGTTATTCTTGCTCCGTACTTTGGTATTACCAATGATTGAGATCTCCATTCGTCATTTTCTTCTTGGAATGGTCCAAGATCTCCTCTTAATATTTCATTGCTTTCAAGCTCTTCTCTGATATTTTTCAGATGCTGTCTTGCCTGAGGCATAGTCTGAGCAAGTATCAAGACGTGCTTCTTTTTAAGCTTGCCTAATATCGCCCACAAGGGCAGGGAAAGGGTCATGATTGTGCTCTTTCCAGATCCTCTAGCCGCTACCACTACTAATGTTGTTATTCCAGGATTTTCAGTCAAGCTGAACATTTCTTTTTGAAACTGTGCAGTTTCATAAGTTATGTGATGAGCAAAATAGATTGAGAAAAACCATTCATGGCTTTCTCTTGTTATGGCTTGCCTTACTGTTTTATCCGAAATTATCTTTCGAAACAAATTATCCAGTTTGTAGTTGTTCATATCGTTTATTTAATAGGTTTCTTATTAGCTAAGGCGGGAAAGCTTCAAAGCTTTTTTGACTAGAGCTTTTTGATCAGGAGTCATTTTTTTATTCGTTTCGATTTTTCCGCTTAGCAGTATTTTTTCAGCATAAGCAGAGTGCCTGTTTTTCAGCCAATAGATTACTGCTGTCAAATTCTTATCTTTGATAGAAGAAAGAAGTTGGCTTTCGGCGATGTCATTAATAAATAATATTCCTTCCCTTAGAGCTTCGTCTGCCTCTTTAGCGAACTTCTTTTCTTTCCTCCAGCGGTAATATGTTGCCCTGCTGACGCACGACCTTTCGCAACAGAGTTGGATGATAGGAGTCTTCTTGAGGTTCTCAATTAAAGATTGTTTTTGTTTTGTATCTTTCATATGCTTGAAATCTTAACTGCTTTCTTTCCAGTGAGGTTTTCCCATCTTTTCCTAATGACTTCGGCATAGACAGGAGACTTCTCCATTAGATAGCATCTTCTGCCCATTTTTTCTGAAGCGATAAGAGTCGATCCGCTACCACCAAATGGTTCGATAATTAAATCTCCTCTTTTGGTAAGAACCTTAATGTATGGAATTAGTATTTCTATCGGCTTAGTCCCGAAAATAATTCCCTGGCCAGAACTCTTTGCATCCGAAGCCTTAAATTCTATGAAGTCAGTAGGGCAGTACTTTTTGCCTTTTTCATAAGGTTCCCAATATGGCTTTCCTGATGTGGCGAATAAGGCAGCTTCATATTCGTTTTGCAATAATTCTTCCGCTTCTGGTTTATCATTTAACTTAAAGTCTTCTGACGTGCCGAGCATGGCAAAGTCATATTTATTGAAAAACTTATATTTAGCAGCGAAGTTCTGTACTCTGTTAGGCAGATGCCAGATAATCATATTCCTTACAGTCCACCTTTTAGCGACTTCAGTCCACATTAGGGGCATATTCTTCCAGCATTCATATGAGATAATAGAGAAGTCATCCTTTGCAACCTTTTTAACATTATCCATCCATAGCTCGATAAAGTTATCAGGCAGACTATCCGTCTCTAGATATTTTCTATCTCTCTTAAAGCCGAATCCTTCTGTCGGTTTGCCATTCTTTTTCTTGCCATGTAAATAATCGAGAATATAGGGCTCGTCAGTGCAACACATATCCGCCCTCTCTCCGTCCATCAGCTTTAATATGTCTGCTTCAATAGTGCTATCTCCGCACATAAGCTTATGGTCTCCCAGCTGCCAAACTTCTCCTTTTTTAATCTCGATATTGTTTATATCCAGCTTCTTTAGTTCTTTTTCAAGGTCGAATACCTCTGGATTGTCTTCTATGCCAAAGATATTATCTAACTCTTCAGAGCTAAAACCTATATTTGCAAGAAATGACTCGTCAAAGCTTGCCAATAGATCCCAATCCCAAGACCCCGTATTCTTATTTAGTCTTATATTCAATTCCTTTTCTTTCTCAATATCAGGAATATTAATATAAACTGCCGGGACATTTTTATATCCCATATCTTTCAACACTCTAAATCTGAAGTTGCCACCTATCAATATATTCTTTCTTTCGCCAGCACTGTTTAGTATAAGGGGATCGCAAATCCCGAACTTTTCAATTGATAACTTGAGCTGGTCAGCTTCCTCTTTGCTATGTTTCCTAGGATTATATTCACAAAGCCTTATGTCGGAGACAGGAACTTTTTCAATCTTAATGTTGTTGTTTAGCATATTTTTTATTGCTTTATTTATTATAGAGACAAGGTATTATTTAGTATTAAGGAGGTTTTGCATCAGGTAATTCTTTTAATTCATTTCTTTTTACAAGATAAATATTTACCCCGTACGATTCTTCTTTCAGAGCTAATTTTTGGAGAGCGTTCAGCTTGGTTAATAGCGATGATTTTAAATTAATCATTGCAATTTTTTCTTTGCTAAACAGCCTTGAGCTTTGATCCATTTCTTTAAGCGTAGATTCTATCCATTTAGACTGGATCAGAGTTTGGCTTTGAATCCCTTCTTTCCACTCATCCAGAATTTCGTCTACGATATTTTTGGTTGTCTGCCTTGATAAGCCGAGCATATGCGACATTTCTGAAATATTTGCACGGCCAGTATTTTCTAAATATTCCTTAACTGATTTTAAAATTCTTTCTCTTGCTTCTGGAATTAAATTGCCATCGCTGGTGCGATCAGAGATTTTGGCAGCCGAATTGATAAGGGAAATATATTTATTGGTCATAATTTTGTTATTAGTTATTATTTATTGTAAAAAAACAACGCTTTACGTTGTTTTAATTGTATATTTATGGGGGAAGCAGGAGAGTGCGATTTATACTTTCGCCGAGTAACAGTTTTTAGACGTCTCTGTCAAAGTTCCTTATAGGTTGTAGAAAGTGCATGGCTATTAGTTAGCTTTTCTAGAGTATACCCCTTATCCTGTATGCCGTCAAGAGTTTCTATCCTTGACAACAAATTAGATGGGGTGTATTGTAAGAGGTGTAAAGACGGTAAATTGAACTTATATGCATCCAACACAACAAAAAATATTGAATTTAGCAAGCTCAGTGAAGATAAATAAAGGAAATCCTAGAATAATTGCTGGGCTAATTGATATAAAGAATCCCCAGAATATTGTTCACCATATTAAACAGCTTGAAAATAAAGGTTTTATTTCTATAGCTGACAATGGAGATATCAAGGTTGAGAAAATGAGCCAGCCTATAGTCGGCCAATTATTCCAACTGCCGATTTGCGGTTCGGCCAATGCTGGTCCGGCAATAGATTTTGCTGAAGAAACAATCGAAGGATATCTGGCAGTTCCATCAAGTGAAATCGGAAGAACGAATAAGGCGGGATTATTTTTAGTGAGAGTTGATGGAGACTCTCTTAACAATACCAAAGATTTAAAGGGTGGTCCGGCCGAAACAGGAGACTACGCTGTAATAGATGGAAACAATAGAAGCCCGAAAAATGGCAACTATGTATTATCTATTATTGATGGCATGGCTAATCTTAAAAAATATCGTAACGATAAGGAAAACAAAAGAATTGTATTGGAATCGGAATCAAAAATGGAAACCAAGCCGATATATATTAAGCAAGAGCATTTTAGCGACTACATGATAAACGGGGTTGTTATAGGAATAATTAAAAAATAACCACATGGATGAAGATAAGTTAAAAATATTATTAAATTCAGTGAAGGACAGATATGACTTTATAACTATTGCGGATGGTGCCATTGAAGCTAAGGCTGGAGTGTTGCTTGGTTTTGAAATCACGATTTTAATTGGATTGTTGTCATTCTTCTTAAAAGATTTAATCGGGATCAAGTTAGTGGAAGGAATTGCCGGAGTAGTATTTTTAATAATTTCAATAGTTTTACTTTTGAAATCTACATGGCCGAGAAAGTATAATGCTTTTTCGGTAGATGTTTTTAATCATAAAGATTATCTCGAAAAGACGGAGAGGGATCTTTTGAATCAAATGTTATCTGATTCTCAAAAAGCTACACTTGAAAACAAGGATAAGTCAGAAGCTAAGGCCAATTTTTATAGGTGGTCAATGTATTTATTGATAGTATCTTTACTTGCATTAATATTATCTAAATTACCAACGCTATATGTTTAACAAAGATGACAAAGAAGAACCAATTGGATCTCCTGCTCCAAACGAGACAGAAATAATTACAAAAGGCGAATAATAATTTTTAAAACAATCAATATGAAAACATTTCTTATATCATATGATCTAGGCGCTCCAGAAACCACTGAAGATTATGGAAAAGTAATTGCTTCGATTAAATCTTTAGATGATTGGGCAAAACCATTATATTCAGTTTGGCTTGTAAAAAGCGATAAAACTGCTTCGCAAATCAGGGATCAAATTAATAAAGAAACTGACACTAATGATAAGTTGTTGGTTATAGATGTGTCTGGTGCAGGTTGGGCTACAAGCGGAATAAGCAATGAGGTTACTGATTGGATGAAAAATAATTTGTAAGACAAATTTGGCATATGCCTAGTAGTATACATACAACTAAAATAAAATTGCCAGAACTGAATATTGAGAATAAAAGAATCGGTGGTAATAAAGTTGTTCAGCGTGCTCAAAAAGAGACGATTATTGATGTTGATGTTTATGAGTATCAACCATTATGTTTTTTGCTCAAAAATAAAGATGGGCAAGAATTTTATTTAAAAATGCCAAGATCTAGGGTCAAAATTACCAGTGGCAATATCCTAAAAGCAAAAACACTATCTGATATAAAATTGTTGGATAAAGACAGCGTGCTATTATGGGAAGATCATGTTTTTAAAAATGCTTCAAAAAATCCTAAAGAAATAATTAAATCATGGGAGAATTCTTTTTATTTTAAACAGGAAGGTGGAGATTTTTTGGGATTAAGAAAGCCTCAATTGGGGGCAATTCATGCAATAGCTTCTCACTGGTCGGTAAGTTCTGATTGCGGAACAATTGTCATGCCGACTGGAACTGGAAAGACGGAAACGATGATTTCTACAATGATATATAATCAGTGTCAAAAAGTTTTAATTTTAGTCCCGAGTAAGGCATTGAGAAAGCAAACCGCAGAAAAATTTTTGTCGCTTGGTTGCTTGAAAGAAATAGGCGTTATCTCTAAAGAATTAACCAATCCTAGGGTCGCGATTATCAATAAAGGAATTAAAAATTTAGCCACATTAAATGATTTGTTGAATAATTCCAATGTAATGATTGCTACCTCGTCGGCTTTAAATAAGTTTTCCGTTGAAATTAAGGAAGAGTTAGCGAGGCAATGCTCAAATCTTTTTATAGACGAAGCTCATCATGTTCCAGCCAAAACATGGGACAATATTAAACAATTATTCGTTAACAAGCCTATTTTGCAATTTACGGCTACTCCGTTTAGAACAGACGGGAAAAGAATAGAAGGCAAAATTTTATATAATTATCCTTTAGGGATGGCCCAAGATGATAATTATTTTAAAAAAATAAATTTAGTAGAAATTCAGGAGTTTGACGATAATAAAAATGATGAAAGAATTGCTAAATCTGCGATAGATGTTCTCAAAAATGATTTATCTGACGATAAATATGATCATATTTTAATGGCAAGATGTAAGGATATAAAGAGAGCTAAGGAGGTGGTTAAAATATATGAAAAGATAGCTCCTGAATATAATCCTACTAGTATATATTCTGATATGCCTGACAAGGAATATAATGAGGCAATTGAAAAATTAAACAAAAGAGAGATACGTGTAATAGTTTGCGTTGACATGCTTGGTGAGGGTTTTGATCTGCCTAATCTTAAAATAGCAGCATTGCATGATATTCATAAAAGTTTAGCTGTTACCTTGCAGTTTATAGGTCGTTTTACGAGGATATCAAAAAAAGTTGGAGATGCCACAGCGATAATAAATGTAAGCGACCCTCAGGTTAGTAAGGAGCTAGAAGATTTATATGCTCAAGGAGCTGATTGGAATAAATTATTGAAGCAAAAAAGTGAGTCAACGATACAAAAAGAAATTGATTTTCATAATTTTATAGATGGTTTTTCAGGCGAACTACCAAGGCATATTTCTTTATGGAATTTAAGGCCGGCTTTTTCTACTCTTATTTATGAAACAAAATGCAAAGAATGGCATCCCGAAAAATTTATTGAAGTTATTCCTAAACGATATGAATATTTGCATGCAGTGAATGAAAAGGAGAATATTCTAGTGGTATTAATAAGCAAAGATGATGAGGTAAATTGGGGAAAATATAAAGATATTAAAAATCATAATTTTGAGCTTTGTGTTGCTCATTGGGATAAAGATATTAATGCATTATTTTTACAGTGTAGTGACTATAATGCAGTTAGTTGCATCCAATTAGCAAAAGCCTTGTGTGGCGATGATGTGTTAGTTAAGAACGGGCAAAAAGTTTTCAATATTTTTTCTGGAGTTGAACGTGTTTTAGCTAGAAATGTCGGTGTTTCCACTGTTGGAAAGATATCTTATACTATGCATTTCGGTAGTGATATTACTGACGGCTTATCAAAAGTTGATAAAGCCACAGGAGTTTTAAGCAATATTTTTGGTTGGGGATTCGAGAAGGGGGAAAGGGTGGCAGAAGGATGCTCAGCTAGAAAAGGAAAAATATGGGCAATGGGAGGAGGATCAATTATTTTATGGAAACAGTGGTGTCATAAGATGGCTATTAAGGTTTTCGACGACAAGATAGAAGAGAATAAAATTATTCAGGATTTTTTGAAACCACAAATATTAAAAGAGAGATATAGAAGCGTTCCATTATCCATACAGTGGAGCGAAAATATTCTAAAGGCAGAAGAAGATAATATCGTGATTTTATTTGGGAAAGAAGAGCATCAAATTCTTGATGTCGATTTGAATATTGCTAACTACGATGAATCTGGGCCAATCTTCTTTGAAATTTCCTCTGGAGAAGAAAAATCTAAATATAAAGCCGAATTTGCGGAAGGAAAATGTACATACGCTTTAGTAGATGGAAAGGAAATTAAAATAAAGAGGGGTAGTGGTGAGCCGATTTCCCTTATTGATTATGTTGAAAATGATCCAATTAATATTATTTATGCCGACGGTACATTTTCTTGGAACAATTTCCATGTTCCTACGCCTCCGCTAAGTACATTTTTTGATAAGGAGAACATTAAGAGGCTTGATTGGCCTGGCATAGATATAAGAGCCGAATCTATGGGTAAAGAATGCAAAGAAGATAGTATCCAATACAGGATTTTAAAAGAGATAGAGAATGATTACGATGTTATTTTTAATGATGATGCTTCTGGTGAAGCAGCCGATATCGTTGCGATAAGACAAGAATCGAGCGATTCTTTTAAATTGCATTTAATTCATTGCAAGTTTTCTTCAAGTGATAAGCCAGGGTCTAGAATAGATGATTTTTATGCATTATGTGGGCAGGCTCAAAAATGTATACGTTGGAAGCATAATGGCATGGAGTATTTATCTAATCATATTAAAAAGAGGGAAGAGTCGTGGAAAAATGAGGGAAAGACAAGATTTTTAAAAGGTGATATGAGCGATTTGAATAGGCTTAAAAAGTTTTCTAGGCATTCTACTAATTTTATATTCGAAGTATCAATCGTTCAGCCGGGATTATTGAAAGATAATGTTTCGGATGACATCATTCAATTATTGGGAAGCACGGAAGATTACTTGATGAAAACTTCAGGGGCTAAATTTAATGTCTATTGCTCTTAGCTAATTTTTGAGACAGGAGACAATCCCTTTTTATAGTGTCTCATTTGTCTCATTTTCCCTCAATACTACCCGACCGGTTACCGGTGTGGTATACTGGGAATATAAGCCAAGAAAGCCTTATGGGGATTGGATCTTAAAAGTCCTAGACCGTAAGGGGGAGCCAAATAGGTTGTTTTGAGAAAGTTAGTATGTGATTAAACGGAGAACGTAGCGAAAACACGAGCTTTTTTCCATTCATTTCAGGGTTCTGAAGTAGATAATGGAGTAAGGCTCGTTTTTCGTTTGGTTCGGAACTTTCAAAAATTTCAAGAGCCCTTTTTGCTAAATTTAAGACCGTAGAAGCTGTTAAGTAGTAATTTTCGTCTGCACGCGTGTGGTCTTCTATCTGGATGTTAATATCATACTGCCTTGCCTTTATCTCTTTCACTTTTTTGTCATAATCATCCTTAGTAATACTACCGTCGAGCATAAAGTCTAAGGCGCGATCTAATCTTGCCTGTAATTCGTCATACTTGCCCCTAAGCGCTTCAATAGAGTTTTTGTGGTACAAACCCTTTGATTCGCTTGATTTCTTTAATCCGCCCACGATCTCGTCTATCTTCTCTTGTGGAATGGTGCTCATAGCCCCTAAAACCTCGTACACGGGCTTCAAAAGGTCTTTTTCGGGCACATACACCTTTTTGCAATTACCTCGCGCATTTGTGCAACTGTAATAAATGAATTTCTTCTTTGCTATTTCAGGGCTATATTTACATCCGCAATTTCCACAAGTAAGTAGCCCTCTGAATATGTAGGGCTTGCCTGCGTATTTGAATGGTTTTTTGCCCCAGCTTTCTCTTACTTGCTTACAGCGGTCAAATAACTGTTTTGTTATGATCGGCGGATATTTATGCGGATATAAATTTCCCTTAGAAACCATCTCGCCATAATAAAATGGATTCTTTAAGATATGCTCGATCATACTCAGAGCCAATGTCTTCCCGAATTGGCTCTTGAGACCTGCTTTTGTTATTTGTTCCTTGACCATCTTGAATGAAGAATTGCCGGTCGCATAAATTTCAAATATCTTTACGATGAACGGTGCGACGTCTGGGTCCGGTATGATGTTCTTATTATTCTTTTCTTCGCCAGTATTCTTGTATCCGATAGGCGCTTTGCCTGTCCATTCGCCACTGCGTCTTTTTTGCTCAAACTTTCTTTTGACGTTATCGCTTAGCTGAAGCACGTAGCTTTTGGCAAACATAACGGCCATATCCCAGCGTAGAATATCCGAGCTGTTTGAATTTTGATGTATAACAAGATTTTCTCGATAAAAATGCATCTCGAGTTTTCCTTTTTTTCTCAGGTTATCCAAAACGACCGACTCCTTAAAACTTCTTTGGAGTCGGTCGACTGTATCTACTACGAGCGCTATTGGTTCTTTTGATTGTTCTATGTCTTTGATGACTTCTTGAAATTTTTCACGATCTCCTTTGGTTGACGATTCTTCAATTTCGTAAGTTTTCCAGACTGTTAATTGTTTGTATTTGGTATAGTCCGCAATTCTTGTAATCTGTGCCTCGTTTGAATCCTGTTTTTTATCTGATACTCTCGCTAAAACTATTGCTTTCATAAATTTATGATAGATCAAACACTTCAAATTCTTTCATTGACGGGTCATAAGAATATTTAGTGTTTTTGTTAATTTTCCAGCCATTCGGCCCATCTTGAACAACAATGCCGCCGTCAAAGCCTTTCTGTTTCTTTATCCACGCCTGAAGTGCTTCAGCTTTATACTTCGTGTCCTTACTGTCTGCCGTCATTCCGTCTTTTGTATCAACGATATATATCTTACCTTTGGTCTGAATAATCCAGTCGGGATAAAATAACTTTTCTTTATTCTCGTCAGGATTGTAATAAGAAATTGAAAAGTATTCGCTTCCAGAATCTCCATTCTTGTACCACCATACGATCTCTTTATTTTTGGTCGATTCAAGAAACTTTACAAATGATTCTTCATTGGTGCGTCCGACATAATCTTTTTCAATCCAGAATGGTTCCATTGCTGACTTTTTGACCTCAATTTCTTCATATTGATCAGTGAAGAATAGGGCTTCTCGAGGAATTTCAATTTGCTCAATACGTTTTGCGCGAGCCGATTTCTTATTTACCTCCTGTTCGCGAATAGGACGATATTCGAGAAGTGCGTCTCCAATAATCGGAGCGAACGCGCCAGCCGGATTGATCAAATCGTTTACGATCACCTTATAAGCATCGACTCGGGAAGTATTGGTTTTATTCATTAACCAAAGATTCAAAGCCGTCTTTAATTTCCCCCAAGAACGCTCGGGAGCGAATTTTCTATTTTCATCTGTTTGCTTTGCGATGATTTTGAAACAAAGCAAATTATAAAGACGTTCGATGTCGTGTCGAGACATTTCTTGGTCGTGGCTTCCGCCCTCGGACAATAGCTCCTTTGTAAAATTGTCGTAATCGTCAATTTCGACACCAACAATCAAGCCGTTTGTAACTTTAGGCTTAAGATCAATATTTTTAATATTGAGTTTTTTATCAGCCACTTTTTTGAATGTTTCCTGAAATGAATCACCGAGGTCGTTGTAGTCAGCACGGGTCATAAAGACCGACTCGAGCTTTATTGGTTTAATGTTTTTCTTTCGATAACTACCATTTATTGCCGGACGATTTTCGGTTTTCGATTTCGCATATTCAGCAAGTACCTCGTTTCGTTTGTAGTTTGTATAAAGATAGCCGAGATTGAGCTCTGGATGTGCAAAATGAGTGCCAAATGGCATACGTAAAATTCTTCCTACTGTTTGAATTGCAAAAGTAGGATTTTTAATTTCTCGGAACATCACAAGTACGCCTGCGCGTGGACAATCCCAGCCAGTAGCCGCCGCTTGCTTGAATAGCAAGAATGATATTTGAGAATTGTTTCTTTCGACATCATCGAGGTTTACCTTGTCGTGCGAAAGCCATACTGCAATTTCGTTTTCTTTGATGCCTTTTTGCTTAAGGTACTCTGTAACAATTGATTGTTTAGTGGTACCGCCAGTTTCTTTTGTTGCCTGATCGTCATTTGGCAACTGAATAAGCACAAGAGGATTTACATCAGTCTTGAGATTTTTATAAAACCCTATCAATTCCTGTCGTTTATTAAACGCGAGCTCAAGTAAAATTTCATCCTGATCAAGTTTTTTTAATTCCTTTTGTCTTAAGTCTTCCTCGGTTTGGAAAATAATTTTTTCTTTAATAAGTCCTGCTTTTACTACTTCGGTTCTTTTTATTTCTACATAACCAGCGGTATCTGCACGTGTAGGTATGTATTTGGGTGTAGCAGAAACACGAAGCGTAATTTTTGGCTTGATGAGTCCATCGATAACTTCGAGAGCAAGTTCTGTATCAGAACCAATATGTTCCTCGTCGATTATAACCACAATCTTTCTTCCATCACTATGTGTCTCGTTGATAAAATTATCAAAGGTGAGACCCTGCTCATTCTCGCGACGTAATTTTCTACTATCCTTAGTCTTTCCTTTAATTTTTTGCCAGTTTATAAAGAAAACATTGTTTTTATTTAGTTTTCCTCGAGAAAGGTCATTGAGATCGATAAGATCAAGCTCTGAAGCACCGCCATAGTAATCAAACAATTTCTTTTTGCTCTGTTCATACGAATCCTCGCTGAATGAAAACCAGACAAAGGCTACGTCATTACCCTCAAAGCGTGGGTCGCTCACAATGTCTCTCAAAAATTGCGCGAGCATAATTGTCTTACCGGACCCAGTAGGTGACTTGAATACAAGCGGAATGTTTTGATTTGGCAATTTCCACAATGAAAGAAACTCGTTTTTGAGATTTGATACTGCGGTTTCTTGAAATGGTTTTAATGTAATCATAATTTTATAAACGATTTATTTCCCTATACACTTCAAGAATCGGTTCAGGGATATCCTCGACGCGGATATTTTCTGTAGAATACTCGCCCTTGTATTCATTCTTGCCCCAGCTAAATATATATAAAGCGGTTGGTACATTTTTCTTTTCCAATTTTTCGGCCAGCTCAGGAAGTCTTGATTTATCTTCTTTGAAATATATCGCGGTTACTTTCCCTTTGTTTTCAAAAATTTGCCACCATTCATTCTTTTCAATTTCATCAAGGGTATCTTCGCGAACGGCAATCATTTCGCCTGCTTGGTAAGTGACTCTTATTTTTGCCTCATCGGGTATTTTGTGGATATGTTCGGTGTTTACAAGATCGGTTTTGTAATAGAAAAGATTACTTTCAATGCCATCAATCTTTTCATTCTTTTTATTTTTATAGCCCTTAATAACTCGCTTTATTCTTTCGTATGTTACGTCCTCGCAGATGCCGTTTTCATTGTTTGTGCAAAGAATAAATTTTCTGTTTCCACCATCTATTTTGTTCATTTCGAGGACGGCGTGTCCGGTCGTGCCTGAACCAGCAAAGAAATCAAGAACATTTGCGTGTGGTCTTTCTCCTATGACAGCAAAGAGACAGTCGTAAACCGTGTAAAGTGATTTTGGAAAATCAAAGTCGCAATTTGGAATTATTTCTCTCAAAAGTTTTGTTCCATATTCACTCGCATCGTATTTTTTATCGGTCCATACGGTTTTATAAGTTCCGTAATCTTTCGCTATCATAATTTGAATGAGACCGCCTCGCGATTCCTTGATCTGAAGTATGTTTTTAATACTTTCAACGCTCTGTCGCGCGTAGCGCCATTTTTTTTCAATACTTTTTTCGTCAATCGGCCAAACTAAAATACTTCCGTCCTTTTGTTTTTCATTGGCAGACTTCGGATGAAAATTATCTGGGGCAACATCGCCAAAGCCAATAATTTTTCCATTCTTTACGATGATCGGGTAAAAACAATTTTTTGCATCAGTTCTTTCAGATTCGTTACCCCAATTTCTCAGATTAGAGACATAAATTTCTTCTTCAGCAAGTGAGCGGTCGCCGATTATAGTTTTGTCTTTAGGTATCACGAATATGGCATATTCGTGGGTGTAAGAGAAATTGTTTCCTTGTACACCCTTTGGGTTGTGAACCACAGTGATCGTGTGCTGTTCGTGCGCAGGAAAGATGGACTCAATTAAGACCCCTAAATGGGCTTGCTCGTTTTCGTCGATGGCACAAATTAGAACGCCGTCGTCTTTGAGCAAGTTTTTTGCGAGATTGAGACGATGTCGCATAAGAGATAGCCACTTGCTATGTCTGTAAGCGTCTTCCTTGTCCACATAATCGTTGTTATATTTCCAGTTTTTTGCACCGGTATTGTAAGGCGGATCAATGTAAATAAGATCTATATTTTTCTTGTGGGTATAGTTAAGAACACAAAGAGCGTGATAATTATCGCCCTCGATAAGCAAATTATTTGGTCGTTGCTCATTCAGATTTACGCGTCTTGCTTTGACCTCTTTCAAGACAGGGATGTTTTCTTGGCACTGGGTCACAACGTCTTCTTTTTTGTCCTCAAAAACAAGACCGAGATTATTTTTTTGAAGCCGTTTTATTTCGGCTTTCAAATCTGAAATTTCTTTTTGTGTATCTTTTTCTGACATAATTATTTTGTTTTTACGCTTTCCAAAAATCGGTCAAACTCTTTTCTGTCTATCCTGTATTCCTTGCCGATTTTGTAGGCTTTTAATTTTTCAGCTTTTATATAACGATAAATCGTCATCACATTAACATCGAGTTTTTCTGCAAGCTCCTCGACCCTAAAAAATTTTTTATTTTTTTCGTCTGGTTTGTTCATATGTGTGGTTGTTATTATTATACTTTACTTTGCTTTACAAGCCAAGCGGATAACTATTTCTCGTTCTTTCTTGGCTCGCAACCCTCGTTTGATTGATTCGGAATGTTGTTTGCGATACATAACAGCAATCCCAGCCATTACGGTTTGTATAAATTCTTGTGTTGCTAATTCGTTTTGTGTTTGTTGTTTTGTCATAATTTTATTCTTTATTTTTTACTACATAATCGATTGCCGCAGACACTGCCTCCCAAATTCCCGTGTACACAGCATCGCATTCTATGAAGGCATCGCGAAGCCTCTTTAATTCATCATCCGTTAATTCTCTTCCGAGATTATCGTTTGCTATTGGCTGTACTGTTTCCGTTGCAATAGTGTAAAAAATTTCTGATTCGTTTTCCATATTTTTAATTTAGTTAATTTTGTTAATAATTGTTTGTCTTTATGATGGTTCTGGTCCGGCGCGAATGGGTAAGAAGTCATCAATAGAATCCTCAATTTGTTTTACCCAGCTGTGAACGGATTTTTTGTTTATTCCGTTATTTAGCGTTTTGATTCCATCACTTATGCGATACCAATTTCTCTGAGTTAGACGTCTTGAGAGTATTTGCCGTAATCCACGGATGCCATCGTCATCTTTGCAGAGTAGGCTTAATCCAGTCAGGTAGACAGCTTCCTTTGGTTTTATTGTTGGATGTTTACGAAAAATATCCTTTAATAATTGTTTCGGCCCCGTTGATAATTCAAAAAGGAATAGGTTTTCATCTTTGATCAGAGTGTCCCAATAAAACCTTACAACTTTTTGACATACGTCTTTTTTGCACACCTCTTTGAATGTTGGATTTTCTTTGATGCCAAGTTTTCTGAGCACGCCATTCATTTTCTGTTTTTGTGATAGGCGTATTTCCATACGAAGTACTTCAAGTGACGGTCGTTGATTCCTGATTGTTTGAAACAATTGTAGCTGTTGTGGTGTTTGATCTTTGTCTATCGCGCGTTTTTCTGACTGAGCGAGGTCGGCAATTTTGTCGTAAAAAACAATTGAGTGCGAGACTGTGTATCCCTGCAAACTTTGTCCGTCATTACGAAAACTTGTCTTACTTAAATCAAATTTTTTGTTGAGGTTTATTTTGGCTAACTCTTTTGCTACGGCCGAGGCAGTATACCCATCGGATAGCATTATATTTTTTGATGGGTGGAATGCTGACACTGCCGCATTTTCAAGATCGGCTCGGGATATAATAACTCCCATTTCTATCAATCTTTGGTATAAGTTTTCCGCAATTAAATCAAAATCGCGGTCTGTTATTTCGTCAAAGTTATTGCCGTATATTAGCTTTGGGACCGAAAATTCAATTTTCAAAAAAGAATTAAAATTGTCACCGAATGTGCGACGCTTTATTCCAGTCAATCTTGGTTTATAAACTGACTGTGACAGTCGTCTTGGCGGATTCTTCACAAATTTCTCGTAATTTGAAGTACGGCTTTGTAAGTCCCACGCAGGAATACCTCCCTCGTTAGCAATAAAGCTGGCTTTGTTACGCGGAATTGTGAGTATTACGGTGTCAATCATATCTTTTCTTGACCCTGATTTTTATAGAGATGAGGATTAACTCGTCTGTCTATTTCCAGTAATAGCGCAAAGAATCCGATCAAATTATCGGTTGCAGACGGGTCGACCTTTGGCGTATTGTCGACGCCCCCGTTTTCTTTTTTTGTTTTTAATTCTTCGCGCATACATACAGCGTAAAAGACCCTCTAAGCCAAACTAAGCCAGAGGGTTCCAGAGGGTTTTCTTATTTTTACTGCGCGAAAATTAAACTAAAATACGGGCCATATTTCTATGTGCCCGTAGCCAAAGTAAACCTATGTAAAAAATACCCTCGCTAAGATTTCAGTTTTAGTAATACCGTTCGATTGCCGTGCGGAAATTCAAGAGTAATTTTCCCCGTTAATCCTTTGATTTTCTGTAATTCTTTCATTGTAAATTGAATCACTTCAAGTTTCTTGTTGGATGAAAGGTAAGAATCATTTAATCGCGCGTCTGACTTATCCCTACTGATTTTTATTGCTTCAAAAACTGAATCAATGGTTCGTGCCGAGCCAAGAGTGTCAAGTAAACACAGTAAAAGTCTGTATTTCCTTGTATCAGTTTTACCAATTTCAATCTTGGGACCCTCTTTATAAAACTTGAAATAGCCTATGCCGTTTTCCGTTTTAAGCATCGGATCAAGCTTTATTCGGCTTATATCTTTTGCTTCTGGTCCGGCAATGGCGAGTTTTATCTTGAAATCATCCGTTTGTTTGTCTGGAGCAACATCATCGTAATACCACGCCTTTTCAACTTTAATCTTGCCGAGTTTTTCAAGAGCGACGATAGAGTGAATAAATAAATATGTATCGTGCTCAGGTGAAAATTCACTGTTAATCGGCTCGGATTTCAAAACAAAGTCATTTCCGTATTTAGTCCTGTATTCATTTAACTTTTCTAAGGTTTTCTGTTGTTGATTCTCAAACTTTAAGTAATTTGAATCATCTTGAGCTAAATTGTCGTTAATGAATTGCTTTATATAAAAATCAAAGTATTCGGTGAGCTTGTCTCGATTTTTCTTGGCGAGATTCTTTTCAAATTCAATAAATTCCAACGCGCCATATTTACCTAAAAGAAAAACCACCTTTTTTAATTCAGCTACATTGAAATTGTCATCCAGTATTTTCAAAAACTTCTTTGCTTTGCCCGCGTCTTCGCTTTTGCTATAAAACTGCCAGTAAATCTCTTTATTGAATATCGGCTTTTCCAGTGTAATACCCAGTCGATCAAATAAGTCGGCAATAAAATTAGCGACGATTAACTCGCTTGTCTGTGGAGCTTGCAAATCCGCAAACTGAAAAACTTTACGGCCCGTAAGGTCGCCATTAAGATATTTCCATAGTGCATAAACCCCAAAATCTTTGAGATAAGGTAGTTTTTGAGTGTTTTTTGTTGCCATACTTATATTTTACTTTAATTTACTATTCTTTACTATATTTGATTTTTGTAATACAATAAAAATATGAGCGAGAATGAAAAAAATAAAACCAATCCTGTTATTGAATCTGTAAAAAAGTTGGCTAATCTCAGGAAAAAGCCAGCCCTTATTTTGGATATAGATACAGTAATGCCACCTGTTGTCTTTTTGACGCAAACAGAATTACAAGGGAAAAACTTTGCTGAGTTGGATGTTATTTTACATACCCCGGGAGGCCACATAGAATCAGCTTTTAATATTACAAAATTACTCAGAAAGCACGCGAAGAAAGTTAATATAATCGTTCCTTATATGGCTAAGAGTGCCGGAACGCTCATTTGTTTAGGCGCCGACAAGCTAATTTTGAATGTGATTTCTGAACTTGGCCCTCTTGATACTCAAATCAGAGAAATGCGTGAGGGCGATAGTGAGACATTTAAGTCTGCATTAAACGGTTTTAAGGCACTTGAACAGGTACGTGCACACGCTCTTGAAAATCTCGATATTGCGTCAAAGCTAATTGTTGCGAGAAGCGGCTTGAGAATGGGAGAGGCGATAAAGTTGGCAATTGAATTTTCTGGGAAAACAAGCGGATGTCTCTATAATCAGCTTAATCCAGTAACTATTGGTGAATATGCAAGAGCACTTGAGGTTGGAGAAAGGTATGGAATCACTATTCTTTCCCGTTATATGGGGTGGGCACCAGAGAATGCTATCAACGTTGTCCGTAAATTGGTTTATGAGTATCCGTCACACGGGTTTAGTATCGATATAGAGGAAATCAAATCTCTCGGTCTTAATGCAGAGGAGGCAACAGGCGAAGAACTTAAATTGATAGAGGAAATTAAGCTCTCCTTATACCAAAAAGATTTTGGAAAAGGAGGCACAAATGTTAAACTAATAGAAACAAATGAAAAAGATGAACAAAAAAATGAAGAAGAAACAAAAAGAAATAAATCAAAATAATTCCGTTTTTGTTTCGACTTCCAAAGACCTTGTTGTTTTTTTCAGAAAAGAAACCTCGGAGACGAGAAACTTTACGAGTGCCTTAATAAGAGAAAACCGAAGACTTTCATCATCGGCCTTAATGGGTTCTATCGTTGCACGAACAGATTTTGATCTGTAATCCTATTTATTGTGGCATTGTGAGACATTTTGTATCAAATGTGTTGGGTTTTGTTAGGTTTTTGCCAGAATGTGTGCGGTTCTGTGCGGTTTTTCCCTAAAAGTGTCGTTTTCTGTCGGATTTTATCTTGTTGATGACATTTCTAAGACACCACTAAATTGAAGATCGTGCTTTATTTCTGTCCAGTTTAGGGTTCTGAATGTGTCCAACAATGGGAGCCAAATATTTTAAAAACCGACACTTTCGTCGGTTTTTGGTTTATGGTATAATGATTAAATATAATAATATTTAAAAATATGAAAAATATTTATCTAAAAATTTTGGCGGGACTATCTTATGTTGCCATGGTGACGGTTAATTCTTTGGCCAACATTTTGCCAATCAATAATCAAACTACAGGCGCGGTGTCTGATGCTTATCCTAATCTTTTTGCTCCAGCCGGTGTGACTTTTTCCATTTGGGGATTGATATATCTTCTCTTGGCTGGATATGTAATTTTTCAATTTACCAAGGGAAGCCAAAAAAAAGAAGAACTCATCAAGAAAATTAATCCTTTATTTATTGCTACTTCGCTAGTTAATATTGCTTGGATTTTTTCATGGCATTATGACTATATTGGCCTATCAGTGATTTTAATTTCGACATTATTAGTTCTACTTATCAAGATTGCAGATATTTTGTGTAAAGAACAATTTACTGGGTCAGAAAAATTATTTATCTCTGCACCTTTTAGTATTTATTTTGGTTGGATTACAGTTGCGACTATTGCTAACATAACGACATTTTTAGTTAGCCTTGGTTGGAACGGGTTTGGCATTGCAGATTTTATTTGGACGAGTATTATTCTTTTGATTGGCGCTTTAATCGGAATTTTACGCTTAAATAAGGATAAAAATATTGCTTATGGTTTAGTATTGATTTGGGCTTATCTCGGAATACTTCTTAAACATTTTTCCGTTGCCGGTTTTAACGGGAAATATCCAATTGTTATTGCAACCGTAATCGTTTGTTTGGTCTTATTCGTGTTTTTCATGAAGCGAGCCAAGTAGTGATAAATTATAAAATATCGATAACCGTTAGGGAGTCTATTCTTTTAAAATTAAATAAAATTAATATTTTAAATATATGAATATTTTTAAAATACCTCGTATGGAAAAAGATGAATATGACCGATTAATTTATGACAATTATATCTGTCGTATTGCCTTTCGGGGAGACGATTTTCCATATATTGCCCCATTTCTTTATAGTTTTGATGGCAGATATATTTATTTTTTGCCAACTCGCTATGGTCGTAAAATAGATTATTTCCATAAAAATCCCAATGTTTCAGTAGAAATTGAATATTATTCTAATGATTTTTCTAGTTACAAATTTATTAACTTGCAGGGCACGCTAGAAGAAATTAAGGATAATAATGAAAAACAACGGGTACGGTCTGATTTTGTTAATTTAATTAGAAAAAGAAACCTATCTTCTAATGTCTTAGCTGCTCTAGGGTATATGGCGAGCGATTCACCTGAAATCATTATTCAAGAAGATAGAAATATGGTATGGCGCTTAATAGATGTTAAGGAAATTATTGCTCTCAAAAATACTTAATTGAATGGTCTATTTAGTAGGATCTAACGTTATTTATCGTGGGATTTAAATATTTAATACCCTTTCGTTGGTTTTTATTTTGTGATATGTTTTAATATATATGATAGCAGAAATCAAAATTGAAAACCTGGGTTACGATGAATTTTTTGAATCTAATCGAAAAAAACTGAAATTGGAGAATTTTTCTATTGCTCGAGTTATGTCCGAGAACAGAGGATCTTATGAGGTGATAAATGAGAGTGGCAAGTTTTTAGCAAGAATAACTGGAAAGCAAATGTTTAATGCTTTATCTAAGGAAGACTATCCTGCTGTCGGTGATTGGGTATCCGTTACTGAACTTAATAATAATCGGGCTATTATTAATGCTATACTGCCTAGAAAAACAATAATTAAAAGAAAGCACGGAGACAAGGATAAAATAGGAAAAAGAACAGAGGTTCAAATTATTGGGACAAATATTGATGTAGCTTTTATAGTTGAATCAATTGATAGGGATTACAATTTGAACCGTTTTGAAAGGTATTTAGCAATTGTTAAAGAGGAGGAAATTAAACCAGTTATTGTGATTAATAAAACAGATTTAATTTCTAAAGAAGAATTAGAAATAATAATATCTCAAATCAAAGAAAGATTTGGCAATATTGATATTGTTTTAACTAGCACATTAAATAATCAAGGACTAGATGAATTAAAATCTTTTATTAAAAAAGGAAAGACTTATTGTTTCTTGGGCTCTTCAGGAGTTGGAAAGTCCTCTTTGATTAATAGTTTGATTGGAGAAGATGTTATTAAAACAGGAGGGATTAGTAATTATAGTGGAAGGGGAAAACATGTTACAACTAGCCGAGAAATGTATTTTTTAAAAAATGGAGGAATAGTAATAGATAATCCAGGAATAAGAGAGGTGGGTGTTACAGAAGTTAATACGGGAATTAATGATGTATTTAATGAAATTGCTGAACTTGGGAAAAAATGTAAGTATAGCGACTGCACTCATGTCAGCGAGCCTGGTTGCGAGGTATTAAAAGCATTGGAAGAAGGAAAAATAGATAAAGAAAAGTATGAAAATTATATAAACTTAAAAAAAGAGTCTGAGTATTATGAAATGTCTGATTTTGAAAAAAGAAAGAAAGATCGAGATTTTGGAAGATTTATTAATAAATCAAAAAAGTATTTTAATAAATAGTTTTTATTTAATCAAATTATGGAATATAAAAAAGCAATCAGCATCTTATTAAAAATGATAAACGATTATTCTTTTAAAAAAGAGGAAAAAGAAGCTATTTTAACAGCAATAGGAACTCTTGATTGTGGTTCTTTGGCTGAAAACAGGTTAAAGAAGATAATAAAATCAAAGAAAGATAAGAATTCAAGATGTTGACAACAATTAGAAATAAAGCCATTCTTAAGGTACAAAATAAAAATTTATAAATAATAAAATATTAAAAATATGAAAATTATTTATTGGCTACCTAGAATTTTAAGCATAGGATTTGTTCTATACTTATCCTTGTTTGCGCTCGATGTTTTTTCCGAGTACAGTGGGTTAGATATTATTTTGCCCCTTTTAATACACCTTATCCCTTCATTTGTTTTACTAGCAGCTGTTTTAATTGCCTGGAAGCATGATTTAGTGGGGGTGATTGTTTTTCTTGGATTTGCTATTTTCTACGTTTTTATGGTTGGACTTGACCGTCCTTTAAGCTGGTATATGGGAATATCTCTTCCTGCTGCTATAGTCGGAGTACTTTTTCTTCTTAGCTGGTTTCAAAAAAGAAAGAAATAATTTATTAAAATGGAAAACGATATTAAATTAAGGAAAGCAGAGCTTAAAGACAAAAAAGATATTTTAGAAATTATTAATCTATTGTATTTAGATATGCCGAATTTTGTTTGGGGAAAAGATGATTTTGTAGAAAAACAAATAACAAACGGAGAGTATTTCGTGGCTGAGGATGATAATAAAATAGTGGGCATTATTAGTTTTAGGCAGAGAGAGGATAGAATGTATATTGAAACAATTGCTGTAATCGAAGAATATAGATTAAAGGGTGTAGGAACCAAGCTTCTTGATTTTGCAAAAAAATTTACTTTAGAAAATGGTTTAAATACTTTGCGTGTTTGTTCCTTTTGTGAATATAGCGCAGAAAAGTTTTATTTAAATCGCGGATTTTCTTTATTTAAAAAACTAGGGAAGTACAACAACCATAAATTTCATCGTTTTGAAATTAAATTATAGTTTAGTTTTAGCTTTATGTTGGAAACAAGACCTAAAAAAGTTATTGTTAACGACAAAATGCAAAAGAATTATACGTATTTGTTAGTTGAACCAATGGGGAAAAATTTTGATCCAAGATTTAAACCCGATCTTACTCCAAAACAAATGCTTGCGCTCGGAGTTTTTGGAGGAGTTTATATGCGCGATTGTTTAAAAGAGTTTCCTAAAGATTGGTTTACTAAAGCTAAATTTCAAAAGCCTGAAAGTTATTATCATGATCCCAAGCTTAATTTTTTTGGCGTTAATGCTAGTCAGCCACTTTCAGTTTGGCGAGAAAAAGGATGGATTAATCCGCAGGATCCACGAGGGTGGTTTCAATGGTATTGCAGGTATTATATGGGAAGAAGATCAGAAGATGATATAAGACAAATTAAACGATGGATTGCTATTCGTAGACATATTGTGCAAATTAAAAAAAACTGTTCTCCTGGTGATCTGTACTGTAGACGAAAGCAGCGCCAAGCTGTACTTCATTGGGCATATGATAGTAGAAAGATGTAAAATATCATTATGTATCCAAAAAAAAGACACTTTTATGTGTCTATTTCATTTTTTATTTCTTTAAGAGCTATGTAGTGAATAATAGCTCTATTTGTTGGTGCAAAACATGAAAGAGTATTCCAGTCATCAGGACTTTTTGCTGTTTTTAACATTCCGCTAACGCAAAGAGGAAAAAGCGGATTATTTGGTAGAAGTTTTTTAGACATTTGATACCAATCTTTAAATTCTGAAGCATTTTGTGCAAGTTTTTTGAAAGAATTCATTCCAATATCACTGGAATAGGAATAAAGTTCTATATTGTTTAAATGTTCTTCTCTTTCGGCAAGATCCATAATGATCGCCTCATTGCTAATATATAATTATTTTATTATTTGTCAATAGTCAATAAAATTAGTAAGATTTGACTAGTTGTTATATAATAGAGCAAAGGTCAATATAATTATTATATATTAAATAAATAACATATGATAAAAGACTTTATTGAATTTATAAGAAAACAAGGTGTTGTTGGATTAGCAATTGGTTTTATTCTAGGTGGTGCTGTCTCTAAGTTAGTATCTAGTTTGGTTACAGATATTATTAATCCAATAATAGGAATTGCTTTAGGAAAAGTAGGGAGTCTTTCTGAGGCAAGTCTTACTGTTGGATCAGCCAAAATACTTTGGGGAAGTTTTATTAGTAATTTTGTGGATTTTCTTATTGTTGCCCTTGTTGTTTATTATGGATTTAAAGCTCTTAGACTTGATCAATTAGATAAAAAAGATTAATAAATATGATTTTTGAGCATAAATCAAAAAACAAAAAAATATTGTTAATTATTTTTTTATCATTTTTGTTAATTGGTATTTTTGTTTGTTTTAAGGAGCAGAAACAAGAAGATATAATTTTTTGCACCGAAGAAGCCAAGCTTTGCCCTGATGGTTCTTATGTTTCTAGGGAGGGTCCTAACTGCGAATTTGCAAAGTGTCCAGTCAAAAATTTTATTGATAATGAAAAAGGAATATATTTTGAGTATCCTGAAAAACTATACACTCAATATATTAGAGTAATTGATTGGCCACCGCTGGTTAATATTATCGAACAGGAGTTTAGCTGCATTGAAGCTGGTTCTGAAATAGAAAGATCTGGAAAAACAGAAAAAATTATAATAGACGGACAAGAATATTGCGTAACTAAAGCAAGCGAAGGAGCAGCAGGTAGTGTTTATACTCAATACGCATACGCATATCCTAAAAACAACAAGACAATTGTTTTTACATTCAGTCTTAAATTTATTCAATGCTACAACTATGACGAATTAGAAAAATCTCTTTGCGAAGAAGAAAGGAATAATTTTGATATAAATCCAATAATTAATGATATTATAAAAAGTGCAGTAATTAAGGAGTAAGTCTTTTAACGTCCCTGGGAAAGAGAATTGCTTCTTTAATGTTTTCTAAATTTAAAAGTTGTTTGATGATTCTTTCAGAGCCCATTCCCCATCCTCCATGAGGCGGAATAGCATATTTAAAAGTATCTAAATAAAATTCAAGGCCATCAGGTTTAATTTTCTTTTTTTTCATATTAGCAACCAGCTCGTCGTATTTATGAATTCTTTGTCCTCCAGTTGCAATTTCTAATCCTTTAAATAATAAATCAAAGCCAAGAGTTTCTTCTGGATTTTCTGAATCAGGCATTGTATAAAATGGTCTACCTGAAGCAGGGTAGTGGGTTACAAAAAGAAAATCAGAACCAAAAGTATCTTTTGCGTATTTGCCTGCTAATTCTTCTCCTTTTGGATCAATGTCGGTATTCTCAGGAATTTCGTACCCATAATCATCCTTTATTATTTGTTTTAATTCAGACAATTTAATGTAAGGAATTTTTTCAGGAACTTTAGGAACAATAACGTCATATTCTTTTAAGTATTCTTGTCCTTCTTTTTCAATCATTTCAAACATTTTCTTAATAACAGTATTTAATGTTTTAGTTATGTCAGTATAGTCTTTAACAAATCCCATTTCAGCGTCTAGCCCAATATATTCATTAACGTGTCTTGTTGTAAAATGAGGTTCAGCCCTAAAAACAGAGCCGATTTCAAAGACTCTTTCAAAAACCCCAACCATTATTTGTTTATAAAGTTGAGGGCTTTGAGCTAATGTAGCTTCTTTTTCAAAGTATTTTACTTTAAAGAAATTAGCCCCACCTTCTGTAGCTGTGCCAAGTATTTTCGGAGTTTTAATTTCAATAAAATCATTTTCTCTCATTACTGATTCATAGCTTTTAAGTAAAATATCATAAAGCTTGAAGATTGCTTGAACTTTGGGATGCCTTAAAGCCAGGGGCCTATTATCAAGTAGCGTTACAAGATTTAAATTAAGGTCGTTTTTTGCTAAATCAAAGGGTAGGTCTTCTATAATATTAGAAACAATTTCTAATTCTTCTCCTTTTATTTCATATCCTCCTTTAGCTCTTTCGTCTTTTTTAACTAATCCTTTTAATGAAACAGAGTCTCCTATTTTAACAGAAGTTTCCTTATCAAACACTGCTTGAATTGTTCCTGTATAGTCTTGGATAATTAAAAATACAAGATTGCCCAAGTTTCTAATATTAAAAACCCTTCCTTGTATTAGGGCTTTTTCGCCTTCTTTTTCAGCAATATTTTTTATTAGTGTTCTTTCCATATATCTAGATAATATCATAATTGTGAAATAAAACAATATGTTAATTGTATGAATAAATGAGGCCTTAGAAGATAATAATAAATTAGAAACAATCATGAATAAAAAATTATTAGCACTATCTATTTTTTCAGTTTTAACATTTTGTGCTTTCGGAATAGCCAATGTAATGGCTTCTGAAACAAATTTAATGGATAAGTTTCAAGAAAGGTTTGGTATAACCTTGACCGATGAGCAAAAAGCACAAATTCAAACAAAGCAGCAAGAAATGGAAACTAAGAGATCAGAAGAACTTGCTAAATGGCAATCTATGACTCTCGAAGAGTGGAAGACACAAGAAATTCAAAGGATAAACAGCGTAACCCAAGAAGAATTTGATAAAATGAAAGAACAAAGAACAAAAATGTTGCAAAATAATGGAGAACATAGAGGAGGAAGATTTGGACCAATGGAAGGACCAGCTGAATAAGCTGGTTTTTTATTTGGAATAAAATTGAAGGTTGCATTGTAATATATTTATTGTATGATAAGCTTTGGAAGCTATGAATGATTTAAGCGATGAGCAAATAGTAGAGAAAGTGCTTAAAGACAACAATATATACATAGAAATTATTAGGCGTTACGAAAAGAAACTATCTCATTATTTGCATAAATTTATTAGTGATCAAGATGAAATTGAAGATGTGCTTCAAGTTGTTTTTATTAAAGCGTATAAGAATCTTTATGGTTTTGACCAGAGCAGGAAATTTTCTTCCTGGATATACAGAATAGCTCACAATGAAGCAGTTAATTATTTAAAAAAGAAAAGAAGTGTTAAAATATGTTTGGATGATATAGAGTATAAGTTGGTGGATGATAAGGTGGATTTAAATAGCGATATAGATAATGATTTTCTTAAAGAAGATGTTGAAAAAGTAATAAGTGGCTTAAAACTTAAATATAAAGAACCGCTTGTATTATTCTTTTTTGAAGGAAAGTCATACGAAGAAATTAGTGACATCTTAAGAGTTCCCAAGAATACTGTTGGTACATTAATTTTAAGGGGAAAGAAAATGATTAAAGAATCTTTAGAAGAAATAAGAAAAAAACATGAGCAATAAAGATTTAGAAAAAAATATAATGGATAAAATAAAGACCGGACAAGTAAAGCTTAAATCAAAGTATGTGTTTTTAGCTGAAAAACTTGGACTAGGAACAGCTTTTACCTTAAGCACCGTATTGTCTATTTTACTTTTTAATCTCACGCTGTTTTATATGAAAGAAACAGATAATCTCCAATATTTGAGTTTTGGTAAAAGGGGAATATTGGCTTTTCTAGAGTCGTTTCCTTACATGCTTGTTGTTTCTTTTATTATTTTAATTCTTTTAGCCGGATATTTAATAAGCAAAAGCGAGGCTGGATACAAAAAGCCTTTTGGATACTTTGCAGTAACCTTAATTACTTTAGCAATATTTTTTGGAGGAATATTAACATATACTAGTCTTGCTCAAAGAATAGAAGCAGTAAATCACCCCTTTAACGCATTTTTAATGAAGGGAAGCTTAGAAATGAGAGAAAAAGGAATTGCAGGAATTGTTTTTGAAATAGGGGAAGATTATTTAATTGTCGAAACTCCTCAAGGGCTAAGAAATATTGATTTAACTAAAATTAGTGAAAACAAAATTTCAGAAATCGATAAAGGAAATTTTGTCTTAGCTGTGGGAGAAAAAAGTGAGTACGATTTCGTAGCAGAAGACATCCGTGTTTTAGAAGAAGAAAAAAAATTGAGAATTATTAATAGGGGGATTGATAAAAAATTTAAACCTGTTTTGGGCAACGGGTTAGATGAAGAAAATATTAAGAACCTTCCCCCGCAGTTAATGCACTTTGAAGACAAAAGGAAAGAGTGTATTAAAAATTGTCTTGATTCGGGAAAAAGACCTAAAGAATGTTTTGATGAATGTATTAAAACCGCTCAATAGAGCGGTTTTTTAAAAGAAATAAATTATACATATTCTATGTAGTATTTGATAGAATAAGAATAATATAATTAAAATAATGACTAAAATAAAAAGTTTGCTTTTAAAGCACAAAGCAATATCTTTAATTGTTTTAATTGCGATAATTCTTTTATCTGTTTTTGGATATAAACAAATAACAAATAAAAGCGAAGAAGTCAAAACTATAACTCAAATTGTTAAAACTGGAGATATCGAAGTTTCTGTTTCTGGAACGGGACAGATTTCTTCTTTAGACGAAATTAATATTCAGCCAGAAGTTTCTGGAGACATTATATACGTAGGAACCGACGAAGATGAAGAAGTTAAAAAAGGAAAACTACTTTTTAGAATCGACGATAGTGATGCTCAAAAAGAACTAAGAAAAGCAGAGCTTTCTTTAGAAAGCGCTAAATTAGCCCTAGAAGAACTTAAAGAAGGAACGAGTGCTCTTTCTTTGCTTCAAGCAGAAAATTCTTTAATTCAAGCTGAAGAAACTAAAGAAAGCGCAGAAAGTAATCTTAAGAAATCTTATGAAGATAGCTTTAATACTATTTCTAATGTTTTTTTGGATTTGCCAACATTAATGACGGGACTAAAAGATGTTATATTTGGTTATGAGGCTTGTACAAATGGAGTTCAAGAGAACTATAATTATTATGCAAGTATAGCTAATTTTTATGACGATAGAGTAATAAAATACAAAGAAGATGTATATGAAAAATATCAAACAGCTAAATTAATGTATGATAAGAATTTAGATTTGTATAAAGAAACAAGTAGGTATTCTGAAGAAGAAGAAATAGAAAAATTAATTGATGAGACATATGAAACAACCAAAGCAATTTCAGACTCAATAAAAAGTACAATTAATCTTATTGATTTTTATAAATACACTTTAACCAATCACGGCGTTTCTTCTCTGCCAATTGCTGATACTAATCTTTCTTCGTTAAGCAGCTATACGAGTAAAAGCAATAGTCATCTTTCAAGTCTTCTCTCGTCAAAGAATAGCATTAAAAATTATGAAGAAAGCATTGTTAGTGCAGAAAGATCAATTACCGAAAAGGAGCTATCCCTTGCTGATTTAAAAGACAACTCAAATGATTTAGACGTAAGACAGCAAGAATTAACAGTAGAAGAAAAAGAGAATGAAGTTGATGATTTGAAGGACAGTTTGTCAGATTACTATATTTATGCTCCTTTTAATGGGACAGTGACAAGTATTGATGTTTCTTTAGGGGATACCGTTAATAGTGGTAATTCCATAGCATCAATAATTAGTAAAGATAATATTGCAACCATTACATTAAATGAAGTAGATGCAGTTAGGGTTAAAAAAGGACAAAAAGCTAAAATAACTTTTGATGCAATAGACGATTTAGAAATTATGGGAGAAGTAGCTCAAGTAGATGCAACCGGAACAGTTAATCAGGGCGTTGTTAGTTATAACGTTAAAATATCTTTTGATTCAGATGATGAAAGGATTAAGCCAGGAATGAGTATTAGCGTGTCAATTACAATAGACTCTGTTCAAAATGTTTTAGTTGTTTCTTCAAATATAGTGAAAACTCAAAAGAATGAAAGTTATGTTGAGGTTATGTTAGATAACGGAGAAATAGAAAAAAGAAAAGTTGAGACAGGGCTAACTGATGATATTTTAGTTGAAATTAAAAGTGGATTAGTTGAAGGCGAAAAAGTTGTTAATCAAATAACAAGTACTACGAGTAGTACAAAAACTAATACCAATACTAGCACTAATAATAGTGGTCCTCCTAGTGGTGGAGACATGATGAGAATGATGAGATAAAATATGATTAAATGCGAACAAATTATTAAAATATACAAAAGAGGGGAACTAGAAACAACGGTTTTAAAAAATATTTCTTTTGAAATTAAAAAGGGCGAGTTTGTGGCAATTATCGGACCTTCTGGATCAGGAAAATCAACATTGATGAATATATTAGGGACTCTTGACAAGCCAACCCAAGGAAAATATTTATTAAACAATGAAGACATGCTTAACTTTCCAGACGATGAATTGGCAAAGATTAGATCTAATAAAATTGGTTTTGTTTTTCAATCATTTAATTTATTGCCTAGAGCTAATGTTATAAGAAACGTAATGCTTCCCCTTATTTATAATAATGAAATTAAAAAAGAGCAAAGAATGAGCCTTGTTGAGAAAGCATTAATTTCTGCTGGGCTAGAAAAAGAAAGGTGGCATAATTTATCAAGCCAGTTATCAGGAGGGCAAATGCAAAGGGTAGCGATAGCAAGAGCACTAGTTAATAATCCAAATATTATTTTAGCCGATGAGCCAACGGGAAACCTTGATTCAAAAACAGGAGATATTGTCTTGGATACTTTTAAAAAACTAAATAAAGATTATGGTCATACAATTGTTTTGATTACCCATGAAAGATATGTGGCTGAGCATGCTGATAGAATAATAGAATTAAAAGACGGAAAAATAATATCTGACAATGTTTCAAAAATAATTTTAAAAGATAAATAAAATGTTTTTAAGCGATTTAATTGAAGAAACATATACATCGTTAACTTCTAATAAGGTTAGATCAATTTTAACAATTCTAGGAATTGTTATTGGTATCGCTTCAGTTATAACTATGATTTCTATTGGTCAAGGATCAGCAAAAGACATTGAAGATAATATTCAATCTTTAGGATCTAATTTATTGATTGTTTCTCCGGGTAGCCAAAGAACAATAGGAACAACTGTTAGGGGTGGTTTTGGTTCTGCGAGCACACTAGTTATGGAAGATGCAGAAGTAATTGAATCTCAGGTTAGTAACTTAAATGCAGTAGCTCCATTAATTTCTTCTAGAGAGCAAGTAGTGGTCAAGGGAGAAAATACTAATACAAGTATTTATGGAGTAACACAAAATTATGAGGAAGTAAGAGATATTGAAATGGAAATAGGGTTTTTTATTACCGAGATATATGTTGAAAAGAAATCTAAGGTTGCTGTTTTAGGTCCAACCACAAGAGACACATTGTTTGGTGAAGGAATTGATCCAACAGGAGAAAAGATTAAAATTGATGGCCAAGAATATACTGTTATTGGGGTAACAAAATCTAAAGGAAGTTCTGGAATGAATAATGCTGATGATTTAATATATATACCAATTAGTGTTGCAAAACAATATATAACTGGTAGCGAATCCCTTAGTTCGATTTATATTGAAGTGTCTTCAGAGAAATTTATGGAAAAAGCAGAAGAAGATGTTAATAGTTTATTAATGGAGAGGCATAAAATTAAAGACGAAGATAGTGTTGATTTTAGCATTACTAATCAATCAGAAGTAATGGAAACCATGACTTCGGTTTCTGAAACCATGACAATTCTACTTGGAGCGATTGCTGGGATATCTCTTCTTGTTGGGGGAATTGGAATAATGAATATGATGCTTACCACTATTACTGAAAGAACCAGAGAAATTGGATTAAGAAAATCATTAGGAGCAACTAGTTCTGAAATTAGTAATCAGTTTTTGTTAGAATCAATTTCTCTTACTTTTATTGGGGGGATAGTCGGAGTTATTTTAGGACTTCTAGCTTCTTTTTTAGTTTATAAGTTTGGAGATACAACAACAGTGGTTACAATCAATTCAATTGTTCTCTCGTGTTTTGTATCTGCTTTTATAGGAATAGTTTTTGGATATTATCCTGCTAAAAGAGCATCCAAATTAAATCCTATTGAAGCTTTGCGTTACGAATAATAACAAATATTATATGAAAAAAACATCATTATTGTTTTAGTTTGCACGGTTTCATTAGTTTCTATTTGCGTTTTTTATTTTTTAAATAATAAAAAAGGATTCGATGACAGAAAACAGCCATTAGTATTCGGAGAAACCATAAGTATAGATGATTTAAAATCAGGTGACATTGTTTCTATTTTTATTGATAGCGAAACAAATAGCGCAACAAGAATTATGATTTGCGATGATTTAGAATCTTGTAATGCAATGCCAAGTCGTCCCAACAATAAAGACCAAGATATAAAAGATAATAATATTAAACAGCCATTAAATATTACAGGAACAATACAGAGCCTAGAAAATAATATTATTAACTTGGAATTAGAATCAGAAGAAATAGAGACCATTAACTTGTCTGACGACATCCAAATCTTCAAAAGGCAATTTGACAAACCAATGAAAGATTAGATATAAATTAATCAGTACTTATTATTTTTAGGAGTGATTTGTTTGAAAACAAAGAAGAAAAATCCGGGATTCTTTATTTCAAGAAATAAATGCCTTGGTTGTTGTCTTTCTTGTGACAACAAAGATTGTATTCTTTGCGAAGACATTAAGGGGTGTGATTCTTGTAAAAACTATAAATGTATATACAATGGATATCTTTGCAAAGATTATGATTGCTTGTCTTGTAGAAATTATGCCTGTGTGAATAATGGAAAATTTGATCCTAAAAAACAAATTGCTATAAATTGTTAAAAATCCAAATATTTTTGGATTTTTATATTGACAAAATATCAAAAATATAATATGATATAAAAAATATTGAGATCTAGAAAGCGGAGTCTCCATATTGGAGAAATCCGCTTTTTTATTAAATTTATGCAAAATAGACCGTATAGAAAATCATATAATAGCAAATTCAAGAAAAGACCCTTTAGTCACAAAAGACCAAAATTTTCTAATAGCAAAATTAATGTTTCAAAGTTTGTTCAGACAAGTAAGTGTGCCCTAGAAGAAGATCCATATATTCCAAATCACAAATTTGTTGATTTTAAAATTGAAGAATCTTTAAAGAAAAACATTGTAAAAAAGGGATATCAAGACCCAACTCCGATTCAAGACAAGGTAATACCTTTAATTTTAGAAGGAAAAGATGTTGTAGGAATTGCTAATACTGGAACAGGAAAAACTGCGGCTTTTTTAATTCCAATAATTAATAAGGTGATTTTACAGAAGAGTAAAGTAATGATTATTGTTCCAACAAGAGAACTAGCTCTTCAGATTGAAAAAGAATTAAATGATTTTACGCATGGTTTAAGAATTTTTTCTGCTGTTTGTATTGGCGGAACAAGCATGGGTAAGCAATTTTCTGATTTAAGAAGAATACACAGTTTTGTTATTGGGACTCCAGGAAGAATTAAAGATTTAACTCAGAGAAAATCAATAAACATGTCTACATTTAATACAATAATTTTAGACGAAGCAGACAGAATGCTTGACATGGGATTTATTGAAGATATAAAATACTTAATTAATTTAATGCCAGAAAAAAAACAAGCTCTTTGTTTTTCAGCAACTATTCCTAGCGAAATAGAACAATTAATCAAAAGGTTTTTAAAAGAACCAATAAAGATTTCAGTTAAAACACAGGAGTCATCGGCTAATGTTAATCAAGATGTAGTACGAATAGGAAGAGAAGATAAGCTAGATATTTTATGCAGGCTTTTATCAAAAGATAGTTTTCATAAGGTTCTTGTTTTTGGAAAAACAAAACACGGAGTTGAAAAACTGTCTAAAGAGTTGGTGAAAAAAGGATTTAAAGCAGAATCGATTCATGGAAATAAAACACAAGCTAAAAGACAAAAATCATTAAGCTTATTTAAAAGAAATCAAATTAATATATTGGTAGCAACTGATGTTGCTGCTAGAGGACTAGATATAGATGATATTAGTCATGTTATTAATTATGATATTCCAGCTACATATGATGACTATGTTCATAGAATAGGGAGAACAGGAAGAGGAAAGAAAAAAGGAGAAGCAATTACTTTTATACAATAAAAACAGGGAAAACCCTGTTTTTTGTTGCTTTATTTTTAGATGTATTCTATAATATACTAATGTTTATTAAATAAAGCTTTAATAAAAATATGCAAGCTAAAAAAATAATACAATGTGGTTTATTTGTAATTATTATATTTTTAATTATTGTAAGTATTAATTCTTATGTAAACTCTGTTTCTGCAGAAGAAACATTAGTTAATGGTGCCTGTGGCAGTGCAGCAAAAATATATTTAAACAATGTAAATAATTTTAACGGCTCTTTTTGTTCTTCTGGTTATCTTTCAATGGTACCTATTTTTCCTCAACCAGGATCATCTATTACATGGAATTGTTATGGATATGGAGGAGGAACTCATGCAACTTGTAGTGCCAGTGTAACGCCAATTAGCCAAGCTTGTGGAACAGCTACTAAAAGCTATCCACATACAGCTAGTGGTTTCGAAGGAACATTTTGTTCTTCGGGAACACTTTTAGAAACCCCTACTTTTCCTTTGCCTGGTTCTTCGGTAACCTGGACTTGTTCTGAATCATCTAGCCAACAAATATGTGATGGAACTTTATGTTATAGCGACACAACCACAGTTAATTCAAGCTGTACTGCTTTTAGATTAACAGATGAACCATTAGTTAATGGTGTTTGTGGTTATGCAGCAAGAAGTTATTCTTCTACTGCAACTGCTTTTGATGGTTCGTTTTGTTTATCAGGAATGCTTTCAGTGACGCCTACGTTTCCAGAAGCAGGATCATCTGTCTATTGGTCTTGTTATGGAACAGGAGGTGGAAATACTGATTATTGTACTGCTTCAAGGTCTCAAACATTAATACCAGTTAATGCTGTTTGCGGAACAGCTGCAAAAACATATTCTTATACTGAATTTGCATTTAGCGGTTCTTTTTGTTACTCAGGAAACATAACAACAACTCCAACTTTTCCTTCAATAGGTTCTTATTCTGATTGGATTTGTTATGGTTTAAATGGTGGGACTAATATAAGTTGTTCGGCTTATAGATCAGCAACAGCAGTGGATGGTGTTTGCGGTAGCGCAGCTAAAATATATTCTTCTACTACAAATGCTTTTTACGGGACTTTTTGTTCATCTGGAAACCTTTCTACAACTCCATATTTTCCAGAGCCAGGTGCTTATGTTTCATGGAATTGTTATGGTGTCTCTGGAGGGAAACATGCGACTTGCAGAGCTTATAAAACATCACTAACAGAACCTTTGGTTAGTGGTGTTTGTGGAAGTGCAGCAAAAACATATTCTTATACTTCTACTATATTTGATGGTCCTTATTGTTCTTCAGGTCTTATTTTAGCAAGCCCGATTTTTCCATTAGCAGGCTCGTCTGTTTCGTGGACTTGTTATGGAACTGGAGGAGGAGCTAGTCCAACTTGTACTGCATCTAGATCTTCATTAACTACAACACCAGTAAATGGTTCTTGTGGAATAGCTGCAAAAGAATATACTTCAACTGCCACTGCTTTTGATGGAAGTTTTTGTTCATCTGGAACAGTTTTAACAACTCCAACTTTCCCAGCAGTGGGATCATCTGTTTCGTGGACATGTTCTGGATCAAATGGAGGGACAAACGCAACTTGTACTGCATCAAAAGTTTCAACTACTACAACAATAGTTGATGCTGTTTGTGGAACAGCTGCAAATGCTAATTATCCTTCTACAGCGACAACGCTTAGTGGAACTCTTTGTTCTCAGGGAACTCCTTCAACAAGTAACCTTTATTTTCTTTCTGGAATTAATACTTTAACATGGGAATGCTCTGTGACTGGAGGAACAAGCGTGACCTGTAATGCTTCAAAAGTTTCAATCGCCACACCAATCAACGGTTCTTGTGGAACAGCAGCAAAAGAATATCCTTCAACTGCCACTGCTTTTGATGGAAGTTTTTGTTCATCTGGAACAGTTTTAACAACTCCAACTTTCCCAGCAGTGGGATCATCTGTTTCGTGGACATGTTCTGGATCGAATGGTGGATCGAATATAACTTGTACTGCATCAAAAGTTTCGACTACAACACCAGTAAATGGTTCTTGTGGAACAGCTGCAAAAACCTATTCTTATACAGAAACTGCATTTAGTGGTTCTTTCTGCTTGTCTGGAACTATATCAACAACTCCAACTTTCCCAGCAGTGGGATCATCTGTTTCGTGGACATGCTATGGGTCTGAAGCAGGCGACGTTTCTTCAACAAATAGTGTAACTTGTACAGCTTCGAGATCAACAGCAGAAACAATTATTTATGCTGCTTGTGGAACAGCAGCAAAAGAATATCCTTCAACTGCCACTGCTTTTGATGGAAGTTTTTGTTCATCTGGAACAGTTTTAACAACTCCAACTTTCCCAGCAGTGGGATCATCTGTTTCGTGGACATGCTATGGATCTGGAACAAATACTACTTCATCAACAAACATGAAAACATGTACAGCATCTAGGTTAGCAGCATCAACATGCACAAAAGATGAGTGGAAATGTGATGACTGGGGTATTTGTTTAAATGGAACTCAAAAAAGAACTTGTACGATGACATTTGATTGCCCATCAGTTGTTACCGACTCTCCTTTAACTCAACAGACTTGTACTGTTTTGGAACAAAAATGTGTTTATGTTTATTCTTCTTGGAGTGACTGTAAAGATGGAAAAAGAACAAGAACAATAATTTCTAAATCTTCAGACAATTGTTTGTCTTGGCAACCTATTTTAGAAGAGACATGCATAATGCCATCTTGCACTGAAGATAAATGGGAATGTACTAATTGGACGAGTTGTTCTCCAGAAGGAAAACAACAAAGAGAGTGTAAGCTAGTTTCAGATTGTAATTTAGTTATAAATAAATCACCAGAAACTTCAAGAAGTTGTGTTTATGTAAGCCCAACAATTCAGACAACAACCCAAAATACTTCCAGTGGTGGATCTTCTGTCCCAACCCAAACAGCAGTTGAAACTATTCCAGAAGAATGCAGTAGAGCAGGATTTAATAATAAAAGTGATTGCGAAGTATATTTACATCAAATGAGGGTAGCAAATGAATGTCTTTCAAAAGGAATTAAAACAATTGAAGATTGCCGTAACTATCTTTTCCAGAACTACGGTAGACCCTTAAAGTGTCAGGGATTGACTGATTCAGAGTGTGAAACAATTATTAAAAATGTAATTTTAGCTGATTTAAAAAATATAATAACAACAGAAACAGCAAAACAATTAGCTGATTCTGCTGGTAATACAGCAACAATACAAAACAACACATTGCTTGTAAAAGACATTCAGTCAGGAGAAACCACCGAGGTAAAGGTTGAAAATATTCCTATTGCTGAATCAGCTGAAGTTAAATTAATAACTGCGGAGAACAAATCAACACAAGAAGTTTTATCTCCTGTAATTATTGTTTTTGATACAGACGGGGATGGCCTACCAGATGATGTTGAAAAACGTATTGGTACATATATTAATAAGAAAGATACTGATGGAGATGGAATTGATGATGGAGAAGAATTAAGAAAAGGCACCAATCCTTTAATTGCCAACTCTCAAGAACAATTAATATTAAGCAAAGTAGAAAAAGCTATTGTTAATGGAGAATCTTTAGAGCAGCCTAAATTCAATGAATTGGCTGTTAGTCAAAACTTATCAGTTCAAACAGTGGAGAATTTTGTATTAGAAGAAACAGGAAAGAATATTGTTAGAGTTCAAGGAAAATCAAAAGCAAATGAAGTTCTTACTTTGTACATTTACAGTACAATGCCTGTCGTGGTAACAGTAAAATCAGACAATAATGGTAATTGGGTTTATGATTTAGACAAGACATTAGTTAATGGAAAGCATGAAATTTATGTTGCTATTAACGACGATAAAGGAAGAATCGTTGAATCAGGGTTGCCAAAATTATTCTTTATCGAAGAAGCAAAAGCTGTGGTCATGGATGATTTTATTAAAATGGAAGATGCAAGCATGACATCAGATAGATCAGATGATCTTATGCATTTATATATAGTGGCAGGAATAATATTTATAACAATATTTGTTTTGATATTTTTACTAATCAAAAGACAGATGACAGGCAAGTATGAATAAAAAATCTTCTAAAATTAAGTTTCTTCAAGATAATAAGCAAGTTATTTATTCTGTTTTTTTAATGGTTTTTGTTCCTTTGGTTATTATTCTTAATACTTATTTTTCTTCTAATTTATTCAAAGAAACAATTAATCAAAGTTTACAAGAAAAAGCAGTAGCAATAGGTGAATCAATAAATGCTGCTATATCTGATAAATTAGATTCTCCAGAAGAAATGCAAAGCTTTATAGATTCTTGGAAAAATTATAATACAGATACCCAATCGTTAGAGATTTTTTACAAAGAAGAAGATGGTTTTAAACTAGTTTCAAGCTTAAAAAAGGATGAAGTTGGCAGAATTGATAAATCAACGCTATATACAATAACATGGGACATTAATTGGCCGAGCGCTCAAAAAGTATATGAAAACAATTCTCAGAGGAGTGGTCACTATTGGCTTGTAGTGGTTCCTTTGAAAAATACGCAAGGAGAAAAAAGGGCTCTTTTAACAATGTATTTATCTACTAGCGTTGTTGACAAAGCACTAGAAAAAACATTAAGCAATTCATATCTTGTTTTAATTGTATCAGTATTAGTTATTGTTTTGTTGCTGTTTGCTAATGCTCGTATTTTTGAGCATGCTATTTTATACAACAAAATAAAAGAAATTGATCAAATGAAGGATGAATTTATATCCATGGCTTCTCATGAATTAAGAACACCAATTACTGTGATTAGAGGATATCTAGAGATGATTGAAACAGATGGTCAAAGCACATTAAGCAAAGATTCTAAAGAATATTTATCGATTGTTAATATATCAACAGAAAGATTAAATACTTTAGTCGAAGATTTATTAGATGTTAGTAGAATTGAACAAGGAAGATTGAAAATGAGTATTCAGCCAATGAATATTTGGCCCATAGTAGAGGATACTGTTAAAGAGCTTAAGATTCAAGCAGACGCAAAAGGTTTGGCTTTAACATGTTCTTTAGAGGGTACGGATTTTATTAATGCAGATAAGGATAGATTGAAACAAGTTTTGATTAATATTATTGGTAATTCAATTAAATATACTCCTTCTGGAAGCGTAGAAGTAAAGGCTATTAATAGAGATAAGAAAATAGCAATATTTATTAAAGACACTGGTATTGGAATGTCAGCTAAAGAAAGAGAGGGCTTGTTTAATAAATTTTATAGGGTGAAGAATAAAAAAACCACTGATATTAGTGGAACTGGCTTAGGACTGTGGATTACAAAGCAAATCGTTGAATTAATGGAAGGAACAATATCTATTGATTCAATGGAAGGAGTGGGAACTCAAGTTACTTTAGAGTTTCCTTTAATAAATAAAACATGAAAATAGAACTTAGAAAAGTTACTTGGTACTCTCAGATAATAGCCATTATCTTATATTTAATTGTATTTTTCTGGGGTTTTTATTTGGGAACAAAGTACTAAAAATGGATTTCAAAGAAAAATTTGACGTTGCGATTATTGGTGGTGGGCCTGCTGGAATGATGGCTGCTATTTTTGCGTCCGATAAAGGAAAAAAAGTAGTGTTGATTGAAAAAAATAATATGTTGGGGAAAAAGCTTTTATTAACAGGTGACGGAAGATGTAATATTACTAATAAAAATTTAGAGAATAAAGAACTAGTTAAAAGCTTAGGCAAAGAATGGGATTTTCTTTTATCAGGGCTTTCTCTTTTTGGTTTTAAAAAAACAAAAGAATTTTTTGAAAGCAATGGAATTAACTTAACAGAAGAGGAAAATGGCAAGATGTTTCCAGAAAAACAAAAATCAAAAGAAGTGCTTAATTTTTTATTAGAAAAATTAAAGAAGAACAAAGTGGCTGTTTTACTTAATTCTCAGGTTTCTGAAATTAAGAAAAAAGGCAATTTAATTTCAAAAATTATTCTTAGTGATGGGAAAGAAATTGTTGCTGATAAATATATTTTAACAACAGGCGGAAAATCTTATCCCATAACAGGCTCAACTGGAGATGGTTTTAATTGGGCTAGATTATTGGGCCATACAATAATTGAACCAAGACCAGCTTTAAGTCCAATTGAAATAAAAGAAAATTGGGTTAAGGAATTATCAGGATTATCTTTACAAGATATTGGATTAAATGTTTGGGTTGATAATAAGATTGTTAAAAAATGGAAAGGGGATATTCTTTTTGCTCATTTTGGAATAACTGGTCCAATGGTTTTAGATAAAAGTAAAGAAATTGATAGATTAATAAAACAAGGCAACATAATGTTATCAATTGATCTTTTTTCTAATATTAATAATTTTGATGATTATTTTGAAAAAATAATAAACAAGAATAAAAATAGCAGTATTAAGAAAATACTATCTTTGGGTATTCCTAGTAAATTGGTTGAATATGTTATTTCTTTTTCAAAAGTTGATGGAAATAAAAAAGGAAACAATATTTTAAAGCAAGAAAGATTAAAAATAGGAAATATTTTAAAAAAGATAACTCTTCATCCAATTGGTCTTTTAGGCTTTGACAAATCAATGGTTACATCAGGCGGGGTCTCTTTAAAAGAAATAGATTCTAAAACAATGAAATCGAAAATAATAGATAATCTATTTTTTGCTGGAGAAATAATAGATTTGGATGGTCCTTGTGGTGGATATAATTTGCAAATTTGTTGGACAACAGGACACTTAGCAGGTATAAATGCTTGACTTTTAAACGCAATTATAGTATTTTTATTGCATAATAAAGCTGCTTGGTGGCAGATTTTTAATTAATATGGAAATAAGAAACATTGCTATAATCGCTCATGTTGATCATGGAAAGACTACTTTAACTGACGCAATAATGAAACAGACCGGCGCTGCCGAAGAAGGTTTTAGTATGGATGTAAATGATTTAGAAAAAGAAAGAGGCATAACAATTTATTCTAAAAATACAGCTGTTTATTACAAAGATACTAAAATTAATATTGTTGATACTCCTGGGCATGCTGATTTTGGATCTGAGGTAGAGAGAGTTTTAAGATCAATTGATTCAGTTCTTTTGGTCGTTGATGCTCAAGAAGGTCCAATGCCTCAGACCAAATTTGTTTTAAAAAAATCTTTAGAATTAGGATTAAAGCCAATTGTGGTTATTAATAAAATTGACAAGCCTTCAGCCGTACCAGAAGAAGTTAAAGAAATGGTTTATGAATTATTTTTAGATTTGGGGGCTAATGATGAACAGCTCAATTTTAGTGTTGTTTATACAATAGGAAGGGACGGAACAGCTAAAAGAAAATTAAAAGATGAATCTAAAGATTTAACTCCTCTTTTAGATCTAATTTTAGAAATTGTCCCTAGCGCATCTTCAGAGGAATTATTATTAAAAAAATTAAGAGCTCAGCCATTTAATCTTGCTTATGATAATTTTTTAGGAAGAATGGCTATTTCCAGAGTTTATGAAGGAAGCATTAAAAAAGGACAAGAAGTTATAATCAAAGGAGTTGAACAAAAATCAAGAAAAGGGAAAATAGTAAAAATATTTTCTTTTAAGGGAACAGAAAGAGTTGAAATAGATGAAGCAATTGCAGGAGATGTTATAATGTTTGCTGGTATACCTGATATTAATATTGGAGAAACGGTTTGTGTTGAAGAGGACGAGGAAGCTTTGCCTGTTATTAAAATTGATGAGCCAACAATTTCATTAAATTTTTTAGTTAATAATTCTCCTTTTGCAGGAAGAGATGGAAAGTTTGTAACTAATAGACAATTAAGAGAAAGATTGGAAAAAGAACTAGAAGTTAATGTTGGGTTAAAAGTTGATTTGTCTGCAAATGATAGTTACAAGGTTTATGGAAGAGGAGAACTTCATATTGCAATACTTTTAGAGCAAATGAGACGTGAAGGTTACGAGCTTCAAGTTTCTCAGCCTCAAGTTATTATTAAAGAAGAGAATGGACAGAAATTAGAGCCATTTGAAGAGGTAATTATTGATACCCCAGAAGAATTCTCAGGAATAATTATTGAAAAAATATCTAAAAGAAAAGGAATAATGACAGAAATGAAGCACGAGGAAAATCATATTAGATTAGTTTTTGAGGTTCCAACAAGGGGTCTTCTTGGGTATAAACCAGAGTTTGTTGTAGATACTAAGGGTGAAGGAATTTTAGCAAGCAGAGTTATTGGTTTTAGGCCTTATGTTGGAGAAATCGAAAGAAGAAGTTTAGGGTCAATGGTCTCCATGGTTTCTGGAAAAGCAGCAGGATTTTCATTATTTAATCTTCAAGAAAGAGGAGATCTATACATAGAGCACGGAACAGAGGTTTACGAGGGAATGGTAATTGGTAGCGTGTCTAAAGGAAATGATTTAACAGTTAACCCAATTAAAGGAAAGGAATTGTCTAATATGAGAGCATCAGGATCTGATGAAGCAATTAAATTAATTCCTCCAATAGAAGTAACCCTAGAGAGAGGACTAAGTATTATGAGCGAAGACGAATATTTAGAAATAACACCAAACAGTACAAGATTAAGAAAGCAATTATTAAGCGAAATAGAGAGAATTAGAGATAAAAGAAAACAAAATAAATTAGCCTAATGCAATAAATTTATAAATACAGAAAAAGTGAGAAAATGTTCCTCCTAAAATAAATAAGTGAAAGAGTTCATGAAAACCGAAATATTTAGAAATATTCGGTTTTTTAATTATGTATATAATTCCTCCCGTTAAATAAAGAGCTGCGCCTATTATTAACCACGTAATTATTTGAGTGTATTCTTTCATTGGATAAATTAAAGTTAAGCCAATTAATCCCATAAATATATAAAAGCTAGTTAAAAGCCATCTTGGTAGTTTCCAGACGGATTTAATAAAGCTAATCGAAACTCCAGCAATTGCTAATGCGCAAACAGAAACAAAAACAGATACACCCCAGATGCCCTTGACCACAACAAGACAAAAAGGAGCAAAGGTGCCAGCAATTAATAAATATATTGAAGCATGATCTATTTTTCTTAATATTCCTATTTCTTCAGAGGGATTTTTGAATAAATGATAAACAGCGCTTGCAGTGTAGAGCAAAAAAGCTGTTAAGCCAAAGATTAAAAAAGAAACAGTTTCTGTTATGGTTTTAGAGTTAATTAAAAGAAGTACTATTCCTACAATAGACAATAATGCACCAATTAAATGTGAGTATCCGCTAATTTTTTCTTTCATTGTTTTCAATATATGCTTTATTTGTAAATAAGTAAAGTTTTTGATATAATAATTTTATGAAAAAAGAAAAATTATTAGTAATTATTTTTGCTTTTATTGTTTCTGTTTTGCCAGTAACAATAATTTTTTCTATACTTTTATGTAAGATTAAATCAATGATAAGCCATTGACTTTCGAATCCATATAAGCTATCATGATTTTTATAAGCAAGTAAAGAGTTTCTGTTCGGTTTACACAAATATATAAAAGTGTAGGTCAGAGGAAATATTGGTCGACTTGCAAGATAATATATTTGTGTTAATCAAACATGGCAAAAAAATTATATGTAGGAGGTATTTCTTATAATACTTCTGAAGATGCTTTGAAAGATTATTTTTCTCAAGCAGGAGCAGTAGAATCAGCAACTATTATTACAGATAAAATTTCTGGAAGATCAAAAGGATTTGGTTTTGTAGAAATGTCTAATGATGAAGAAGCTGAGAAAGCTATTGAAATGTTTAATGCTAAGGAATTTGAGGGAAGAAATCTAACTGTTAATGAGGCAAGGCCAAAGGAAGATCGTCCAAAGCCTAGCTTTAACAGAGATAAAAGCTGGTGAAATCAATAAAACCGTACCTGCAAGGGTGCGGTTTTTGTATTGCTAAAAATTACTAAAATGGTATAATAAAATTTACCATTATGTTTAAAATACAAGCTAAAATTAAACCCCAGGGAGATCAACCCAATGCTATCAACGAGCTTGTTTTAGGGTTAGAAAAAGAACACAAAAAGCAAACACTGCTTGGTGTAACAGGTTCAGGGAAAACATTTACTATTGCTAATGTGATTGAAAGAGTTCAAAAACCTACCCTTGTTATATCTCACAACAAAACATTAGCTGCTCAACTATGTAATGAATTTAGAGAGTTCTTTCCTAGTAATGCCGTAGAATATTTTGTAAGCTACTACGATTACTATCAACCAGAATCATATCTTCCTTCAACTGATACATATATTGAAAAAGAAGCCCAGATTAATGAAGAGATTGATAGATTAAGGCATGCTTGCACACAAGCTCTTTTAACTAGAAAAGATGTTATTATTGTTGCTTCTGTTTCTTGCATATATGGATTAGGATCTCCAAAAGAATATGCTAGCGTGATTTTCAAAATTAAAAAGGGAGATAAAATTCAAAGAACAGATCTAACAAGAAAGCTTATTGATATGCAATTTGAGAGAACAACGACTGATTTAGTTTTAGGAACTTTTCGTTTAAGAGGTCAGACGTTAGAAATAATGCCGGTTAATGAAAAAGCGATTTATAGGATTTCGATTTCAGACAAAATTAATTTTATTGAAAAGCAAGATTATCTAAAAAAGAATATTATTGAAGAGGTGGAAGAAATAAATCTTTTTCCTGCAAAACATTATGTTATTTCAGAAATTAATAAAAAAGACGCAATTAAAAATATTAGAAAAGAATTAGAAGAAAGATTAAAGTTTTTTAAAAAAGAAAATAAGGTTCTTGAATACGAAAGATTAAAAAGAAGAACTAATTACGATTTGGAAATGATTGAAAACATTGGATACTGTCAGGGAATTGAAAATTATTCTAGACATTTTGACGGAAGAAATCCAGGAGAGCCTCCTTATACTCTTCTAGACTATTTTAAAGAAGCAAAAAAGGATTTTTTAACTGTAATTGACGAGTCGCATGTAACCATTCCCCAGATTAGAGCAATGTATTCTGGAGACAAGTCTAGAAAAAATGCATTAATTGAGCATGGATTTAGATTACCGAGTGCATATGATAACAGGCCTCTTAAATACGAAGAGTTTGATGAATTAACAAAAAGAATTATTTATGTCTCAGCAACTCCTGGAATCGAAGAATTGAAAGAAAGCAATCAAGTAGTAGAACAAATAGTAAGACCAACTGGGCTTGTTGATCCAGAAGTAATTATTGAGCCAGTTATTAATAATCAGATAGATGATTTATTTAAGAGAATAAAAGAACAAATAAATAAGAAAGAAAGAACATTAGTTACTACTTTAACTAAAAGAATGGCAGAAGATCTATCAGACTATTTAGAGAAAAAAGGAATCAAGGTTAAATATCTTCATAGCGATATTAAGACATTAGAGAGAATTGAAACAATTACAGAATTAAGGAAAGGACTAATTGATGTAATTGTTGGAGTGAACCTTTTAAGAGAGGGTTTGGATATCCCAGAAGTTTCTTTGGTTGCAATATTAGATGCTGACAAGGAAGGATTTTTAAGGAATGAAACTAGTTTAATTCAAACAATTGGAAGAGCTGCTAGAAATGTTAATGGCAAAGTTGTTTTATACGCCGATGAAATTACAGGATCAATTTCAAGAGCAGTTAAAGAAACAAACAGAAGAAGAGAGATCCAAATTAAGTATAATAAAGAAAATAATATAACACCAAAAACAATTGAAAAAAATATCAAAAATATTTTAGAGGATTTTGGATTAAAGACAAAAGGAACAAAAGGACACTTGAAAGAAATTCTTGAGATGGACCTTAAGGGGGACAATAGACCGATTAAGGAAATAATTAAAGACAAAAAAGAGAAAATGAGAAAAGCTGCTGATAATTTGGAATTTGAATTAGCTTTAATATTAAGAGAAGAAATTAAACAATTAGAAAAAAATGCAAGATAAAATAATAATTAAAGGAGCGAGAGAACACAATTTAAAGAATATTTCTTTAGAAATCCCTCGCAACAAAATGATTGTATTTACTGGTGTCTCTGGATCAGGAAAATCTAGTTTGGCTTTTGATACAATCTTTGCTGAAGGACAAAGAAGATACATTGAGTCTCTTTCTTCTTATGCCAGACAATTCTTGGGTGGGATGCAAAAGCCAGATGTTGACGAAATAGAAGGATTATCACCTGCAATTTCAATTAGTCAAAAAGCCCATAGTTCAAATCCACGCTCAACAGTTGCGACAATAACAGAAATATATGATTACTTAAGAGTTTTGTTTGCTAGAATAGGAAAGCCATATTGTCCTAAATGTGGAATTAAAATTGAGAGAATGACTGTGGACGAAATTGATAAAAAAATTAAAGAAAACTTAAAAGAAGAAGGAGAATTAATAATATTGTCTCCAGTAATAAGAGGGAGAAAAGGAGAATATTTTCAAATGCTTCAAGATATCTATGAGTCTGGATTTGCTGAAGTTAGAATCGATGGAAAAATCAAAAGTTTAAAAGAAAGAATACCAATAGAAAAGAATAAAGTACATACAATCGAAGTAGTAATTGATAAATTGTATTTTTCTAAAATTGATAAAGATTTTGAGTTCAGATTAAATGAAGCAATTGAAACAGCAATTGATATGTCTAATAGTTTGTGTACTGTAATTTTTCCTAATAAAGAAGAAAAAATATTCAGCACAGAATATTCTTGTCCCAAGTGTGGGTTTTCTTTTCCAGAAATAGAGCCAAGGCTTTTTAGTTTTAATAGTCCTTATGGTTATTGTCCTTTTTGTAATGGATTGGGAACCGAAAGTATTTTTAGCAATAATCCTTGTCCAATTTGCAAAGGAAAAAGATTAAATGAAAATGCTTTGAGCGTAAAGATTGATAGTAAAAATATATGGGATATTACTAATTTTACAGTTAAAAAAGGATTAGAATTTTTTGAGAAGTTGGAAAATTCTTTAAGCGTTAAAGATAAAGAAATCGCTCAAATTATTATTAATGAAATAAAAAATAGATTAGGATTTATGTTAGATGTAGGTCTTCACTACATTGAACTAAGCAGAAAAGCAGGAACTTTGTCTGGAGGAGAGTCTCAAAGAATAAGATTAGCATCTCAAGTAGGAACGAAACTAGTTGGAGCTTTGTATGTATTAGATGAACCAACAATAGGGCTTCATCAAAAAGATAACGAAATGCTCGTTTCAACTTTAAGAAATTTATGTGACGCAGGAAATACTATTATTGTAGTAGAGCATGATGAAGACACAATTTTAACTAGTGACTGGATTGTTGATTTTGGGCCTTTTGCTGGAAAAAATGGAGGAGAAATTGTTTATTCTGGTTTAGTTGATAATATTTTATTAAAGAACAAGAAACAATTATTATGTAAGGAGATTGGTAATCCTAAAAAATCTTTAACAGGAAAGTATTTAAGAAAAGAAGAAAAAATAGAATCTCCCAAGACAAGGAGGGGTATTAAAGACACAATGCCAATGCTTAAAATAAGAGGAGCAAGCGAACATAATTTAAAAAATATTAATGTGGATATTCCTTTGGGTAGATTTGTTTGTTTGACTGGTGTTTCTGGGTCAGGAAAGTCAACACTACTTAATGATATAATATACAAATACGTAACTGGAAAATTAAATCATTTTAAAAGAGAAATTAAAGTTAAAGAAGTAAAAAATATTGAATATATAAATAAGGTAATAAGAATTGATCAATCTCCGATTGGAAGAACGCCTAGATCTAATCCCGCAACCTATACAAAAGTTTTTGATGAGATTAGAGAATTATTTTCTAAAACTCCAGAAGCAAGAATGAGAGGATATAAACCAGGCAGGTTTAGTTTTAATAAAAAGCTAGGAGGTAGGTGTGAGAATTGCGAAGGGAAGGGAATAATAGAAATAGAAATGCACTTCTTGCCCAATGTTGAAATTATATGTGATGTTTGCAAGGGAACTAGGTTTAGTAAAGAAACATTATCAATCCATTATAAAGGAAAAAATATTTCTGATGTTTTGAAAATGACCGTTGAAGAGGCAGTGGTTTTCTTTAAAGACATTCCTTTAATTTATGATAAATTAAGAATATTAAATGATATAGGGTTAGGATACTTAACTTTAGGACAATCAGCAACAACTCTATCCGGAGGAGAATCTCAAAGAATAAAATTAAGCCGAGAATTATCAAAACAAGGAACAAGTAAAACTTTGTATTTATTAGATGAGCCAACAACAGGCCTTCATTATGATGATATTAAAAAATTAATTGTTTTATTAGAAAAGCTAGTCTCTCAAGGGAACACAGTAATGGTAATTGAACACAATTTGGATTTTATTAAATGTTCTGACTGGATAATTGACTTAGGGCCAGAAGGTGGAGATGAAGGGGGCAAGGTTGTTGGATTTGGCACTCCAGAAGAAGTTTCAAAAATGGATACTTGGACAGGTAAATTTTTAAGAAAAACTTTAAAATGATAAATAAAGAAAAAATTAAAAACATTCCTGATAAGCCTGGAATATACCTTTTCTATAAAGGAAAAGAACTTATTTATATTGGCAAGGCAACTTCTTTAAAATCAAGAGTGAGAAGTTATTTAAATCCAAAAACACTTAGACCGATTGAAACATTAATTCACGAGGTTGATCGAGTCAAAATAAAACAAACAGACTCGGTTTTAGAAGCAATAATTTTAGAATCAGAATATATTAAGAAATTTAAGCCAAAGTATAATGCAATTGGAAAAGATGATAAAAGTTGGATTTATTTAGTTTTAACAAAAGAAGAATTTCCTAAACTAATAGGAGTGAGGGGGAGAAATCTTAAAAATAATTATTTGTATACCTTTGGACCTTTTGCTCAAATTAAAACATCAGAAACTTTAAAACTACTTCATTCTTTGTTTAAGATTTCAAGATGTAATCCTAATGCTAAAAGACACTGTTTTGATTATCAATTGGGTAATTGTTTGGGTGTTTGCACAAATGAAATCAATTCCAAAGATTACAGAAAAAAAGTAATTAATCCTTTAGTTTTATTTTTAAAAGGAAAGAAAAAGAAATTGATAAAAGAATTAAGTAAAGAAATGAAAAAAGCTTCTATAAAAGAAAATTTTGAAGAAGCAAAGAGATTGAAAAATCAAATATTTTCTTTGGAAAGAATAAGGGATTTTTCTTTACTTGATAAAAGCTTTTTAGAAGAAAGTTTTGAAAACAATAATCATTTTAATAGAATTGAAGGTTATGATATTTCTAATTTAGGAAAAACAAATAAAGTGGGGAGCATGGTGGTTTTTATTGATGGCATAGCTTCTAAAAAAGATTACAAGAAATTTAAAATTAAAACAGTTGAGAAACAAAGTGACGTCGACTGTTTAAAAGAAATTTTAGAGAGAAGATTGAAACATAAAGAATGGAAGACCCCACAAATGATTTTGGTTGACGGGGGAGTTCCGCAAGTTAATGCTATAAAAAAGGTTTTAAATAAAAATATTTTTGTTTTGGGAATTGCTAAAGGAAAAACAAGAAAAAAGAATGAGCTGGTTTTTGGATCTAAAGACAAAGAATTTATTGATTGGGTTAATAAAAATAAGGATATTTTAGTAAGAGTAAGAGATGAGGCTCATAGATTTGCTATAAAATATCAAAGAGAGTTGTCTATTGCCAAATTATCTAAAAAAGCATAGTATTTAAAAAAGAATTATAATAAATATATGTGTTTATGTCATTTAAATTAAGCAGAAAAACAATAATTATAGGAATAATTATTATAATAATTATTGGCATTATCTCTATGTTTTTTGGAAGAGGTAGCGCTCCCCTTTACGAAACCACTAAAGCAGAGAAAGGCAATCTTATCCAAACCGTTGATGCTAGCGGAAAAATACAGTCAGTAGAAGATTTGTCTTTACATTTTGAGACAATTGGAAAGGTTTCAAATGTTTATGTTAAAGAAGGAGATGAAGTTAAGGCTTGGCAAATATTAGCCAATTTATCTTTAACAGAACTTAATTCAGCAGTAGCCCAAGCTGAGGCAACCTTAAATCAGAAACTAGCTGGAGCAACACCTGAACAAATTGTAATATCTCAAAAACAAGTTGAATCAGCTGAAATAGCACTAGACAAGGCTGAAAAAACCTTAGAGGACACAATAGAGATTTCAGAAAAGAATTTAAGTGCTAAGTATTCTTATGCTCAGACCTCATTAGATGATGCATATATTAAAATATACAATGCATATAGCGTTGCGGATTTACTTTACAGAACATATTTTTCAGGGAACACTCAAGAGAGCTTGAGAGTTAAGGCAGAACTAAAATATAACATCGAAGAACCAATGAACAAGATTAAGACATATATTGATAGTGCAAAACAAACAAGCAAAGGAGAAGATATAGAGTTAGCGGTTTCTAAGACGGTTTCAACATTGAATCAAGTTTTAAATGCTTTAACTGAAATTAGAGAAATATGTAGTAATACTTCATATGATTTAATAATCACAGCTACTGATAAAAGCAATTTAGATTTGCAAAAATCATATGTTTCTACCTCTCAAACAGCAATTTCATCTTTGAACAATGAAATAAGTGTTTTAAAAACTCAAAACCAGAACAATATTTCTCAAGCAGAAGCAGGAGTTAGTGCAGCAAAAGTAGCGCTCGAAGTTCAAAAAGCAAGCTACGATTCTTTAATTGCTCCTCCAAGGGAAGTTGATATTGCTTATTACAGGGCTGTTTTAGAAGGAGCAAAGGCCAATAGAAACAAAGCAATAATTTATGCCCCTATTAATGGTATAATTACCAAGATTAATAAAAAGGTTGGGGAATCAATTTCAACAGCTGAAACAATGATTGAAATGCTCTCTCCTCATTATGAAATAGATGTTGATATCCCAGAAACCGATGTTGTTAAATTATCATTAAATGATGAAGCAGAAATCACCTTGGATTCTTTGGGAAAAGATGTTAAATTTTTTGGAAAAGTAATAAATATTGATCCAGCAGCAACAGATATTCAAGGAGTTGTTTATTATAAGGTAAAAGTAAGTTTAGATGAAAATGGGGACGAGAGAGTAAAACCAGGTATGACTGCTAATGTTGTTATAAAAACAGATATGAGAGAAAATGCATTGTATATTCCAAGCAGAGCAGTATTGTCAAATAATGGAGATTCAAAATACGTAAGAGTTTTAGAGGGAAAGGAAGTAATAGAAAAAGAAGTATTTTTGGGAATCAAAGGGGACAATGGATTGGTAGAAATAATATCTGGCCTTAGTGAAGGAGAAGAAATTATTTTAAAATCATTAAAATAATATGTTGATTTCAGTCAAAGATCTTAAAAAAGAATTTAGAGTAGAAGACGTTGTGACAAAAGTTTTGAATGGAGTAAGTTTTGATATTGAAAAAGGAGAATTTATTTCCATAATGGGCCCTTCTGGGTCAGGAAAATCAACATTAATGTATATTTTAAGTTTTTTAGACAAACCAACTTCTGGAGAATATTTTTTTGATGGAAAAAACGTGAGCCATTTAGATGATGATAAATTAGCAGAAATGAGAAGCAGTAAAGTTGGTTTTGTTTTTCAATCATTTAATTTACTTAATAGAACTTCTGTCTTGGATAATGTAATACTCCCCTTGGTTTATACAGATATTTCTAAAAAAGAAAGAATTACAAAAGCCAAAAGCATTTTGGAGCAAGTCGGATTAAGCCATAGATTAGATTATACTCCTAATCGTTTATCAGGAGGAGAAAAGCAAAGAGTAGCTATTGCTAGAGCCTTAATTAATAATCCAGAGGTAATCTTTGCTGATGAGCCAACTGGTAATCTTGATTCAAAATCTGGTCTCCAAGTAATGAAATTATTAGAAGAATTAAATAATCAAGGACATACTATTGTTTTAGTTACTCATGAAAAATACACTGCTGAATATGCAGAAAGAATTATATACATTAAAGATGGACTAATATTAAGCGATTCTAAAGTGCAGGAGAGACAAACAGCTAAAAACAATAGCGAGTTATTAAAATAGTATGGATATTTTTGAAGCCATTAATAATTCTTGGCAAATGATTATTAGAAACAAGATGCGTTCTTTTTTAACAATGCTTGGAATTATTATTGGAGTAATGGCAGTTATTGTTGTTATGTCTGTTGGATCAGGAGCTGAGAGCTTAATTATCAATGAAGTTAAAAGTATAGGATCTAACTTGATTAGTATTCTTCCTGGTAAAGCTGAAGAAGACGGACCACCATCTTCTGTTTTTGGAATAGTGGTTACTAGTTTAAAATATGAAGATGGAGAAGCATTGTTTAATAGCAATTATCCTTCTATTGAAGCAGTGACAATGTATGTTAAAGGAAATGATAGGATTTCTTGGGAAGACAAAAAAGCAGATGTTAATTTTAATGGAGTAAGTTCAGAGTTTTTAGAGGTTGATAATGGGGAAATAGAAAAAGGAAGATTTTTTACAAAAGAAGAAGAATTATCTCAAGTCAAGGTGGTTGTTTTGGGAAACAAAATTGCAGAAAAGCTTTTTGGAGACCAAGACCCTTTAGGGGAAAAAATTAAAATCAAGAATAGTAACTTTACTATTATCGGGATTTTAAAAGCAAAAGGGGGAGGACTGACTCAAAATCAAGACGAAGAAGTTTATGTTCCAATTAAAACAGCGCAAACAATTCTTTTGGGAATTAATCATATTAGTTTAATGAGAATTAAGGTTGATAAGCCGGAAAACATTAACAAAACAATTAGTTATATAGAAGATTTTTTAAGAGATAGACATAACATCGATGATCCAAAAGACGATGATTTTACTGTTCGTTCTGTTCAAGAGGCACTAGATGCTTTAAAAACAGTTACAATGGCAATTAGGTTTTTCTTAATTGCTGTTTCTGCAATTTCTTTAATTGTTGGAGGTTTTGGGATAATGAACATAATGCTTGCGACAGTTGAAGAAAGGATAAATGAAATAGGACTAAGAAAAGCAGTTGGTGCAAAGAATTATCATATTACTATGCAGTTTTTAATAGAGACAATTACCATTACTTTTTTAAGTGGAATTATTGGTATTATCGTTGGCTTATTAATTTCAATATTAGTTGCTGTTATAGCTCAATCAATGGGATTTAAATGGGACTTAGTAATATCAGTTCCTGCAATTATCGTTGCTTCTATTGTCTCTGTTTCAGTCGGTATTATTTTTGGACTAGTTCCAGCCAAGAAAGCAAGTGAATTAAATCCTATTGAAGCCTTACGTTATGAATAATAATTTAATAAATTATTTTAGGACAGCCATTGAAAGTTTAAGCAAGCAAAAAATGAGGGCTATTTTAACAATGATTGCCGTTGCTATTGGTATTGCTTCTTTAATTGTTATGTTGGCTTCCGGAGACAGCTTAAAACAATTAATTTTAGGACAAATTGATATGTATGGTTCTGATGTGGTTAATGCTGAGGCAAGAGTCCCTGGTAGGGGTTCTCAGGGATCAGCGAGTGATATGGCTACAGGAGTAAGCGTTACTACTTTTAAAAATACTGATGTTGAAGAAATAGCTAAATTAAATAACGTTCAATCATATTATGCTTATGTTACTAGTCAAGAAATTTTAAAATATCAGGGGGAAAATAAAACAGCGTTAGTATTTGGTTACGGAGCTTTGGCTCCAGAGGTAGAAGACATTAATATTGAGGAAGGAAGATTTTATACTGTTGAAGAAGAAGACTCTTTAAGCTCAGTTGTTGTTTTGGGGTCAGGAATTAAAGAAGATTTATTTGGAGACAATGAAGCTGTTGGAGAAAATGTATATATTAGAGGAAAACCATTTAAGGTGGTTGGGGTTATAGAAAAAAGAGGAGCAGTTTTCTTTTTTGATATGGATTCTATTGTATATATTCCAGCTAAAACTGTTCAAAAAAGATTATTGGGTACAGATTATGTTATTGGGGTTTCTGTTAAAGTAAAAGATATGGATAGGATTAATGAAACAAAAGATGACATTATCGCTCTTTTAAGAGAAAGACATAATATTGATGATCCAGAAAGAGACGATTTTGAAGTAATGACAATGATAGAAGCAAAACAAATGACTGAAACAGTAACTAATGGAATAACAATTCTTTTGGTTGCTCTGTCAGCAATTTCTTTAATTGTTGGAGGGGTTGGAATTACTAATATAATGTATGTTAGCGTTGTAGAAAGAACCTTTGAAATAGGATTAAGGAGGTCAGTGGGCGCAAGAAGACAAGATATTCTTTATCAATTTTTAACAGAAAGCATAATTTTAACTTTTTTGGGAGGAATTTTAGGAATTATTTTAGCACTATCATTAGTTTCAATTATATATGTGGTTGCTAATTCTTATGGTTTAAGTTGGCCATTTTCTATTTCGTATGGCGCTATTATTTTTTCAATTTTGTTTTCAATTATGACGGGTCTGTTTTTTGGAGTTTATCCAGCTCAAAAAGCAGCAAATGTCGACCCAATAGAAGCTTTAAGAAAAGAATAATATATGACACTAGACACAGTTATTATTTTAGGGATAATTGCAAGTTTATTAATAATAATTACTGCTGGGGCAGGAGCAATGTCATTAAAAGGCAAAATTAAAGTTAAAAATCATAAATTTTTAGCCTTGATTTCTATTTTGTTTTTGATATTGCATTTTTTTGCAGTTATTTCTTATATTAGTCAATAAATGTTTTATTCTGTTTTCGATTATTTTTTAAGAGAAGTTAGAATTAAAGTTTCTAATATTTCTCAAATTAAAAAACAAGATAAAGTTCTTGATGTTTGCTGTGGTACAGGAGACCAGGCAATATTATTTTCTAAAAATAGCGATTTTGTTTATGGAGTAGATTTAGATCAAAGAATGATAGAGTTTGCAATTAAAAAAAATAGTAATGTTAGGTTCGGCGTTGCTTATGGAGAGATTCTTCCTTTTCCTGATGAATACTTTGATGTTGTTTCTATTACCTTGGCTCTTCATGAAAAAGACGAAAATTTAAGGGAAAAGGTATTTAATGAGATTAAAAGAGTAGTTAAAAAAGACGGGAGAATTATTGTCGCAGATTATAATTGTCCTATGCCCTTTAATTTTCTATCAATTGTTGTTAAAATAATAGAATGGTTTGCAGGAGATTATCATTACAAATCTTTTAGAAATTATTTATCTAAAAACGGTTTAAATAATTTAAAAATTAAAGAACAAGAATTTGCATTTAAAAATATAATAAAAATAGTAAAATTATGAAAATAAACTATTTTATAATTCCTTTAATTACAATTGCTGTTGCTTATTTTGGAGGGGTTGCAACAGATAAAGGATTAGAAAATTGGTATTACAATCTTAACCTCCCAGAGATTGCTCCGCCAGGTTATTTTATTGGATTAATGTGGACAATAATATACATTTTGACAACCATTTCAGCTTTAATTGTTTGGAATAAATTAAAAAAAGACAAGGATTTTAAATTAATAATTTTTTTGTTTTTAATTAATGGTTTTTTAAATTTTTTATGGAGCTATCTTTTCTTTGGTCTTAATTTTATTTATACAGCATTTATTGAAATGATTATTTTAAATATCGTTAATCTCTGGCTAATAATTATTTTAAGAAAAAAGAATTTATTATCTTCAATATTATTAATTCCGTATTTTATTTGGGTCTGTTTTGCAACATATCTAACCTATTTAATTTTGACTCTTAATTAAAATTAAAGTATAATGTGATAATGAAGAAATTACTCACATTATGTTTGGTTATCGACGGTAAAAACGTTCTTTTAGGAATGAAAAAAAGAGGATGGGGAGAAGGGAGGTGGAATGGTTTTGGGGGTAAGGTTGAAGAAGGGGAAGAAATCGAAGAAGCAGCAAGAAGAGAATTATTTGAAGAGGCTGGGATTCATGCATACGACCTAAACAAAAAAGGAGTTGTTGAGTTTGAATATTTAGATACAGGAGACAATATGGAAGTTCATATTTTTAAAGCATGCGATTATAATGGTTCTCCTGTTGAGTCAGAAGAAATGTTCCCCAAATGGTTTAATGTTCATGAAATTCCTTTTGATCAAATGTGGCCAGATGACTTATATTGGTTACCGGTTTTTTTGAAAAATAAAAGCTTTAAAGGAAAATTTGTTTTTGAAAACAAGGATAAAATTATCAGCCATGAGTTAGAAATATTAAATGATTGAAATATATTTCAAAGATATTAAAAAGGAGAAGTTAGAGAAAGTTAAAAATGTCCGTGATGGATGCTGGATTAATATTGAAAACGTTAAAGAAAATGATTTAAAGTATGTAGCTGAATTGACTGGTTTAGATATGTTTGACTTAGATGACGTTCTAGATCCTTATGAGTTGCCTCGTATAGAAAGAGAAGGAGAAAATATTATTATTTTTGTTAGGGACGCTCAAGAAGAGAAGCAAGAGGATATTTATACTAATTTATTAACATTAATTGTTACGCCAAGATATTTTTTTACTATTTCTCCTTCTTCGAACAAAACAATAAACTCAATAATTGACAAGGGGATTGGTTTTTCAACAACCCAGAGAAGCAAAATGCTGATATATATTCTTCTTTTAATTTCTAAAAACTTTACTAAGCAAATTAAAAAAATAAAAAGTAGTGTTTTTTATCAAAAGAAAAATTTAGAAAAGGTAGAAAGCTTAGACATTATAGAATTAATTAAAAACGAAGAAGTTATCAATCAATATATTTCTGTTTTAATTCCAATGAAAAATGTTTTTGAAGCAATAGCTGGTGGTGGTTATGTACATCTTTATTCTTACGATACAGATTTGTTGGAAGATATGATTATAAGCATTAATCAATCAGCCGATATCTGTAATGTCAATGTTAAAAGTATTAGAAGTTTAAGAGAATCATATCAAGCAATCTTTACTAATAGATTAAATAAAACAATTAGATTTTTAACTTCTTTTACTATTATATTAACAGTGCCAACTATTATTGCTAGTATTTTTGGAATGAATGTAAATTTACCATTTCAAAACGATCCGATGGCATTTGTATATATTTTGTCATATATTGGATTTATTTCTTTAGTATTTTTCATAATTTTTTATATCAAAAAGTGGTTATGAACGAGTTAGCAAAATTTTTATCAGGGTTCTTTTTTGCTTTAATGGTTTTTAATGTTTGTGTTCTTTTGAGTAATTGGCTACCAATTACTTTTATGGGTTTTGTTTTTGAATATTCTTTATGGACAGTTTTTTTAATTGTTTTTTTGTTTCTAGCAATGTTTTTTGCTTTTATTGGCTGGGGCAACATGCAAGGCAAAAAAGTTTCCAGCTCTTTATTTATTATTTTTCTTTTATGCTGTTTAGGAGCAGTTATATATTTGTTTGAAGGAAATCATGTTGAAAATAAAGCAGCAATACTAGAAACCAAAGAAGAATTTAAAGTTTTAGAAATTAAACCAGAAGATTCTTCGCTATCAGAAAGACAAACTTTTACCATGAGTTTTGGAAACGGTAAAAATGATTTTGGAACAGCTTTAACAATTGATAATGATGGAAGTATTATTGTTGCAGGGTGCTTTCAGGGAACAATTGATTTAGATCCTGGTATAGGCGTGATGGAAAGAACTTCTTTGGGTGGTTCAATTAACGATAATGCAGTTGATATATATATAGGAAAATATACTCAAAGCGGAAGATTGGTTTGGGGTTTTTCATTGGGTTCAGTTGGTGCTGACGCAATAAATAGTTTAAATTCAGACAAAGAAGGAAACATATATATAACAGGATACTTTGGAGGACAAATGGATGTTGATCCTACTTCTGAAGAAAAAATAATTAATAGCGGGACAGGGAGAGATGGATTTTTAATAAAATATAATAAAGACGGCAAATTAATGTGGGCAAAGTCTTTTGGAAATACTGAAACAATTCCTTTCTCTGATAAAGATAGTAGATTTGAAGAAGGAATAGGAATAGCTGTAGACAATAACAATCTTTATTTACTAGGAGTTTTTAATGAAATAATTGATTTGGACGATTCTGATCCAAATAAATTTGCTGATACCTTTGAAGCAGATGACAGAGATATTTTTGTTGCCAAATATGATTTGCAGGGTAATTTTATTAAAGCTATTTCTTTTTCTGGAAAAGGAATAACGCAAGGGCAAGACATAGAAGTTGACGAAGAAGGAAATATTTATGTTTCAGGTTTTTTTGATGGGAAAATAAAAGTAGGGGAAACAAATCTTACTTCTGCTGGTTTTTCGGATTGCTTTTTATTTAAATTAAACAAGGATCTTTCTCCTGTTTTTGCCAAGAGATGGGGGAGCTCACAGTCAGACAAGATAAACATAGGAGGAATGGATGTTGATAAAGAAAACAATGTTTATATTTCTGGTGATTTTAATGGAACAATATATTTAGGGGATTATAAAGTTGTAAGCAAGGGTAATACTGATATTTTTGTCGCTAAATTTAAAGAAGACGGAACACCTGTTTTTATTAAAAGTATTGGAGGTGCTTATGCTGACTCAGTTTCAAGCTTAAAAATAGATAACGATAATAATATTTTATTTACAGGGTATTTTAAAGATTCGGTTGATTTTGATTCGGGCAAAGGAGTATATTTTTTGCAATCAAATAGTTATGAAGAAGCAAGCGACGTGTTTTTAGCAAAGTATTCTTTAGACGGAGAATTTATATGGGCAAGAAATTTTGGAGGTTATGTTTCATTGTCTGATGAAATTCAATCAGGATACGGATTAACTGTTGACTTAGAAAACAATCCAGTAATTACGGGAAAATTTTTTGATGCTATTGATTTTCATTCAACTCAAGATTTAAATTTAAAAAGCATGGGCAAGAGCGATGCTTTTATAGTTAAATATAATAAAGAAGGAGAAATAGAATAAGTTTGACTTTCTCTTATTTTTATTATATGTTCAAGACAATAAGCATAATATTCTATTAATAAAATGGAGGAAATTAGAATTGAAGAATTTAAAACAGAAGAACCTAAGAAAAGTAGTAAAAAAATATTTTTTATTATTTTTTCAATAATTATTTTAATTATTATTGGTTTTTTTCTTTCTCAAAATAAAGGAGGAAATATAAGCAGGATATTTACATCTGGAGAATTTATTCAATTTTCCGTTGCTAACAAAAGTTACGGATTTTCTTATGAAGAGAATGGGTCTTGGTATGTTAATATAAAAGGAAAAGTAATTGGACCTTATGATAGCAGTATTATCTATTTATCTGTTTCAGACTCTAATTATGGATTTAGTTATTTTAAAGACGGAAAAGCATATGCAAACATCAAAGGAAAAATTTTAGGTCCTTATGGTGATGTTATGTCTCTTTCTGTTTCTGATAAAAGTTATGGTTTTTCATATTTTGATCAAGGAAAAAGATACGTTCAAATAAAGGACAAAACCTATGGACCATATGATAATGTTTCTGTTATAGATGTCTCTAATAAAAGTTATGGGTTCATTTATTCAAAAGATAATATTTGGTATGTTAATATTTCCGGAGAGGAATTTGGTCCTTATGCTGATCCGATTTTTTACTTATCTGTTTCAGACTCTAATTATGGATTCAGTTATTTTAAGGATGGAAAAATGGAAATTAAGACAAAAAATAAAGAATATGGACCATATGACGATGTAAGCAGAATTTCTGTTTCTAATAAAAGCGTTGGGTTCTCATATTTCGACAGAAAAACAAACAAGTGGATTGTTGTGATTAATGATAAAAACATAGGAGAGTATGACACAATAAGTGAACTTGTGGTTTCAGACAATAATTATGGTTTTATCTATCAAGATCAGGCATCTTGGAGCGTTCAAATAAAAGACAAGACCTATGGACCGTATAATATGGCTAATAGATTATTTGTTTTTGATAACAATGTAGGGTTTGCTTATCAAGAGGGCGGTGGAATGTATTTTTCTTTAAATCCAAAAGAATAATCCGGTCTATTGACCGGGTTTTTGTTTACATGTTATTATTAAATTAATCTATGAAAAAAACAATCATATTTATTTTAATTTTAATTATTCTTGTTTTAGGTTTTTTGTTTTTTACGCAAAAAAAAGACCAAGAAAATCAAGTTATTCCCAGTCAAGAGTTTGAAATAACCACTAATTATATAGACGAAGAAGACGAAGAAAGGATAATATCGATTCTTTATCCTTCTGTTGGAATAGAGCAAATAGATAAAGAAATAAAAGAATATGTTGATTCTGAGGCGAACACATTTAAAGAAATGGAATATATTTCTTTTTCTGGGGCAAAATATATTCTTGATATTGACTATTTTCCAGTAAAATTTAACGATGATATTATTAGTTTTAAATTTAACAAATCTGATTACACTGGTGGAGCTCATGGCAATCAATATATAGCTTGTTTTACGTATAATATAAAAGAGAATAAAAGATTATATTTAAATGATTTTTTTAGCAGTGAAACATATTTAGATAAAATATCAGAATTTTCAATAAATGATTTTATGAATGACGAGTATGCTGATGAAGAGTGGATTAAAGATGGAGCGGGTCCAAAATTAGAAAATTATGATAAATTTGTAATAACTGAAAATGCTTTTGTTTTCTATTTTCCTCCATATCAAGTATCTCCCTATGCTTTAGGAGAAAGGCAGATAGTAATGCCTCTAAACCAATTAAAAGAAATTCTTAATGAGGAAATATTTGAAAACTATGATTTTTCATTAAATAAAGGAATTTATATATTGTCTCCTCTTCCAGGGGATACAATAAAATTATCTTCAATAGTTCAAGGAGAAGAAAAATACTTTTTAGATGTAGAGGGATATCTTAATGGTAATGGCTGGGCTCCTTTTGAAGCTGTTGGTGGGAGAGTTGAACTATTGGATGAAAATAATAACGTGTTGACTTCTTCTAATATAGATATAATAGGAAATTGGATGAAAATACCTGTTTATTTCAGAGTTTATTTATTCTTTGATCCAAAAGAATCAAAAACAGGAACATTGTTATTCCATAATGATAATGCAAGTGACCTAGAAGAAAACGAAAGAGAATTTTCTTTGCCACTTAAATTTGAATAATATGAATATTAAAAGAATTATTTTTGCTATTTGTTTTTTATCAACAATAATTTTAGGATTATCTGGAGCCTATGCTTACGATGTTTTTCAATCTCTTAATGATTATTTGTTGATAGAGGTTAAGACAAGTATTTTTAAAGAAACAGGTAATTTGATTAAAGATAATCCTGGGCTAGAAGAGGGTTGGTATCTATTATATGAGAAGCCAGGAAATCCTGGATTGACTGCAAGGTTAATTATTAATAAAAACACTATTTGCAAAAACAAAATATGTGAAGATTTGTTGGTTGGGGACAGGGCTAGTGTCTCGGGAATTATTTTAGAAAACAATGTTTTAGTAAAGGAAATAATAATTAATTTAGATTAAAAATATGAATAATAAAAAAATATATCGTTCAGAGCAAAATAAAATTATTTTTGGTGTTGGTGGAGGATTGGCTGAATATTTTGAAATAGACCCACTTTTAATAAGGGCTTTGTTTTTGCTTTTAGCTCTTCAGGGATGGGGAATTATTTTCTATTTGATTTTGGCTATTTTAATGCCAACTAAAAGCAACGATATAGATGTTAATAAAGACAATCTTTCAAAAGAAACAAAGAAAAGGACAAAACAATTGGTAGGAGAAGCTAAAGAGGGATGGGTTTGGATGAAAGATATGAGAAATATTATCGGTGGATTAATAATTCTTTTTGGGCTTAATCTTTTATTTTCTAATTTATTTAATTTCGACATTTTTTCTTGGATTGGATGGAGTATAATATGGTCGCTTATAATTATTTTTATTGGCATTAAAATAATTAAGAAATAAAATGGAAAATAAAAAAAGAAAATATGATGAATGCGAAGGAAGAGATTTGGACTTAAACAGGATTTTTATAGGATTAATTATTTTATTAGTTGGTTTTGCATATTTATTTAAAGCTTTAGGGATTATTTCTTTTTCGTTTAGTCTTTTTAGTTTATGGCCCATCCTTATAATCCTTTTTGGTTTATCTCTACTTTCTAAGAGAAACATTGTTTCTAATGTTATTGCGATTATTACAATACTTTTAGTTCTTTTTGTAATATTTTTAATGATTTTTTATCCTAATATTAATAATAATTTATCTATTAAAAACACTCCTATTAATATTAATCTTGAGCAAAATATATTAAAAGCAAAAATAGGACTAATCGCTGGAGCAGGAGATATTAATATTTCAGGAGGAACTGATCAAGATAAAATTATTCAAGGTAATTTATTAAGCAACATAATGGATTTAGAAATTAATTCAAAGGTTGTTAATAATAATCAAATAGTTTCTCTTGAACCAAAAGATAAAGTAGGGATTTTAAAAAGAGAGCCAAAAAATGACTTATTTTTAAAATTAAACGCAGAAACGCCTTTTGATTTTATGTTTCAAGGAGGAGCAAGTAATATTAATATTGATTTAAGAAATGTTTTGGCTGAGAATGTAAATATTCAAACAGGCGCTTCAAAATTAGATTTAAAAATGGGTAACAAGATTTCTTCTAATGTTAAGATTAATGCTGGAGCAAGCTCGATAAACATTACTTTACCTAAAAATATGGGAGTGATGTTGACCATTGATTCTGGTTTGTCCTCTAAAACACTAAGTAACTTTATTGTTGAAAACGATAGAGTGTATAAAACTCTTGATTATGACAATCAAGAGAAAAAGATTAATATAGAGATATCAATGGGTATGGCTGACTTAAATATTAATTGGGAAGAAATGGAGACACTTAAGTCAAAGGTTCAGCTTTATTATTATAATCAGTTAGAAGATAAAGATATTGAGTGTGGTAATAAATATGTTTTACCTGTTGAAAGGGAAATTGAATTAACTAAAACACCAATTCAAGATACGATTAATCTTTTGATTAAAGGAGAAATAACAGATCAAGAAAAAGAAGCAGGATTTATAACTGAATTTCCTAATGAAGATTTTAAATTAATAAGCACCAATTTAAAAGATGGAGTTTTGTATCTGGAATTTACCGAGGTTCCTGGATTCACGACTGGAGGGTCTTGTAGAATTTCTATACTAGCTAGTCAGATAATAAAAACAGCAAAACAATTTTCTGGCGTTAACGAAGTTATTCTTTTGCCAGAATCAATATTCCAGCCTTAATATGAAAATTTCATTTCACGGTGCTTGTAGAGAAGTAACTGGTTCATGTATTTTAGTTGAAACAGGAAAAACAAAGTTTCTAGTTGATTGCGGAATGTTTCAGGATAAAGAAACATATTTTAAAAATGAAACTTTTAATTTTAATCCAAAAGAAATCGATTTTGTTTTATTAACCCATGCACACGTTGATCATTGTGGGAGGTTGCCAAAATTATATAAAGACGGATTTAGGGGAAAAGTATACTCAACAGAACCAACAAGAAGAATAAGCGAAGCGATGATGATGGATTCAGCCAGAGTTTTTTTAAAGGAAAAAGAGCATTCTCCTTTGTATTTTGAAAAAGACGTTTTGGGTCTGCTTAATCAATTTTCTATAATTAATTACAATAAAGAAAAAGTTATCTCTCCTGATGTTAAGATTAAATTAAGAGATGCTGGGCATGTTATTGGTTCAGCTGTTTTTGAAATTTTTGCTGAAAACAAAAAAATTGTTTTTTCAGGAGATATTGGTAATTCCTCCTCGCCAATTGTTAGAAACCCAGAAATTATCGATGGAGCTGACTATGTTTTTATTGAATCAACGTATGGAGCCACTCTTCACGATTCTAGAGATTCAGGAAGAGAAAAGTTAAAACAAGCAATTAATGAAACAATTAAAAACAACGGAGTATTAATGATGCCAGTTTTTGCTTTAGAAAGAAGTCAGGAGATGATATATGAACTAAAAAATCTTTTAGTAAAAGGGCAAATTCCCTCAGTCCCAGTATACTTAGATAGTCCACTGGCTATTCAAATAACAGATATTTATAGGGACTTTTTTCATTTGTTTGATAATGAAGCTTTAAGCTTAATGAAAAAGGGAGAAGATGTTTTTGATTTTAGAGGTTTAAAATATATTAGAAAGCCTAACCAATCAAGAAAAATTAGCAACACAAAAGGAGCAAAAATAGTTTTAGCTGGTAGTGGAATGTGTGAAGGTGGAAGAATAGGCGATTATTTAAAAAGGCATTTAAATAGTTCCAAGAACAAGCTAGTGATTGTTTCATTTCAGGTAGAGGGCACTCTTGGTAATTTACTTTCTAGCGGTGCAAGCACGGTTAAAATTGATAAGCATTCAATTAAAGTAAAAGCAGAAGTAGTTTCTATCCGTTCTTTTTCCTCTCATGCTGATCAAAAACAATTAGTTAGTTGGATTTCAACAATTAAAAATCCTAAACCTGAAAATGTTTTTATTGTTCACGGAGAAGAAGAATCTAATTTGGCTTTAAATGAAAAATTAAAAGAACAAGGACTTAAATGTACGATTCCTTTTTATGATAAGATTTACGAGATTTAATTTTGCTTCCACAATTTAACAAAGTATTTTAAATTGTTTGATATTTGATTAATTGCTTCTTTTCTAGCAATTTTTTTATTATAGTAATCTTTAATAGGATTAAAGAATATTGTTCTACCTATTGCAAAGCCAATAATTTCTTTGTGGGTTTTGGCATTTTTAATCCATTTTTCAACCATTTTTGTATTTTCACCTCTGCCCAGCATTATTATTCTAGAGTTTTTATTTATTGCTTTAATTACTTTATTCCAGTTATTATCTCCTTCAAGTTTCCAGATGTCAGGTTCAATTGCTGTTCTTATTTCTTCAATTATTTTATCTGCTTTGGACTTTTCTTTTATTAATAATTCAAAAAGTATTTTGTAATTATTTTTTTTACAAAATTGTTCCAATTGTTTAAATTTATTTAATTGATTTTTGTTATCATTTTTTAAGCTATATCTTACTAATATCTTAACGTAATCGGGTTTGAATTTTTTAATATGGTTCTTGAATTTGCTTCCGTATTCAAATTCAAACTCTTGTTTTCCGCTTTTTTCAGCAGAAATAGAAACAATAACCTTTTCTTTCTTAGCTTTCTTGATTATTTCTTTTCCATATTCTTCATCAACCAATATGCCAAAGTTTTTCTTATCTTTAGCATAATCAAGAAAACCCAAGAAAATAGTTTCTTTAAGATGAGACACTGCTTCTGTCTGTTTTTTATTAGGTTTTCCTTGTACTTTTAATACATCTTTAATAAAAGAAGAGCGATGATCAAAAGGAAGGATGAATAATTCTTGTTTCATATGGATATATAATACTATTTTTATAATTATTTGGCAATAATTGATTTTTTAGAGTTGGCTGTGGTATAATCTACTCATGACAATTATTTCTAAGCTTAAAGAATCTAATCTTTTAGGTCGTGGTGGGGCTGGTTTCCCCACTTATTTAAAGTGGGATTTAGTTAAGAAAGCAAAAGGAAGCAAAAAATATGTAATTTGTAATGCTTCAGAGGGGGAACCCTGTGTTTTTAAAGACGAGTATATTATTAAGAATTTTCCAGAAGAATTAATCAATGGAATGGTTTTAGCCATGAAAGAGGTGGGTGCTTCAGAAGCATATATATATTTAAATAAAGATTATTATTCTAAATATTTAAGTAAATTAAAAAAAATCATTGGCAACAAAAAGATTAGATTATTTAAAAAACAAAGTGGATATATTGGTGGAGAAGAAAGCTCTTTATGCGAATCAATAGAAGGAAAAAGAGCCGAGCCAAGATTTAAGCCACCATACTTGGCTGAGAAAGGATTATTTGATTATCCAACATTAGTTAACAATGTTGAGACTTTTTATTACGCCAGCAAAATTGATAAGGGGGAATACAGTAATACTAGGTTTTATTCTGTTAATGGCGATGTTCTAAACCCTGGAGTTTATGAATTAGATGTTTCTTTAAGCATGGAAGAGATTTTAAAAAACACTGACAATTATCCTAGTTTTGATTTTTATGTTCAAGCAGGAGGAGGTGCTTCAGGAGAAATATTTTTAAGAGAAGAATTAAAAATTTCTTGCACTGGAGCAGGATCAATTACTGTTTATAATAAGCTAAAAACAGATTCATTTAAACTAATGGAAAAGTGGATTGAATTTTTTGCTTATGGTAATTGCGATAAGTGTTTGCCTTGCAGAGAAGGAACATATAGGTTAAGCGAAATGATTAAAAGTAGAAAATTAGATAGAGAATTGATAAAAGAAATACTTTTTTCTTTAGAAAATTCAAGCTTTTGTGCATTGGGAAGGGGAGTACCGATTCCTTTTAGAAGCTTTTTAAAGAAAGTAATGGAAATTGAAGTATGAAAAAGATAAAAATACACATTGATCAAAAAGAAATTATTTGTGAGGAAGGAGAATTAATTTTAGAAATAGCTAGAAAAAACGGAATAGATATTCCTAGTTTGTGTTATCATTCTGATTTAAAGCCCTCGGGAGGTTGTCGTTTGTGTTTAGTCTCAATTAAAGACAGAAAAGGATTTTTTACTTCTTGCTCAACGAAAACAGAAAATGGGATGGAAATTACAACAGAATCAGAAGAGATTAACAAATTAAGAAAGACTAATTTAGAAATGCTTTTTGCTCAGCATGTTGAATATTGTGGAGATTGCATGAGAAATTATAATTGTAGAATGTTGTCATTAGCAAAAAGATTAGATGTTAATTTGAGAAAATTTGAAGATAGAAAAAAAGACTATAAAACATTACAATTTGGTCCTTCTATATTATTTAAAAGTAACAAGTGTATTGATTGCAGGAATTGCGTTGAAGTTTGTAAAAACCAAGGAGTAGGGTTTTTAGAAATAGAAAAGAATGGGCCATTTTTTGAAGTCAAACCATCTGATAAGAAAGACAAAGATTGTGTTTATTGCGGACAATGTGTTGCTCATTGTCCCGCTGCAGCTTTTGAAGAAGTGGACTCTATTAAAGAATTAGAAGAGATAATGTCTAAGAATAAAAAATATGTAATATTTCAGTTTGCTCCTTCTATTAGAACAAGTATCGGAGAAGAATTTGGCATGCCATACGGAAGCATTGTTACAGGAAAATTAATTGGTGCAATGAAAAAACTTGGAGCAAAAAAAGTATTTGATGTTTCTACTGCTGCTGATGTTACAACCATAGAAGAAGCAGGTGAATTAATAGAGAGAATTCAAAGCAAAAAAGGCTTGCCCATGTTTACGTCTTGTTGCCCAGCTTGGGTTAAGTTTGTTGAATTCTATTATCCTAAATTCATTCCTCATTTAACTTCGGTCAGATCTCCTCAAATTATTATGGGAGGGATAATTAAGGAATATGTTTCTAAAAAACAAAAAATTAAACCCAAGGATATTTTTGTTGTTTCAATAATGCCTTGTACTGCTAAGAAATATGAAATTACTAGAGAAGAGCTAAAAATTAAAGGATTAAAACCAGTTGATTTGGTTTTAACAACCCATGAATTGGCATGCATGCTTAAAAAGAATAAGATCGATTTAAAATTAATCAAAGAAGAAAAGCCAGATAATATTTTGGGAGAACCAAGTGGAGCAGGAGTAATCTATGGTGCAACAGGTGGAGTAACTGAGTCAGCCCTAAGAACAGCAATAAGAAAACTAACAGGCAATAAAAAAGCCAAGATTATTTTTAAAGAAGTAAGAGGAATGGATGAAGTTAAAGAAGCATTAGTTAAGATTGACAAACTTTCTTTAAAAATAGCTGTGGTTAATGGTCTTGGCAGCGCTAAAAACATTTTGGAAAAATTAAAGAAAACCCCCAAAGCTTATGATTATATTGAAATAATGGCTTGTCCTGGAGGTTGTATTGGTGGTGGTGGTCAACCAGTTCCAGTAGATAAAGATATTAGAAAGAAAAGAGCACAGGCATTGTATAATATTGATGAGAAAAAAGAGATTCGTTTAGCTGATGATAATCCAAATATTCAAAAATTATACAAAGAATTTTTTAATAACAAAGAAATAGTTCACGAAGTTTGTCACACTAAATATTATAAAAAGAAAAAAGAATATGGAGCAAGTAAAAATAGCAAATAAAATAAATGTATTGTTTTTAACAAAAGTATTTGTTTTGATGGGTGTTTTGATTTTTGCACCACTTCTTAAAAATCAAATGATTACTGGGCCGATTGTTAATTTTGTTTTATTTGTATCAGTTATTTTGCTAGGAAGAAATACTGCATTAGGTTTATGTTTTTTTCCAAGTATTATTTCCTTGTTTACAGGAATACTTAATTTTGCCTTAGCGCCAGTTATTTCTTTCATTATTTTAAGCAATATGGTTTTAGTTATAAGCTTTGACTACTTAAAGAATAATTTATACAAAGGAGTTATTTTATCAGCTTTGTTTAAATTTTTATTCTTATTTTCAACTAGCTCGATAGCAATAAGCATGATTAATAATTTTTTAGCAAAAAAAGCAGCAGTAATGTTTAGTTATCCGCAATTTTTTACAGCATTAGCTGGAGGCGCAATGGCAATATTAGTTTTAAAGATAATAAATAATAATAAAAAACATGACATTTAAAGAATATCAAGAAGAAGCAAGGAAAACAGCTATTTATCCTAATTTGGGTTCTAATTTTATCTATCCCACACTAGGTCTTGTTGGAGAAGCAGGAGAAGTAGCAGAAAAAATTAAAAAAGTAATTAGAGATAGCGAAGGCGTTGTTAGTGAAGAAAAAAAGCAAGAATTAACAAAAGAATTAGGAGATGTTTTGTGGTATATTGCTAATCTTTCTTTTGAATTAAATTTATCAATGGAAGAAGTTGCTTTAAAAAATTTAGAAAAGCTTAAATCGCGCCAAGAAAGAAATGAACTTCATGGCAGTGGGGATAATAGGTAACAATATTAAAAGTGCTTTATTAATAATAAATAATAAAAAATATGGAGAAAAAAGATTTCTTTGTAATATCAATAATTGATAATTACGTAAAAGACCTAAGTGGTAACTGGATAAGCATCTTTATAATCGGGCTTATTCTAATTATTTTCAGTTTAGTTTTTTTTGTTTTTCCTAATGAAACATTAGTTTTCATTGTATATATTTTAGGAACAATGTTGTTCTTCGTTGGTTTGGGGGTATTAAGCATGGCAATGAAAGTTAAAAGAATCGAAAGTAACTATAAAAAAGTAAAAGAAAATATTGAGAAAAAGTTTTTTGAATAATATGCCTTCTTCAATCAATGTAATAAATGTTCAAGGTCAAAGAGAACCATTTTCCTTAAAAAAGGTCTATCGGTCTGTTTTAAGGTCTGGTGGTTCGAAAGAACTGGCCCACAAGATTAGCAAAGAAATTGAATCAAATCTTTATCCAGATATTTCAACAAAAGAGATTTTTAAAAACATTAAAACAAGTTTAAAAAAAGAGAATCTTGAAACAGCAATAAAATTTAGCTTAAAAGAGGGAATAAGAAAGCTTGGACCAGATGGCTTTATTTTTGAAAAATACATAGGAGATGTATTCAGGGAGCACGGATATTTTGTAAAAAACAACAGATGGCTCAATGGAAAATGCATTGATTATGAGACAGATGTTCTTTTAGAAAAAGAAGGTGCTATTTTAATTGGAGAATGCAAGTATAGGAATCAGCCAGGCGAAAGAATTGATGTTGGTGTTTGTCTAAAAGTATATGCGACTTTTCTTGATATTAAAAATGGAAACGGCTTTAAAAAAGAAATAAAGCCAATGGTTATAACCAATGCTAAATTTACCACCAAGGCAATAAAATATTCTGAATGCCAGGGAGTTAAGATTTTAGGGTGGAACTATCCTGAAAACCAGGGGTTAGAGTATTTAATAGAGAGTAAAAATCTTTATCCCATAACTGTTCTGCCTTCTTTCAACAAGTCCTTTATAAATGTATTTTTTGACAATGGTATAATATCTATAAAGGACATATTATCAGTAAATATTGAAAAATTTTCAAAAAGAGTTAATATGTCTAATATCCAGATAGAAAAACTAATAAAAGAAGCACAAGTATTATGCCATTAAGAATAGGAATTGTTGGTCTCCCTAATGTTGGAAAATCAACACTGTTTCAATCAATAACCCAAAAACAAGTGGATAGAGCAAACTATCCTTTTTGCACAATAGACCCAAATATTGGTGTTGTTGCTGTTCCAGATGAAAGAGTTGATTTACTAGCAAAATTGACTAATTCTCAGAAAAAAATATATACAACCATTGAATTTGTTGATATCGCAGGATTAGTTGAGGGAGCAAGTAAGGGAGAGGGATTAGGCAATAAATTTTTAGCAAACATTAGAGAAGTAGATGCAATTATTTATGTTTTGCGTTGTTTTAAAAAACAAGATGTTGTTAATGTTCGCTCTGAAATCAATCCAATAAAAGACAAAGAAATTCTTGATATGGAATTAATTTTAAAAGACATTGAAACAGTAGAGAAAAGGTTGGGTTCTATTGAACGAGAAGTAAGATCTGGAGACAAAAAAGCAATAAAAGAAACGGAAACATTAAAAAAAGCATATGAAATTCTTAAAAACGGAAAATTAATATATGGATTAGATTGGACAGAAGAAGAAACGAAAATAATTAAATCTTATCAATTACTTTCTTTTAAACCAATGATATGTCTTTTAAATGGAAATAAAGAAGAAGTTGATAAATTTAAAGATTCTTTTAAAAACTATATTTCCATGGATATTTTAGAAGAATCAGATTTGGCAGAATTAAGTGAGGAAGATAAAATAGCATTAAATGTAAAAGAAGAATCAAAGCTTAATGAATTAATTAAAAAAAGCTACGAAACACTAAACCTAATTACTTTTTTAACAACCGGGCCAGACGAAACAAGGGCTTGGACAATAAAAAAGGGAGACAAAGCGCCACAAGCTGGAGGAGCAATTCATAGCGACTTTGAAGAAGCTTTTATTAGAGCAGAAGTTATTAATTGGAAAGACTTAATTGATGCTGGTGGTTTTTCTAAAGCAAAAGAAAAAGGACTAATAAGGGGAGAAGGAAAAGAATATGTTGTTCAAGATGGAGACGTGATTGAAATTAAAAGTGGAAAATAACTTTTCTTTTTCAATTTTAGATGTTAAAATACAATATATGACAGAATTAAATCAAATATATAAATGTAATATTTGTGGCAATATTGTAGAGGTTGTCCATACAGGTCAAGGACAATTAGTTTGTTGTGGCGAACCAATGGAACTATTAAAAGAAAAGATTATAGATGAAGGAAAAGAAAAGCACGTTCCTGTACTAGAAAAACAAGGAAATCAATTAATCGTTAAAATAGGAGAAGTTCCTCATCCAATGGAAGAAAGTCATTTTATAGAATGGGTTGAAGTTTTATGCGACAAAGGTTATTTTAAAAAAATATTAAAACCAGGCGATAGTCTAGAAGTTATATTTAACTTAGATTGTAGTAATTATATTATTAGAATATACTGCAATATTCATGGCTTGTGGAAATCAAAAGAATAATATATGATTAGTTTCGAAGAATTTCAAAATATAGATTTAAGAATAGCAAAGGTTATTTCTGCTTCAAGGATAGAAGAATCAGAAAAATTATTGAAAGTAGACATAGAACTAGGAGAAGAGAGAAGAATTATTATTGCTGGGATTGCTAAATATTACTCCCCAGAAGAATTAATCGGTAAAAGCGTTGTTGTTATTGCTAATTTAGAGCCAAGGACTATACTTGGAATGGAAAGTCAAGGAATGATTTTAGCAGTAAAAGACGAAGATAAATTATCTGTTCTTGTTTCCGATAAGGAAGTTAAGAGCGGTCTTAAAATAACATAAAGGTCAATAATAAATTTAATATACAATATTATGGTTAAAGATTTAAAAAATTATGGTCTTATTGGTAAAACTATAGGAGTTTTATTAATAATTTTTGTTGTTGTTTTGATTGGTTATTATTCAGCTGCGACAACAGAAAAAATGAAACAAGCTGATTATATTGGTAAAGATAATAATGTTATTGCTGTTTCTAAAAAAGGAACAGTATATGCTGTTCCTGATTTGGTTAAAGTTTCTTTTTCAATAATAACAGAGGAGAAAAAAGTAGGAGAAGCACTAAAAGGCAATTCTGAAAAATCAAGCGCTGTTATTGAAACATTAAAATCTCAAGGAGTTGGAGAAAGTGACATTAAAACAACATATTTTAATGTTTACCCTTTATATGAATGGCGCAAAGTAGATAGTTCTGATATTTATTCTACAGGAACAAGGGTTCTCGTTGGCTATGAAGCAAGACAAACAATAGAGGTAAAGATAAGAGACACTCAAAAAGTAAGCGATATTATTGAGGCATGTGTTGGTGCTGGAGCAAACGAAGTAAGCGATTTGAATTTTGTTATTGAAAACGAAGATTCTTTTAAAACTCAAGCAAGAACAAAGGCGATTATTGATGCAAAAAATGAAGCTTCTCAAATAGCGCAAACATTAGGAGTAAAATTAGGGGACATTGTTAGTTTTACAGAAAGCACATATGTTCCTTATGATTATTATTTAAAGACAGCATCTTCTTCTGCAGCAGGATTGGGTTCATCTGAATCATCAATAGCTACAGGAGAAAACAAAATTGAAGTAACAGTTAATATTAGTTTTGAAATAAAATGAGTAAAGAAGAAATAATTATTTTAATAATATTTTTAGTTTTGGTTTGTGGTTTTTTCTATTTTTTACTTAATTTAGGGTCAGACAATCAAACAGCATCAGTTTCAGATAATATTAAAATAGAAGAAAATGATGAAGAAACCATACCACAATTAAAAACAGAAATTATGGAAGAAGGAAATGGTCAAGAAGTTAAAAGCGGAGACACTATTAGTGTTCATTATACTGGTTATTTAGAAAATGGAACTAAGTTTGATTCTAGCTTGGACAGAGGAGAACCATTTGAGTTTCAAATTGGGCTAGGTCAGGTTATTCAAGGTTGGGAACAAGGCCTTATTGGAATGAAAGTAGGAGAAAAAAGAAAATTGACCATTCCGCCAGAATTAGGGTATGGAAGCAGTGGTGCTGGTGGTGTTATCCCTCCTAACGCAACATTGATTTTTGAAGTAGAGCTTTTAGAGATAAAATGAAAAGAAAACTAATAACATTTTTTGTTTTTTTAACAATGTTTTTTGGAAACATTGCTTTTGCGCAAGACAATCATACAGTTGAGGTTGATTTGTTTTATTTAACTACTTGTCCTCATTGTCACAGCGAAATAGAATTTTTAAATAGTTTAAAAGAAAAATATCCAGAACTTGTAGTTAATATTTATGCTACGGAAAAAAGTGATAATCTTGAATTAATGTTAAAGAAATACAAAGAATACGAGGTTCCCAAAGAAAGCTGGGGATTGGTGCCTGCAACTTTTTTTGAAAATGGAATATATATAATTGGTTTTCAGGATAATGTTACTGGAGTTCAAATAGAGTCTTACATAAAACAAATAATAGAAAACAAAAAAGATATTAATATTGATCCTTCTCAAAATAATGGAAACGGGAATAATACTACTCCTATTGATGATAAAAGAGTAATAAATATTCCTTTTATTGGTTCAGTTGATGTTTCCGGATTTCCACCACTGGGATTAGCAATTGTTTTTGGAATTTTAGATGGTTTTAATCCTTGTGCAATGGCTGCTTTAACTTTTCTTTTAGCTTCATTGATTTCATCAGGAACAAGAAAAAGAGTTTTGCTCATTGGAGGAGTTTTTATTCTTATTTCTGGAATAGTTTATTTCTTATTCATTGCTGCTTGGTTTAATTTATTTCTTGCTTTATCTTATTTCAAGATAATTACTACTTTAATTGGTATTTTCGTGATATTTTTTGCAATCACAATTCTTAAAGAATATTATTCTGACGTGATTTGTAAATTTTGCGAAGCAGAAGTAAAAAAAGATATTATTTCTAAAACCCAAAGGAAGTTTTTGTTGAAAATGGAAGAAATGACAAGAAAAGAAGTTCCTCTTTTACTGAGTCTAATAAGCGTTGGAATAATTGCTGCTGGAGTAAACATGATTGAACTTTTCTGTTCAATGGGCTTTCCGGCTGCTTTTACTGGAATGTTAATTGATCTTGGGGTAAGCAAGGCCATGTTTTATTTCTATTTATTGATATACATCTTTTTCTACATGTTAGATGATTTGATTATTTTCCTTATTGCAGTTAAAACACTGAGCATTACTCAGTCTTCTCAGAAATACATAAAAGCAGTTAAGCTTATTTCCGGAATTTTACTTTTAATTTTAGGAATAATTCTTGTTTTTAATCCAGGATTATTAAATTTTGCATAATGTTTATTAAAGTAAAATCACATCCTTTATCAAGAAAAGAAGAGATTATTAAAAAAGAAAAAGATTCTTTTGAGATAAAGATTAAAGAAAAACCAGAAAGAGGGGAAGCAAATAAAAGAATTAAAGAATTGCTCTCAGAATATTTTAATATTCCTTTAGGGAAAATATCTTTAATTAAGGGAGCAAAGCAGAAAAGTAAAATATTTGATATAAAGATATGAATAATTTAATTATCGATTTAATTTCAAATCAAGCATTGTTAGCTAGTGGATTAGCTTGGTTTGTTGCTCAAACAATAAAAGCCACGGTTCTAACTATTAAAAAAGGAAAATTTAATTTTAACCTTTATGCTTTGCCAGGGGGATTTCCTTCTTCTCATAGTGCTACTGTTGTAGCAATGGCAACCTCAATAGGGCTAATTTACGGTTTTGATTCCGGTTTTTTTGCAATTGCTGTAGTTGTTGCATTCTTTATTATCTATGATGCAAAAGTAGTCAGAGGAGCGGCTGGTAAACAGGCCCAGTCTTTAAATAGAATAATAGAATCCCTTGATTTAACCCAAATAAAAGACTTAGAAAGATTGAAAGAAGTTTTAGGGCATAGCCTTGTAGAGATATTTTTTGGAGGAATCATCGGTATTGCTTGTGCTTTGATTTTTAATACTTAATATGGAAATACCAGAAGACTATAAAAAAGGATTTAAAGATTTTTTAGGAATTAAAATTGATTTAAGCAAAAAGCCTTTTATTCCAAGAGAAGAAACAGAATACTGGGTTTCTTTAGTAATTAAAGAAATTAAAGAAAATGCAGTTTGCTTAGATTTATTTTCTGGATCAGGTTGTATTGGTATTACTATTTTAAAAAATATTAGTAATTCTTATTGTGATTTCGGAGAGAAAGAAGAAGTCTTTAGAGAACAGATTAAGATTAATTTAGAATTGAATAATATTGAGGAATATAGATATTCTATAATAGAAACTGATATTTTTTCAAATATTAAAAAACAATACGATTATATATTAGCTAATCCTCCTTATGTTGCTCTAAGCCGTATTAAAGAGGTTGGTGACGATGTTTTAAGTTTTGAGCCACACAATGCATTATTTTCTGGTGAAGACGGATTAGATGCAATTAAAAATTTTTTGTTAAATGCAAAAAATTATTTAAAGGAGGACGGTGTTGTTTACATGGAATTTGACGAGAAGCAATTAAACGAGATAGAAAATATTATTAAAATTAATTATTCCAAATACGAATTTTTAAAAGATCAATTTAATAAGTATCGTTTTGTAAGACTAGAGAAATAATATGTGGGAATATATTTTATTAGGCACAATTCAGGGTATATTTGAATGGATTCCTATTTCTAGCGAGGGAGTTGTTGCTTTGATATCTCAATCCTTAATTAAAGATGTAAATCCAATAGATATTGCACTTTTTCTTCACTTGGGAACCTTACTCTCAGTTTTAATTTATTTTTACAAAGATTTTATTGATTTAATTTTAATAAAAGATAAAGAATTTTTTAAGTTTTTTGTAGTAGTAACAATTGTTTCTGGGGCTATTGGATTTTTTATATATCAGTTTGCGTCTGAAATAGTTATGGGTTCTGGATTGTTATTTTTGATGGGCTTGGGATTACTAATAACTTCTTTTATGCAAAGACAAAAAAATAATTTTAAGATTGATAAAAAGTATTCTCCTTTATTTGTTGGAGTTTTGCAGGGAATTTCAGCTATTCCAGGAGTTTCTCGTTCAGGATCAACTATTTTTGGATTATCTTTAAGTGAAAAAGATCCTGAATTAATATTAAAGCACTCTTATTTAATTTCTGTTCCTGTTGTTTTGGGTTCTTCTTTATACTTGTTTATTAAAAATCCTGTTTTAGCTTCTCAAGGTTGGATTGCTTTGGTTTTTAGCTTTATTTTCGGAATTATATCTTTAAAAATTATACTATCTTGGGCTAAAAAAATTAATTTTTCTTTGTTTACTTTAATTTTTGGTCTACTTTGTATAATTGGAGCTTGTTTTTCTTTTGTTTTTTAGTATAATAATCTAATGCATAATAAATCCTTTACCCTAATAGAAATCCTAACCGTCATCCTCATAGTTGGAATTCTTTCTGGAGTGATTATTGTAGCTACAAACAATGTGATTGACTCTACTCAAGATGCAAAGAGGAAAAAGGATCTAGATTCCATATCCAAAGCACTCATGGAATACGGAGTAATAACAGGTTCTTATCCAGTAGAAAGCTCTGATTGCAACATAGGGGATGGAACGTGTTTAGATGAATTAATTGATTCTGGATATGCCAAAGGATTTCCTCTAGACCCGTCTGGAGATAGGTACAAGTATACTTCTGATGGAACAACCTATACAATCAAGGCAACCTTGTCTGATAATCAAACCTTAGCTTACAATCCTGATTCTGGGTATAGCCAAATGCAAGGACTAGCTGGCTATAGCAAAAGGAAACCAATTACTTTAACTAATTCAGGATCATCTTTAACTGATTATCAAATATCAATTACTCTTTATTATGACTCTGATATGAAGTCTAGTTTTGATGATATACGTTTTACTTCTTCTGATGGTGTGACAGAATTAAATTACTGGACAGAATCTGTTAGCGCTGGTATTTCTGCTGTTTTTTGGGTTAAGGTGCCGTCTATTCCTAATGGCAATTCTACAATTTATGCATATTATGGTAATGCGTCTGCATCATCTGCTTCTAATGGAGATAATACATTTGGTTTCTTTAAAGATATCGAAAATGTTAATATCGGATCAATAGGAGATTGGGTATTAGAGAAAACAGGAAATTTTAATACAGCACAAACAGTTTATGCTTATCAAGACAATACTAAAACAGTAAGGGTTTATGCTGAGCAAAATGGTAGTTGGGCTGGTTGGTACTACACTTGGGCAAGATGGAATTTAAGTTTGTCTTCAGATGATTATGTTTTAGATGGTCAGTATAAATCAAATTATACGAATTCTTCTTATTGGAGAACCTCAATTCAAGTAAATGGAGTAGAAAAAAATGGAGGAGCGGCACCTAACACTAACTGGAATAATTTTTCATATAATCTTTTATCTCAAGAAATTACATATTTACGTTTTGGAAATTATGATTATCAACACACCGCTGGACATGGAATTTTTTATGACAATCTTAGGATAAGAAAATATGTTAGTTCAGTTCCAAATGTAAACGTTGGCCCAGAAGAATAAATGATTAATCAAATTAAAAAAGAATTATATAAAAAAGCAGATAAAGAAAAAGCTAAACAACTAGCGCGTTTTTTTAAAACAGGCAAGGGCGAATACGGGGAAGGGGATGTTTTTATTGGTATAAAAGTTCCAGATCAAAGAGTAATAGCTAAAAATTTTAGAAACGCTAGTTTTAATGATTTAAAAGAATTGATTAAGAGTGAAATTCATGAATTTAGATTGACTGCATTGTTGATTTTAATTTTTAAGTATAAAAATGAAAAAGAAAAGGCTTTTAAATTTTATATTAAAAATATAAAAAGAATAAATAATTGGGATTTAGTTGATTTATCAGCTCCTAACATTATTGGAGACTATTTGCTAGATAAAGATAGGTCTATTTTATATGAATTTGCTAAATCAAATGATTTATGGAAAAAAAGAATTGCTATTATTTCTACTTTTACTTTTATTAGAAACAATGATTTTGATGATTCTTTAAATATTTCTGAAATATTATTGAATGATAAGCATGATTTAATTCATAAAGCAGTTGGATGGATGTTAAGAGAAATAGGGAAAAGAGATGTTAAGGTTGAAAAAAAATTTCTTGAAAAGTATTCTAAAAAAATGCCAAGAACAATGTTGAGGTATTCCATTGAAAAGTTTTCATTAAAGGAAAAAAGATTTTTTATGAGCCGTTGACAATATTTCTAAATATGTTATTCTCTAGGAGATAAAAATGAGGCACCTTTACATAGCAGGAGCTCTTGGTCTTGAGGGATATTATTCTTTTGGTCAAGTTTTAATCGATAAATTCGATTCAGTTGACTTAATCGAAAGAAAAATAAGGATGAATATTTCTCCAAGAACAGAAAGAGAGATTGAAAAAAAGTGGAGAGACCATCTATTAACTCATCCCGAAGACTTTGATGGAGACTTGGGAAGCGTTATAGAGATGTATGAGTATCCGAGAGGAACTCTCAAGGTTAAGTTTCACAAAGGAAAATTTTCTCAGTTCTACGGAACTTATGAAAACAGAAAAGAGAAACTAGATCTCAAACAAGATGTTTTGGATCGAGAAATTTGCCTTCCAGTCTCCATTGGAGCAGTAATGAGGACACCTTCAACTTCAGAATATCCAAACGGATGCATTGTTTTCGCCAAAAGAGGCAAAACTGCTTTTGACGAAAAAACCATTACACTTCTTCCTGGCGGTTACTTTGATCCAACCAAAGATTTCTTCTTTAAAGAAAGAAGCAATCGTCTTGTCAAGGAATATTCAATAACCACAACTCTTTTAAGGGAGCTCTTTGAAGAAACAGAAATTCTTCTTAACACTGTTAAGATTAATTATCTGGGAGTTGTATATAATTCCCAGGGTTCAAGACAGCCCTTAATTGCTTGCTATATTGATGTTCCTTTTTCTGAAAAGTTAATTACTGATGAAGAGTCTGAAAAGATTTTTCTTGTCAAAAACGACATCAAATCCGTAAGAGATTTCCTTAAAGGAAAGAAACTAGCGGTTCACGATGCCTGGAAATTGATTCTCTATTTTAATAAGATGCTTAAAGATTAGCATCTTTTTTTTGTTTCCACTTGCTCTGACTTTAAAATATATGGTATAATAAACCAATGAATTCGGTTTTTGATTTTCAAGAATACGGCTATGTCATAATAGGACTATCTGTCTTAATTTTTTCGTTAATTTTTATTTGGATTTTTCTTTCTAAATTGTTTGAGAAGAAAAGGTTTAAGGAATCTTTGTCTTTTGTTTTGTTTTCAGTAAGAATCCCCCCTAAAACAGAAGAAGAATTAAGGCAGTCAGGAAAAAATGAAAAGGATTGGATTAAGTTAATGGAAGATTTTTATAATAGCTTAATTTCTTTAAGAAAACAGTCTTTTTTAGGAGTTTTGCCTTGGATTAGTTTAGAAATAGCTAAAGTTAGAGATGAAATTGGTTTTTATGTATCAGTTCCAAAAGAATTCGAAACATTTATTGAAAAAAAGATTTATAGTATTTTTCCTGATGCTCAAATAGAAAAAACAGTAGATTTTAATATCTTTGGAGAAAAAGAAGAAGTTAATTGTGGATATTTTAAGCTTCAAAAACCATTATTTCTTCCAATCAAAACATATAATTATTCTGAAACAGATCCTTTGTCAATTATTACTAATGTATTAACCAAGCTAGAGGAAAAAGAAGAAGCAGTTGTACAAATAGTTTTAAGAAACGTTTCTTCTTCTTGGCAAATAAGAGCAAAAGCAATTATCAATGAAGTTAACAAAGGAAAAAGCTTTAGTTCAGCTTTAATGGAAACCAGTAGTTTAAATATTTTTAAGTCTCAAGATAAAAAAGAAACAGAGAAAATAATAAAGAAAGACGAAGAATTATTAAAAGCTCTTGAAGAGAAAATAAGCAAACAAGGTTTTGAAACAAATATTAGGGTGGTTGTTTCAATCAAAGACAAAAAGAAGAGCGATGATGTCTTTTCTCAAATTATTAATGCTTTTGATCAATTTTCAGATTCAAAAATCAATGGGTTCTCAATAATCAGGGTTTACAAATCTAAATTAAAGGATTTCTTGTATGATTATAGTTTTAGATTGTTTAATCCAAAACAAAGTATTATTTTAAACAGTGAAGAATTAACTAGTATTTTTCACTTTCCAACGCCATTTTTAAAAACACCAAATATCAAGGCTTTAAAATCAAAAACATCGCCACCACCAGTTAATATTCCAAAACAAGGTATTTTGCTTGGTTTTAGTGAATATAGGGAGGAGAAAAAGGAAATAAGAATTAAAAGAGAAGACAGAAGAAGGCACTTGTATATTATTGGTCAAACTGGGACAGGAAAATCTTCTTTTCTTTCTAATTTAATTGAGCAAGACGTTTTAAGTAAAGAAGGGGTTGGGATACTAGATCCTCACGGAGATTTAATAGAAGATATATTAGGAAAAATTCCCAAAGAAAGGATAGAAGATGTTGTTATTTTCGATCCTGCTTCTGCTAAAAGAGCAGTTGGTCTTAATATGCTTGAATATGATCCAAGATTTCCAGAACAAAAAACTTTTATTATCAATGAGTTAATTAGTATATTTGACAAACTTTATGATTTAAGGCAAACAGGAGGACCAATGTTCGAACAATATACTCGTAATGCTTTAATGCTTTTAATGGATGATCCCTCTGAAACATATACATTGCTTGAGGTCCCAAAGGTTTTTACTGATGAAAATTTTAGAAAATATCTTTTGTCAAAATGCAGAAATAATTTAGTTAAAGATTTTTGGATTGAGCAAGCGGAAAAAGCGGGTGGAGAAACAGCACTTAAAAACATGGGACCATATATTACCTCTAAATTTGATACATTTATTCAAAATGATTTTTTAAGACCAATACTGGGCCAAATCAAGAGCACTTTTAATTTTAGAGAAATATTAGACGAAAAGAAAATATTTCTTGTTAATTTAAGTAAAGGAAGAATTGGTGAAAAGAACAGCGAACTTCTAGGATTGATTATCGCAAGTAAATTAGCCATGGCAGCTTTTTCAAGAATAGAAATCGAAGAAGAAAAAAGAAATGATTTCTATTTATATATTGATGAATTCCATAATTTTGCAACAGAAAGCATATCAACTATATTGTCTGAAGCAAGAAAATATCGTTTATGCTTAACCGTTTCTCATCAATTTATTGGTCAGCTAATTCCAAAAATTAGAGAAAGTATTTTTGGTAATGTTGGAACAATAATATCTTTTAGAATTGGAGCTGAAGACGCAGAATTTGTTAAAAAAGAATTTGAGTCAGTATTTTCAATGACTGACTTAATTAGCATCGATAATTTTAATTTCTATATCCGTCCAATAATCGATGGACAGACAACAAGACCATTTAATGTGAAAACCTATCCGCCAACCAAAGGAGATAAAGAAAGAGCATGGGATATTAAGGAATATTATTCTTTAACTTATGGAAGAGACAGAGAATTAGTTGATGAGGAGATAAATAAAAGAACCATTGTTTTAAAAGAAAAGATAAAGTATAATAATTAAACATGGAAGAGGAGATGGAAAACACAGAAGAGACAATAAAAAAGGCTGGAGAAGACCAATTTTTAGAGTTTAAGGAAGAATTCAGGGAAAGAGACAAAATTAAGCTTAGAGAAGAATACTTTGGAGAACCTTTGTCTCAAGAAGAAGTAAAAAGATATTTAACAGTAAAAGACAGACTGGTAAGGTTAATGAGGGAAAAAAGAGAACAAGAAGGGCTAGTATATGTTTTGCATCTTAAGAAAAAAAACCATAATATTGATGAGGAAATTAAAAAAACAGGAGATGAATATTCTGAATTATTGACTAAAATTAGGGGCAAAACAGGTTATTCAAACGAAGAAGTTGCTGAATATATAGAAGAAGGAAGAATTAAAAAAATTAGATATTATTTATCTCAGATAATAAGGGAAAACGAAGAAGAATCAAAAGATAAAAGTCCAGCTAAAAAGAGCTTATTTGCCCTTTTAAAAAATATAGGAAAAGAAAAAAAATCAAAAGCAATTATTAATGTTGCTTTAATGGGTATGCCGATTAAGGTTCCTTACACAGGCATAACCAGTCTTATTGTTTCTGGGATGCGTTCAGAATTTCTTCCTTTTAACATTAGTCAAAAAGACATGAATATGGGGACATCAATTTTTAAAATTGCTTTAACTGAGAAAAAGATGAAAAGAATTCAATCATCTAATTTCTTTTTTGATAATCCAGACAGAGGAATTGATTATGGGTCTCAAAAAGAATTTGAATTGAGAAATTTAAAAATTAAAATGCCTGATAAAAAAGAAGAAAAACCAAAACCCGTTGTTAAAGAAAAAATTACTGTTCAGGAAAAGAAAATAGAGCCACCAAAGCCTGTTCCTGAAATAGAGATACCAAAACCTCCTAAGGAAGAAATAAAGAAAGAACCAATAATCAAAAAAATTCCTGAAAAAACTCCAGTTGAATCTAAAAAGCAAGAAAAACCAAAAGAGAAAATAAGGGATCCTGATACAATAACTGTCGAGAGCTTCGGAGTTATTTATCATTTCCCTAAAAAACCATATATTAAAAAAGAAAAACCTCCTTTGCAAGAAAAGGAGACGAGCATAGAAAAAGAATTATTAAATTAAATTTAAAAACATGGAAAATAAAGACATAGAACAACTTTTTGAAAGAGCACAAGAAGTAAAAGAAAAAGTTTTTGACAATAAAGAACAATATTCTGAAAAAGAATATTTCGATAGAAAAATAAATGAGATGGCAGAAATTAAGGGTAAGGCTAATGAAATAAGAAAACAAGTAAAAGAGCAAAAAACCTTGCTTGAAAAACTAGGGATTAGAAAAAAAGACACAACAATCTTAAGACAGGAATTTGAATCTCTTCGTATAGAATATTATAAAATTTTGACAGATCTTGAATCAAAAGGATTAAGCAAAGAAGACGTTGCTGAGCAGGAAACAAGAATAATTCTTTCTAAAAAGAAAGAAAAGCAAAATCAAGAAGTTAAGAATTTAAAACCATCTAAAATACGTTTATTTGAAAAAATTAAAGGAATTAAGGATTTTGTTATTGGTAAAAAAACAAATACTGTTTTAGACAAAGAAGGCGCCTTTAAAAATATCAAAACTCAATTAGAGCAAGAAAAAATTCAAATGACTCAAGGAAAAGTAGAGCCTAAAGAGTTTTTACAGGAAGATCTTGAGGAGATGATGTCTCGAGATGTTTCTTCTGAACAGCAAGCTCAAGATAAATATAAAGAGATGATAGAAGAAGATGAAAATGAGATAGAATTAGAAAAAATGGAAAGACCTAGCCAATCTTTTGAAACAAAAGAAGAAGAGGAAGTTGAAGAAGATCTTAGTGCTAAGTTTAAGGAATTTTTAGTAAAAGAAGAAGAACAAAGAGATATAGAAAGAAAAGAAATAGAAAATATTAGAAATACTTCAGCAGAACAAGAAGCAATAGAAAAACTAAAAAAACAGGAGGAAGAGGAAGAAGAAGAAAAAACAACAGAATCAATGGATAGACCAAGTCAAAATTTTTAAATAAATAAATAAAAACAATAATATGATAACAAAAGAACAAGTAACAATTCAATGCAAAGATTTAATCGAAGAATTAAATCTAGATTATTTATCAGAAGAAAAACAAGAAGAGATTGTAAATGAAATGAGTGATATTGTTTATGATAGAATTATTTTAAGAATTTTAGGAATGATAACCGAGGAAGATGCGGTTAAAATAACTCAATTAATTGAGCAGGGGGGACAATTTGAAGCAGGGGAAAAACTAGCTCAAAAAATTCCCGATTTTGAGAATGTTTTAAAAAGGGAGCTTTTAGATTTTCAACACGAAATAATTGAAGCAATAAAATAAACATGGAAGAAAAACAAATACAAGAAATTATTGAAATTGCATTCAAAGAGGGAATAGAAAAAGCATTGAAAATAGTAAAAGATTTGAATGACCCATACTTATTGGATGAATTTCATGATAGGCTTTTAGAGGAAATCAATAAAAGAAAATAGTTTTTTAATAAAATTCTCATTTTTTGCTTTTATTTATTTTTTAGAATATAATTGTTTATATGGATTTATCTAATCTAAATAAAGAGCAAAAACAAGCAGTGACCTTTGGAAAAGGGCCACTTTTAGTTGTCGCAGGTGCTGGAACTGGAAAAACTACTGTTTTAACTAAAAGAATTGCCTATTTAATTAAAGAAAAGGGCATTAAGCCAGAACAAATATTAGCCACTACTTTTACTGAAAAGGCAGCAGCGGAAATGGAAGACAGAGTAGAAAAAGCTCTTGATTTTGGATATTACGATTTTTGGATTTCAACTTTTCACTCTTTTTGCGATAGAATTCTTAAAAATTACGGACTTTTAATTGGTGTTCCAACCAATTACAAGCTTTTAGATAGAAGCGCTAGTTGGATTTTAATTAAAAAGAATTTTAATAAATTTCATTTTTTAAAGCATTATCGTCCAATGGGTAATCCAACAAAATTTATTCATGCGCTTCTTAATCATTTTTCAGAATGTAAAAACGAGGGTATTTATCCAGAAGATTATTTAAAGTATATAGATTTACTTAAAAAAGATTTAAATGATATTGAGGAAAACGAAAGACTAAAAGAGATTGCTGATGCTTACCATGTTTATCAGAAATTACTTTTAGATAATAGTGCTTTGGATTTTGGAGACTTAATTAATTATACGATTAAACTTTTTGACAAAAGAAAAGATATTTTAGAAAAATTCAGAAATCAATTTGAATACATTTTAATTGATGAATTTCAAGACACAAATTGGGTTCAATATGAATTAATGCAGAAATTAGCGTATCCTAAGAACAATATTAATGTTTTGTTAGATGACGATCAGAGTATTTTTTCTTTTTGTGGAACTTCTTTTAATAATGTCTTGAGGTTTAAAAAAGACTATCCCAATGCAAAAGAAGTTGTGTTAGTTGAGAATTATAGGTCTCCACAAAATATTCTTGATTTAGCATATAATTTTATTCAACATAACAACCCTAATCGTTTAGAATATCAATTAAATGAAATTAAAGAATTAAAAGAAAAAGCTAAAAAAAGAGGAATTAATCTTAAAGATTTTGTTAAAATAAATAAAAAGCTTAAAAGTAACGATAAAGAGCCAGGAATGATAGAAACTCTTTGTTTTGAATCAGGAGATGAAGAAATTATAGGGGTGATTAATAAAATATGGGAAATTAAAGAAATTGATAAAGATGCTAAATTTTCTGATTTTGCGATTCTTTGCAGAACCAATGATTCTGCTAATAATTTTAGTCGAGGATTAGAAAGAGCAGGAATTCCTTTCCAATTCTTTTCTTCTAAAGGATTGTATACTAATCCAGTAATTTTAGACTTGATTTCATATTTTAAGGTAATCATTAATCTTTATGATTCAATGAGTTTTTATAGGATTTTAAGAATGGCTCCGTTTAATTTAGCTCAAGAAGAGGTTTCAATAATAACTCATTTTGCTGATAAAAAAGGAATTCATTTATATGAAGCAATTCAAAGTCCTTTTTTATTAAATAAATTTACTGCGGAAACAAGAGAAAAGATAAGAAAACTAGGAGAATTACTTAAAAAACATTATGATTTGTCAAAAGAAAAAACAGTAGGAGAGGTTTTTGTTCAAGTAATCAATGATCTAAATTATGCAAAGCATTTAGACAAAGCAGATGAAGAAACATTAAAGAAATGGGAAACAATTTATCAATTTTATGAAAAAGCAAAAGATTTTGAGAATTCACAGAATGATTCTCGTTTAATTTCTTTTATTGAGCAGATACAAATGGAAGTTGATGCAGGAGAAGAGGGTTCTCTTAAAACAAGCTTAGATGATAAATTTGATGCAGTTAAGATAATGACAGTTCACTCAGCCAAGGGACTAGAGTTTAAATATGTTTTTGTTGTTAATTTAGTTAGAAGAAAATTTCCAACTGACGAGAAAAGATCTCCAATTGAAATCCCAGAAGACTTGATTAAAGAGGTTTTGCCTCAAGGAGATTTTCATATTCAAGAAGAAAGAAGATTGTTTTATGTTGCCCTAACCAGAGCAAAGAAAGGATTGTTTTTAACATGGGGATTAGATTATGGCGGCAAAGAATTAAAAAAACCATCACCATTTTTAATAGAAGCTAATTTAATTGATAAGAAAACTATTGAGAATAAGAATTTTTGCAAAGGTTCTAATTTTTGCTTTAGAAAATCAATGAATAATGGTTTTAAATTAGAATCCAATGAAACAAGTACTAATGGAAAAGACATTAAGAATTTTTTGCCAGACCACTTTTCTTTTTCTCAAATAACTGCTTTCAAGAATTGTCCTTTACAGTATAAATTTTCCCATATTTTAAAGATTCCTTCTCGAGGAAAGCCGATTTTTACTTTTGGAAAAACCATGCATAGCACTCTACACAAATTTATTTCTTTAGCAGTTAAAGATAGAGAAATAGAACAAAAGGGACTGTTTGGAGAGGGCTCAAAAACAAAAAAAGAAAATCATATACCTTCATTTGATGAATTAATTGAGATTTATAATAAAGAATGGTCTGATGATTGGTATGAATCAGAAAAAGCAAGGCAAGAATTCTATGAAAAAGGGAAAAAATCTCTAAAACTATTTTACGAAAATTTTAAAGATAGCAATTTAAATCTCACCTTTATAAACGACGAACCTGCTTTAGAAAAAAGTTTTGGATTAAAACTTAATGGAGATTATTTTATTGGAGCAATTGATAGAATTGATAATGTTTCTTCTGATTCAGTAGAAATTATTGATTACAAAACAGGTTCGCCCAAGAAAACGCTAAGCAAAGAAGAAAAATTACAATTATTAGTATATCAACTAGCAGTAGAGAAGGTTTTTAATTTAAAGGTAGAGAAATTAACATACTGTTATTTAGAGGATGGATCTTTTTTATCTTTTTCTTCTAAAGAAGGAGAAATAGATAAGATAGAGGGAGAATTAAAAGAAACAATAGCCAGAATTAAAAGAAGTAATTTTAAACCTTCTCCGGGTTGGCAATGCAATCATTGTGATTTTAAAGATATTTGTGCTCACAGGAAATTTTAATAGACAATTTCTTGGGTAAAAGGTATAATGTTTATATGGGAAAAAGAAGTTTTACCTTAATCGAAATACTTGTAGTAATAGTAGTAATAGGAATCCTTTCTTCCTTTATTCTTGTTGGAATGAGTTCCATTACAAATAATGCTAATATTGCTAAGTCTAAAGCTTTTTCTGATTCTTTGAGAAATTCTTTATTAACCAATCTTGTTTCAGAGTGGAAATTAGACGGAAATGGAAGCGATTCTTGGGGGAGCAACACAGGAACAAATGGTGGCAGTACTTTTCAATCATCAGGATGTGTTTCTAATGGATGTTTGAACTTTGATGGGACGGATGATTATTTTGTTGTTAATGATTCTGATTCTTTAGATATTGTCAATAATTTTTCTATAGAATTTTGGTATTATAAAACATCAAACACTGTTAGTTGTGTAACTGGGGATAATAGAATATTGCTTATGAAAGCAAATGATTATTGGGACGATGATTACTATGGTATTTGGGTTACATGTGGCGATTTAGATTATTTTCGTTATTCAACTAGAAAAGCAGATGTTGATAGTCTTGGAAGTTATAATGCAAATTTAGGTTTAAATAATTGGAATCATATTGTTTTTACTAAAAATAATACTATTGGGTTTTTCTATATTAATGGAATAAAAGTTTCTCAAGCAACGGTTTATGCAGAATTAAATATTACGGCTGAAAATTTATATGCAATGGGTAATTCGGCTGCTTCTAGGACAACGCCAGGAATGTTGGATGAAATTAGAATTTATAATGAGGCTGTTTCTTCTTTTCGTATTCAACAAAATTATTATATAGGAATAAATAAATTATACAAAAACAATGGAATTATTTTGAGCGAGCTTAATCAAAAATTATCAGAACTAAAAAATAATTTAATACAAAAATGAAAAAACAAAATATTGCAATATTAGGAGACGGTGCATGGGGCACAACCTTAGCTATTTTACTTTCAGAAAATGGTCACAATGTTAGCATTTGGAGCGCCTTTCCAGAGCATTTGAAGGAATTAGATAAAAAAAGAGAAAACAAGAAGTATTTATCAGGAATTAAAATTTCTAAAGATGTTGTTTTTGAAAAAGATTTAAACAAGGTAATTAATAATTCAGATTGGGTAATATTTGCCATACCTTCTAAATTTTTTAGAGAAGTGGCTCAAAAAGTAAAAGAGACAAATGTTTCTTTGAAGGGGAAAGTCTTTATTAATGTTGCTAAAGGGTTAGAGCAGAAAACATTAAAAAGAATGACAGAGATATTAAAAGATGAACTGGGAAATGTTTCTGTTGCTGTTTTATCTGGTCCAACAATTGCAATTGAAGTTGCCAAGAAAATGCCAGCAATAGTTGTTGCTGCATCAAAAGATAAAAAAATAGCTAAAAAAATGCAAGAAATGTTTTCTAATGATTATTTCAGAGTATATACTAGTAGTGATGTTGTAGGTGTTGAGATTAGTGGTCCTCTAAAGAATATTATTGCAGTGGTAGCTGGTATATCTGATGGTCTTGGTTTTGGAGCAAATACCAAAGCAGCTATTTTAACAAGAGGTATTGTTGAGATACAAAGACTGGGTCAAAAATTAGGAGCAAAAAGAAAGACTTTTTCTGGAATTGCTGGTTTGGGAGACCTATCTACTACTTGTATTAGTCCTGAAAGTAGAAACAGAACATTTGGAGAAAGAATTGCCAAAGGAGAGTCTTTGGATAAAATACTAAAAACAACAGATGGCATCATTGAGGGAGTAACTACTTCTGAAGCAGTTTATCAATTAAGTAAAAAATACAAAGTAGATATGCCTCTTGTAGAAAGGGTTTATCAAATGATCTATGAGAACAAAAAACCAAAAGAAGCAGTAAAAGAATTAATGCAAAGAAAGAAGAAAGCAGAATAATATGAATAAATCATTCACGCTAATAGAGATACTAGTGGTAATAGTAGTAATAGGAATCCTTTCCTCCTTTATTCTTGTTGGAATGAGCTCCATATCTGAGAGTGCTAATATTGCTAAGTCCAAGGCGTTTATTGATTCATTGGACAATTCATTACTTTTAGCAAGAGTGTCAGAGTGGAAACTAGATGATACATCAGGAACATCAGCTTCTGATTCTTGGTTAACTAATACTGGAACCCTAACTAATTTTGCAGACACATCTTCAGGATACGGAGATACCCATGATTCTGGATGGATGAGCACAAATAACTGTATATCAGGAACTTGTCTTAAGTTTGATGGAATAGATGACTATATTAATTGCGGAAACAATGGAAGTCTTACTATCTCCGAATCTTTTTCTTTTGGATTATGGGTTAAATTATTATCTTTACCATCTGCAGATACCACTCTTTTAATTAAAGGAACATCTACGCCCAGCTATGATAATTATTTAATTTATCTTGAAGATTATGGTGCTCTTGCTGGTTATGTTGGAAAATCTGATGCTTCTGGTTCTGTTTCACGAAATATTGGTGACATAAATAATAGCAAATGGCATTATGCTTTTTTTACCTTCAACAGTGTAAATGGATTTAAGGGTTTTTTGGATGGACGTCAAGTGGGAAGTACTGCTAGCACAGGTTTTACTGCTTATAACGATTTATCTAGAAATGTATATATTGGTTATAGATGGGGAACGATTTATCCTAAAGTAATAATTGATGACGTTCATATTTACAATCAAGCCCTCTCGACTTCTCAAATAGAGCAAAACTATTTTTTAGGATTAAACAAATTATTCAAGAACAATGGAATTACCTTTAATGAATTCAATGAAAGAATAGTAGAGTTAAAATCTAATTTAGCAAACAATGAATAAATCATTTACCTTAATTGAAATACTTGTAGTAATAGTAGTAATAGGAATCCTTTCCTCCTTTATTCTTGTTGGAATGAGTTCCATTACAAATAATGCTAATATTGCTAAAGGAAAAGCTTTTGTTGATTCTGCTGACAATAATCTTCTTTTAAGTAGGCTTTCTTATTTAAAACTAGATGGAAACGGAAATGATTCTTGGGGCAATAATAATTTTAATATTAATGGAGTAACCGAAAGCACTTCTTGTGTTTTTGGTTCTTGTTATTTTTTTGATGGAACAACTTCAGATTATATTATTAAAAATCCAATTAATGATTTTCCTACAAGTCAAATTTCTATAAGCCTTTGGTTGAACTCTTCGGACACAACAAAAGAAGGAACACTGATTTCTTATGCCACTGGTCATTCTGATAATGAATTCTTGATTTATATTTATGTTTCTAGTATTAGTGTTTATCCTAATTTTAGAAGTACTGGTCTTGTTTTTAATGACGGCAAGTGGCACAACATGTTTTTTACATGGACAAACACAGATGGTTCTGTAAGAATTTATAAAGATGGAGTATTGGTCTATTCTAATTCATTGAGTGCTGGAACCGTATTAGCTTCACCAGGCTCTTTGGTTATTGGACAAGAGCAAGATAATGTTGGTGGAGGATTTAGCGAAGTGCAGTCTTTTTTGGGAACAATAGATGAAATAAAAATTTATAATAGTGTTTTAAGTATTTCTGCAAACCAAGAAGATTATTATGTTGGATTAAATAGTTTATTACTTAAAAATGAAATTGATAATCAAGAATATGTTTTAAGAACAGCACAGTTAAAAAACATTATTACAAGTGTTGACTAATATTATTTTTAAGATAGTATTAATAAGTATAATAAATTAATATAAAATTATGAAAATTAATATTTTTATAGAAATTCCCAAAGGAAGCTCAAATAAATATGAGCTAGACAAGGAAACTAACAAAATTAGGTTAGATAGAACTCTTTATTCATCTGTTCATTTTCCTTTTGAATATGGTTTTATTGAAAACACACTAGCTGATGATGGAGATCCATTAGACGTTGTTGTGCTAGCCACTAATCCAACATTTCCTGGTTGTGTTGTTCCAGCAAAGATTATAGGAATGTTAAACATGGAAGACGAATCAGGCCTTGACTATAAGATTATTGCTGTTCCAGACGACAAGATTGATCCTAGGTTTAAAGAAATTAATGACATCAATGATTTAAAAGAGCATGAAAAAAAAGAAATACAAGAATTTTTTGAAATATACAAAAGATTAGAACCAAACAAATGGGTTAAAGTTACTGGGTTTGAGTCAAGAGAAAAGGCAGAAGAGATAATCGAAAAGTGTAAAAAATAATATTATGAAAGAATATAAAGTAAACAAAGAGAAATGCGTGGGTTGTGGTACTTGTGCAGCTATGTGTCCAGAAGGAGCTGAAATAGAAGGAGACAAGGCAAGAATTATTAGTTCAGCAAAGATTGAAGAATGTGGAGGAGAAGAATTATGTCCTTATGAAGCAATAGAAGAAATAAACGGAGTAGAATTAAGAGATGATGATAATAATGATTAACCCAAATTCTTGGGTTAATTTTTTAATAATATGCCTCAAAAAGTAATAGTAGCATTATCAGGTGGACTTGATTCAGCAATGGCAGCTAGTATTTTAAAAGACCAGGGATCCGATGTAATGGGTGTTTTTATGCGTTTAAATGATTATTCAGATGAATCTAAGGCAAAGAGAATAGCAAAAATTTTAAAAATAGATTTTAAGGTTATTGATTTAAGAAAAGAATTTAAGAAATTGATTATCGAATATTTTTTAGAAGAATTAAAAAAAGGGAACACCCCTAATCCGTGCGTGGTTTGTAATGAATTGATTAAGTTTAAATTGTTTATTGAAAAAACAAAAAAATTTAAGCCAGATTTTGTTGCTACTGGACATTATGCAAAGATTAAGAACAAAAGAATATTTAAACCAAAAGACTTAAACAAAGACCAAACATATTTTTTATGGAGAATAAATAATCTAGACAATATTATTTTCCCTTTAGGAGATTATTTTAAAAAAGATTTAATTGTTAAAGCAAAAAAGAAAAAATTACCAGTATTTCCATATAAAGAATCTCAAGAAGTTTGTTTTATTTCTGGAAGCATTGAAGATTATTTAAAGAAGAAAATAAAGAGTAAGAAGGGGAATATTGTTAATGAAAAAGGAAAAGTATTGGGAACCCATAATGGATTATGGTTTTATACTATTGGCCAGAGAAAAGGAATTGGCTTAAGCGGAGGCCCATATTATGTAATTAAAAAAGACATTAAGAGCAATTCTTTAATTGTGAGCAAAAATGAAAAACTTTTAATACAAAAAGAAGTAAAGCTTAAAAATATTAATTGGATTAATAAGCAAAAGTTGCCAATCAAGATTAAGGCAAAGATAAGATATGGACAAAAAGAAGTTTCAGGAATATTATTTAAAAAAGGTAAAAATACTATTTTAAGATTTAATAAAGGCGAAAGAGCAATAACTCCTGGCCAATCAGCTGTTTTCTATAAAGGAAAAGAACTCATTGGTGGGGGAATAATAATATGAAAATAACAAGAAAAACAAAATTAGATAAAGTATTAGGCAATAAGAAAAAAGAAAAGATTTTACTTGATTATGGATTTCCTTGCGTTGCCTGTCCGTTTGCTCAATATGAAATGAAACAATTAGAAATAGGGGAAGTGTGTGATAGATATGGCATTGATTCTAAAAAATTAATTGCTGATTTAAACAAGAAATGAATAAAAAAGTATGGGGCATAATTTTATGCCTTTTCTTTTTAAATATTTTGTGCTTTTCCATTGTTTTATACTTCCATAGCAGCTATTTAGAAGTTGTTTTTTTTGATGTTAATCAAGGGGATGCAATTTTTATTGAAACTCCTAATAAAAACCAGATTTTAATTGATGGAGGCCCAGGCAGAGAAAGAATAATTGAAAAAGTGAGCCAAGAAATGCCTTTTTGGGATAAAACTATTGATTTAATTGTTTTAACTCATACTGATAAAGATCATATTAATGGATTAATCCAAGTTTTAAAAGAATACGAAGTTAAAAATATTTTATGGACCGGAATTGGGGAGAACGAAGAATGGGAGGATTTGATTAATAAAGAAAATGCTAATATTTTAAATTTAAGAAAAGGTGCGAAAATATTATTCTCTAATGTTAGTTTTGAAATATTGTATCCTGATTATGGAGAGAATTTTCCAGAATCAAATGATTCTTCCTTAGTTTTAAAAATGGATTATGGACAAAGCTCTTTTCTTTTTACAGGAGACATTACTTCTAAAAAAGAAGATGCAATAGGTGCAGATATAGATGTTTTGAAAGTGGCTCATCATGGTTCTGTTTATTCAACTTCAGAAGAATTTTTAAAAGCAACAACTCCTGAAATAGCAATAATTCAAGTAGGGGCTAATTCTTATGGTCATCCCTCAGAAGAAGTTTTGACAAGGCTTAATAATTTTGGTATTAAAACACTAAGAACAGATATTAATGGAGACATTAAAATTGTTTCTGATGGTAAAATATTAAAGATAATAAGTAAAAATTAATTAATATGGCAGATGTAAAAAAAGAAAAAACTTTTGTAATGATAAAGCCAGATGGCGTACAGCGTTCTTTAATTGGTGAAATTATTAAGCGCTTTGAAAGAACTGGCTTGAAACTAGTAGCCATGAAATTAACATTTGCCACTGAAGAGCAGTGCATAAAGCATTATAGTAAAGATGATGCGTGGTGTGAAAGCAAAGGACAAATAAGGATTAAAAATCTTGAAGCAGATGGATTACCAACAGAAAAATCAGCCCTTGAATACGGAAGAGACATTATTAAAGGACTTTATTCTTACATGACTGCTGGCCCAGTTGTTTTAATGGTTTGGGAGGGCAATAAAGCAGTAGGGATTATTAAAAAAATAGTTGGTGGAACAGAACCCTTAACATCTGATGTTGGAACCATAAGAGGAGATTTTACAATTGATTCTTATGATATGGCTAATCTTGATAGTAGAGCAGTAAGAAATCTTATTCATTGCACAGATAAACCAGAAGAAGCAGAAAGAGAAATCAATATTTGGTTTACAGAAAAAGAATTATTGCAGTACAAGTTAATTAGCAATGAAATTCTTTATGATATTAATTTAGATGGCATAAAAGAATAACTTGAAGAATCTAAAAAACTATAGTATATTAATTTTGGCCCTATCGTTCAAAAAATTCCGAACACCTTTCAATTTGGGAGTCATAATCTTCAAACGCCGTGGCGCTTGAATGCGACACCCACAAATGGAATCTACGGATTCTTTTTGAAAGGGATAGGGCCATTGATCAAAATTAAGGCACCGTTAAAACGGTGTTTTAGTATTGCCAATTTTTATTGTTTTATGGTAAAATAATTTAACATGATTAAGGAAATTCTTAAAAAGTTTTTAGTTTTTACTCTGGTTGTTCTTTGGATTTTCTCTGGTTGGCCACAAGTTTGGCAAAATCCATCATTTCCTCCAAAAATTCAAAAAACTTATGCTACAAATTATTTAAGTAACCCAAGTTTTACAAGTGGAACTACTAATTGGACCTTGTCAACAATGACATATAACTCTTCTTATTATCAAGATAGTGCTGGTTCTGTGGAATTACAAACAGCAGCTGGAAGAAACAATACTGCCACTGGTTATGCTCGGCAAACAATTAGCACTAATATTGAAGCAGGAAGCACAGTAAATTTGAGTCTTTACTGGAGTAAACAGTGTGTGGCAGTTAATTGTACAACCAATACGGTTCAAGTTGATATTATTAAACCTTCTTCGTCGCAAGTTACTATATGGTCAGATGCAACTATTCCATCTTATGGTAGCCCAACTTCTTGGACTGGTCCATCAAACTTGAATGTTTCTTCTTATTTTGATGAAACTGGACAGTATCAAATTCAGGTTTATGCTAGTTTAAGAAACGGTAACAATAAAAGTGCGCAATCTCTAGCATGGTTTGATAATCTTAATTTGGACGTTACTCCACTTAATATTACTACTAGTACAACAGGAACTCAAACTTCAACCACAGGTAGCCCAATAACTAATTTCTATGTTGGTGGTGCATTTACTTTTGTAAGGAGTGCCGAAAGTGCAAACATTACTCAAATTATTATAAATGAAGAAGGAACAATTAATGCAAACAGCAATTTGTCTAATCTAGATTTGTATTATGAGACAGCAGGTACATGTACATATGATGGAAACGAGACATTGTTTGGCACTGCTTCATCTTTTAATTCTTCTGATCAAGCAACAATAACTGGAACAATGGCGGTGGGAACATCACAAGTGTGTGTTTATGCTGTTTTAGATGTTGGATATGGTGCATCTCCCACCGAAACAATTGAATTAGAAATTTCTAATCCTTCTGCAGATATTACAGTTTCTTCTGGTACTGTGGGTGGCAGTTCTCCTGTTCAAATTAGTGGAAATAGCACCATAGTAAAACTTATTTCAGTTTCTATAGATGATGGAAGTATCGAATATGGGGTTCTTGATTCTAATGCTACGGCTGATACTGTTTCTTCACAAACACAAACAGTAACAAATAATGGAAATGTTACAGAGGATTTTGAGATAAAAGGCTACAATGCTACTGGAGGGGGGTGTACGTGGACGCTTGTTTCTGGTACACCCTCAACCGATCAATATAAACACGAATTTTCTATTAATTCGGGAACTAATTGGTACTATTTAGGAACAAGTTATCAATCATTAATCAGCTCTAAAGAAAAAGGAAGCAATTTTGATTTAGATTTAAAAATCACAATGCCAACAACGTCTGATTGTTTAGACGCTCAAGATGTTGATGTTACAGTTTTAGCTAGTGCACACTAATATGATTAAAAATAAATTAAGCTTCCTAGTTTGTTTTTGCGTTTTACTGGTTTGTATTTTTCCTTCTAATATTTATTCTAAAATTGGAGTTGGTGTTGGAATTGGAAAAATAGAAGTTGATGAATCATTAAAACCTGGTCAAATATATAATTTGCCAGATTTACCAGTTATTAATACAGGAGATGAGCCTAGTGGTTATCAGGTTTCAGCTGAGTATCGCGAAAACGTTAAAGAATTAAGACCAGATAAAAGTTGGATTAAATTTTATCCTACTTCCTTAAGCTTGGAACCCAATAGTGTGCAAATGGTAAAAGTTACAATAGAGCTGCCAGTTAATGCTAAGCCCGGTGATTATTTTGTGTTTTTACAAGCTCAACCTGTTAAAAATAATGTAATTGATGGAGGGGTGAGCACAGTCAATATTGCTGCTGCTACTAAACTTTATTTTACTATTGCTCCAGCAAATATTTTTCAAGCAGCTTATTATAGAATCGAATATTTCTGGAATAAGTTTTATCCTTGGGATTTAGTGGTCATATGCTTAATTGTTTTAATGATTTTAATTTGTGCATTTAGAAAGAACTTCAACATTAAAATTAGTCCAAAAGCTGATGTAAAAGAATTTAAACAAATAGAAGAGGAAGAGGAGGAAATTATTGAAGAAGTTATTGTTCCAGAAAAAATAAGAAAAGTTACTCGTAAAAAGAATAATAATCCTATAGTAAAGAAAAAAGGGAGATCTAAAAAAATTAAAACCGAGGAATGAAAAATTTAGGAAAAATATTTTTATTGATAATTTTTCTCGCCACATCCTTTTATTTCAATAAAATTATTTTAGATTTTAATGAAGTTAGTGCTGCTACTATTAAAACAATAGGAGCAACAATTAAAATCACTATTTGCGGTAATAATATTAAAGAAACTGGAGAAGATTGTGATAATTCAGATCTGGCAGGTAAAACTTGTCAAAGTTTTGGTTATACACAGGGCACTCTTTCTTGCCTTCCTTCCTGCGACTTTAACTTTACTAATTGTTCTCGTGGGGAAGGGGGTGGCGGCGGCGGAGGAGGATTTATACCTCCTCCTCAAACAGCAGTAGTTATTCAGGGAAGAGCATATCCTCAAAGCACAGTAGTGATATTAAAAGATGGACAGTTAGCAGTAGAAACAATTGCTGGGCCTGATGCTTATTTTAGTACTCAAATATCAGGACTTTCTGCTGGAAATTATACTTTTAGCGTTTATGGAGAAGACTCTCAGGGAAGATCATCTACTCCTTTTGTTTTTCCAATAAGCATAACTCAGGGAACAACAACAACTATTAGTGGAATATTTATAGCTCCAACTATTGCTGTTGATAAAAGCGAGGTTAAATTAGGTGATAACATTGCTATTTTTGGTCAAGCTGCTCCTTCTAGTGAAATTACCATTGCTGTTAATTCTGAAAGTGAGATATTTACCAAAGTTAATTCTGATAAAAATGGAATTTATTTATATAATTTTGACACATCTGTTTTAGAAAAAGGACAACATTATACTAAATCCAAAGCAGCTTTAAATGGAGATATTACTGATTTTAGCAAAGAAGTAGGTTTTATTGTTGGTAATAATAATGTTTATGCAGGAACTCAAAAGAAATCATTAAAAGCAGATGTTAATTATGATTTAAAAGTTAATTTAGTTGATTTTTCCATTGCTGCTTATTGGTATAAAAGAAATCTTAGTGAACCTTTTAAGATTATAGAAAAAGATAAGTTAAACGGTGATGGAAAAGTTGATTTAATAGACTTTAGTATAATAGCATATTATTGGACAGGCTGATTATGAAAAGAAAAATATTATTAATTTTAATATTTATTTTCTCTGCCAATCAAGTTGATGCGGCTAGTTTAGTTTTAGAATCAGATTCTAATCAGATTAAGGTTAATAGCGATTTTCAAATTAATGTTTTTTTAAATTCTGAAGACGAATCAATTAACGCTATAGGTGGAAATATTTCTTTTCCTCAAGATTTATTAGAGTTAAAGGAAATCAGAGAGGGAAATTCAATAATTAACTTTTGGGTTGAAAAACCAAAAATTGAGAATGGAAAGATGAGTTTTTCAGGCATAATTCCAGGAGGATATAATAGTAAAGATGGATTAATTTTTTCTTTAATTTTTAAAACCAAAACAGAAGGAGACGGAATTGTTTATTTAAACCAAATTCAAGCTTACAAAAATGATGGACTTGGCACTCCTATTAATTTAAATTTTTCAAATATTAGTTTTTATATTAGAAATTATTTTGAAACTCAGGAATCTGCTGAGATTATAGATAATGAGAAACCAGAAACATTTAGCCCAGAGATTAGCCAAGACCAAGAATTATTTGAAAATAAGTATTTCTTGGTTTTTGCTACTCAAGATAAAGGAGTAGGAGTTGATCATTATGAGGTTTGTGAGGGGAGTCTTAAAAATTGTACTGTTGCTGAAAGTCCTTATGTTTTGAAAGACCAAAGCTTAGAAAAAAAAGTATACATTAAAGCAATTGATAAAAAAGGCAATGAAAGAATTGTTATTGTTAATCCCTTAAATCCATTACCTTGGTATAAAAATTATTTATTTTATGTTATAATCATAATATTAATTATCAGTATATTATTGATTAATAAATTATGGAAAAAATTAAAAAAATATTAATTCTATTGTTTTTAATTTTCTTTTTTCCTTTTTCTATTAATGCAGCAACATTATATTTTTCTCCTAGCTCGGGTACTTATTCTATAAATAATATAATACAGGTAGGAGTTTATGTTTCTACTCCCACAGAAGCAATGAATGCTGCTTCAGGAATCATTGATTTTCCAACAGATAAATTAGAAGTTGTTTCATTATCAAAAGTTGGTTCAATCTTTTCTTTATGGGTTCAAGAACCGAGTTTTTCTAATTCTTTAGGAACAGTTGGTTTTGAAGGGGTTGTTTTTAATCCAGGTTTTACTGGAGCATCAGGTAAATTAATGACTATTAATTTTAGGGCTAAAAAATCAGGAATCTCAAATCTTAGTTTTTTATCTGGATCAGTTTTGGCTAATGATGGCAATGGTACAAATATTTTATCAGGAAGTGGCGTAGCTAGATTTACTTTTAATGAAACAGAAAAGGAGGAGGAAATTGTTAAGCCAATTTTAAATGTTCCTTTAGCACCAAACATTACTTCTTCAACTCATCCTGATTCAAGTAAATGGTATAATTCAAACAATGTTGATCTTTCTTGGAGCTTGGGGACTGAAATTATTGCTGCAAGAACTCTTTTAAATAAAAATTCAAATTCAACTCCTAATGTCTTGTATGAACCAGCGGTTTCAGGAAAAATGTTGACTGGTTTAGAAGATGGTATTTGGTATTTCCATGTCCAATTAAAAAATAGCAGTGGCTGGGGAGGTATTAGTCATTTTAAAGTTCAAATTGATACAAAAGCTCCAGACCAATTTAATATTAATTTAGTAGATGGAAAAGTAGTAGAAACTCCTCAACCAAAAATTAGTTTTGGCACAAAGGATTCTTTGTCGGGAGTTGATTATTATAATATCAAAGTTGATAATAGCTTAATTATTAAAGTATACGAAGAAGACTTAAATGAAGGAGTTTATACAATGCCAATTCTTTATCCTGGAGAAAAATTGATAATTGTCCAAGCTTTTGACAAAGCGGGTAACTATTCTTCAGCAGCAGAGGAAATTACGATTACTCCACTAGAGTCCCCCATATTAACTGAATATCCAAAAGAATTATCAAAAAATGATATTTTAACAATTAAAGGAGAAAGCAAATATTCTAAAGTCAAGCTTAATATTTATTTTGAAAAAGATAAAGAAGTAGTTTTAACTAAAACATTAGATACAGATGAGTCAGGATCATTTTCTTTAATTTCTCAAGAAAATTTAAGTGAAGGAGTTTACAAGATTTGGGCAGAAGTGGTTGATAATAGGGGGTTAAAAAGTTTTCCCAGTCAAAGTATTAATATTATTATTAAAAAGCCAGACTTCATTCAGATTAGCTCTAAGTTAATCGAAATTTTATCAGTGGCTATTCCTTTGTTAGTTTTAATTATTGTTCTCGTCTTTATTATTTCTTACAGCTATTACAGATTTGCTTTATTTAGAAAAAGAGTAAGAAAAGAAGTACTTGAAGCAGAAAGCATGATAGGGGAAACTTTTGACTTTTTAAAGCAAGATCTAAATGATCAAATTAAATTACTTGGAAAAACTAAATCTAAAAGAGAATTAACAAAAGAAGAAGATAAGATTATCAAAAAATTAAAGAAAGATGTTGATTATTTAGAAAAATCAATGAAAAAAGAAATAGAGGATATTAAGAAAGAGATAAAATGATAAAAAAGAAATTAATATTCTTTTGCGCAGTATTTGTTCTTTCAATAATAATTCTAATTGTAAATTTAAAAGCAGAAATAATTATCAATGATGCTGTTTTTGATGTTAAGGTTTTAGTATTTAATTCTGAAAAGATAAAAGGACTAGGAGGAAAACAAGAACTAAAAGATAATCAAGGCATGCTCTTTGTGTATTTGAATGAGGATAAAAGGTATTTTTGGATGAAAGACATGAATTTTCCAATAGATGTTTTATGGATAAGAGATAACAAGATAGTGAATATTTCAGAAAATGTCCCTATTTTAACAAAAGGGGAAATAACAAGAATAAATTCTTTGTATAATGTTGATAAAGTATTGGAAATAAAAGCAGGAAGCGTTTCAAAATATAATATTAATATTGATGATGAAATTATAATTAAACTAAAAACACCCTTTTAAAAGGTGTTTTGTTTATTTGGTCGGGCTGCTGGGAATTGAACCCAGGTCTTACGCACCCCATGCGCAAATAATTCCGTTATACTACAGCCCGATAGGAATTTACTTTTTTCCTAGAGCTTTGATGCATTTTGCGCAAGCTAAGATTCTTTTTCCAGCAAACTCCTTGTATTTCTTTTTAGTGGTTTCCAAAGGAACAGTAACCCATTGTAAATTGGGATATTTTCTTTTCTTGGGGCCAGGATTGTATCTAGAAATCAATTTCTTGTACTGTCTTCCCATTGATGAAGATTTGTTGCAAATTGTGCATTCTTTTTCCATATGTAATGTATAATAGCAAAAAATTAAATAATTGCAAGTCCTTTTATTTTATGGTATATATTTATCATATGGAATTAATATTTATTGCAATTTTAGGAGTAGTTATTTTTTCAATTATTATTCATGAGGTTGCTCACGGAGCTGCTGCATATGCTTTAGGAGACTCAACTGCTAAGGAAAGCGGGAGGCTTAATTTTAATCCAATAAATCATCTTGATCCAATGGGTTCATTTTTAGTGCCTTTTGTGCTTTTAATACTTAATTTACCAGTAATTGGTTGGGCAAAACCTGTTCCAGTTGATTTTTATAGTCTTAAAGATAAAAGATGGGGAGCATTAAAGGTTTCTTTAGCTGGTCCAGCTTCTAATCTGCTTGTTGCTTTAATATTTAGCTTGCTTATACGAACATCTATTTTTAGTGCTGGTTTTTATCAATTCTTTCAAATAGTTATTTTCTATAATATAATTTTAGCTGTGTTTAATTTAATACCAATTCCACCTCTTGATGGTTCTCATATACTTTTTGATATTTTAGGAGATAAGCTTAGCTGGTTAAAGGATTTTTTAGTTCAATATGGATTTTTTATTCTTCTTTTCTTTATTTTCTACGGCTTAGACTTTGTTTATAACATCTCTCAAAAACTATTCTATTTGTTTACAGGGCTTCCCTTGATTTAGGTTGATTTTTGTGATAATTCTAACCTAGTTCGTTTCCATTAGAAATGAACAGGAGATGATCATGGATTCAATCTTGACGCCTTATTTTGAGGTAAGAAATGAGGATTTTGGAATAGCTGAGCTTCAAGCAATATATAATGTAGTTACTTTTGGTAAAGACATTTATTTCGGTTCAATAAAAGAACCGAAAAGTGCTAGAGACAGTGTCCACACAATAATTCTTACTGGTAATGCGATTAGACAAATTGAAGAAAAGCATTTATCAGAATTAACTCAGGGCAAGTATAATTTGGGTCCTAAAGCAGCTCAAAAATATATGGATGAGTGGGACAGAGAGTGGTTTGAAATTTATGACAAACTGCCAGCAGATAGTGATCAGAGATTTGACTATACATACATTGGTCGCATGCTTGTTAACCACGGAGACCAGCTTAGAAAATTGAGAGACGAGCTTGGTGAGTTAATTGATAATGCTGAAAGAGCAGAAGCAAGAAACAAAGAAGTAATTGTTTCTAATAGACACCAAGTAATAACATGGGATCCAGAAATTGACATGGGTGCTGATGCGCCACCTTGTTTCCAGAGACTATGGGCTAGATATTATTCTCCAAATATGGTAGATATTCATCTTTCATGGAGGTCTCGAGACCTTCGTAATGCCTGGAAATACAATCTCATTGGTGCTGTTGCAGGGTTTAACAAAGAAATATTTAAACCTAATAAATGCAAAATTGTAAGAATCATTGATCAGATAGATTCTCTGCATATTTATCATGGTGTTTTGTCAACTGCTCAAGAAATTTTGCTAGAAGCACAGATTAAGCATCCGAATATAATGAGAAAAATAATGGAATATTGAAGGGAAGTACCCTTCTTTTTTTTGTTGCTTTTTTAAAAATATAGTTGTATAATTATATTAATATGAAATTAGAAAACAAAATTGCTATTGTTACTGGTGCATGTTCAGGAATAGGAAAAGCTGTTGCTGAAGAATTCTTAAAACAAGGAGCATCAGTGATTTTTTCTGATATTAATGAAATAAAAGTTGATTCAGAAAAAGCATTGTTTATTAAATGCGATGTTTCTAAATCAGAAGAAGTAAATAATTTAATTGAAGAAACAATTAAGAAGTTTGGAAGGATTGATATTATGGTTAACAATGCTGGAATTGGAACTGTGGGAGATATTTTGTCAGCAGATGATGAATCTTGGAATAAAATAATATCTGTTAATCTATCTGGAGTGTTTTTTGGTATGAGAGGAGCTGCTAATAAAATGAAGGAAATGGGAATAAAGGGTTCTATTATTAACATGACTTCAATTTTAGGTACAGTTGGATTTAGAGGAGCAATTGGTTATTGTGCTGCCAAAGGAGGAGTTAATCAATTAACCAAAGCTGGAGCATTAGATTTGGCTTGTTTTGGAATAAGAGTTAATGCCATTGCTCCAGGATTTATTAAGACTCAAATGACAAAAGGGGTAGAGGAAGATGAAAAATTAAAAGCATTTATTGAAAGCAAAACTCCTTTAGGATATATGGGTGAGCCAATTGATATTGCTAAAGGAGCAGTATATTTAGCGTCAGAAGATTCAAAATATGTGACTGGAAACATCCTATATATTGACGGCGGCTGGGTTTCAGAGTAAAATATGAGTAGAAAATAAAAATAATAAAATATTATAATTTATGAAAGAGGAAAAACATAATATGCTTGAGGTTATCCTCGTGGTAATCATTGGCATCTTAATAAGTTATTCTTTTTATCTCTTGATTAATTATCAAGTGCAAAGAATTAATTCTTTGGAGAATAATATTATGAAAGTCCAAGAAGAGGTCGTCCACTTAAAAGCAGAATTACAATATTTTCAAAATAATAAATAATAAAAATAATAAGTTAATTATGAATAAAAAAATACAATCTTTCACCCTTATTGAAATTTTGGTAGTTATAGTGGTTATTGGTATTTTATCATCTTTTATTCTTGTTGGAATGAGTTCAATGTCTTCAAATGCTACTGTTGCTAAAACAAAAGTATGGGCAGAATCCTTAAGAAACACTGGATTAACAAGTATAGTTTCTGAGTATAAGTTTGATGGAACTACAGCCGCTGGAAGTGCGGCTCAAGCTGCTGATCTTCTTGATTCTTGGGGAGTAAATAATGGAACTCCTGGAACGGCTCCAACCATTTTAGCATCTTCTTCTTGCGCTCTTGGAAAATGTCTTAATTTTGCAAGTGCTAGTAGTCAATGGGTACAAGTCACTACAATAACAGGTTTTGATCAAGCAAGAACAGGAATAAGCGCTTTTGCTTGGGTTAAAGCAAATAATCAATCAGCAGACGCAACAATTGTTGGCATATGGGACACAACTAATAATTATAGGTCATGGGTGTTGCAAGCTTCTTCAACTACAGAATATTTTAAGGCATCTTTTTCTGATGACGGTACTAATATAGATAAAACAGCGACCACTACTGCAGGAGAAATATTTGATAATAGGTGGCATTATGTTGGCTTCACTCTTACAACAGCTTCTACAGATACAATAACAATGTATGTTGACGGCCTTTCAGTAGCTAATACAGTCAGTCCTTCTACGGACTTGAGCGATGCTAATGGTATAAATTATAATGTAGCTGCTGATCTAACTATAGGAGCTCACAACGCACCTTCTGCTGCAGGATTTTTTAACGGAGCAATAGATAATATTATTACATACAAAACTCGTCTTACAACAAGTGAGGTTCAGGAACAATATTTTTCAGGATTGAATGACTTATTGTCAAGAGGGCAAATAACACAGGCTGAATATCTTCAAAGAGTTTCTGTAAAGTAATACTTTTCTCAAAAATCAAGGGCAGGATAGAAATATCCTGCCTTTAAATATTTGACATTTTTAGTTTTATCTGATATTTTTATTGCACAAGCAAAAAGCTTATTTTGTTTTTTATTTTAATTATGCCAACAATTCACCAATTAATAAAAAAGAAAAGGAAAATCGTGAAAAAGAAAAGCAAGGCACCTGGCTTGATGTTTGGTTTTAATCCATTAAAAAACAGACCTAAAGATTACAACTCACCTTTTAAAAAAGGAGTATGTTTAAAAGTTTTTACAACAACCCCAAAGAAGCCTAACTCAGCTTTAAGAAAAGTAGCTAGAGTCAAGATTAGTAATGGAATGGAAGTAACAGCATATATTCCAGGAGAAGGACACAACATTCAAGAACACTCAATAGTTTTAATCAGGGGCGGAAGAGTAAAAGATTTACCTGGAGTAAGGTATCATATTGTAAGAGGAGTTTATGACTGCGGTGGAGTCGAAGGCAGGAAAAAAGAAAGAAGTAAATATGGCGCTAAGAAGCCGAAATAAAGAATATGGCAGCAAGTTTTAAGAAAAACATAATTTACCCTGATACACTATATAACGACATAATGGTTTCTAAGTTCATTAATCAGGTAATGCAAGAAGGAAAAAAAACCATAGCTCAAAAAATTGTTTATGGTTCTTTTGATATTATTAGAGAAAAAACAAAACAAGACCCATTAGAAGTTTTTAAATTAGCTATTCAAAATGTTTCTCCTGTTTTAGAGGTTAAACCAAAAAGAGTAGGAGGAGCAACTTATCAAGTTCCAATGGAAGTAAAAGGAGGCAGAAGATTAAGTTTAGCAATGAAATGGATTATTACTAATTCCCGTTCAAAAAAAGGAAAATCAATGAAAGACAAATTAGCAGAAGAATTAATAGAAGCCTCTGAAAACAAAGGAGCTTCAGTAAGAAAAAAAGAAAACGTCCACAAAATGGCAGAGGCCAACAGAGCTTTTGCTCATTTTGCCTGGTAAAAACATATGCCTAGATTATATCCTATAGAAAAGTATAGAAATATTGGAATTATTGCACACATTGATGCTGGAAAAACAACTACTTCTGAGCGTATTTTGTTTTACACAGGAATCTCTCATAAAATAGGAGAAGTGCATGAAGGAGCAGCTATTATGGATTGGATGGAGCAAGAAAGAGAAAGAGGTATTACTATTACCTCTGCTGCTACTACTTGTTTTTGGACTCCTGGAGATTACTTAAAAAAAGACAAAAGCAACGAGCATAGAATTAATATTATTGATACTCCTGGGCATATTGACTTTACAGCTGAAGTACAAAGAAGTTTAAGGGTTTTAGATGGAGCAGTTGTTGTATTCGATGGAGTAGCTGGAGTAGAAGCTCAATCAGAAACTGTTTGGAGGCAAGCTGATAAATATCATGTGCCTCGTGTTTGCTTTATTAACAAACTAGATAGAATGGGAGCTTCTTTTGAAAAGAGCTTGGAATCAATTTGGAACAAATTAACTAAAAATGCTGTAGCAATTCAATTTTCAGTTGGTGAAGAATCTAATTTTTCTTCAATTGTGGATTTAATTGAAATGAAGCTAGTTAATTTTGAAGGCGAAATGGGTAAAGATGTTGTTAAAATAGAGATTCCCGAAGAATTAAAAGAAAAAGCTAATGAATGGAGAGCTAAAATGCTTGAAAAAATTGTTGCTGAAGACGAAGAATTAATGAATAAATATTTAGAAGGACAAGAAATTAGTGTTGAGGAAATAAGAAAGGTGTTAAGAAAAGCAACTATTGATTACAAGTTAGTTCCAGTTTTATGCGGGTCTTCGCTTAAAAACAAAGGAGTACAGTTAATGCTTGACGCAGTAATATATTATTTGCCAAGTCCAATCGATGTTCCTCCTGTTGTTGGAATTAATCCTAATGATGAAAATATTAAGATTGAGAAAAGACCAGATGATAACGAGCCATTTGCAGCATTAGCATTTAAGATTGCTACAGATCCTTTTGTAGGAACTTTAACATATCTTCGTGCTTACTCTGGCCAATTTAAAAAAGGAGGTTATTTGTTAAATACAGTTTCAGGAGAAAGAGAAAGAATTGGTAGAATTTTAAGAATGCATTCTAATGAAAGAGAAGAAGTAGAAGATGTGTATTCTGGAGACATTGTTGCTGTTGTTGGATTAAAGAAAACATCTACTGGCCACACATTATGTGATGAAAAAGCTCCAGTTATTCTAGAAAAAATTGTTTTCCCAGAACCAGTTATTTCTATTGAGGTTGAGCCAAAAGCAAAAGCAGACCAAGAGAAAATGGCACTTTCTTTAAAGAAACTTCAAGAAGAAGATCCAACCTTTAGAATGGAAACAAGTCAGGAAACAGGAGAAACTATTCTTTGGGGAATGGGAGAGTTACATTTAGATATTATTGTTGACCGTTTGAAAAGAGAATTTAATGTTGAAACAAATGTTGGCAGGCCTCAAGTATCTTACAAAGAAACAATTGATACAAATTCAGAAGCAGAAGGAAAATATATTAAACAAAGTGGTGGAAGAGGTCAATATGGTCATGTTAAAATTAAAGTTGAGCCAAGAAAAAGAGGAGAAGGATTTGAATTTGTTAATGAAATTAAAGGTGGAGCAATTCCAAGAGAATATATTCCAGCTGTTGAAAAGGGTATTAAAGAAGCAATGGAAAAAGGTGTTGTTGCTGGATATCCAATGATTGATATGAAAGTTGTTTTATACGATGGTTCTTTTCACGAAGTAGATTCATCTGAAATTGCTTTTAAAATAGCAGCTTCAATGGCTCTTCAAGATGCAGCTAAAAAATCTAATGCTCATTTATTAGAGCCAATAATGAAATTAGAAGTGGTTATTCCTCCAAATTATTTAGGAGACGTGATCGGAGACTTATCAGCTAGAAGAGGACAGATTGATGAAACAATGGACAGAACTGATTTGAAAGTTATTGAAGCAAAAATTCCTTTATCTGAAATGTTTGGCTATGCAACAACCCTAAGATCATTAACTGAAGGAAGAGGAACATTTACCATGGAATTCAGTCATTATGAAAAGGTCCCGGGAAATATTTCCCAAGAGATAATAGAAGGTAAGAGAAAATAATATGGATTTAAATGAAATTAAAAAGTTAATACAGGAAGAAAAAGCAAAGATTATTATTGCTGATCCTAATGGAACTTCACTCATAGTCCTTGATTACGAAGAGTACAAAAAATTAAAAGGCATTAAAAGCACAAAAGAAGAAACAAAAGACATGCCCAAAGAATTAGAGGGAGAACCCTTAAAAGTCGACGATCTTCCCCTTTAAAATATTGACTTTTTTCAATTTTTAGTTAAAATAGATAAGTATTAATAATAAAGATTAAAATATATAAATATTGAGATTATGGATCCTCTAAATCTTTAGTCTCATAAATTTATTAATAAAATTATGGCAGAAGTATTTGAAAGAACAAAACCCCACTTAAATGTGGGAACAATCGGCCACGTTGACCATGGTAAAACTACCTTGAGCGCGGCTATTTTGCATGCCTTAGCTTTAAAAGGCGGCAATGTTAAAGAAAGGTCTGTTGACCAAATCGATTCAGCTCCTGAAGAAAAAGCAAGAGGAGTTACTATTAATATCTCTCACTTAGAATATGAAACAGAAAAGAGACATTATGCTCATATTGATTGTCCAGGCCATGCTGACTATATTAAGAACATGATTACTGGTGCTGCTCAAATGGATGGTGCTATTTTAGTTGTTGCAGCTACTGATGGTCCTATGCCTCAAACAAGAGAGCATATTCTTTTAGCTAAACAAGTTGGCTTGCCATCAATTATTGTATTTTTGAACAAGTGCGATATGGTTGATGACCCAGAAATGATTGATTTAGTTGAAAGCGAAGTAAGAGAATTATTAAAGAAATATGAATTCCCAGGAGACACATTGCCTGTAATCAGAGGATCTGCTTTAAAAGCAACAGAAGCTACTTCAGCTGATGATCCTAATTTAAAACCAATATATGATTTGGCTGAGCAATTAGATACATATATTCCAGAGCCAGTAAGAGATACTGAAAAGCCATTCCTTATGGCAGTTGAAGATGTTTTCTCTATTGAAGGAAGAGGAACTGTTGCAACAGGAAGAATTGAAAGAGGAATCATTAATGCTAACGAAGAAATTGAAATCGTTGGTATTAGACCAACTCAAAAAACAACAGTTGTTTCAGTTGAGATGTTTAACAAATCATTAAACCAAGGAAGTGCTGGAGATAACGTTGGTGCTCTTTTAAGAGGTCTAAAGAAAGAAGACATTGAAAGAGGTCAAGTTTTAGCTAAACCAGGAACAATTACTCCTCACACTGAATTTGAAGCTCAGATATATATTTTAACAAAGGAAGAAGGTGGAAGACATACTCCATTTTTCTCTGGTTACAAACCACAGTTTTTTATCAGAACAGCTGATATTACAGGAGATGTTATTTTAAAGCCAGGAGTAGAAATGGTTATGCCTGGAGACACAGTTGATGTTACTGTTAAATTAATTGTACCAGCAGCCATGGAAGAAAAATTTGGTTTTGCTATTAGAGAAGGTGGAAAAACAGTAGGTGCAGGAGTTATAACAAAGATTATTAAATAGTTGAAAAGAAATGCCAGCTGCTCTTAAAAAATCAACAAAGAAAGAAGTAGTACCAAAGTTAAGGATAAAGTTGCGCGCTTATGATCATAAAGTAATTGATAAAAGCGCTCAACAAATCATTGATATTGCTGTTCGTTCTGGTGTAACTGTTACTGGACCAATTCCATTACCAGTAGAAATAAGTAAGTTTACTGTTAATAGGTCAACTTTTGTTCACAAGAACGCAAGAGAGCAATTTGAAATGAGAGTCCATAAGAGATTGATCGATATTTTGAATCCTAATCAAAAGGTAGTAGAGGCTTTAAAATCCTTAACTTTGCCAGCTGGTGTGGATACAGAAATTAAAAGTATTTTGTAATGAACAAATACAAATAAATAAAATTTAATAAAAAAGGCCGACTAGTCTAATTAAGGTGGGCTGGAGCCCATTTTTTATTACAAAACATGAAGTGCATATTAGGTAAAAAAATTGAAATGACGCAAGTATATGATAAAGAAGGGAATGTTATTCCTGTTACTTTGATTGATACTGATGTTTGCAGTGTGCTTCAGGTTAAAACAAAAGAAAAAGACGGATATTCAGCAGTAAAGATTGGTTTTGAAAAATTAAAAGAAGGCAAAGTTAAAAAAACTAAAACTCCTTTTAGGTATGTAAAAGAATTTAAATGTGAAGAAGGAGAGATGAAAGTGGGAGATAATATAGAGCCAAGTATTTTTGAGGAAGGAGACAAAGTGAAAGTTTCCGGTATTTCAAAGGGAAAAGGATTTCAAGGTGGAATGAAAAGATGGGGTTTTCATGGAAAAGAAGCTTCTCATGGAGTAAAACACGAACAAAGAACAATTGGTTCAATTGGTTGTAGTGTTCCAGGAAGAGTTATTAAGGGAAGAAGAATGCCTGGAAGAATGGGAAGTGATAGAATAAGTGTTAAGGGTTTAGAAATAATAAGGGTTGATAATGCTAATAAAGTAATTGCTGTTAAAGGAGCAGTTCCAGGAAGACGCGGAACATTATTAGAGATAAGAGGATTATGAAAAAAGCAGTAACAAAAAAGAATAAGGAAAATAGTCCTTTTAACTCTAATCTTGTTTATCAAGTAGCTGTTTCTCAATTGTCAAACAGGAGAAAGTCTATTGCTCACACTAAAACCAGAGGAGAAGTAAGTGGAGGAGGTAAAAAGCCTTGGAGGCAAAAAGGAACAGGAAGAGCAAGACATGGATCAAGTAGATCACCAATATGGGTTGGTGGAGGAGTAACTTTTGGTCCAAGAAATGAAATTAATTTTAAAAGAACAATACCAAAAAAAATTAGAAGAAAAGCATTGCTAGAAATTATTGAAGAAAAAGAAAAAACTAACAACATTGTTATTGTTCCTGAAATTAAAGTAACAAAAACAAAAGAAGCAAAAGAATTTTTAATAAAGAGCTCTATATCAGAAAGCGCATTAATTGTTTTAAATCAATTAGACAAACTGACTATCCTTGCTTTTAGAAATATTCCCAAGACAAAAACAATTCAAGCAAAAGATTTAAACTGTTTAGATGTTTTGACTTTTAAGAAAATAGTTTTAACAAAAGATTGCTTAGAAGAGATTAAGAAATCAATAAATAAATAATATGGCTTTAAAAGTTTTTAAGAAAAAAGAAGAGAGAATAGAGGGGCCAAAATTATTTGGAGTTTTGCTTAGTCCTTGTATTACAGAAAAATCAGCAAGAATGGAGCAGGACAATTTTTATGTTTTTAAAGTAAGTAGAGATAGTAATAAAAAGCAGATTAAAGACGCTGTTCAAGGACAATACAATGTAGAAGTAGAAAAAGTAATGATTGTTAATATTCCAAGAAAAAGAAAATTTGAAGGGAGAAAAATAAGTGGATTTAAAAGTGGATACAAGAAAGCAATTGTTAAATTAAAAGAAGGACAAAAAATCGAATTAATTGCAAAGTAGTATGAAAAAGAAGATAAAAAGAACAAATTTATTAACCAAGAAAAAACCAGAAAAAGGTTTGCTTTTGAGAGTTAAGAAAACTGGAGGAAGAGGAAGTTCTGGAAGAATTACTTCAAGACATATTGGTGGAGGAGCAAGAAAATTAATTCGTTTAGTTGATTTTGGGCAAACAAAGAAAGGCGTTTATGGGGAAGTTATGGCAATTGAATATGATCCAAACAGAAACGCTTTTCTTGCATTATTAAAATACGAAGACAATGAAAAAAAGTATATTATTGCTCCAGAAGGATTAAAAATTGGAGACAAGGTAATAGCTTCAGAGAAAACAGAAGTTAAGGTTGGAAACAGAATGAAAATTAAAAACATTCCTGAAGGAACAATGATATATAATATTGAATTAGAGCCAGAAAAAGGAGGAAAGATTGTTCGTTCAGCAGGAGCAGGAGCAACAATTTTGAGTTATGACGCTGGTTATGCTAATGTAAAAATGCCTTCTTCAGAAATTAGAAAAATTCCCGGAGAATGCTATGCTTCTATTGGAACGGTTTCTAATTCAGAATACAGATTTATTCGCTGGAACACAGCAGGAAAATCAAGAAGAAAAGGAAAAAGACCTCATGTTAGAGGAACAGTAATGAATCCTTGTGATCATCCTCATGGAGGTGGAGAAGGAAGGCAACCAATTGGATTAAAGCATCCCAAGACACCACAAGGAAAGCCAGCATTAGGAGTTAGAACAAGAAAAAGAAACAAGTGGACAACAAAATTAATAGTTCAAAGAAGAATTAAGAAAAAGAGAAAATAATATGTCAAGAAGTTTAAAAAAAGGACCATACGTGGATCCAAGATTAATTGAAAAGATGAGCAAAGTAAAGCCAGATGATGGGCTTATTAAAACATGGTCAAGGGCTTGCACAATAACACCTGAGATGATAGGATACACATTTGCAGTTCATAATGGTAAAGATTTTATACCTGTAAGAGTGACAGAAGAAATGGTTGGGCATAAATTAGGAGAGTTTTCTCCAACAACCAAATTTTCAAGACACGGAGGTAAAATGCAAAGAGAATTAGAAAAGAAATAATTATGGCACACCAAGTTAAATTAAAATATTTACATATATCGCCAAGGAAAGTAAGATTAGTAGCTGATGCAATAAGAGGAAAAAAAGTTGACGAAGCTCAATCAATTTTAAGTTTTACTGTCAAGAAAGCATCGTTACCTGTTTTGAAATTATTGAATTCTGCTGTTGCTAATGTAAAAGAAAAGACAGATAAATTATACATTTCAAAAATTACTGTTGATGAAGGTCCAGTAATGAAAAGAGTTTTTCCTAGAGCTAAGGGAAGAGGTGATGTTTTGAAAAAAAGATCATCACATGTTACTTTAGTTTTAGACGAAATTAAAGAAAATAAAAAGAAAAAGAAATGAGCCACAAAGTCCATCCAAAAGTATTTAGAATAAAAGGAATTGCTGATTGGTTGTCACACGGTTATTATGGAAAAGAGCCTAAGAAAAATCTTAAGGAAGATTTTATTATCAGAAACTTTTTAAAGAAAAAACTAAAAGATTTTAATGTAGAAAAAATTGAGATTGATAGATTTTCCGATAAAATTAGCATTGTGATTTATTCAGCTAGACCAGGATTAATTATTGGTCGCGGAGGAGAAGGAGTAGAAAAATTAAGACTTTTAACATTAAAAGAAGTATTCAAAAAGAATAAATTAGGTTTAAAGGAATTAAGTGATTTATCTAAAAAGATAAAAATGGAAATTAAAGAGGTCTCTAATCCTTGGACATCAGCTGAATTAGTGGGACAATGGGTTGCGCAGAAGATTGAAAAAAGAAATCCTTTTAGAAAGACAATAAAACAAGCTATTGAAAAAGTAATGACCAATAGAAATGTAAAAGGAGTAAAGTTTGAAGTTTCAGGAAGACTGGATGGCGTTCAAATAGCTAGAAAGGAAGCACTAGAAAAAGGAAGATTGCCAAGACAAACAATCAGGGCTGATATTGATTATGCATTAACAGAAGCAAGATGTACATATGGTACTATTGGTATAAAGGTTTGGATATATAAAGGAGACAAATTTGATAACGAATAATTATGTTTATTCCAAAGAAAGTAAAACACAGAAAACATCAGAAAGGAAGAAGAATAGATAGAACAGTAGAAACAAGAGGTACAGAAGTAAATTTTGGTAGCTTTGGATTAAAGGCAACTACAGCTAAATGGGTTACTAGTAATCAATTAGAAGCAGCTAGAAGAATGATTATCCGTTATTTAAGAAAAGGAGGAAAGCTATGGATTAGAATTTTTCCAGATAAGGTTATAACCAGAAAAGGACAAGAAGTTCCTATGGGTGGAGGAAAGGGTGCACCTGATCACTATGTTTTTCCAGTTAAGCCAGGCAGAATAATTTTTGAATTAGAGGGAATTGAAGAAAAAGACGCTAGAGAAGCTTTTAAAAAAGCAGGAGACAAGTTGCCAGTAAAGACAAAATTTATTAAAAAACAATAATTATGAAAATTGCTGAATTAAAAGAAAAAACCGAAAAAGAATTAGAAATGCTTTTAGAGGAGAAGAAAAAGAAAATAGAAGAAAGCCGTTTTAAGGTTGCTGCTGGTGGGATTAAGAATGTTAAAGAAATTAAAGAAAACAAGAAAGATATAGCAAGAATTTTAACCATTTTAAAGAAAAAATAATATGCCAAAAAAGAAATTAACAGGTTTAATAGTTTCAAACAAAATGGATAAAACCGTTGTGGTTAAGGTTGAAAGAATTAAAGAACACCCTATTTACAAGAGAAGATACAAGGTTCACAAGAAATACAAGGCACACGTAGAGGACAGTAAAGATTTTGAAATAGGGCAAAAAGTGATGATTGAAGAATGTAAGCCAATTAGTAAAGATAAAAAATGGATAGTAATTGAAAAAGTAAAATAATATGATTCAATTAAGATCAATGTTAAAAGTGGCTGATAATTCCGGAGCAAAGATTGCACAATGCATTCGTGTTTTAGGTGGAACAAAAAGAAGATATGCTTCTCTTGGAGACATTATTGTTGTTACAGTAAAGTCAGCAGAACCAAGAAAGGCAGTTAAAAAACATCAGGTAGTTCGTGCAGTAATAATCAGGCAAAAACAACCAAAGAAAAGAAAAAACGGAACATACATTAAATTTGATGATAACGCAATAGTTGTTTTAGAGGGAACAAGTAAAGAGCCAAAAGGTACAAGAATTTTAGGACCAGTAGCAAGGGAAATTAGAGAAAAAGGTTTTGAAAAAATATCAACTATGACAAAAGATTTAGTATGAAGATAAAAAAGAATGACCAAGTTTTAATAATTTCAGGAGACGACAAAGGAAAGAAGGGAAAAGTTTTAAAATCATTTCCAAGCGAAAAGAAGATTTTAGTTGAAGGAGTAAGTTTAATTGTTAAGCATGTTCGTCCAAAGAAAAGTGGGCAAAAAGGTCAGATTGCTAAAAGTCCAAGACCAATTCCAGTTTCAAAAGTTAAATTACTTTGTCCAAAATGTGGAAAAGGAGTAAGGGTTGGTTATGATACAAAAGGAGAGAAAAAAGCTCGTGTTTGTAAAAAATGTGGAGCTCAAATTTAATAATATGACAGAATTAAAGAAAAAATACGAAAAAGAGGCAATTAAAGGCATGGAAGAAAAATTCAAGTATGGGAACAAAATGGCTGTGCCTAAAATTATTAAGGTTGTAATCAACACTGGTTTTGGAAAAACAATTACTCCTAAAACAAAAGATGAACAAAAGAGATTTAATGAATACATTGTTGAAAATATTGGATTAATTTCTGGGCAAAGACCGGTTTTAACAAAAGCCAGAAAATCAATTTCAACATTTAAACTAAGAGAGGGAAATATTATAGGAGCAAAAGTAACTTTAAGAGGAAAGAAGATGTATAATTTTCTTGAAAAATTAATTAATATTGTTTTACCCCGTGTAAGAGACTTTAGAGGTATTTCTCCTAAAATTATTGATAAAAGAGGGAACATGAATTTGGGAATAAAAGAGCACATTGTTTTTCCGGAAATATCTCCTGAGAAATCACCGATTATTTTAGGATTAGAAGTAACAATTGTTACTAATGCAAAGTCAAAAGAAGAAGGATTAGAATTGTTTAAACTTCTTGACTTTCCATTAAAGAAAAGTTAAAGTCAGATATTATGCCAAAATTATCGCAAATAGTTAAATCAGCAAAGAAACCAAAGTTTTCAACAAGAACAGTAAACAGATGTTTTAGGTGTGGAAGAAAAAGAGGATATATTAGAAAATTTGGTTTGTGTCGAATTTGTTTTAGAGAAATGGCAAACAAGGGAGAAATACCCGGAATTAAAAAAAGTAGTTGGTAAAAATATATGGATCCAGTAGCAGACATGATTAGTTCAATAAATAATGCGAATGCTGTTTCAAAAAAGCAAATAGCTATTTTTCCATACTCAGATTTTAAGTATGCGATTTTAGAGATTTTAAAAAAAGAAGGAATGATTGAAGAAATAGAAAAAAAGGGAAGACTTTCAGGAAAAAGAATAATCGTTACTTTAAAGTATAACGATAAAGGAGAAGGAGTTTTAACTAAAATTAAATTAATATCAAAACAAGGACAGAGGATATATAGGCAGGTTAAAGAAATTAAGAAAGTAAAATCAGGTCATGGTTTTGCAATATTGTCTTCTTCTAAGGGATTAATTACTGATAAAGACGCAAAGAAAATGAAAATAGGGGGAGAATTAATTTGTGAAGTTTGGTAAAAATATGTCAAGAATAGGAAAAAAACCAGTATTAATAGTTCCAGGAGTAGAAGTAAAAGAATTGGAAGGAAGAATTGATGTCAAGGGTCCAAAAGGACAGTTGTTTTTAGAGGTTCCTTCAGAAATAAAAATAGAGATAAAAGATAATGAAATTTCTTTTTCTCTTTTAAAAGAAGACAAAAAAACAAAATCTTTATGGGGATTAATGAGAACATTAACTTCCAATATGATTGAAGGAGTAACCAAAGGTTTTGAAAAAAAACTAGAAATTAATGGAGTTGGTTTTAAAGCAAGAGTTGAAGGAAAGGATTTATTCTTAGATGTTGGCTATAGTCATCCAGTCAAAGTTGATGCCAGAGAAGGAATTGAATTTAAGGTAGAAAAGAATGTTATTACTGTTTCTGGAATTGACAAAGAATTAGTTGGTCAAATTGCTGCAGAAGTAAGACGCGTGAAAAAGCCAGAACCATATAAAGGAAAAGGAATTAAATATGTTGATGAAGTAATAAGAAGAAAGCTTGGTAAAAAAGCTGCAGGAGGTTAATAATTATATTATGTTAGAAAAAAAAGAAAAAAGAATAAAAAGGCACAAGAGAGTAAGGGCAAAAATTAAAGGAGATGCAAAAATCCCAAGACTTTGTGTTTTCAGATCTGCTAGCCATATTTATGCTCAATTAATTGATGATGAAAAAGGAAAAACAATTATTTCAGTTAAAGATACAGATTTAAAAGGAAAGAAATCAGATATTGCTAAAAAAGTTGGTTCTTTAATAGCTGAAAAAGCCAAAGAAAAGAAGATTGAAAAAATAGTTTTTGATCGTGGAGGATATAAATATCACGGCAGAGTAAAAGCCTTGTCTGATGGAGTAAGAGAGGGCGGACTTAAATTTTAAAATTATGATTAAAAAAGAAAGAAACCAAAGACCAATAAAAGAAATTAAAAAAGATGATATTGAATCAAAGCTTTTAGATTTAGCAAGAGTAACTAAAGTTACTGGCGGAGGAAAGAATTTAAAATTCAGAGCAGTGATTGTTGCTGGAGACAAGAAAGGAAAAGTTGGTATTGGTGTTGCAAAAGGACTTGATGTTTCTCAGGCAGTTGATAAAGCAACTAGATTAGCCAAGAAGAACATGAAAGATATTCCTATTGTTGACGGAACTATTCCTTATGAAGTTGAGGCTAAATTAGGACCTTCAGTAATACTTTTAAAACCACAGAAAAAAGGAAGAGGTCTTGTTGCTGGAGGAACAGTAAGAATTGTTTGTTCTCTTGCTGGCATTCAAGATATTTCATCAAAGATTTTAAGCAGGACAACAAATAAATTGAATAATGCTAAGGCAACAATGAAAGCATTAGAAAAATTAAAGAAATAAAATGCAGATACACGAATTAAAACCAAAAAATAAAGCAAAGGCAAAGAAAAGAGTGGGAAGAGGGGGCAAAAAAGGAACTTATTCCGGAGCAGGAGGAAAAGGACAAAAAGGAAGAGCTGGAGCTAAATTCAAGCCCTTAATCAGGGGCTGGATTAAAAGATATCCTAAATTAAGAGGATATAGGTTTAATATTCAAAATGAATATGCTATTATTAATTTAGATACTTTAGAAAAGAAGTTTAATTCAGGTGACACGATTAGTCCCGAAATATTAGTTGAAAAGAAAATTATTCGTGGAATAAAAAATCCTTTAGTTAAGATTCTTTCAAGAGGCGAAATTACTAAATCATTAACCATCAAAGGTTGCAAGGTTTCTCAAAAAGCTAAAGAAAAAATAGAAAAAGTTCAAGGAAAAATAATATAAAAGCAATATGTTTAATAAATTAATAGGTATTTTAAAAGCAAAAGACCTAAGAAATAAAATATTGTTTGTCCTCGGAGTGTTTTTGATTTTTAGAATAATGGCTAATATCCCGGTTCCTGGAATTGATGTTTTAAGCATTAAAGAGTTTTTTGCTAGAAATGAGGCTTTTGGATTATTGAATTTGTTTACTGGGGGCGCACTAGATAGAGTTTCAATTGTCATGCTTGGACTTGGTCCATACATTACTGCAACCATTATTTTCCAATTACTTACTTTGATTTTTCCTCAAATAGAAAAGATGTATAAAGAAGAAGGAGAACAAGGAAGACAAAAATTCAATCAATATTCTAGAATTGCTTCGATTCCTTTAGCAATAATTCAGGGCTTTGCAATGCTTATGTTTTTGAAATCGCAAGGAGCAATTGCTGAGCTTTCAACACCATTACTTCTTACTTCTATTTTAGCCATCACTGCTGGTTCAACAATACTTATGTGGCTCGGAGAATTAATTTCTGAAAAAGGAATTGGCAATGGAGTATCTCTTTTGATTTTTGCTGGTATTATTGCTGATTTCCCATCAAATGTTGGACAAATGTTTAATGCTTTTGAAGGAACCCAGATATTTTATTATATAGCCTTCTTTATTTTCGCTTTGATAATTATTGCTGGAGTAGTTTTGATTAACGAAGGAAGAAGAAATATTCCGGTTTCTTATGCTAAAAGAGTAAGAGGCAATAAAATGTACGGAGGCGCTTCAACTTATCTACCATTAAATATTAATCCAGCTGGAGTTATTCCAATTATTTTTGCTATTTCTATTTTAATGATTCCAAGCATGATTGCTAATTTCTTTAATGTTGGATGGCTTAATGATTTAATACAGAATCCAATTGTTCATGGAATATTATACTTTTTGTTAGTTTTCATTTTTACATTTTTCTATACAGCAGTTACTTTTGATCCTAAAAATATTTCTTCCAATTTACAGAAAATGGGAGGGTTTGTTCCGGGCATAAGGCCAGGACAAAATACAGCAGACTATCTAAAGTCAATATTAAATAAAGTATTGGTAATTGGAGCAACTTTTTTGGGATTAATTGCTGTTATGCCTTCAATTATTCAGGCATTTACAGGAATTCAACAGTTCTCATTCTTAATCGGAGGAACATCTCTTTTAATTATTGTTAGTGTTGCTTTAGAAACAATGAAGCAGATTAACGCTCAATTAGAAATGAGAGAATATGAATAATTCTCCATCAATCATTATTTTCTTGGGTAAGTCTGGCGCAGGAAAAGACACTCAAATGGAACTTTTAAGAGAAAAGATGGGTTTTGATTTTATTAATAGCGGAGACTTATTAAGAGAAAGAAAAAAAACAGAAGATTTTACTGGTAAAAAAATATCTCAAGTAATTGATTGTGGAGGATTAATTTTAACTCCAGTTATTTTTAAATTATGGATGGAAGAATTTGAAAAGATTAAAAATAGGGGAGATGTAAAAGGTATTATAATGGACGGATCTCCAAGAAAAATCAAAGAAGCGTATTTGTTAGACGAAGCATTAGAATGGTATGAATGGGAGAAAAATATTAATGTAATTTTAATAGATATTTCCGACGATGAAGCAATTGAAAGAATAGGGAAGAGAAGGTATTGTGAAAAATGCAAAGAAATATATATTTATGATGGAAAAATGGAAAATTGTGAAAAGTGCGGAAGCAAATTAGTTAAGAGACCCGATGATGAAATTGAAGGAATCAAGAAAAGATTAGCTTGGTTTAAAGAAGAAGTAGAGCCAGTAATTAATCATTACAAAGAAACAGGGCACTTAAAAGTTATTAATGGAGAACAAGAAATAGAAAAAGTTTTTGAAGATATTTTGAAAGCACTATGATTTCAATTAAAACTAAAGAAGAAATAGAGGTGATGAGACAGGGAGGAATGATTTTAAGAGATATAATGGATGAACTAGAAATTGAAGTTAAAGAAGGGATAGAAGGAAATTATTTAGAAAAAAAAGCTCAAGGATTAATAGCAAAAGCAGGAGGAAAATGTAGCTTTAAAAATCAAGATGGTTTTCCATCTTGTCTTTGTTTTTCAATTAATGAAGAAATTGTTCATGGTATTCCTAATAAAACTGTTAAGAGCGGAGATATTTTAAGTCTTGATTTGGGAATATATTTTCCTTTAAATAAATTTGTTTCAGGGAAAATTGATTATACAAAGTATCCCAATTTAAGAGATGGATTTCATACAGACATGGCTAGAACTTTTTTAATAGGAGAGGTTGATTTAGAAACTCAAAGATTGGTTAAAGTAACTAAGAAATCTTTAAAAAGAGGAATCAAAAAAATTAGACCAGGAATTACTTTTGGAGACTTAGGAGAAACAATAGAAAGATACGTAATAAAACAGGGATTTGATGTTGTTCGTGAATTGTGTGGACACGGCATAGGAAAAAATCTTCATGAAGAACCCGATGTTTTAAATTTTGGAGAAAGACACACTAAAGAAACAATAAAAGAAGGAATGGTTTTTTGTATTGAGCCAATGGTTTCAATGGGAGATGCTAGAATTAAAAAAGGAAAAGATGGTTTTTCATATATTACAAAAGATGGTTCTTTGTCTGCTCATTTTGAGCATATGATTGCAGTAACAAAAAACGGCTCCATTGTCTTGACAGAATAAATTAAAAGAATATACTTAAAAAATAAATCTAGCAATTTAAAAATTTAGGAGGACTATTTATGCAAGAAGCAGACTATTCAGTGCTTGGGTATTTTCTCCAGACTCCGTTCGAGAGAAGAAAATCAATGTTTCCTTACCCTTCAATCGTAAGACACAGAACAGTTGCGCCACACAGGTTAATTGAGTGGCAAAAAAAAGAAAATGCCGAAAAAATGGCAATCCAAGCAAGTGCTTTCGAGGCTATTCACAAATAATAGCTTCTTTTTTTATTTAAAAAATGTTATTATGTTTATATGAACAAAAAAACAGAATTAAGGTACAATCTTTTAACTCATGACTGGGTGATTGTTGCACCCAAAAGAAGACTAAAATCTAGTAAGACAGAATCTTGTCCTTTTTGTGATATTAAAGATAGAAAGCCAGTATTGATTTATAATAATGGAAAGAAAGTCAAAGATTTGAAAGAATGGACAACAGCGGTTATTCCTAATAAATATCCTGTTTTTGATTCAAAAGAAAAAATAAAGGAAAAAAAAGAAAATGAATTTTACTTGAAAATAACCTCAGGGGGTTTTCATGAAATCGTGATTACAAGAGAGCATAATAAACCAATGGCAAAATTGAGCAAAGAAAGAATTAAAGAGGTCCTAACTTGCTACAAGGAAAGATATTTAGAGTTAAAAAAATATGATTTTAATAAGTATATTTTAGTTTTTCATAATCATGGAAAAGAAGCAGGAGCAAGCCAGAAACACCCTCATTCACAAATTTTAACATCTCCTTTAATTGACAAAGAATTTAATATTCTTTTAGATAAATCAAAGGAATATTTTTTAAATAATAAATATTGTTTGCAATGCAAGATTAATGAAATAGAAATTAAAAATAAAAAAAGGATTGTTTTTGAAAATAATGATTTTATTGTTTTTTGTCCTTTTGCTCCAAAGTTTCTTTTTCAGTTAATTGTTTCTCCCAAAAAGCATTCTGCTTTTTTTGAAGAAATAACAGACAATCAACTGAAAAGTTTGGCAGAGGTTTTTAAAGAAATATTGTTAAGATATAATTCTGTTTTAACTAACCCTCCCTATAATTTTTATTTACACACTTCTCCTTGCAAAGATAATTCTTGTAATAAATATTTTCATTGGTACTTTAATTTTTTTCCAAGAATAAGCAAGTTAGCAGGATTTGAAATGGGGGCTAATATGGAAATATTAACAATAACTCCAGAAGAGCAAGCATCCCTTTTAAGAAACAAAAAACATGCTTGAAGAAATTAAAACAATTTTGATTGCAATGACGCCAATTTTCGAATTAAGAGGTTCAATTCCAATTGCTTTGTTTCAGTATAATTTAAACCCTTATTCAGCTTTCTTTTATTCGGTTTTGGGTAATTTAATTCCTGCTATTTTAATTTTATTATATCTAGAAAAAGCTTCTAATTTTCTTTCTTCTAAAAGTAAAACTTTTAAAAGATTAATTGGTTGGTTTTTTGAGAAAACAAGGAAAAAACATAGTCAAAGATTTGAAAAATCAAAAGCATTAGCATTGATGATATTTGTTGCTATTCCTTTTCCAGTAACAGGAGCTTGGACAGGAAGCGTTTGCGCTTTTCTTTTTGATATTCCATTTAAAAAAGCTTTTCCAGCAGTTTTTGCAGGAGTAATAATTGCTGGAATTATTGTAACATTATTAAGCTTAGGAATAATTAATTTTAATAATTTAATTATATGAAATATCTTATTATTGCTAACTGGAAATGTAATCCTGGAAACGAAAGACAAGCAAAACAATTGTTTCAAGTGTATAAAAAACAAATGAGGAGTTGCAAAAATATCAATCTTGTTGTTTGTCCTCCTTTTATTTTCTTTTCTAATTTAAAAGAAAAATTTAAGAATATATTTTTAGGAGTCCAAGATTGCTTCTATAAAGAAGGGGCTTTTACTGGAGAGGTTTCTAGTCAGATGATAAAAAGCTGTGGAGCAAATTATGTTATTATTGGTCACTCAGAAAGAAGAAATATTTTTAAAGAAACAGACGAAGAGATTAATAAAAAAGTTAAAAGTGTTTTAGATAATAAAATGACACCAATTTTATGCATTGGTGAAAGTGAAAAACAAAGAGAAGAAGGAGAAACTTTTGAGGTGATCAAGAGGCAAATAGGGGAGGGGTTGGATAAAATTAACAGAGATAAGATTAAAAATGTAGTTTTAGCTTACGAGCCAATTTGGGCAATCGGAACAGGGGAGTCTGCTGAGCCAGAAAAAATGCAAGAAGTAAAAATATTTATTAAAAAATTAATAAACAATAAATACGGAGCAAAAACATCAGAGTTAGTTAAAATTATTTACGGTGGAAGCGTTGATTCAAATAATATTAATTCATATTTATCTACCTCTCAAATGGATGGAGCCTTAATCGGTGGAGCATCTCTTAAAAAAGATGAATTCTCAAATATCTTAAAAAAAGTTAATTCCCTATAAAAAGAAAGAGGAGATATTGCAAGCAATATCTCCATAATAGGGGGGGGAGTTGATTAATTGATAATCACTGAAGGGTATTTTAGTATGTAAATTAATATAAATTAATCAACTCGAAGGTACTGTAATAATTTTATCTTTAAATATGATTTTTGTCAAGTAATAAAGGAGCACAATCTGTGCTCCTTTTGGTGCTACCTGATGAAGAACTCGCTATACCGTGACTCATTATGGTTGAGCCAGCCATTAGTAATTAAAGTCTCGTGTGACTTATGCCATGGCCATACCAACAACAATTATTGCAAGCTTTTTCATTTTCACCCCCTCCAATGTTCTAATTTAATAATACATTTAATTAAAAAATAGTCAAATTAAAAGGAGCACATATTAGTGCTCCATAATCAGAAAACGATACTAAATCGTTGTGTGGATCCAAGCCTTGTGTTAACTGTTAGGCCATTGCAAATCCAACTACGAGCATCGCGATGGCAATTACCATGATGCCTAGTTTTTTCATTTTCACCCCCTCCAATGTTCTAATTTAATAATACATTTAATTAAAAAATAGTCAATAAAAAAAAGAGGCACAATCAGTGCCTATATGAAGTGAGTTTAGGAGGGTGTATTGTCCCATGCATCTTGGGGGGGAGTATGTGTTCTTTAGTTTTTACTTTTGTTTGTTACGCATTCAGCAGCAATACTAGTTAATCCTGGGATACTGTGTTTTTTACCTCTTCATTTTCACCTCCTTCAAGGTTCTGCTAAAAGAATAAGATAAAAAGACAATAAAGTCAAATAATATTGTGCGACATTTCATTCTTTAAGATTTTTACCACTATGATATTGTCTATGAATATCCCTTAATCTTTTATTTGTCACATGAGTATATATTTGAGTTGTGCTGATATTTCTATGGCCCAGGAATTCTTGAATAATTCTTAAATCAACCCCTTGGTTTAATAAGTCTGTAGCCATGCTATGCCTTAAGGTATGAGGAGTAGTAAAATACGGTACATTAGCAAGGGTTGCATATCTTTTAACTAATCTTTGTACAGAACGAGGCGTTAAACGGCCTTCTGAGGCCTCTTTAGCCCTATAATGTATAAATAGAGCCTTGTCATTGTCCTCGCGCGTTTTAAGGTATTTTTTGACCCATAAAAGGGCTCTTTCTGAGAAATATACAGCTCTGGGGTGTTTTCCTTTGCCTATAATACTAAGCTCTAAATCCAGCTTATTTTCCAGGTTTTTAAATTGCTCTCTGTTCAAAGCAACGAGCTCTGATATCCTTAATCCCGTAGAAAAAAGAGACTCTAAAATAGCTCTGTCTCTTATACCAGTCATGTTTTCAGTATTGGGTGCTAGGAGTAGTTTTTCTATTTGATCTAAAGATAGGAACTTAATTGTTTTTTCTTTTTTAGCATCCTTAGGAAGCTGTATTTTGTCTGCTGGAAGAGAGATGATATCTTTATCAGCAAAGTACGTTAAAAGGGCTCTTAGGGCTATTAAATAGTAATTCTGGGTTAGTTTAGAAAGTAGTTTATCATGTTCATCTTTATATCTAGCCAGGAATAGTCTGTAATTCCAAATATCATCAGGGGAGAGGTCGTGCGGTTTTAAATTTTCTTTTTTTGACATCTTTAACCAGTAGGTGAATTTATTTAAATATCTACTGTAATTCTTTTGCGTGTTATCTGATAATCCTTTTTCTATTTCACAATAATCTAAAAAGTCAGGAATATGCTTAATTATGGTCTTATTGGATTGTTGCATATATTGAGTGTCGCTTAAGGTACATTGTGCGACTAATAATATTATTGATAATAAAGGACTTTTATCCTTTCCCCTACAGTATACAACATGTTTTTAAGGTTTGTCAAATTAATAAAAAAAAGAAGGATTTAATTTCCTTCTCTGTTGTCAACGATTTTGAGATCATCGACCATGTGCTGGGCATATCTTGCTTTAAGATCATCATTCCATTCTTCGGGAATGTGCCTTGCTACCCCACTTATGAGGTTTAGAGCTTGTCTTGGGTTTTTTGACCCATCAAACATTGCTCTCATTACTGCGTAGCACTCAGCAAGAAAGATTCTCCTTGCTTCTTTGGGATTCTTTGCAATAAGAATCTCGATTGTTGCTCCAGCTTGAGCATAGTATCCTTCCTCCAAGTACCCCCTGATTGTCTTCCGACAAAAGTTCTGTTCGAGTTCAGTTCTGTTCATTATAAGCCCTCCAAAAGGACTAATTCATTATAGAATAAGATAGGATTTATGTCAAGAACCTTTACGTCTTTGTCTTTTTGAATAGTCTTTAATGATTTCTTCAAATTCTTTTGGAGAGAACGCTGGAAAGAAAGTTTTAGAAAAGAATAATTGAGAATAAGCAGTATCCCACATCATGAATCCTGCTGATAAATGAGGATCGTCTTCGCATCCAGTTCTGATTACTAAATCTACCCCTGGTAATTCTTTTGTCCAAAGATTCTGTTTAATTGTTTTTTCATTGACACTCCCCTTTTGCTTGCATATTTTTTTAACACAATCAATCATTTCTTCTGTACCATTATATGCCATTAAAAAAGTTAAATTATATTTTTTGTAATCTTTTGTTTTTTCAATTGCTTTTTTAATAGCTTTATTAACCTTTAAAGGAAAATATTTATCCCATTCCCCTATTACCCTTATCTTTACCTCATTATTATGGATTCTTTTGTCATCAGCAATCCTATTAAATTGTTTTTCAAAAATATCAAACAAATAATTAACTTCTTTTTTAGATCTCTTGGTAATGTTGTCTAATGAGCTTCCCCAGAACGTAAAATATGGAATTTTTAATTCCAGAGACTTAACTAATATTTTTTCTAATCCAATGTACCCTTTAGTGTGACCAACAAAAGTAGGCAAATTTCTTTTTTTTGCCCAGCGCCTGTTTCCATCAGGAATTAGAGCAATATGATTGGGAAGGTTTTTCATTATAATTAATAATTAATGGTTTTTTCTCTTCTAATTTTGCTGCAATATATCCACAAGAAAATGAAAGAAGAGATATTAATATAACAGCTAAAAATAATACTAATTCTTTTTTATTTTCTTTGACAAATTTGCCTAATTTTGCTAATATTGTCATATTATTAATAACACGCTGATATGGGATATATTTTATCTTAAAATCAGCAAAACGTCAAAATGTCAAAAACCAAAGCCGCGGGGACGAGCCGCCTGGGTAGAGATTCAAGACCAAAATATTTAGGTGTCAAGCTTTTTGACGGACAAAAAGCAAAGAATGGTTCGATTATAGTTCGTCAAAGAGGAGCAAAAATCATACCCGGTAAAAATGTTAAAATTGGAACAGATGATACTCTTTATGCAACTAAAGAAGGTATTGTATCCTTTTCTACAAAAAGAAAAAAACTTTTTGATGGATCTCAAAGAATCGTCAAAGTAGCTAATGTGAAATAAATAAAGCCAGGGAGAAATCTCTGGTTTTTAGTTTGAAGCAAGCTGAATTATTCTTTGCGTGAATTCTTTTTCACTAATATTTTTTTTAGAGAATAATTTATTTATTCCAGAATAATAATTCTCTTGAATTTGCGAAATAGAAGCAAATTCTTTGTATATTTTTATTTCGTCTAAATATCCTGGCATTGGCCAATTTCCCCAAACATTACCAATAATAATATTGTCGTTTGTTGTTTTGAGATCATAAATTCCACAACTAGCTGGCGTGTTTTGTAGTTTTCCGTCTATGTAAAGATACCTAAATCCATTCTCTTTATTCCATGTCCCGACATAGTTATGCCAATTTTTAAAAAAATTCATTTCTAATATCGGTGAGTAGGTTGCACAAAACCAGGTATCAGCAGAATTTCTTAAATTAAAATAAAGGCGTCCTGTTGGATCGAAATTTAATATATATGCCGCTGAGTGACCAATTATGCTTCCCCTGTAAGTTGAAGCGTCTGATTTAAATTTTGCCCAACCCTCTATTGTAATAGAGCCCGTTATATCAAAAACAGAATTGTTTCCACAGTTAACCTTGTCATCTACCCCGTCAAAACTAAGACAATTTTGAGAAACACATCCAGAGGAAAGCCATGTTGGGTCATCTGTTTCAACCGTGCCATCATCTCCTAGAAATGATGAATTGGGTCCCCAAGAATCAGAAATGGTTTGTCCAGACCCTTCATCTAATTTCCATTCCCCCACGAGATTCATTAATAATGAATCTCTAAGAGAACCTGAAAACGCTTTAGACTTAGCAATATTAGCATTATTGGTAAGGGAACTCATTCCAACAAGAATAAAGGAAGAAAGGATTCCTACTACTACTATTACTATAAGTATTTCAATTAAGGTAAATGATTTATTCATTGTTTAATTAAATTAGATTGTAATCCTGTTAATTTTTTATTATACTCTATTTCAGCTAAATTTTTTTTAATATACAATTTATTAAGTCCTATAAAATATTTTTGATTAACTTCAAAAGCTGAAATTGTATCATTATAGAAAATTACTTCATCAACTAATCCATCGAAATATCTATCATTGTCCCCTTTCCCTATATTTAATGTTCTTGTCCCCCATTCAATCCTATAATTTAAAAAATTAGGAGTATTTGGGTCCATTTGATTGTCTAAATAAAGTTTATGGATGTTTGCACTCGTATCGTAAGTGCTTACAATAAAATGCCACTTATTGTCTTTTGGGTAATAAAGAATTGCTGAACTTCTGTGGTTTCCATAGGGGTCACCTGAATATATATCAGAAAAAAACCTACCATCAGTGGTTAGCCCTATCGCGTGTCCGCAATCTATGCCAGAAGAAAAAGAAATTCCACCAATTATAGTTAAGCTAACAGAAGGATTGTAATTATTAAGTTTATACCATAAAGATATTGTTTGAGATCCTGTTGGTCTTGGATTGTTACCGATATAAACATAGGTAGAAGAAGTTCCGTTAAAGTTGAAACAATTTTTATCAATACAATTATTTTCTGACTCTATAAGCGGTTCATGACCAGTTATCGTTCCGTTATTTGTGCTCCAAGAATCATTAGCATTTCCATCTAGTTTCCATTCAGATATTAAACTTGTTAATAAAGAATTTCTTAATGAGTTTTCAAAGGCTTTGGATTTGGTTATATTGGCACTATTAGTAATTGAACTTATGCCAACTAAAATGAATGTAGAAAGGATCCCGACTACAACTATTACTACCAATATTTCTATTAGAGTAAAACTTTTGTTCATTATTTATTGATAGATGCTTTTATAAACTCTTTAAACAATGGATGGGGTCTTAATGGTCTTGATTTTAATTCTGGGTGAAATTGTGTTGCTACAAAAAATGGATGGTCTTTAAGCTCAATAATTTCAACCAAATCTTTTTCAGGATTAATTCCTGAAACAATTAATCCTTTTGAAATTAATAAATCTCTATAATCATTATTTAATTCATATCTGTGCCTATGTCTTTCTGAAATTATTTCTTTTTCATAAGCTTTTTTAGCAATAGTATTCCCTATTATTTTACAATCCCAGGCTCCCAGTCTCATTGTTGCCCCGTATTTTTTCTTTTTAATTAATTCTTTTTGTTCGGGCATAAAATCAATAACAGGTTCTTTTGTGTTTGGCTTGAATTCAGTTGAGGTTGCTTCTTTTAGTCCGCAAACATTTCTAGCAAATTCAATTGTTGCTAATTGCATGCCTAAACATAATCCTAAAAATGGGATTTTGTTTTCTCTTAAATATTTAATTACCTTTATTTTTCCTTCTGTTCCTCTTGTTCCAAATCCCCCTGGAACAATTATACCATCGTATTTTTTTAATTCTTTTAAATTTTTAGAATCTTTTTCAAATTTTTGAGCTGATAGCCAGTGAATATCTGGGTGTCTATTTTGACTCCATGCAGCATGCTTGACTGCTTCAATAACAGATATGTATGAATCCATTAGTGAGAAGCTTCCTGTTTCAAAGTATTTTCCAACAATGCCAATTTTAACAGGTTTCTTTTTTCTTTTAATTGTATCAACAAGTTTTTTCCATTCTTTTAAATCTCTTTTCTTTGCTCTAGCACCTGTTTTTTTAAGGATTCTTTGCCCTAATCCTTCTTTTTCAAAATTAAGAGGTATTTCGTAAATTGAATCAACATCAGGAGCAGAAATTACATCTCTTTTATCTAAATTACAAAAAACAGATATTTTTCTTTTTCTTGGTTCGTCTAATGGAACAGAAGCTCTGCCCAAAATGAAATCAGGTTGTATTCCTGCTTCATTTAAAAGTCTTGCTGAAGTTTGGGTTGGTTTTGTTTTCATTTCCCCTATTGTTTTAATAGTGGGAAGATAACTTACTAATACAAAAAGAGTTTTCTTTGGATTCTTAAGTTTCATCATTCTAGCAGACTCTAAAAAAAGTAAATTTTGATATTCCCCTACTGTTCCTCCAATTTCAATCATTACAAAATCAGCTTTTGTTTTTTTAGCTACTTTTTCAATTCTCCTTATTACTTCATTAGGAATATCAGGAACAACTTCTACGCATTTTCCATCAAACTCCAGGTTTCTTTCTTTTTGAATAACTGATTGATAAACTCTGCCAGTAGTTAAATAATTTTCAGTTGACAAGTCTTCATTTAGAAATCTCTCATAGTTTCCTAAATCTTGATCAGATTCAGTTCCATCGTCAGTTACAAAAACTTCTCCATGTTCTATTGGATTCATTGTTCCAGCATCAACATTGATATATGGGTCAATTTTCAAGGCAGTGACTTTAAATCCCATGCCTTGCAATAATTTTCCTATTGAGGCAGTTGAAGCGCCTTTTCCAACACTACTCATTACTCCACCTCCAACAAAAATATATTGTGCCATATTACTCTTTTTTTTCGGAAATAATAACCTTTATTTCTACTTCTAGATTATGTTCAAACTTAATTTTAACTGGGAATTCTCCTGTTTCTTTGATAGGACTTTTTAAATCAATATGACTTTTATCAACTTCAAATCCTAATTCTTTTAATTGCTCTGATATTTTTTGTTTGTTAACTGATTGAAATAATTGGCCTTCTTTTCCAACAGTAACCTCAATTACAACTTCCATTCCGTCTAATTGAGATGCTTGTTTTTCCATTTGCTCTAATTCTCTAGCTGATTTTTCTTCGTCTTTTTGTTTTTGTTCTTCTAACTTTTTCATATTTTCTTCGCTAGCAACAATAACCAAACCCTTGGGTATAAGGAAGTTTCTTGCAAAACCAGCTGGCACATCTTTTACTTCGTGTTTCTTTCCTAAATTATCAACATTTTCTAAAAGTATTACTTTCATTTTGTTATTTCTTGAAGAGCCCTGTCTAATTGTGGGTCTCTATCATTATTATAATCTTCTTCACTTAATTCTACCTCAATGTCTGGTTTTATGCCAGTATCTTGGATTAATGTGCCATTAGGTGTGTACCACTTTGCAGTAGTTACTTTTAAGCTAGAGCCGTCATCTAAACTAACTACTCTTTGGACTAAGCCTTTACCAAAAGATGTTTCTCCAATAGTTGTTATTCCTCTGTTGTCTTTAAGCGCACCAGTTAATATTTCAGAAGCAGAAGCAGTTCCTTCGTTGATTAAAATAACAATGGGCATATTAACAAAACTTTCTGGTCCGTCTGCTTTGTAGATGCTTTCATCTAAGTTTTTGTTTTGTTCTTTTAATACAATTTGTCCTTTTTCTAAAAACCAGCCAGAAATATCAACGGTTTTGTCTAGTAATCCGCCAGGGTTGCTTCTTAAATCAAGAATAATTCCGTCATAGTTTCCTGCTATTATTTCATATCCTGCTTTTTTGAAATCAGTAAATACTGTTTCTGAAAAATGATAAATCGTTAAATGAGCAATTCTTTTACCATTGCTTTGGAGTTCTTCCCATTCAATTGTGGGGACCTTGATAACATCCCTTGTAATCTTTATCTCTTTGGTTTCAGGAGTTTGTCCTTCCTTGCTTCTTACGATTGTTAGAATAACCTCTGTTCCTTTTGGTCCTTTAATTTTAGTTATTACTTCATCAATAGTTAATTCAATTATTGATTCTCCGTCAACCTCAATAATTGTATCTCCTGGAAGGATTCCTGCTCTCTCAGCAGGAGTATTTTTTAATGGAGCAATTACCTTTAATTGTCCATCTTTCATGCCCAATTGGGCGCCTATGCCCTCAAAAGTGCCAGCAATATCTTCTTGAAACTGCTTGGCTTCTTCTGGGTCATAAAATACAGTATAAGGGTCGCCTAAAGCATCAACCATGCCAGAAATAGCACCATATGTCATTTTGTCTTTATCTATTTTTTCAGGATCAACAAAATTAAAAACAAGCTTATCGTAAACATCTTTTAAAACACTTAAATTCATTCCATCTAAATTAAAAGCTTGTTCATAAGCAGCTTTATGAATATATGAATTAAAATAATAGCCCCCTATAAAAGCAGCACCGATTAAAATTGTACAGATTATATTTTTTGTCTGGTTTTCCATATTCTTTAAATTATCATATTTTTTACTTTTCAACAACTTTGCCTATTAAGTAATTCCACTTGGAATTAGTGATTTTAACTTCTTCATAATACCCTATTTGCCCTTTGTCTGCAACAATGGCCCTGCCTGTATTATTTCTGCCAAAATTCCTTTTAATTATTAATGTTTCGTATTTTTTATTAATAAATTTTTTGTTTCTTTTTTCATTGATTTCAATAAAAATATTGGTTAGTTTTCTTGACCGATCTTTTTTAATTCTGTCAGGCAGGTCTTTTAAATTAAAGTCAGGAGTACCTTTTCTTTTCGAAAATTTAAAAGTGTGAACTATGTCAGGCTTTGTTTTTTTAATTATTTTAATTGTATTATTAAATGCTTTTTCGTTTTCTAATGGGTGGCCAACAATAACATCAGTAGCAACAATGCCGTCTTTAAATTTCTTTCTGAATTCTTTTGCAATTAATACAAAATCTTGAGCTTTGTAATTTCTTTTCATTTTGCTTAAAACTTCATTGTCTCCTGATTGAAGAGGAATATGTATAAATTTATACAATTTATTTGATTCATATATTTTTAATAATGGTTTTAATATTTTTTTAGTTGTTTTAGGATTCATCATTCCGAGCTTAATTTTAAAATCTCCCCTAACTTTAATTAATTCTTTTAATAATTTTGGCAGTAATAGTTTTCCTTTATCTAATCCGTAAACAGATAAGTCTTGAGAAGTTAATTGTATTTCTTTAAATCCCAAGTCAATAGCTTTTTGAAGATTTGAAATAATATCTTTAATTTCAAATGATCTTAATTGTTTTCTTGCTATTCTGGCTGCACAATAAGTACAATTACCAATGCATCCTTCAGCAATAGGAATAATAACAGAAGAAGTTCCTTTTATTTCATAAAAACAACAATTCTTTTTAAATTCTTTAAAGCAAGAATTTTTAATTCCTTTGATTGTCTCATTAATTTTATTAATACTCTGAGTCCCAATTACTTTATCAGCATGGTTTAAACATTCATTAGAGATTAAAGGCAAACACCCTGTCATTATTACTATTTTACCTTTTTTTCTTAAATCATCAGCTAATTTGAATATTTTTCTTTCTGTTCTATCAACCACCCCGCAAGTATTTAAAACAACAAAATCAGCTTCGTTTAAAGAGGTTGATTCAAATTCTTTATCAAGTTCATTTTTAATTCTTTGAGAATCAGTATAATTTAACTTGCAACCAAAAGTTTCTAAATAGTATTTTTTCATTTTTTCCTTACAAGTATAAAAGGGGTTAATTCATTATCTTGTCCCATTGGATTATCGAGTAGTATTTCTCTTACTGTTTTTTTATCAACTTCAATTCCAGAGCTCATTGATATTATTTCAACATTAATATTGTTTCCATCAATTATTGTTGCTGGAATGCCTAGTTCTTTTTCAATTTTTTCGCAAATTCCTTTTGGATCTTTGGGAGGAAGTGCAACATATTCTGTATATGGATACATTGCATCAGGATTAAATCCATCAATTTCTGATACTCTATTTCCTGCTATAATCCAAAATATTCCATGAAGACCAAATAGTTTTCCAATCCCTCCTAATATTGCTGCTAATATCATTCTTGGCTCTCCAGAAATATCAATTGCGGTTTGCATTTTTTCTGGAATTGAAAATCCAACATCTTGAGGATATTTCTTAACTCCTTTGACTAACAGCTTAGCTAACCATCCAGCTTTGACATCAGAAATATGTCTTACATTATTCTGACAAACTGAAACTACTTTTTCTGAAATAGCAACAAAATCATCTTTTTGATATTGAGGAACAACATATTTTTTCATTATTAAAATTAAATCCTCACCAAATGTTATCATATGGGTTTTAACTGGGATTCTTTCAAAAGTAATATTGTTGATTAAAATATCCTTCATATTTATGCATTATATATTAAATTTTAGGAATAATAAAGCCCCAAAAATTATTTGGGGTTGATGTTTGTTTTGATTATCCATTCATGGGTTCTTATGAGCGTTATGATTGATAACGCAAAGAATGCAATAAGAAAGAGGAACTTTCTTTCTGTTTGATTTATTGCAAAGTCAATAAGATTAACAAAAAATGTTGTCAAAAACAGTGTTGACAGAAAAGGAAGAAGTTTGTCTTTCATTAGTCCCAAGAATATTATAATTATAAACATTCCAGAGATAATCCATAACCAAAACGTTGTTTCAGAAACATATGCTTCAACAGTCATTTTAAATGAGCCCCTTTTTTTCAAATATATACTAAAATTATAATATGTCAATATAGAGCGAGATACCGGGATCGAACCGGCGTCTTCTGCTTGGGAAGCAGATGTGCTACCACTGTACCAATCTCGCTTTCAATCCTTAATTAAAAGGATTGTAAATATATTACTCTTCTGTTGTCTTTCCGTCAAATTCTTCTTCATTAGCCATTGCTTCTGCTTTTGTTGCGTGAATAGTTCCATCTTTGTGTTCAGCTGGACTGTAAATGCTATATAATTTTAATGGTTCTTCTGAAGAAACATTGATTATATTATGCTTTACTCCTGCTGGAACAACTACTGCTGATCCATCTTCTAAATCGTATTCAATATCATTCAACACTGCTTTTCCTTTTCCTTTCTCAATTCTTAAGAATTGATCTAAATGATGCACTTCTTCTCCAATGTCATCATTAGGAGCAATGCTCATTAAAACTAATTGGCTGTGAGGAGCTGTATAGAGAACTTTTCTAAAGTTTTCGTTCTCTAATGTTAGCTTCTCAATATTAGCAACATATCCTTTCATATATTTATTATATTATTATTATGTTTCTATTATACCACTAAAGAATAAAAAAAAGAATGCTTTTTGAAAGCATCCTTTTTGTGTTTTAGAAACAAGTTGGGCAGAATGTTTCTTCTTCTAAGTCTGGTATCGGTTCAAAATCTTCTATTGGAGTAACTGGCTTTGGAGCAACATATTTTACTTCTTTGTTTATTGGAATTTCTGTATTAGATAAGCTTGATACAGGAACAGAGTCAATCCATTCATTAAACTTTTTCCATGTTATTTTATCTGAATTTAATGCTTTTTCGTATGCATTCCACCAAGCTAATCTTGTTCCTCCTAAGTATGCATGTGAAACTAAAATCATGTTGGGAGGATTTTTTATAATACTATCTTCAACTACTTTATCAAATTCTTCTGGAGATGCTCCCCTAGCCCATAAACTGTAATCGCATAAAGAACCAGAGCCCATGTCTTCAAAAACAATATTAGAAACAGATATTATTTTTACGTTATATTCATTAGGAGAATATATTGCTGCTTTTACATCTTGAGTTCCTCTGGCTAAAATATATGGAATGCCTAAGGCATCAGCTGCTTTAAGAGTGTTTTCATCATAAGCAAAGTATCTGCTTCCAAACACTCTCATTTCTTTTCCAGTAATTTCTTTAATTAGATCTTGTGCTTCTTTTAAATATTCATATTGTTCTTCATAAGGCATATCCCAAAAAGGAGCTACATCATATCCTCCTGCTATTTCATATCCCTTGTCAGACAATCTTTTAAATACATCAGGATACTCTTTTAAAACATTGTCTTGTACTTTAACTAAAGCATTAAGATTTCTAGAATCAAGTTCTTTTTCCCATTGCAATACTCCTTCTATTTTTTCAAATTCAATAAGCATTATCATTCCATTAATTTTTTGAACTTCTTCCTGTTTATTATTTAATAAAACAAAAGAAATACCAATTAATAAAAGAACAAGAATTAATATTATATATTTTTTCATATTATTTATTATTAATTTTTATTGCTTTTCCATTAATTATTGCATCAGCAATTTTTTTTCTTGCTGAAGATATCATTCTTTGAATTGTGCTTCTTGAAACATTCATCTTTTCTGCTGCTTCAACTTGTTCTAATCCGTTTAAATCACATAATCGCAAAGCTTCTAATTCGTCAATATTTAATTCAATCTCTTCTAATCCTTTAAGAGGAATTCCTCTTGGCTTGAAATATGTAACATTTGGATTAAAGCAGATTTTTCTAGGTTTAATTGGTCTCATAATCTAAAAATAAGAAAATCCTGCTCCATTAAAGAAGCAGGAATTTTTTTAGTCCTTTATTTCTTCTAATCTTTCTTTTATTGCTTTTAATTCTTCTTCAAGGTCTTTAACTTCCTCCTCCAACATTTCTTTTTCTTCTTTTCTGCTATAAAATCTTCTTCCCATTCCTCTTCCATATCCACAAGGACCCATTCCCCATCCAGTTCCAGGGCCATATCCTAAAGGACCAGTTCTATCAAATCTTGGCATATGTTTATAATCTTAATTGTTAATTACCCGACCTTTATTATGAGTATACACCCATAATAATTATTTGTCAAATAAAAAACAGAAATCTTTTGAATTTCCGTTAATTTGTGCCCCAAACAGGACTCGAACCTGTGACCTTCAACTTAAAAGGTTGTTGCTCTACCAACTGAGCTATTGGGGCCTATAATCCTTCTTTTCTTAATTCTTCAAGAAGTTCTTTTTGTTTTTTTGTTAATTTTTGAGGAGTATCAATATTTAATTGAACATACATATCCCCTCTTCCTAAACCCTGAAAGTGAGGAATTCCTTTTCCAGAAATCTTTAGTGTTTTCCCTGATTCAATTCCTTGAGGAACTTTCATAATAATGTCTTTTCCTTCAAGTGTGGGAATTGATATTTTGTCTCCTAAAACTGCTTGGGAAAAAACAATGTTTTTCTTTAAATAAACATCATCGCCTTTTCTTTTGAATAAAGAATGGGGTTTGATTGCTATTCTAATATATAGATTGCCTGGTTTCCCACCTCTTTTTCCAGCATCACCTTTCCCTTTTACCTTAATTACTTGGTTATTGTCAACACCTGCAGGTATTTCTAGATTTATTATATCCTCTTTCTTGATTCTTCCTTCTCCATGGCAAACATTACAGGGCTTTTCTGGCTTTGTTCCTTCTCCTCCACACTCAGGACATACTGTATATTGAGTAAATGTTCCGAAAATAGTCTTTTTTATTTGTTGAACTCTTCCTTTTCCCCTGCAAGTAAAACATTCTTTTACTTTGCTTCCTGGTTCAGCTCCAGATCCGTCGCATCTTGAACACTTAACCATTTTAGATATTTTAATTTCTTTTTTCTGGTCTTTTAATACTGATTCTAATGGAATTTCTAGTATCATCTCTAAATCAGAGCCTCTTCTTAGATCTTCTTCTTTGTGTCTTCCAAATCCTCCTCCAAACATATCAAAAATATCTTCAATTCCTTCAAACCCAGCAAAATCTTCCCAATTGAAATTAGTATTTTGAAAACCATCAAAGCCTTGATTGCCTGCTGTTCCGAATCTGTCGTATTGAGCTCTTTTATCTTTGTCTCCCAATACTTGATAAGCCTCGTTTATTTCCTTAAACTTTTCTTCGTCCCCTCCTCCTTTATCAGGATGGAACTTATGGGCTAATTTGTAATAGGCTTTTTTGATTTCTTCTTGAGAAGATTCTTTAGGAACTCCTAGAATTTTGTAATAGTCTTTTTGCATTTAAATTATTCCTTTTTCTCTTCTGTTTCTGCTTCGGGTGTTTCTCCTTCTTTAGGAGGTTGTGTTTGTCCGTACATTTGAGAACCAATTTTCTGAAGAGATTGAGACAAGGATTCAGTTTTGTTTTTAATATCATCAATACTATCACTTTCTTTTGCTTTTTTCAAATCAGAAATCTTGTCTTCTACTTCTTTTTTAATATCAGCAGGAACTTTTTCTGCTAAATCTTTTAATGTTTTTTCTGAAGTATAGATTAAGTTTTCAGCAATGTTTCTTGTTTCAATTAATTGTCTTTTCTTTTCATCTTCAGAAGCATGGACTTCAGCTTCTTTTTTCATTTTCTCAATTTCTTCTTTGGATAATCCAATTGAGCCCTCAACTTTAATTGATTGAGATTTGCTCGTTGCTTTATCAGATGCAATAACTGTTAATATTCCATTGGCATCAATATCAAATTTAACTTCAATCTGAGGCATTCCCCTTGGAGCTGGAGCAATTCCATCTAAAATGAATTTTCCTAAAGATCTATTATCATTTGCCATTGGACGTTCTCCTTGTAAAACATTAATTTCAACTGAAGTCTGGTTATCAGCAGCAGTGGAAAATACTTGTGATTGAGAAGTAGGAATAGTAGTGTTTTTAGTAATCATGGGAGTGCTTACTCCTCCATAAGTTTCAATTCCAAGACTTAGTGGCAAAACATCTAAAAGCAAAACACTTTTAATGTCTCCTTCTGGAGTTCTTCCTTCTTCTTTAGCGGTTAATATTTCTGCTTCAATAGCAGCTCCAACAGCAACTACTTCCTCGGGATTAATTGATTTATTTGGTTCTTTTCCAAAGTATTCTTTTACCTTTTCTCTGATTAAAGGAATTAGAGTTGTTCCTCCAACAAGAATTACTTCATCAATTTGATTTTTATCTAATTTTACTTCTTTTAATGTCTTATCAACTCTTTCAATTGATCTTTCAGCTAAATCTTTGTTCATTGATTCAAATTGAGCTCTGCTTAATTTGTAATCTAGGTGTTTTGGTCCTTCTGCATCAGATGTTATAAAAGGAAGATTAATATTGGTTTCAAAAGCAGAAGACAATTCTGATTTTGCTTTTTCAGCAGATTCTTTTAGTCTTTGAAGAGCAAGTGGGTCTTTGCTTAAATCAATTCCCTGGTCTTTTTTAAATTCATTTAAAACCCAATCAATTATTCTTTGATCAAAATCATTCCCCCCTAAATGTGCTTCTCCTCCTGTGGCTAATACTTCTACTGTGTCAGGAGAAACATCAAGAATAGTAACATCAAAAGTACCTCCTCCAAAGTCATAAACTAAAATCTTTTTAGCTTCTTTTTTGCCAAATCCATAAGCTAAAGCAGCAGCAGTTGGTTCATTAATCACTCTTAAAACATTAAAGCCAGCGATTTCCCCAGCAGCTTTAGTTGCTTTTCTTTGAGAATCATCAAAATTAGCAGGACAAGTAATAACCACATTAGATATTTTTTCCCCTATTTTTTCTTCAGCATCAGCTTTTATCTTTTGCAAGATCATTGAAGAAATTTCAATAGGAGTATACCACTTGTCACCCATTTTAACTTCTACTCCTCCATCGCTTCTTTCTTTAGTTTCGTATGACAATAATTTCAATTCCTTTTGAACTTCTGCGTCAGAGAATCTTCTTCCAATAAACCTTTTCACAGAAGAAACAGTATTTTTGGGATTAGTAATAGCTTGTCTTTGAGCTAGAATTCCCACTACCCTTTCCCCTCCTTTGGTTATTGCAACAACAGAAGGAGTCAGTATTGACCCTTCTCTATTTTCAATAGCTTTTGGTTCTCCATTAACTATTGATGCGTATTTTGTTATAGCTGTTCCTAAATCAATGCCTAATATTTTAGCCATGTTTTTAATTAGAAATTATTATTACAAGAGTATCTTATCTAATTAGCAGTCTTGTGTCAAGAGTGCTATTTTATTTTAATCTTAGTAACCTTCTTTTTAGTAACTTTGGGCATTATTATTTTAAGAATGCCATCAGTATATGTTGCATCTACTTTTTCTTTTACTACTTCATCTGGCAGAGCAACTATTCTTTTATAGTATCCAGAACTTATTTCTTTTTTAAAATATCCTTTTTGTTTTTCCTGCTTTTTCTCTTCTTTTTTGGCTTCAAGTTTTAAGGAATTTGTTCCTACCTCAACATTAATGTTTTTAGGATCAACCCCTGGTATTTCTATTTCTGCTGTTATCTCTTTTTCTGTTTCATACAAATCAATCTTGGGAGTTTTAAATGTCTCTTCTTCAATGGACTTAATCCATTCTTCATCAAAGAATCTTTCTATATTAAATTGTTTGAAAGGAATTAAAGCCATATTTTTAAAAGGTTTTTTCGAAAAAATATTTCTTATAACCTTTTGACAATTTATTATTTTTATTATACTCTTTCCCTGGTAATTTAAATGAATAATTTGGGCAAGCACTTAGTGGGAATCCTTATTTACTTTAGCGCAATTTTTTTATCTTTTTCTTTTAGTTTTTATCACTTCCTTCCCCGAATAACCACATTATTTATTATTTTTGTTTTTTCTCTTGTAGCAGCAATAGCTCTTGAGAATTACGAAAGCTTGATTTTAAGCGGACTACAATGTTAGTCCTCTTTTTTATAAACCTTAACTTTTGCTGGCCTGATTACTTTATCATTATACTTGTATCCTTTTTCTATTTCTTCTATGCATTCTTTCTCCCCTTCTAATTCTTCTATTGCTTCATGGAAACAAGGATCGAATTTATCGCACTCTATTTCTTCTATTCCTTCTGCTTTTAAAATATCTTGCAGTTGTTTTTTGATTAATAACAATCCTTCAGTATTTTTATCTTTTTCCTTAATTGATTTTTCAGCTAGAATAAAGCTGTCTAAAACCGGAATTATTTTTAAAAGCAAATCTTCTTTAATTATTTCAATTAAATGAGACATTCTTTCCCCTTCTTTGTTTTTGTAGTTAATAAAATCTGCTTTTTCTCTTTGCCATCCAGAAAAGTATTCCTGCTTTTTGTTTTCGCATTCTTCTAATTGTTTTTCTATTTCTTCATTATTCATATAGGTTTTCTAATAAATTGTTCAAAGAATTCATTAAGCGAATATTTTTATCGTAATTCATTCTTTTAGGACCAATTAAAAATATTAAAGAATCATAATTATTAATATTGATTTTAGAGCAAATCAAGCTAAGGTTTTCTGTTTTGGGAGCAGGAATTTCTTTACCAATAAAAATATTAACAGGAGTATTCATTTCTAGTCTTTTAATATTCTTGTCAAAATTATTTAAAAAATTAACAAACTCAGACAAAAATATTTGGTCAGTAAATTCGGGCTCTCTCGATATCTCTTCCCACCCTGCCTGCCAGTATAATTCTTTGTTTAAAAAGTGCATGATTGAGAAAATAGAAGAAGCTTCAGCTAATTGTCTTGTTAAATCTGCTGCTATTTTGAACTCGTCATTGTATATTCTTTTTGATTCTTCTTTTTCCTTATTCTCTTTTTGTAAAATATTATTAACAAAAAGACGGTATGCCTTGTCAGTTGGTATTCTTCCTGCTGAAGTGTGAGGCTGTTCTAGGTACCCCTCTTTTAATAAGGCTTGCAACTCAAGTCTTATAGCTGAAGGACACAATCCAAATCCATATTTTTTAGCTAAAAAATCAGAAGCAACTGGTTCTGCTGTTTTGATATATTCTCTAATTAAAGAGTCTAGTATTTGATTTTGCCTTTCTGTAATCATCAAATAAACTATAACACAATGTTTTTATCAGTCAAGCAGAGTGATTGATAATAAAAAAGAGCGTTTGTAATTCAATCTATTAAGCAGAAAGAAAATATAAACGCTCCAACGAAGATCATCATGCCTACAAATATTGCTTGAAATAAATTCATTATTAACATTATAAATGCGGTAATTGTGATGACTAGAACGATTTGAAGAAGTAAGAATTGTCTTGGTTCTTCTTTTATGTTGTGTATTTTTACAGAGCTAACAAAAGCCATAAAGATAATTATAAGAACTATCCATTCTGTACCAATATACACATCACATATTCCAATAAAGCCATTTAAGGTTATTATTAATAAGCCGATAATTACACCTAATGGTTTCATTTAATTCACCTTAAGAACTTTAAATTTAATAACATTAAATTAATATATTGTCAATATAATAAAAAAAAGACTATATTTTAAGTCTTTTAATAATCATACCCATGGGGCTTGTTTTTGTACCAAAGCTTTAATTCTTCGATACTGTCATGAATGCTTCTTTTGGGTGACAAGGAAAGAATTTGTTTAGCTTTAGTATTGTCTGCATAAATAGCAGGGATTTCTCCAGAACGGATTTTTCCTTTTGATCTCTCAAGCTTTTTGTTAAAGTGTCTTTCAACTTCTTTAACAATCTCTAGGACTGACCATCCCTTGCCATTGCCAATATTAAGAATGCAGCTAGGATTATTTTTGATATAGTCATTTGCTTTTTTATGAGCATCAACTAAATCAAGAACATCAATGTAGTCTCTTATTGGAGAACCGTCTTTTGTGTTAACCGGAGAATAAGTAAGCTTGAATGGTTCTATTCCTAGTGCTCCTCTTACAGCATTTTGAACAAGAAGAAGGCTTGGGTTTTTAGAGTCCCCTATTTTTCCATCTTCTGCAGCACCACAAACATTGAAGTAACGGAGAATAGCATATTTTATGCCGTATGTTTCTCCATACCAATCAATAAAATTTTCTGTTATTAGTTTTGATTCTCCATAAGGACTCATTGCCATTAAAGGATGAGTTTCCTTGATTGGTAAATTATTTGTGTTTGCGTAAACAGCGCAGGTTGATGAGAAAATGAGTCTTGGCTTTGTCTTTCTCATTGCTTCGAGAAGGTGAATTGTTCCTGTTACATTATTTTCAAAATAAAGAAGGGGGTATTTAGTTGACTCGTCGACAGAACAAAGTGCTGCGAAGTGATAAACCTCTTTGATTGAATATTCTTCAAAAACACGGTTAATGTTCTGTTTTATTCTTAAATCTCCACGATAGAACTGAAGATTACCTTCTTTTTCAATAATTTCAAGTGGTTCTTTCCAGCCCTTACTTAAATTGTCAAAGACAATTACTGTTTCGTTGTCTTGAACAAGTTGCCTTGCCATGTGACTGCCGATATATCCAGCTCCGCCAGTAACTAAAACTGCTTCTTCCTTCATAAGTCATCACTTTTCAATGAACGTATTGTGATTAATTAATAACACAAAATATGATTTTGTCAATATAAAAAGAGGTTATTTTACCTCTTATACTTTTTCTATGTTTGTAACTTCCCAGATTGAACTGTAATCATATTTTTGAAGAGTGATAATGTATGTTCCGCCTATTTTCAAGGTTCTCAGCTTTAAACCATCTCCAATTATTGCGTCTGCACCATCGGAAAAATAACTTGGTGAAGTTTCTTCGATTACAATCCAATTTCCATCCTCGAATATTATTTGATATGTTGGTTCGTTCACGTATCCATCTGGAAAGAACCTAACATCTTTGACTGTGCCTGTTATGACCCTAATCTCTTTATTGCTAGTCGATGTTTGATCACTGTCGCTGCATCCAGCTGAAATTAGAAAGGCCACAAAGATGATTAATATAAGGAAGATTGCTTTTTTCAAGAGATCACCCCAATTTTAAATGTGCTTATTGCACACTTAAAACATATAATATTTTTAAAATAATTGCAAGCTTACTCTAAATAGTATTTTTTAATTACTTTAAGACAATCATCTAATTCATAAACCAAAGGAATCCCTAGGGGTATTTCTGTTTGAGCTATTTCCTCTCCAGAAAGATTTTCTAAGTTTCTAACTATTGCTCTAATGCTGTTTCCATGAGCAGAAATAATAATATTTTTTCCTTGTTTAATATTAGGAAAGATTTCTTCTTCTAAATATGGCACCACTCTTTGTTCAGTGTCTTTTAAGCTTTCTGTTAAAGGAAGTTCTTCTTCATTTAAATCTTTGTATTTAATATCATTACCAGGATACATTTCATATTCTTTAGTTATTGCTGGTGGTCTTGTTTCATAACTTCTTCTCCATAACTTGAATTGTTCTTCACCAAACTCTTTTTTTATGTCGTCTTTATTCTTTCCTTGAAGAGCGCCATAAAATCTTTCATTCAATCTCCAAGATTCTTTAATGGGAATATTTAAATTAAGTTCTTGCAATATAATTTCAAGGGTTTTTTGAGCTCTTTTGAGGTATGAAGTATAAGCTAAGTCAAAAGAATAATCTTTTAGCATCTCTCCTGCTTTTTTTGCCTCTCTAACCCCCTTTTCTGACAATTCAACATCAACCCATCCTGTAAATATGTTTTCTTTGTTCCAAACACTTTCTCCGTGTCTGACTAAAACTAATTTATTCATGAATATATTTTAACATAAAAGTATTTTTATATCTATATTGACAACCACGCTTTAATATGGTTAAGTATAGTTGAATTAAAGTTCATTGACACTTATGGAGGTAAAATCATGTTTACTGAAAAGCTTAAGAATTCAGGCCTTTTCTTTTTAGGAATAAAAAGAAAAGAAGTTGATTTAGATTATAAACCAACAGTAACAATACTAATTCCAGCATATAATGAGGAAGCAATTATTGGTCAAACAATCCTTAATATGAGGCAGCAAACATATCCAATTACTGAGATAATTGTTGCTGATGATGCTTCTTCAGACTGGACAGGAGACATAGGCAGAGCAATGGGTACTACTGTAGTTAGGACCCCAAAGAACACTGGAGCTAAATCAAGAGCCCAGAATTATGCTCTTGATTTTGTAACTACTGATGTAGTGGTTACTGTTGATGCTGATACATCCCTTGATCCAAAAGCAATTGAATATATTTTGCCAGCATTAGCTGATAGAAAAACTCTTTCTGCTTGTGGATTCGTTATCCCCCAGGTAATAGAAACCTTTTGGGAAAAAGCCAGACTAATAGAATACTTATATGGAATTGGGTTATTTAAAAAAGCCCAAGAACATGTATCGATGCCCATGGTTTCATCAGGCTGTTTCTCAGCTTTTAATGTAAAGCTATTAAATGAAATTGGCAGGTTTCCAGAAGGGAACATTGCTGAAGACATGGCTTTAACATGGAAAGCGCATATTGCTGGGTATAAAATTAAGTTTATCCCTGAAGCAATATCTTTTCCAAAAGACCCTTCTAATTGGCCACAGTTTAGAGGCCAAGTACTAAGATGGTACAGAGGATTTTTCCAATGCGTATCAATGGTAAAGGGAGACCTTTTAAAGAATTTAAAGCTTTCTGCTTTCATTTTATTTTACTTGATAATGGGTATATTAACCTTGGCATTTCTACCACTATTTGGATACTTCCTTATTTCTGGGTCCCTTTTAAATTCAGGTTTGGGAAAAATCTCTTTGGCTCTTACTTTATTTTTCATTATAGAGGTAGTAATAGGCATAACCGTAGTTGCAATCAACGGCAAAAGATGCGGTTGTTTTAAAAAAGCCGTAATCTATTACCCATATTTGTGGATGATTTCCTTTGTTAATTATGGTTTATTCTTTTACGCTCTTTATGAAGAGTGGATAAGAGGAAAAAAACTAGAAGTTTGGGAAAAAGGCCACTAAAAGATGGATTTTTTACCTCCATCTTTTTTTATTGACAAATCAATATTTTAATTGTATGTTTTAATTACCCCTAATTTTTAAGGGAAGAACTAGTTCTTTCAAAGGTGATAAAATGGGATACACTCCAATAACTCCGTCAAGCGGAACCATCCACGCGTGTATTAAACATCCAATTGTTGGCGTGGTAATTCTTCTGCTAGTTGTTGCCGTGCCATCCTATTTCAATGCAGAGCCAGTAAGTAACTGTACTCAGCCAATGATAACCTTTACTTTTGATGAAGCTTATCATTCAGCTTACAGTGAAGCTTACCCAATACTTACTAAGTATGGGTATACAGGAACAGTATATGTTCCAACTGACTTTGTGGGACAACCAGGACATTTGACTTTAACAGAGCTATGGGCTTTGCAAAATAATGCCTGGGAAATAGGGTCGCAAGGCAAAACGTATAGCGATTTGACTACCCTTGATGAAACTGAGCTAAGCGAAGAGATTTTGGGGTCAAGAGCTTCTCTTGAAAGCAATTTCCTTCACATCTGGGGATTTGCTTCTCCGTATGGAAAATACAATGAAGAGGTACTTAATCTTACATCAACTCAGTATCTCTATCATAGGACCATTAATCCTGGTCTAAACAACATTCCATTGGCAGAAGACCAAGTCTACGAGCTCAAGGCAGTCAATGTAACCTCTGAAACAACGGTAGAAGAGGTTAAGGACTGGATGATTCAAGCAAAGAACGAAAAGAAGTGGCTCATCCTTGTCTTCCACGACATTGATGGACAAGATGAGAATTCATGGCCTGCAGAGAACCTAGAAGAAATTGCTAAGTTCGCAAGGGACAATGACTTCCAGGGTATCTGGACAGAAAGGCCAGTGATCACCACATTCAACATGATTACATGAGGACAAAAAGTCCTCCTTTTTATTAAAAAAAAGACAATTAATGTCTTTTTTGTTTTTGATACCAGTTTTCTGCTCTTTTTTGAGCGTCTTTTTCTGTGAACCTTTTTTCAGCAATCTTTTCCTGAATTGGTACTGTTTTTTCTTGTAAAATGAGCATATTTAATTCATATCAGAAATAAGCCACTTTAACAACTCTATTGACAATATAATAATATATGTTATAATATAATAGAGGATAAAAATGACAACATTGGACCTTGAAAAGAGTTCCAGTTATGGAACTAAGAGCATGCAAATAGGATTTTGGTTAATTCTCCTTTATGGATCTATTGGCTATTATGTCTATGGAGGATTGAACGGAGTATTTTCCATGATTATCCTGGGAATACTTTATTCCTTCTCTTGCGTCCTTGCATTTATTCCTTTTGCAGGAATTGGAGTCCAGTATTGGGCAATGTCAAGCTTGATATTTCCTTGGGTTCAAAATCTTGCAGGAATTGAAGCAACTTGGCTAACTCAAACCATGTTTTGGATAACCATTGTATTCGGAGTAATCTATTGGATTATCTGGACCGTTTACGTGGCCTCCATTATCTATCAGCGTTACGAATACTCGTAAAAGACCAACGAGTGAAAATAATTGGTCTTTTTTTATTTCCCTGCTATTATTAAATTAATGAAAATAGATAGAAAAGATTTTGTTTTAAAAGAATACGAATCTGAAGCTTATGAGGACTATCCTCTTCCTATTGGGTTTAATCAAACAATATCTCAGCCAAGCACTGTGTTTTTTATGCTTAAATTGTTAAATCCAAAAAAAGGAGAAAAGATTCTTGATGTTGGTTCTGGTTCTGGTTGGACAACAGCATTACTTGCAGAAGCTGTAGGAGAAAAAGGAAAAGTATTGGGAGTAGAAAAAATACCAGAGTTAGTTGAGTTTGGGAGAAATAATATTTCTAAGTATGATTTTAAAAACGTTAAAATATTTGAAGCAAAAAAAGAATTAGGTCTTCCCAGTAAAGCTCCTTTTGATAAAATACTTGTTTCAGCTTCAGCTAAAGAGGTTCCAGAAGAACTGATTAATCAATTAAAAGACAAAGGAACAATGGTAATTCCTGTTGGAAACAATATCTTAAAAATACAAAAAGGAGGGAAAACAGAAAAATATGAGGGATTTGTTTTCGTTCCTTTAATTAAAAGCGAGTAAAACTTCCTGGGAGAGATACAAAATTAGAAGAAAACTCTTGTTTAAAAGAAGTATAGGATCTGTCTTTTGTTCTGCTTGCTCCATGGAAATCAATTAAATCAATATTATATTCATTAAAAGCTTTTTCAAACAAATCATAGTGCATTGCGTGTCCAATTCTTAATTCCCTGCCCTCGTTGCTTTGAGCGGTAAACATAATCATTAATATTTTGTTAAACACATACCCAAATACAAAACCAATTAAATTATTGTTTTTATAACACAAAGAAACAAGGGAGGATTCAGACATTTTCTTGAATATGTCAATACTCTTAGGAACAAAGTTAATTCTCTTGCTAGCGATTAAATAAATATTATATAAATCATTCAATTCTTTCTCATTTAATTTTTCTTTGATTATTATCTGAGAAACACTATGTCCATGATTAATTTTATTCCTTAGCTTAGTGTTTATTCTAAAATCATTTTTATCAATGATAATAGTTTCTTCGTCTTGATGATTGTATGGAATGTTTTTAAACCCTTTTTTCTTTAATAATTCAATTACTTCTTGTTTTGTTTCTGGATTATAAATCATTGGCAAATCAATGGTTATTTTTTCTAATTCATTAGTATGTTTTAAGAAATTCAAAAACCCTTGTTTTGTTTCACAATTAGGTCCAAAAGGAATATATGTATGCTTTTTAAATAATTTTTTAGATGTTTGATAACGGTAATAAAAATCAGGTCCTTCATAGAACTCATAACCAAATTCTTTAAACTGAATAGGATCAAATAAGTACATTTGATATATAATAGTCCTTTTGATTATTAAAATCAAATTATTGAGGCTTGTTTTCCTTTTTAAAGTAATCAATTATTAAAGAAATAATGAATAGTATAATAGCAGTGATTAATAGTACTAAGCACAGTGGACGGCAGTAAATGCAGAATAATATGATTAGAATAATAATTAACCAGAATAATGTTTTTCTCTTTTTCTCTTCTTCTTTTTTAGATAAAAGGAATAGAATAATTAAAACAAGTATTATTAAGAAGAAAACCCAGCACCAATTAATATTTTTAAGAAAATCAGTTAAAGCTGCTAAAGATGTATTATATATATTACCAATAGATTCTTGTGGTTCTTCTCCAAACAATGTTTTTGCTCCATTGTTTATGTTTTCTTCTCCTGAATTAATGAAGTTTTCTGCTGCAACAATTAATTCTTCTACAGGGCCCTGCTTTTCTTGAGGAACAGTTTCCTCTTGAGTATCTTGTTCTTCTGTTTCTTGTTTTTTCTCTCCAGGCGTAGTAAATGATAACTCTTGGCTTACTGCAAAAGAACCTCTAGAAATACATCTAAAGTAATATGTTGTGCCAGAAGACAATCCTTCAATTAACATTGCATGACTCATTACTGGAGTTGAGTCTTCTATTGTTGAATGAGCATATCCATAATTTGGTAAATTATCTAATTGCAATACATGTGGTTCAAATTCTGAAGAATAAACAACTCTACTTGTAGCTACTTTATTTGTTAACCAAGTAATATTAGCATTGCTCTCTTGTGGGCTTGCTATTTCATTAGTAATAATTAATCCTGTTGCAGAATATCCTCCGCCGCCGCCACCTCCTCCGCCAGGTATTTCTCCTCCAATGGATTCTTTACCAAAAGAGCCAATCTTAAAGTCAAAACTAGTTTCTTTGGTTTTGTATTCATTGCCTGATTCAGGAATAAAAGTAACTTCTAAGTAATATTTCTGAGTGTTTCCTGCTCCTAGGTCAGATAGCTTTATTTCCCCTGCATTAAAGAAGCTTGTTAATGAAGCACTGTATAAGTCAATTGTTCCATCACTAATTACAAGATTTAATTGATCAGAAAAGCAGTGTTCTGTGCAAGAAGAATAATTAACAACCTCAATTCCAATAGGTTGAGATTCAGTACTTTTATTTGTTACATTCACCCAGTGTTCTATTGAGTTTCCTGGGAGGAAGTTTGATTCTTGAAATAATGGAGTTTGTTCAAATGATATGTCTAGTATTCCTCCAGCTAAAGCAAAACAAGGAAACAGAGTTACCATTAAAAAACTAATTAAAATTGTCTTTGTGAAATTATTCATATGTTTATTCTGTCACTTCATTGTTTTCTGTTATTATCTCGCTAGTTGTTTCTCCTCCTCCACTATTTTCTTCTTGTGTATTATTGTTCTCCTTTGTTTGCTGAGGTTCTTCTGGGTCTTGAGGCAATATGGCTGGTTCTTCTTCTGGGAGATCTTCATTATTGTTTTCAGTAATAATATCTCCTTGAGGTTCAGATAATTGAGGTTCTTCTTCTGGATTTGTGTTTTCTTCAGGTTCTTCGTTTGTTTGTTCTTGATTTTCCTCTGTTTGCTCTGGTTTTTCTTGCTCTTCAGGTTCTTCATTATTTTCTTCTTCTAATTCTTCAGCAGGTTCTTCTGGGTCATCATCCCCTTCTGGTGTTCCACTTAGCATTGTCATCATAAGCATTGGTTCTTCATTAAAGAATTCCTCTTCGTTATTATCATCATTTGATATACTAGACATTATTAAAAGTGGTGCTGCTGGCAATTCATAACAGTAATTTAAATATTCTGCGGTGTTTAAATCATCTAAAATGTCTTTTACTCTTTCTAGTTCAGCAAGTTCTTCACTTGTAAATTCATTATCTCTTAATAATTGATCAGCATATGCTACAAGTTCATTAATTGTTTTTCCTTCGCTTTGGATGTAATAGTCTCCTAATCCAAATTTAGCAATATTAAACTTCATTGCTAATAATTGTATTCTTAGAATATCTGGCATTAGAGAAGAATGGTTATCAAAGATTGCCTCAGCATCTTCTGCTGTAATTATTTCTATATCATTAGGATAGCTGCCCAAGAATTGAGGTAAGATATAATCTTCAGAATGGTTTTTCCAATAACCTTGTGATCGAATTTCGATATTCTCACAAGTCAAACTTTTAATGTTATTGGTTATTTCTTCTGTATCTTTGAATCCATTTCCAAAATCTAAGTCATTTCTAGTCTGAGAGCCAAAAAATACAAAATCAAACAAGCAGGTTTGTCCTAAAACAGATTCTGGAGCATCAGAAGGCAATGTTAAAGTAAAAAACCAGCTAGATGGATCAGTATAAACTGTTGGTCCAAAGTCAATAAAATCTTTTAATGATCCAGAATATGTTACTTGCCCGTTGTTAAGATTTGCGTCTAGTATTAAATAATCACAAATATCTCCCGAAAAGTTAATGGCGCTTACTTTGTATTTGTGTTGATTTCCGTAATTAAGAATATCGATTGTTCTTGTTGTTGATTCTCCTAATTTAATTGGAGTTGGAGTAAAATCGCTGTCCGAAGTTAGTTCGAAATCTAAAATGCTGGCAGCAAAAATATTACTTGTTGAAGTTTCTGTGTCGTTTAAATATGCTATAGTTTGACCTATAACAGAAAGACTAATCCAATTTAGTGAAGCAATAATACCTAAAACAGCTACTTTCAATGATAGAGCTTTGAAAATATTTATTGGCTTCTTTTTTCTATTCTGTTTTTTTCTTTTTAATTTCTGCATAAATTTTCATTATTTCATCAAAGATTATAACGGCTGCTGGAATAATTATTATTAAAGCAAATCCTAATGGTTTTCTTGCAAAGTCTACTGCGTATCCTGCAAAAGGCACACTGATTAGAACTTTTCCAACAACATCCTTCTTCTTTATTTCAATCTGATCTGGTGTATCATTAGCGTCCCCTTTTGTAATATATACTGATTCGCTATCAACAACTTTAATATCATATATTCTATGTGTAATCGGAGCTTTTCCTTTTGATTCATTAAAGGTTATAACGTCTCCAATTTTGTAATCGTTAAATGGTTTTACAATTACTACGCTTCCTGTTTTTATTGCTGGTTCCATTGATCCTGAAAGAACAGTCATTATTTTTATATTCCCTGTTACTGGAATGGTTGATACAATCAATAAAATAGCTACCGTCAAGAGAAAGACGACAAATGTGTAATATATGATTTTAGAAATATTCATTTGTTATGCTTAATAATTATCTTTACTTTCAACCTTTATCGATTGCCCCAATCTAGCTGAGGCAATCTAAAAGGTTTAAGTAAACAGTATTTTAATCTGCTAAGTGTACATTATCACAATCAAACTCTGCATTATTTCTTTGTTGCTCTGCGTAAACAGTAATAGATGCAGTTAATGAGTCTGTTTGAGTAATATTACTCATTCCTGAACCGTCACATTCGATTACGTTTCCGTCTAATGATTGTTCTCCAGCACACCAAGCTAATCCAATATATTTGGTATTAGACTCGGTAAGAGAGATTTCTCCGATGGCTGCTTCAAAAGAAGAATTTGGTCCAGCAATTATTGGTTCTCCTTCATAGACACCATCATTGTCATCTTCCCATACGAAGAATTTAATATAATCAGATAGTTCTCCCTCCTCTTCAGTAGTATCACCTGCTACAACTTCTGGATTAATGCGAACATTTTCTGCGTCAACAACATCTCCAGTTATCAAACAAGCATAAGCATCATTGTCATAAGCATGTAAGCTTATAACATTTATGCCACGATCTCCTGGTTTTACATCGTCAAAATTGAAGAATGTATCTCCTTGAACTAAGTCTTTCATTCCCCAAAGTCTGCAGTGAGATTTAAACCAAGAACCTTGGCAATCTCCACTTAGATAAAACTTATAAATCAATCCAGCTGGATTTGATGTTGGAGTGCTTCCTGCTAAAGCCCAATTTTTAACCTTAAATTCAAGCTTGTTCTCTCCTTGATTTATAAGTCCAGTAATTGATGCTGCGGGAATGTGTAGCATGTTTTCTTGTTGATAACCATATTCTCCAGTATTTTCTCCTATTTTCGTATTGTTTAACCAAACTTCTACGCTATTGTCTGAACCAACTGCAAACCATAGATCTGAAGTAATAACCGGTCCATACCATTCAAATGTTTTTCTGAATGTATAAACAGCGTTATTTGTTAAGTCTTCTGTTTTTGTTGGATCGTCTTCCCAAATCCATTTAGCACCTGCTGCTGAAAGAGTTGGATCATTTTGTGCTGTCCATCTTGGGTGAATATATGTAACAAATACTGCAGGATAAGCGGGATCAAAAAGAACATCGTTCTTTGCGATTACCATGTTTGTTGTGTTGCTAATAAGAGTCAAATCACAAGTGTTACAAGCAACATCATTATATGTTTGCCACAAGTGATCAACCTTCAAATCCATAGTTCCTGCAACAAGAATATTTCCAGATGAAGTTTCTGTATCGTTGAAGTAAGCTATAGTACCACCAATTACTGCAATAGCAACCAGAGCTATAATACTTAAACTGGTAATTAGTTTTTTATTCATATTTTTCTAACTTAAATTTATTAATCGACAGAAACTTGTAGCGCAAGTTGTTCGCCACCAGAACCAGTAATAGTAGTCCATGAGGCTTTTATTTTACCGGTTAGTGTAAATCCATCTGAAAGTTGAGTATCTCCACTAAGTGTCAGAGTAGCCTTAGTTCCGTTAACATTTACTGATGCAGAATCAGGACCAGTTGGTGTTATGCCATCAAGTTTTACATCTGTTAATTCTACTAATCCACCCGTTACACCAGTATTTAATTTAACCGTAAGGCCTAGGTTTGTTCCACCTATTAACAATCCCGCTGAAGTAGTATTTATTGTTTTATCTCCAACCGTGAAAGTGGCATCTCCAGAACCGTTATAAACCAAAGTAAAGTCTTCCACTACATTATTTCTCCATAAACCAGTTGTGTTATCTGTATGAGTTTGGACTATGGGAGTGCTACCATTTAGGCCAATGCGTATTTCGTTTTGCATTGCAGTAGTTCCTCCATCACCCCAACGAGCATCTGTCTGCCATGAATTTGTAAATGCTGGCCAAGTTGTACTTTCAGTTGAAATAATTTCTCTTTGTGAGACTGGTACACATCGGAAATCACCATTATTTCTTGCCTGTTCAGCATAGAAGCTAATATTTGCCACTAATTCGTCTCCTTGAATTATATTACCGGTTTCACCTGGAACAGACCAAGCTATTCCAATACATTCTGTTGTGTCTCCTTTTAATGCTCCTAAGGCAGGTGAGTAAAGTTCCCATGCACCAGAATTATTGTTTATTACAGTATCTTCGACTAAAATAATTTCACCTTGTTGGTAGACGTTATCACAACTTCCAATTATTTGTCCTGGTTCTCCAACACCATTGTCTCTCCAGATTTGAAGACGGATATAGTCCTGTAATTCTCCTGATCCTTTTCCAGTTGTGTTTGGTTCTCCACAAGTTAAGTCAACTTTAGATTCTGGCTCAGAACAATCGTTTTCATAGTTTGTTAAACCATCTATTATTGCACAAACATATGCATCATTGTAATCAGCGTGTAAGCTAATTGTGTTTTCACCGTAATCTCCTGGTTTTATATCAGTAAAATTAAAGAATAGGTCTCCATTTAAATCTTTTGCTACCCATGTGCAAGTACAAGGCTGTCCAATAAGTTCTTTATATGTTGAAGAACCACATTCTTCCTCTTCCCAGTAACCTTGTTCTGAACATACCATGCCATTGTAATGGCAAGTGTTGTCTACTTTAAGATCTAAAGTACCAGCCATAAACGTATTTCCTGTTGAAGTTTCTGTATCGCTAAAATAAGCGATAGTTCCACCAATAGCAATAACTGCTACAACAGCAATAACGCTTAAACTAATTAATATTTTCTTATTCATTGTGTTTATCCGTTCAATCTATTAAATTGAAACGAATATTAATTTATAATCTTAAATATTTTCGCACATTTTTATTCTTCTAAGTATTTCTTAGAAGACGAAAGAAGTATTTTGTCCCCCCCCTTATTATATTTTGAAGGACTAAAATTGAACTTCCTGGTCGACCTTTGTTGTCAATAAAGTCCAATCCTCGCATTTTTAAATAACAAAAAAGCGAAGATCAGACTTCACTTGTTAATAATCGCAAGAAAACATGCTCCCCAGTTTGTTCTGTAAGCGTAAGTATTGGCCCTTAATGTATTAGTACAAAAAGACACCATTAATTCTATCTAACTTCCCCCTTTTAGTTAGATATTATTTTTATTAATACCCTTTTTGCATTCAGTTTTTTCTGAGTGCATTATTCATACTACTCAGAAAAATATTTTTGTCAAGAATGATAAATTTAACAAAAAGGATTGTAGTAATAAAAAAGAACTATTTTAGGGCGCCGAAACTGAGGAGGATTAACAACTAGCTCGGCGTCCTAAAACAGCTCTTTTTCTTTTATTTGCTTAATAAAAAGCATAGTTTGTAATTTCTATGCTCTACTCTTATACAACACAAAATACTAATTGTCAAGAGGTATTTAATTTTCCCCCTTTTTTCCACAATATCAAAACCTCCGCTTTAAACGGAGGTTTCTGTTGTTTTTTAGTATTTTTTATAGATTAGCGTAAATATCTACGTATAGATTTCCTGAATTATTAGGATAATAAATGTCGTAGATTCTGAAAGTTGCATTAACTCCAGTCCCTGGAATAACAGTTTCGTATTCGTGAGAAGCATTGTAGTCTCCCCATGGAGTTAATCCATTGACCAATAAATCTAATAAAGTAACACCATATCCTTCATAAGTAGATACTGCGTCTGTCCAAGTAATTGATGTTCCTGTTCTAAAAGAATATCTAGCATCAAACTGAATGTTGTCACCAGCACTAGCTGTTCCTCTTGCCTTGAGAGTGTAATTAACACCTAAAGCCAAAGGATTAGTTGATAATGTGTTTGTTGATTTATTTGCAGGGACAGTAACTGTTTCAATAAAGTATTTTCCGTCAATTTCTCCGTCGTTTAAATCTTTATTAAAATCTTCAAGAATACTAGTGCTGCATCCAAATTTGTAATGACCTCCAAATTCTCCTAAGCCAGCTTCTTTTAAAATATCAAGGATTTGATGGCAATTGCAACCATATGTGTCTTCTATCAAAAATGTTTTATGGTTAACTTTTCCTGCTTTATTTGGTTGTTGCATCCAGTTTTCGCCATTCCAATACCATCTATGAACTCCGTATGGTTCGGTAAATATTTCTGCTTCGGTTGGTGTATTGGGACAAAAATCTTCTGTATTGGGAACTCCGTCATTATCACAATCATTATCAGGAGTATAATTTACTGTTACCTTGTAGATTAAACCAGTTGGATTAACTGTTGGCGAGTCTGTATTATAAGCATAATTTCTTACAATGATTTTTAATTCATTTGTTCCTTCTTGCAAATAATCAGTTATTTCCCATGTTTTAATAGTATTCCATTCTTGATTGTCAATTGATGTTCCTTGTACTTCCCCGTCACTTCCAACAAGAATACCATTTAGGTAAATTTCTTCAGCGTTATCTGCTGTTATTTTTTCTATTGATCCAGAGATTTCAGTTGAGCAAGCAGGAATTTCGATAGTATCACTAAACATTCTCCAACTAGATTGTCTTGTATTTTCTGTGTAGTAAGCAGTTGAGATCCAGTTTGCGCCTGATATTATTGGCCAATTTGGATGTTTCCATGTTACTACAGCTGAATTTGAGGTCCCCCAATCAGAAGAATCAATGGTTGCATAGTGATCTATTGGTCCACAAACATTAACACTTGTATCACTAACTATGGAAATTGTATCTGCTCCAACGAGACCTGGAGCAATCATTACTCCGAACAAAACCAAAGAAACTAATAGATATTTA